>CAZGQI010000016.1:0-38305 GCA_964527895.1 uncultured Comamonadaceae bacterium | reverse complement strand
CAGGAGCGTGTACAGGATGGCTTTGCGTGCCAGCCCCATGAATCAGTCGTAGGACAGGTTGGTTTCCAAATCCCAACGGGTCTCCGTGATGCTCCTGTCGCCGCAGAAATAGTACGTCCCTGTCTTCATCACCACTTTTCGGTAGCGCTTCACCACATCGCCTGAACGCACGGTGCGCATGATGACCAAGCCATTTTGAATGTCGTAGCTGGTTTCTTGCACCCCTTGTGGGATGTCGCGGTCCTCGGGCGACAAGGACACAGGCAAGCCGCGCTCTTTGGAAGACTCCACCATGATGTCGGCGTCAAGCATGGCCTCTTGGCCTTGGTTTTTGAGCCGAGCAGCGCTTCCCGCTTGCAGGGCTTCATTCGAGGCCTTCAGTGCCTCGACTTCTGCCAAGTTGGCGGCACGCATGGCGCGGTGCTCCTCCTCTTTTCCTGCGTAGGGACCTTGAACGTCACGCCCTGTGCTGCCTCTCCGACCGTCATCCAACGCAAGCACCTCACGACGGGCATCACGCGCCCGGTCCTCGGCCTCAGCACTCCACCGGGCGGCCTTCATGAAGGCGTCATCCTTGACGTCTTCCACTTCTGCAGCCATCGCAAGCCGCTCTGAAACCAAAGCCTGACGGTAGTACGCCTCGGCTTCGTCTTCTGCCTGGCCCGCGCGCTGAGAGACATTCTGAGCCCGTGCCTTGGCCTGGGCGCGGCGCTCTTGCTTCGCAGCTTCACGTGCCGCTTGCTCTGCTTCCCACTCGCGTTGGCGCGATTCACGGGCTTCACGATCGGCGTCCAACGCGGCCTGCTGCGCTGCGGCATCCGCATCCAATTGAGCTTGCCGTGCTTCTGCGTCCGCAGCACGCTGGGCCTGTCTTTCTGCTGCCGCTGCTTCCTCCTCAGACGCTTGACGGTCCGCTTCTGCTTGCGCTTCCTGCGCGGCCGCAGCGTCCTCTGCCGCTTGACGTTCTGCCGCTTCCGCAGCGCGACGCTCCGCTTCCGAAGCAGCGGCTTCCGCAGCCTCCGCGGCTTGGGCAGCCTCGGCAGCCGCTTGTGCTTCTTGCGCGGCCCGGTCCGCAGCATCGCGTACAGCTTGTTCCTCTGCCCGTCGCGCCTCTTCCTCAGCGGCTGCATCGGCAGCTTCCGCAGCAGCAGCGGCCTCGGCGGCAGCAGCTTCTGCCTCTTCAGCCTGGCGAATGGCGTCGAGCTCTGCATTCATGCGGTCCAACCCGGACTGGGCTGCCGCATCGCCGGGTTTGAACTTCAGCGCTTTCTCATATTCATCACGGGCGTCTTCCCAACGCGAACGCGCCTCTGCCCGCTCGCCGTCTTCCATGGCGTTGTCGTAGCGCATTTGGGCACGCTCCAAGTCATCGGCCAAATCGGCCAGGCGGTCCAACTCATCGTCGATGCGACGACGCATGTCGTTGGTGTGGTCCAAATCGAACTGAATTCGGCCACTGCGCTCGTCAAACGCCGCGATGCCAATGGGTGTCTCCATGATGCCCTCGTCGAATCCCTCGATCATGTCAAACAAGGACATGTCCAAGTCGAACATGAACCCATCGGGCAACTCTCCCTCAGGGGTGCTGGCACTGTTGATGGCCACCCGCTTGGCCACGAGGCCTTCGGCGCTGAACACAATCACGTAATCGTGACGCAAAGGCAGATCGAGAAAGTACTTGCCGTTGCGGTCCACCTCAATTTCGTCGAAGGCCTCCCCGCCTCGAAGGACAGACACCGTGACGTTGTCGAGACGCTCTTTGGTCTCCTCATGCTTCAGGCTTCCACTCACCACGAGCGAACCTGATTGCGCCAAGGCCCACGACGAACTCGTCAGCAGAAAAAGCACAAGCCATGCATGCTTGAAAAAGGGGCGCTTCATGGTAAGGGGTGTCACGTAGGTTTGCATCATGTCAGGTCAGCCGAAAAATAAGGGATTACGCCCAAATCATCCAGAAGCCCCCTCGGGTTTCAGTTACTGGGAGACAAAGGGTTGGCTCCAAGACCTCGATGCCGTGGTCGTCGGAGGCGGGCTTGTGGGCATGAGTGCTGCGCTGCGCTTGCGCCAGCGCCATCCCGATTGGCGCATGTTGATCGTCGACCGGGCCACCGTGGGGGGCGCCACCACGAGAAATGCGGGCTTTGCCTGTTTTGGCAGCCCTTCTGAACTGCTCGAGGACTGGCAACAGCTAGGCGCAGAGGCCACGGTGGCGCTTGTGAAAATGCGATGGGACGGTTTGCAAGCCCTGCGTCAAACGTGGGGAGACCACGCCCTCGGCTACCGCGACTGCGGCGCCGTGGAAGCATTCAGCGACCCTGCCCTTTTGGCAGCCTGCCGAGATGCACTCCCAAGACTCAACGAAGCCCTTTGCGACACGTTGGGCACCGAGCCGTTCACCACCGATGTGAAGGCAGGTGATGCGGGCCTGACCGGCCTCGAAGGCGTCATTGCCAGCCCGCTTGAAGGTGCGATCGACACGTCTTGTTTGGCCAGCACCTTGCGCGAGCAGCTCCACCGCGAGAACATTGGCCTGCTCACCGGCCATGAAGTCACCAACCTCACCCATGGGCAGGGCTGCTGGACGATCGAAACCGCTGAGGGGCAGATCCAAGCCCCCCACCTGCTCGTCGCAAACAATGGATGGGCGTCGGCCCTGTTGGATCTGGACGTCCAAACCGCCCCCAACACGGTGCTGGTGAGCCAGCCCCAATCTGACTTGCACCTCCCTTCCACCGTGCATCACGACCGCGGCTACGTCTACGCCCGAGAGGTGGACGGCCGCGTCCTCATTGGCGGAGGAAGGCACTGGACATGCTCCTCGGAAGCGGAACGCGTGGAGCGCCTGAAGGCTTGGGCGGTCGAGCACATTGCGGGCGTCTCCCACTTCGAGGTTGAATTCCAATGGCAGGGGCATTTGGGCGTGGGGGCCTCGAGAGGTCCTCTCATTGAAGATTTGGGCGATGGCCTCTACGCAGGGGTCCGCATGGGCGGCATGGGGGTCGCCATTGGCACACTGGTCGGAAGAAAACTCGCGGACTTGGTGTAACCTTCTTGGAGAGATGGACGTAAGGCAGTCACAACCCTACTTCCATTCTCATGAAGGAACTGCTTACACTCCCCACTTCGCTCCGTTCGGCGGTGTCCATCCTCGCGATGGGCATTTCTGGTTTGGTGGCTGCGCAACCCAGCGTCAGCGTGCTTTCCGGAACGACGTACACCAAAGACATGAATGCGGCTTTGAGCCAAGGCGCTTCCTTGAGCCAGCCTGTTGGAAGCATGTTTGCGGTCGATTTGGACTGCATTCGCGCCCAGGCGTTCTTGGATGAAGGAATCACAGCGCAACGTTCCACGATGTCCAGCATCGGTGCCGGCATCCGTTACACGCCGTTGTCGCCAGAACATCACGCCATTCGTCCGTGGGCAGGTGTGGGATTGAGCTGGAAGACCACCACACGTCACCTCGACGCCCAAACAACCGATGGCGAAACGTACCACCTGTGGAACGACGGATTGCTCTACGCCATGGAGCAGCCCATCCCCATGCCAGACGTGGACATGCCTGAGCCTTTGACGCGAGACAACGTCTACGAGACCATGTTGGATCGCACCAGCCACATGGCCACGCCCTTGCGTGCCGGAGTGGACTTGCAATTGACCCGCCGCCTTCACGCCACCGTGGCCATCACCACCCTTCCCGGTGGCGGTCAAGGATGGACCACCGCCCAAGCCGGCATTGGCTTTCAATTGGGCCGAGGCAAAACCTACCTCAAGACATTGCTCCCTGACGAGTTCCTGGCCCTCGGTGACGACGCCGACGGCGATGGTGTGAAAGACGTCAAGGACTTGTGTGGCGGCACAGAACCCGGCGCCATCGTCGACAAGCACGGCTGCGCTGTGGACACCGATTTGGACGGCGTTCCCGATCACCGCGACGCTGAAATCAACAGCCCCGACTTGCTCGTCAACGACCAGGGCGTGAGCATTTCACTCGCGGAGTGGAAGGCGTTGTACGCGCCTGAAAAAGGCGACCCCACCACGTTTGCCCAGGACAGTGCCACGGTCATTTCTGAGTTGAACGCTGCCCAAATGGCGCAGATGCTCCAGTCCACAGGAAACACCGCCGCCATCACGGAGCAAGAGATGCTCTACGATTTGCGCGAAAAAGTGTACAACCCAGAGATCTCGTACCGCATCCAGTACGGTGCCTACCTCGCAGCGTTTGCCCCTTCCACGGACGGATACACGCACGACCGGGTCGAAGCCGTGGCGGGAGATCACGGTTTGACCCTCCACGTGGGAACCGCGTACGAGCGCTTGAGCGAGGCCCGCAGTGCCTTGGGTGCCGCCAAGGCAGCCGACCACAGCGATGCGTTTGTCACGGCCTATCACAAAGGGGAACGCATCACCCTCGAAGAGGCGGCCCGCTTGGAAGCCCTTCGTCAGGAAGCGGTGCGTGAAGCCGAAGAAACCTACCACATGGTGGAAGTCAAGTTCCACGTCCAGCTTGGACGCTACACCGCGGGGGTCCCTGTGGAAGTGCTGAATGCCTTCCTCCAGATGGGACAAATCGAACAGCGCCTCGAGGCCGACGGCACGCACCGCTACTTGACCGCTGGTGTGGGTGCCGAGCAAACGGCCCGTGAGCACTTGAAGTCTGCTGTGAGCTTGGGCTTCTCAGACGCCTTCCTCGTCGCCGAAATCGACGGCAACCAGACGAGCATCGCAGATGCACGGACCACCTTGAACGAACGCAACAACGCATTGGCTTCCGCGCGCTAAGGCGGAACCTCAACGAGACACTTAACCAATCAGTCCCACTGCAGCCCGTGCCGCCTTGCGGCCATCCATGGCTGCGGAAAGGATGCCACCGGCATATCCTCCTCCCTCGCCGGTGGGATAGAAACGACGGAGACCTGGATGCTGCAAAGTGTCCGGGTCTCTTGGGATTCGGACGGGACTGCTCGTGCGCGATTCCGGCCCCATCACCACCGCATCGTGGTGAACGAAGCCCTTCATCTTCCGGTTGAACGTGTGGAATCCCTCCCGAAGGCTCGAGGCAACCACAGCGGGCAACACCTGATCCAATCTGGCGGGCACCACCCCTGGCAAATAAGACGTGGACGGAACGTCGGATGACGGGCGTCCCGCCACGAAATCGGTCAACCGCTGCGCCGGGGCGGCCTGGGTTTTTCCCGCAGCTTCCCAACACCCGCGCTCCACGCTTTCTTGAAAGCGCAATCCACCCAAGGGACCTTCAAAGCCCAACGGCTCCCAATCCTCCGGCCCCACCTGGACCACCATGCCCGAATTGGCGTAGGGGTTGTTCCTCTTGGAAGGCGACCATCCGTTGGTCACAATTTCACCGGGACTGGTGGCGCATGGCGCCACAATGCCGCCAGGACACATGCAGAAACTGTGCACCCCTCGACCCTCGACTTGGCACACGAGGCTGTAGCTCGCAGGAGGCAAACGGTCCTCCACCACTTCCCCATGGTATTGCACCTCGTTCACCCACCCTTGGGGATGTTCCACACGCACGCCCATGGCAAAAGGTTTGGCCTCCACCTCAAGCCCCTTGGCGTGCATCAACTCAAACATGTCTCTGGCGCTGTGGCCTGTGGCCAGTATGACCGCCTCGCCCCGGACCTCTTGGCGCGTTCCGTCGTCCAAAGTCACGGCCGCCACCCCCACACACGTGCCCTGCGATTCGAGCAGGTCCACCACCTTGGTGTTGAACCGCACCTCTCCGCCTGCGCATTCAATGGTCTCCCGCATCGCGGTCACCACGGCGGGAAGCCGGTTGGTTCCGATGTGCGGATGGGCTTGCACCAAAATGTGGGGATCCGCTCCGTGCACCACCATCCATTCCAAGGCTTCGCGGATGTCGCCCCGCTTCTTGCTTCGGGTGTACAACTTGCCGTCGCTGTAGGTGCCTGCGCCCCCTTCGCCGAAGCAGTAGTTCGATTCGGGGTTCACCTCGTGTTCTCGGTTGAGCTTGGCCAAATCACGTCGCCGCGAACGCACGTCCTTCCCGCGCTCCAGTACGATGGGGCGCACCCCATGCCGCAAGCATTCCAATGCGGCGTACAAGCCTGCCGGACCCGCGCCCACGACGATGACTTCTTTGGCATTGGCTTCCACTTGAGGCCAAGCCCAAGGCTGGATTTGGGCTTTGCGGGCGCCTTCGTTCCACCCCACCAGCAGTTGCACCCGGACCGGGCGCTTTCGTGCATCCCAGCTTTGGCGGAGGATGTGCAATTCCGTGCCCGCGTCCAAAGCCGGACGACGCTCTTTGCGCAACTGGCGTTCGACAGCCGTCCTCACCACCTCGGGCTGAGCCACCTCCTCGGGCAGAACCCGAACCTGGATTTGTGAAGAAGATGCGTCCATGTGTTGAATGCGAAGGTACCCACTCCACCTACCTTCGTGTGCCATGTCGGAAATGTTCCCGCACAACCCCTTACGCTTTGAGGCTGGAAGCCTCAGCAAGGACGATCAGATCGCGCTGTACGGCAAGCTGTTGCTGCCCCGCATGATTGAGGAGAAAATGATGTCCCAGCTGCGTCAGGGCAAAATCAGCAAGTGGTTCAGCGGCATGGGCCAAGAGGCCATCTCGGTGGGCGTCGCAGCCGCCATGCCCGAGGACAAGTTCATCTTCCCGATGCACCGCAACTTGGGCATCTTCACCACGCGCAACGTCCCCCTCGACCGCCTCTTCTCGCAATTCCAAGGCAAGGACCATGGGTTCACCAAGGGCAGGGACCGCAGCTTTCACTTTGGAAGCCCCGAGCACAAGATTGTGGGCATGATCAGCCACTTGGGGCCTCAACTCGGATTGGCGGACGGTGTGGCGCTCTCGGAAAAGATCGACGGAACAGGAGGATGCTCCTTCGTGTTCACCGGGGACGGTGGTGCTTCTGAAGGAGACTTTCACGAAGCGGTCAACGTCGCAGCCGTGTGGCAATTGCCCGTCATCATCGGGATTGAAAACAACGCCTGGGGCCTGTCCACCCCGAGCGAACAACAGTTCCGTTGTGCCCACTTCACCGACAAAGCCATGGGGTACGGCATCCCTGAAGAGGACGCCATTCAGGTGGACGGAAACGACCTGTTCGACGTGTACCACAAGGTGAAGAACGCGGTTGAATCTTTGCGTGAAAAACCACGACCTATCATCCTTGAATTCAAAACGTTCCGAATCCGAGGTCACGAGGAGGCGTCAGGCACGAAGTACTACCCAGAAGGCTTGGTCGACACGTGGAGCAAAGTCGATCCGGTGGAGCGTTTGCGCGACCACCTCATGGCGCAAGGAGTGCTTAACGACACCCAAGAAAAAGCCTTCCGGGCGGAGTTCAAGTCCCTCATTGACCAAGGGCTGAAAGGCGCCGCTGCACAACCTGCCATCGAAGCAGACACCACGGAAGAACTCGACGATCGTTATGCCCCGGGAACGCCCCAAGGGCTCCAAGAAGTCCCGGACGGAGGGGACCGTGAAATGCGGTTCATCGACGCCATCACCGAGGGGCTTCGCACGAGCATGGAGAAACATCCCGGTCTTGTGCTGATGGGCCAAGACATCGGCCCGTACGGCGGTGTCTTCAAAGTGACAGATGGGTTTGTGGACGCCTTCGGAGAGGAGCGTGTGCGCAACACCCCGCTGTGCGAATCGGCCATCGTCGGCGCCGGACTCGGACTCTCGATTGCCGGCAAGAAGGCCATGGTGGAGATGCAGTTCAGCGACTTCGTTACCTGCGGTTTCAACCAAATCGTCAACAACCTCGCCAAGATCCACTGGCGTTGGGGACAGGCTGCGGACGTTGTCGTGCGGATGCCGACAGGGGGCGGCGTGGGCGCAGGCCCCTACCACAGCCAGAGCACCGAAGCGTGGTTCTTCCACGTGCCGGGCCTCAAAATCGCCTACCCTTCTACGCCCGCAGACGCCAAAGGCTTGCTGCGCATGGCCATCGACGATCCCAACCCCGTTCTGTTCTTTGAACACAAGTACCTCTACCGGAGCCTGACCGGGCCCGTGGCGGAGGAGGACTACCTGCTGGAGTTTGGCGTGGGACGCACCGTGCGTGCCGGGGAGGATGCGACCATCGTCACCTACGGACTCGGCGTGCAGTGGGCGGAGCAGGTGCTCGACGCCCATCCGGAATGGAACGTGGAGTTGATTGACTTGCGGACCCTCTTGCCATGGGACGAAGCCCTCGTGATGGCCAGCGTCCAAAAAACCGGCAAGGCCCTGGTCCTGCACGAGGACACCATGACCGGAGGCATCGGGGCTGAAATCAGCTCGCGCATCCACGAGTGCTGCTTCGAGCACCTCGACGCGCCGGTGGCACGCACCGCGAGTTTGGACACCGCCTTCCCCTTTGCGGAAGACTTGGAACGGAATTTCATGGCCAACGCCCGGCTCGAAAACGACCTCGAAGCGCTGCTGTCGCGTTGAATCAGCGACGGCCGCGCTGCACCACGCGCGGGTTCTTGATCATGGCCTCCACCTGCTTGATGTCGTTCTTCAACATCCCCTTGGTGTCGAGACGCTTGGCTTCTTGAATCATGATCATGGCCTTCTTTCGGTCTTGCTTGGCGCTCATGCATACGGCGAGGTTCAACTTGACCGCGGCTTTGTCGTGGTCTTGCTTCAACCCCAAATTGAGCGCCTTCCGCAAATGCGACTCGGCCTCGTTGAGGTTGTGCTGCATCGTCACACTGCCCAACAAGAAGTGGTAGTACCCGCGCTGGCCAGGCCAAAGTTGAGACGTTTGGATGCGCTTCAGCCACTTGACCGCCTCTTCCATCCGTTGCATGCGGAGATTCGCAAAGGCAAAGACCAAACGCACGCTGCGCAGGTTGGCCAACACCACCACGATCGACAACAGGGTCATGCCAATGGCGGCACCCCAGCTGCCTTGGGTGTACAACAACACCGTGTAGGCGACAGATGCGGCGGCAACGAGAATCTTGAAAATGCGGATGAGCATGGGTGGAATTTTGGGCTGAATCGTTCGCAAAACTACTCCACAGGAGGTGTACCTTCGTTTCATGAGTCAAATCATGCGCTTGCGTGTCATTCTTGACACCGAAGACGACGTGTTCCGCGACATCGAAATCGCCACCGATGCGCCCTTGATGCACCTGCATTTTGCGGTGCTGGATGCCTTTGGCTGGGAGGCTGGAGAACTCGCCTCGTTCTTCCAAAGCGACGAATCTTGGAGCCGTGGCAAGGAGTTTTCACTTCTCGACATGAGCGACCCCATGGCGGAAGACGGGGCCAAGCCTGAGGACGCCATGAACGAAAGCACCGTGGGCCACCTCATTCCCGAGCTCGGGCACCGCGCCATTTACGTCTACGACTTCCTGCGCATGTGGTGCTTTTACGTCGAGCCCCTCACCTTGGAAGACGCCAAACCAGACGGCGCCTACCCTGCCCTGTGTCACGAGTTTGGCACGCCCCCGGCCTTCGACAGCAAGGACGGTGACCTCCTTGAAGGCATGGACCTTCCCAGCGAACCTGAGGACAACGCTCCCTACCGTACGGGCGACCCCGAGCTCGACGCCTACCTCGACGGGGACGACGAGGAGGACGACTTCGGCGGCGGGGAACACCTCTCCATCGACGACCTGGACGATCTGATTTGATTGATGGCGCAACGCGAGGCTTTGCAACCGGGTGTGGTGGTGTCCGTCGTGGGCCCCACAGCGTCCGGAAAGACGGAGCTCGCCATTGCGCTTGCGCAGGCCCTCGGCACTGAAATCGTCAACGCCGACGCCCGACAGGTCTTTCGTGGCATGCCCATTGGCACCGCCCAACCCACTGCCGAAGAGCGCTCTGCAGCTCCTCACCACCTCGTCGACTTTCTCGACCCCGTGGAACTGTACAGTGCAGGAACCTTTGAAGAAGACGCCGTGCCTTTGCTTTCCAATTTGTGCACGGCACACGGCTCAGCCATCCTCGCTGGAGGCTCGGGCATGTACGTCAAGGCGGCGCTTCAAGGCCTCGACGCCTTGCCGGCAGACACCACCCTGCGCGCCCAACTCAACGACCAAGTCAAACGCGAAGGCCTCGCGCCCCTGGTGGCCCGGTTGGAAAAGCTTGACCCCAAGCACGTGGCAGTGATGGACACCTCCAACCCTCAGCGTGTGGTCCGTGCCTTGGAAGTGTGCCTTGTTTCCGGCCGTCCCTTCTCGAGCTTCCACTCAGGCGTGGTCAAGCATCGCCCTTGGCATGTGGTTTCAGTCGGCCTCGACCCTGACCGCGCCGAACTCCGCGAGCGCATCGCCCGCCGTGCCCGCGTCATGATGAACGCCGGCTGGCTTGACGAAACACGTGCCCTTCTGTCCCACCGCGACACCAATGCGTTGAACACGGTCGGCTACAAAGAGTTGTTTCAACATCTCGACGGCACGTTGCCGCTCGAAGAAGCTGTAGAACTCGTGATCACCCGCACCCGGCAGTTTGCCAAACGTCAAATGACTTGGTTCAAAAAGAACCCGCAAACCGCGTGGTTTTCCTACGAAGCCAAGGACCGCGCTGACGTGTTGTCTGCCGCCGTGGCGTACGTGGAACGTGAAGTGAAAAGGCTTCAAGGAACGCCCTTGCCCCGATGAAGCACGGCGCCCCCATTGACCATTTTGACGCCCGCGTCGCCGAGGACCTGGAATTCGATGTGATCCAAGCCATGCTCGCCGAGCTGGCGGGGTGTCCGTCCAGCGAGAAACGCGCCGAAAGCCTCGTGCCGAGCAAGGACCGCATTTGGGTGCTGCGCCGTTTGCAGGAAACCGACGAAATGCGCCGCATTCGCTCGGGTGGACATGGGTTTCCCTTGCTCGAGTTCGACGAGCTGGGCCGAGAAATCAAATTGCTGTCCGTGCGTGACAGCGTCCTCGACGAAGCGGGTTTCCGCCGCATCTCCACCGCCTCGCGCATCATGAACACCGTGTTGGAGGTGCTCGCCCAGAGCGACGATCCCTGGCCCCGTCTCGAAGCGGTTTTGGAAGGCCAAGAACCCAACACCGAGCTCATCGAGGCCATCGACGCAGTGTTTGACGCCAAGGGCAACATCCGCGACGACGCCTCCCCGGAGCTGTCCCAGATTCGCGGTGACATGACGATGGTGCGGCGCAAAATCAACCGCGCCTTCCTCCGGGCGATGAAGTCTGTGCAAGATCGCGGCTATCTGGCCGACATCCGAGAAGGGTTTGTCCAAGAACGCCGGGCTCTGGCGGTGATCAGCAGCTACAAGCGGCAAGTCAGCGGTGCCGCCCTCGGCTCTTCCAACACCGGGTCGGTGACCTTCATCGAACCTGGGGCATGCATCCCTCTGAACCACGAGCTCGAAATGCTTCGGGACGACGAGCGCAAGGAAATTCGCAACATCCTTCGGGAATTGACGCGAAACATCCGTAGGCACCTTCCTGCCATCAAGGGCTACCAGCGCGGACTGACTGAACTCGACTGGATCGCCACCCGGGCACGCCTTGCAAGCAAGCTCGATGGCAGCCTGCCACAGATTCGAAAAAAGCCTGGCCTTCACTTGCTTTCGGCTTTTCACCCCCTCCTTCAGCTCACCAACAAATTGGCTGGAAAGGAAACGTTGCCTCAGCATGTCGAACTTCATCGCAAGCAACGCATGCTGGTCATCAGCGGGCCCAATGCCGGCGGAAAGAGCATCACGATGAAAACGGTCGGGTTGCTTCAAATGATGATCCAGAGCGGGTTGCTCGTCCCGTGCCACAACGCCTCTGAGGTGGGCATTTTCAGTGCCATCCTCCCCGACATTGGCGACCACCAGAGCATAGAAAACCAACTCTCCACGTACAGCTACCGACTGGGCAGAATGCGGCACTTCTTGGATGTCGCCGACGCGTCCAGTTTGATGCTGCTCGACGAGTTTGGCACGGGCTCTGACCCTGAACTCGGGGGCGCTCTGGCAGAGGTGTTCTTCGAAGAGTTGTACGACCGTGGCTCTTTTGGGGTGATCACCACCCACTACGCCAACATCAAAACACGAGCCGCGAAGTTGCCTGAAGCCTTCAATGGAAGCATGCTGTTCAACCGTGAATCCTTGGCCCCCATGTATCAATTGGAGGTCGGACAACCTGGGTCCTCCTTCACCTTTGAAGTGGCCGAAATCAATGGCATCGGCGGCAAACTGATCGAGCGCGCCAAAGGAAAACTGGACAAACGTCGCGTGGAACTCGATGGCCTGTTGGGCGACCTCCACAAGGAAAAGTCGAAGTTGGCCAAACTCACCAACAAACAGCTCCGGGCGGAACTTGAAGCAGAGAAAGCCATTGCGGAGGCCGAGCGGTTGAAAGAAGCCATGGAGGACAAGGAGCGCAACTTGAACGCGCAATTCGACGCCCTCAACACCGCACGCGTACGCAGCACCAAACTCACGCAGTTTGTCGACCGGTTTCAATCCGGAAAGCCCAACAAAGGCCTGCTCGAAGAAGTCAAAACCTACCTCGCGAAGGAGAAGGCCCGCCAGGAAGAACAAGCCCAACGCGGCAAAGCCAAAAACAAGGCGCAAGCCAAGCGTCGCCCCAACCACCAGTCCGACAAGATCGTGGTCGGCTCTCTGGTGCGGCTTCGTTCAGGTCAAGAGCGCGGCGATGTGGTCGAAGTCAAGGGCGACCTGATCACTGTGATGTTTGGGGCCTTCAAAACCAAGGTCAAGCGGAATCAGCTGACGTGGCTTCGCTGAGGCCGCACCCCTCTTTTTTTATTGAACGACGATGCGGCGTGTGGTGGTCCAGCCGTCGACTGTGGTGACGGTCAGGTAGCGCACACCTGTTCCCCATGCGGAGAGGTCCAGCTCACGGCTCAACCCTGTGCTGAATTCCGAACCGAGTTCACGCCCCGTCGCGTCGAACCATTGCACACGGCGCAATTCGAATCCTGCAGGCATCGTGATGGTCACCACACCCTTGGAAGGATTGGGCACCACCGTCAAGCCTGACAGGAAACGGTCCTCCACCTTGGACGCGTCGCATGACGTGTACATCTCGCAAGACACATTGCCGTCTCCATCTTCTTGGACGTAGCTGCCGTCCATGAGTTCTTCGCCTGTGCCTGCGGGGTCGAGGAAAGCCTTCAAACGCATGGAGGTTGGAATGGGGTTGGCCCCGTCCCAGTGGTAGCTCATCTTGCCGTAGTAATCTGGCGAATAAGGGCTGTCGCAAAACGAAGCCCCGCCGCTAAGCGTGCCCAGAATCCGGTGGTTTTCCTCAAAAATGGGCGAACCTGACGACCCGCCTTCGGTCACACCGTGGTTGGTTTGGGTGGCCGCCCATTGCACGCGCCAATGCGCCCCAATGGCGTAAGCATTGCTGTTGATCAGGGAATTGGTGTAGGTCGAAATCTTCTTGCGGTCGCCAGAGGGATGGTGAATGCCCACCCCGCCGTTGCCATTGAAGCCCGTGGCGTCCCAACCTGCATAGAACGGCTCCCACGTGTCGAGGATGGGGTCTTCCACCTCGACGAGGAGGAAGTCGCTGCCGTTGATTTGGCCGTTGGGCATGTCGTCGCTGTCCGTCAAATGAATGACCCCAGTGCGGGTCCGTGAATTGATGGATTGCACCCCACCGCACTCGAAAAATTCATAGTTGAACTGCACCTTGAAGAAGGGCCATTCGTTCTCTTCAACCTCGTTGGCGCAGTGGAATGAACTCAACATGAGTTGTCGGCAATCGCGGGCCGTGTTGTTGACCATGGAGCCCGAGCACAAAAAGATTCCCCCTCCTTGGGTGATGCGCAACTTGACAACAGCGTCTTTCTCACACTCCCAGCTGTCTCCCTCTGGGCAATTGACATCCACTTGACATGGATCTGAACCTCCGCGTTCCATGGCGGAATCCCAGGGATGGGAGAAACGCTGATGCCGCGCAAAAAACCCAAACCCACAAATCCTCAACGCCGCAAGCTCAGTGGTCCCCTGAGGGCAACGGTACACCATCACCAGTTCATCTCCCGGGACTTCGTCGTTGGTCCAACGGCGGTGGGTGTTGTTTTCCATGTCCGTGATAGGCCCCTCCGACCAAATCTCCTCGTATTTGCCTTCCGGCGTGTGGAAATGAAGGGTGGCGCCCACGGGCAAATGGAAATCGTCAAAATAGACGCAGCCCGCGAGGGCACCGGGCAAACTCACCTGCAAGGTCCAGACCTCCATACCCGATTCAACGGCACGCGTGGCCACCTCAAAAAAATCTACCTCCGCGGGAATCACCTCTCCCACCATCTCTCGGCCCGTCACTTCAGACTGCACTTCCATCGCATGAATGGCCTTGTCCAAGTCCGGGGTGTTCACATTCACCACACCTTGTCCGAGGGCGATTCCCATCCCACCAAACATTGCCACAGCCAACACCCCCATCCGGGTTTGCCAATTTCCTTGAAGCGTCTCTTGAATCATGTCCCGAAGTTACCGCCATCTCCCCTCTGCTTCCCTTAAATTCGGGTGTTCATGACGACTTCCCGTTTCACCCTCCTTTCCCTTGCACTTGGTGCATTGACCCTGAGCCCATTAGGGGCCTTGTCCCAAGACGACATGACGCCGCAAGAGGCAGCCCAAAAGTTTGGCACCCTCATGCGCTACATCGGACAACTCTACGTCGACAGCGTCAGCGTCGAGGATTTGACCGAACGGGCGATGGTGAAAATGCTGGAAGACCTCGACCCGCACTCGGTCTACTTCTCTGCGGAAGAACTCAAGGAAGCCGACGAACCGCTCAACGGCAACTTTGACGGCATTGGAGTGCAGTTCAACATTTTCAAGGACACCATCCTGGTCGTCTCCCCCATCAGTGGCGGCCCCTCAGAACGGCTTGGCATCCGCGCCGGCGACCGCATCGTCGAAGTCGATGGCGAGAACACCGCGGGCATTGGCATCACCAACCGCGATGTCATGAAGCTTCTCAAAGGCCCCAAAGGCACGGTGGTTCAGGTTGGCATCAAGCGAGAAGGCGAATCGGAGCTGTTGACGTTTGACATCACCCGGGACAAAATCCCCATCTACAGCATTGACGCCGCCCACATGGTGGACAAGAAGATTGGGTACATCAAGGTCAGCCGGTTTGCAAAGACCACAATGGATGAATTTCGGGATGCGATTCTCTCGCTCCAAGGTCAGGGAATGAAGGACCTCATCTTGGATTTGCAAGGCAACGGAGGCGGCATGCTGCGCACTGCCATTGCCATGTCGGACGAATTCCTCAGCGACGACAAGCTCATCGTTTACACAGAAGGACGGGCGTTTGAGCGTGAGGACACATTTGCACAATACCAGGGGCTGTTCGAGAAAGGACGGTTGGTCGTTCTCATCGACGAAGCGTCGGCCAGTGCGAGTGAAATCGTGTCAGGCGCCGTGCAGGATTGGGATCGCGGGCTGGTGGTCGGACGACGCAGCTTCGGAAAGGGCCTGGTGCAGCGCCCCATGCGGTTGCCGGATGGGAGCGCGGTCAGGCTCACGGTCCAGAAGTACTACACACCTGCTGGCCGTTGCATTCAAAAGCCCTACGACGAAGGCGTGGAAGCCTACCGGAAGGAGAAGTTTGAACGCTACGAAAAAGGTGAATTCATGACGCTTGACAGTTTGGACTTGCCAGACAGCCTCATGCACAAGACGCGCATCCTCGAACGCGAAGTGTACGGCGGCGGAGGCATCCTGCCCGACCTGTTCGTGCCCTTGGACACCACCTTGAACTCCCCCACCTTCTCGCGCATTTTGCGCAAAGGACTCTGCAGCAAGTACGCCCTCGCAGAGGTGGACGCCCACCGCACTGCGTGGGAAACCCGCCACGCCTCTGAGGACGACTTCGTCCGCGACATGGGCTTCAGCGAGGAAGAAATCGCCGCATTCAAGGCCTTTGTCGTGGAGGAGGGTGTGGAAGTGGACGAGGAGGACTGGGCGCGCTCACTCCCTGCGATTGAATTGCGATTGAAAGCCTTCTTCGGCCGCAACACCTACGAAAGCAAGACGTTTTACCGTGTCATTGGGGGACTCAACGAGGCGCTGCAAGAAGCCATCCGCGTTTTGAACGACGGAACGTTCAATGCTGCGAACCTTGCCCACAAGACCTTTTGAGGCGGGACCTACTTTTGCATCAAACATCAAAATCATACAACATGCGTTTTTCATTCACCACATTGACAATGGCTGCCCTCTTGGTCGGCTTTTCAGCGTGCAACGAAGGCGGCTCAGACACGGTGACTTCCAAGGCCGTTGAAACCGCTCCCGAGACACCTGTCAACGCGAAGCCTGAGAAGTTCGATCCAGCCAAGGCCCAAGCGGAGGAGCCCGCAGGCCCCACGACCACCATGGTTTTTGACTCTTACGAGCACGACTTTGGCACCATGGACGAAGGAGATGCTGTGACCCACGTCTTCAGCTTCACCAACACCGGAAGCGAGCCCCTCATTTTGGACAAGTGCAAAGGCTCTTGCGGATGCACCGTCCCACAATGTCCCAAGGAGCCCATCGCACCTGGCGCAAGCGGCGAGATTGAAGTCAAGTTCAACTCCAAGGGCAAGAAGAACAACCAGACCAAGACGGTCACGATCAACGCCAACACCGACCCAGGCCAAACCATCCTGAAGATCAAGGCCTTCGTCAACCCTGCCGAAGCCAAGTAAGCAGAGATTCACACCATGAAAAAGGCACCCCTCGGGGTGCCTTTTTTGTGTCGTCAACTTTGGTCTTCTCCTCGCTGTATCTGCCTCCAAAATCCGGGCGCACCGGGCGCCATCGCCGCAAAAAAAGCCTCGCCTTGAGAATCTTTTCCTCATTGAAGCAGCGCGTCGATGTCGCGGGCCAATTCGTGGTCCTTGCGCGTCACCACGCCCCCTGCATCATGGGTGTGCAATTCGATGCGTACGTAGCTGAACGTGTTCACCATGGTGGGGTGATGGGCATGAGACTCAGACAAGAAAGCCACCCTTGTCATGAAGGTGAAGGCTTCTTGAAAATCCTTGAATCGAAACTCTCGGATCAATCGGTTGTCGCGTTCTGTCCACATGAGGTGTGTATTTGACGCCAATGTACACGAAAAGGCGCGGCCAAGCCACGCCTTTTTCGAATCGGATTCCGTGAAAGAACTTAGAGCAGGCCTCCCTCTGGTGCTTCCCCTCCCTCAGCCGAAGCTCCGGGCGATGGCGTCTCTGTGGCGCCGGTTTCCACAAACATCAAAAGCTCGCGCATCTTCTCCGCCTGTCGGATGTGTCCGCTGCGCTCGTAGCCGTATGCCACGTTGCCAATCAAGCGACGAATGATGTCCACACTCCCACAGGGTCCACAGTTGCGTTCGTCCACGGGGAGTTCAAGATGGCTCAAGAACTCGCTGACTTCCGCCTTGTTGATGACCGTGCCTTGACTGAAGGGGTTGATGTAAAACAAGACCCCTCCCGGTGTTTGGTTGTCTGGCTGATCTGACTCGTGATGAATGTGATGTTCATCGCAGTAGCACAGGATGAAATGGTTAGGCAGGTTGACCCCGTGAATCGGCAAGTTCAAATCCTGAGCCAAGCTCAAGTAGAGAATGCCCAAACCCAAAGGATTCCCCTTGCACTCCGCCATCACCTCCCCCAACAAGGCTTGCTTGGGGTCGGGCTGACCGCTCTTGGCGTTGGTGAATCCTTCAATGTCGTAGAGGACATGATTCAGGATCCGCACCTGCTCAAGGGCTGTGAGTTCTTCATTGAGTTCGAGCCACACGTTGCGCTTGAGCTTCTCGTAGCTGGCACGGAGTGCATCCATGTCCAACAAAGGGTCCGCCGCCTTGTGAACCCAAAGCGCTCCTTCCAACGCACTCTCTGCACCGGAATCGAACCAATCGCGCAAGCCGTTGTGCACGAACGCACCGTGCAAGCCTTCGACGAGTTCGTCCATGCGGCGCTCGTGCTCTTCACACTGGGCATGGGCTTCTCTGGATTCGAGCAATGCGGGTAAGACAGAAGTTCCTTTGGCCAACAGCTGTTCCCGAACGTGGAGGTACACTCCTTCGTCGGGATCGTCCAGCAATTGGATCAGGGCGTGGATTTCGTTGGGTTGCATGACGCTTGCAGATTGTTAGGGTGCAGTCGTTTCCAAAGCTACCCGTCCCCTTCATGCCTTCTCAGCGTCCACTCATGCAGTTTTCACATCCATTGTGTTAATGGCACCGCAAACCGTTGGAGCCACGCAGGTTATCTTTAGGAGATGCCTGTGGCAGAAAGAACGTCCCCTATGGTGACCGATCGAATGCGGCTGACCTACGCCCTGTGGTTCACCATGGTTTTCCTGGTGAGCATTTGGGGTGTCTTCATCTTGAATGAAACCCTTGAGCTCGGCTGGCGGAAACACGGCATTCACCCCAGAAAATGGGATGGCCTGCGAGGCATCTTGACCTATCCTTTTTTGCACGGAGACTGGGGGCACCTGTGGAACAACACCATGAGTTTTTTCACCCTCAATGGATTCTTGTTCTACTTCTATCGCTCCATCGCCTTGCGCGTTTGGGTTTGGCTGTTCTTCGTGAGTGGACTGATGCTTTGGGGATTGGCGGTGGATGGAAACCACATTGGTGCAAGTGGGCTGATCTACGGTCTGGCCGCCTTTCTGTTCACGAGCGGGGTGATACGAAACAACCGCCTGCTGCTCCGCGTGAGTTTGGCCGTGGCCTTTCTCTACGGCGGCATAGTGTGGTGGATGCTCCCCATTGACGACCACGTCAGTTGGGAAGGCCATTTGAGCGGCGCCATTGTTGGCACCGCACTCGCCATCCTCTACCGACGCCAAGGCCCAAGGGACCCCGTGTACATGTTTGAGCGGGAAGACCCCAATGCCCCGTTGCCTGAGTGGTGGATGGCTGCACACCCCGAGCATCCGGACACCCTGGCGCAGCGGGCCCGCGAAGCTGCAGCGCAATCAAACGAGTCTGACGACCAGACCAATGCCGGCTCGAGCACAAGCACGCGCCCGCCTCACTTTGGGCCTTCGTCGGTGAGCTGAATCAGTTGTTGAGCATCACCGGCATGACGAGCATCAGCACGTCTTCTCCGGGCTCTTCTGGTTCGCTGGGACGAATGATGCCCGCGCGGTTGGGGGCACTCAATTCCAGGTTGACCTCCTCTGCAGTGAGGTTGTTGAGCATGTCGACCAAGAACTTGCTGTTGAAGCCAATCTCCATGTCCTCGCCGTGGTAGCTGCATGCCAAGTGCTCGGTGGCTTCATTCGCGAAGTCCAAATCTTCAGCGCTCACCGTCAACTCGCTCCCCGCGATGCGCAAGCGCACTTGGTGGGTGGTTTTGTTGGCGAAAATGGCCGCGCGTCGGATGGACTGCAGGAACAAGCTGCGGTTGATGGTCATCCGGTTGGGGTTGTCCTTGGGGATGACCGCCTCGTAGTTGGGGTACTTGCCTTCGATCAAGCGACACATGATTGTCACATCGTCAAACGTGAAGCAGGCGTTGGACTCGGTGAAGGAGATGTTCACTGAATCGGCTGCGCTCGCTGCGTTCTTGAGCAACGTCAAAGGCTTCTTGGGCACAATGAAGGAGGCCGTTTCGGGCGCAGAAGCGTCGGTGCGTGCATAGCGCACCAAGCGGTGGGCATCCGTCGCCACGAAACGCACGTTGTCGGCGTACAATTCGAAGAAGATGCCGCTCATCACAGGGCGCAAATCGTCACTCCCCGCGGCGAACGACGTGCGGTTGATGGCTGAGACCAAGGTCCCCGCCCCCAAGTCCACTCCGGTGGCTCCTTCGAGCGCTGGCGCCTGTGGGAATTCATCGGCGTTGGCGCCGGTCAATTTGTACTTGCCTGCATCGCTTGTCAACTCCACGGCGTGCGTTGCCGCATCCACCTTCAGGGTCAATGGAATGTCTGGGAACGCCTTCAAGATGTCGAGCAACATCTTCGCAGGCACGGCAATGGCTCCGGTGTCGTCCGTGCGCACTTCCATTTTGGACGACATGGTCGTTTCCAAGTCTGAAGCGGTCATGACGAGTTCGCCAGGCGCCAATTCAAACAAGAAGTGATCCAAGATGGGCAACGTGTTGCTGCTGCTCAAAACGCCACCCAAGGTTTGGAGTTGGCGAAGAAGCTGGTTGCTCGAGACGATGAATTGCATGGCTGCGAAGATTTAAGGACTACGAAGATGCCATGGAACACCCCGGATTCACGCCCTTTGAGGGCCGGATTTATCCACACTTCATCCCCAAATTCACTCACGCCCGCTCGACCCTCATCAGCGCTTCCAACACGGACTGCACCGAAAGCTCCCATCCGCACTTGAAGTGTCCCTCGGGACATCGCTTTCGGCCGTGCATCCCGCAGGGACGGCAAGGCAATTCGGAGGGTGCCTCCACCACGACGTGCTGGCTTGCCCGTGGGCCAAATCCAAAGCGCGGCACGGTGCTCGCAAAGAGGGCCACTGTGGGCGTGTCGGTGGCCGAAGCCACGTGCAAGGGCGCACTGTCATTGACCACCACGGCCCGGGCCATGTCCACGGCCGCAACGAGGCCAAGCAAGGACAGCGCTCCCGCGGCATTCGTCACGTGGTCAAGACCTTCTGCGAGACGCGCGCAAAGGGCGTGCTCGTTGGGCGCGCCCATCAACAACACCCGCTGGTCCGTTTGCGCCAAAAACTTCGCAAACTGACCTTCAGGCCAGGCCTTGGTGGCCCATTGCGAACCCGGCATCACAAGCACCGCATCGCGCGCTTGAACGGCGTCAGCCTCCGCCACGTGACTGGTTCCGGGATAGAGTTTGGGCTCCGCCACCGCCGTGCGGTCGTTCAGGAAAGGAGCCAAAAGCCCCACGTGTCGCTCCACCTCATGGGTGCCATCGCCCCAACGATGCGGAACCCGATGCGTGAAACGCCAAGCCAACGGATTGTTGGCGTATCCAATGCGAATGGGCGCCATGCTCAACGCCGTGAGGATGCCAGAAGAAGCATGTCGGTGGAGGTTGACCACCACGTCGTATCGCCCGCGGCGAACCTCACGCACGAGCCGCCTCCAATCTTTGCCTTTGACCCGGGGGCGCTTGTCCCACGCTAGGATGCGCCGCAACCATGGATGCCCCTCAAACAATCCGTCCATGGGCTTGCGCACAAGCACATCCACCTTGTCCTCGGGGTGGGCGGCATGCCAAGCTTCCAAGGCCGCGGTGGCCAAGACCACATCGCCCAGAAAGGCCGTTTGAATGAACAAGACAGAGCGCGACATGCGAGGGAAGTTACACCGCGACGTCGTGCTGACGAAGCGCGTCGTTCAAAGAGGTTTTTCGATCGGTGCTCTCCTTTCGCTCTCCGATGATCAAGGCACACGGCACTTGGTAGGTGCCCGCGGGGAAGGTCTTGGGACGGGTTCCAGGAATGACGACTGCCCGCGGTGGGACGGCGCCACGCGTTTCGACAGGGGTCTCACCACGCACATCCACAATGGGCGTGCTGGCCGTGAGGACGACATTGGCGCCCAGCACCGCCTCCTTGCCCACCCGAACACCTTCCACCACAATGCAACGTGAGCCGATGAACGCGCCGTCCTCCACAATCACAGGCGCCGCTTGCAGGGGCTCGAGGACTCCCCCAATGCCCACCCCGCCACTGAGGTGAACATCCGCGCCAATTTGGGCGCAGGACCCCACCGTGGCCCAGGTGTCGACCATGGTCCGTTCTCCGACATAGGCACCGAGGTTGACGTAGGAGGGCATCAAGATGCAATCCGGCGCGACGTGTGCGCCGTAACGCACCACAGCGTGAGGCACCACGCGAACGCCCGCCTCGGCGTAGCCGCGCTTGAGCGGCATTTTGTCGTGAAACTCGAACGGCCCCACCTCCACCGTTTCCATGGTTTGGATGGGAAAATTGAGCAACACGGCTTGCTTGACCCACTCGTTCACCGTCCAGGTGCCATCCGCCTCGGGATGGGCCACCCTCAAGGCGCCACGGTCCAACTGTGCCATGACCTCAGCCACCGCGCCGCGAACCTCCTCTGTGTGGATCAACGACCGATCCGCCCATGCGGATTCGATGTGTTGCCTCAATGCGTTTTCATTCATGACGCGAAGGTAGCACTCCACCCTGCTGTACCTTGCCCTTCATGGGACGTCTCCTTGGATTGGATGTGGGCGCTCGGCGCACCGGTGTCGCTGTGACCGATGCCCTTCAGATTGCGTGTTCCCCCCACGCCACGGTAGAGACGTCTTCGCTCCTTCAAGAAGTGTTGCCCATGCACCAACGCGAACCCTTTGACGCCGTGGTCATTGGGAAGCCGATGTTGATTGTCGGAGGTGCGACGGACAGCACCTTGGTGATTGACGAGGTGGCCGAGAAACTTCGCAAGGCGCTGCCCTCCCTCCCCATCCATTTCGTCGACGAAGGAAACACGTCCTTTGAGGCATCCCAAATTCAATTGAAAGGGGGCATGAAAAAATCGCAGCGCCGCGCCAAGGGAAGCCTCGACGCGATTGCTGCGAGTTTGATCTTGCAGCGCCATCTCGACGCCCAAGCTTACAAGTAAGATTATTCTTCGCCCTTGAAGACCTCCACGGTCTTTTGCTCCCTCACCAAATCGGTGAACCGCCCTTCGTAGCGGGTGGCGCGCACAATGTGGTTGTCCACCCAGTGGTAGTTTCCGCCGCGGGGCTTGCCCATCAACAAGCCCTGGTACTTGAAGCCGTGGCGGTCGAGCCACGCTTCGGTCACCTCGCGGTGGTCCTCGGTACGCGAGGTGAAGAAGGTGATGATGTGGCCTTCATCGTACCACTTGTTCAACGTTTCCAAGGCATCTGGAAACGGCTCGCACGTGGCCATGCGCTCCGGCTCTTCGTTGGGAACATCTTCCGTGATGGTGCCGTCGATGTCAATCAAGTAATTCTTGACGCCATCCGGCAATTGGGGGGACGCGTTCAACCCTTGCTCATCAAGGGCGGGCTTGAGGTGGTGTGCTTCGTTGGACATGAGGCCGGCAAAAATATCTGCCGCTTCAATGCGGTCCTAATTTGAAGGCGACGAGTTGTCTTCAGGCCCTTCAATGGGTCCGTTTGGGTCCTCCAAGACCCAAACCACCGTCTCAAGCGCATCGGTCTTGGACAGCCACTGTGCCTTCCAGTCCTCGGCCTGACCTTGGGCCAAAACGTGCCAATTGGCCCAACGGTCTTGGGGGACTCCCGCGCGCATCAGCGATTCACAACCGCGCCGGGCAGAAGCCCACGCTTGGGCCCTCGAGCCTTTCAAAGACTTCCGCAATTTGGCCATCCACTGCTTCCACGCCTTGGCCGTGGCCGCCTCCAACGCCCCAGCGGGGCCTTTCAGTTCGGGCGAAATGTCAGACGCCCACGCCTGTAGATTTCGATTCCACTGGACGAGGGCCTCTTCTTGTCTTTGCACGCCTTCTCCCCATTCCGACATCCACGTGTCCAACACCCAGCGATCCCACGCCTCGTTGTGCAGCCAGCCCTTCGCCAGCGTCCAACCGCACGCGCGGGCTTCTGGAGACACGACCACCCCATGGTCCCTGAGCCGCAGGGCGGGAAAGGTCAAACCGTGATGGGCAAAGGCTTGCGGCAATTGCTGCCAGTAACCCCACTCTCCCGGCCCCAGAATCACCGCTGCACTGTGGAGCAGCAATTCTTGGTAAAGCGGCCGAAGCAAGACACCCGGACTGCAAGACATGGCGTTTGCAGAAGCCCAAGAATGCCAACCGTCGCGGGCCTCGCCCAAGGAGATGTCACCTGCCTGCCATGCTCCGTCCTCTTCTGTCCGAATCACGCCCTTGCGGCCTTGGACTTCATCGATCCAAAAGACATTGTTTTCTCGGACGTGCGCAGGCCCGTCCATGGCTTCGGTGCCTCGCAAAACCGCGTGCACGCCGTCGCCTTCGAACTCTTTGGCCCACAACGACGCCCCCAAGACTTTCAGCTGTGCATCCTGAGGGTCCAACACGAGCAACCCCTCTGCGCCGTACCAGCGGTGCAACCAACGACGCATCAAACCGGACATCGTTTCGCCCGCTGTCACAGCCGCCTCGACATCCGCCTGCATGTCCGCTGCCGCCGCAGGGTCAAGCCCATCCGCCATCCACGCGTGAAGCACTTCTTCGATGCCCTCCAATTCAAGGTCCCCCACGGGGTGAGGCACTTCGGGGTGAGTCGGAGCCCAATCGTGGGCCCGCGTGGCGCCGTGCACTGTGGCAATCTCCTTCCAATCGTGGTCTTCACTGGCCATCCAAAACACGGGCACCACGGGTTGACCGGACGCCTTGGACAAGCCTCGGGCGACGCGAATGGCTGTCAGGATCTTGTGATGAAAAAACGCAGGACCTCCGGCCAAAACCAGTTGATGCCCCACCGTCACCACGCGGCAATCAGGGTGTGTGAGCGACCGACCACTCTCGGGCAAGGTCAGTCCCGAAGCCGTGTATTGTGCGTCCAACACACGCATGACCGCCTCCTTGTGGGAGGCATCCCAAGTTGATGTGAGATCTGGTTTGGCCGACCAACCGTCCCAAGCCCCTTCAAGGCCTCCAGGGAGATCCACAGGCCACGCCGTGCGTGGATGAACATGCCAAACCGTTTTTGCGCTCACTTGACCAGGGTCACCCAACCTTTCCACACGCTTTGGCCCTCGAACGCTTCGTCCAGTACCATCCGCCACGCATACATCCCAGGATTCACCCAATGACCGGCTGCATCGGTGCCATCCCACCCGAGGTTGGCGGAAACCTGGCCTTGCCACACTTCCAGTCCCCAGCGGTTCACCACGGAGAGTTGGCCGGTTTGACCTTCAGGCATGGCCCAAACCCACGTGTCGTTCAAGTCGTCTCCATTGGGCGAGAACGCATTGGGCGCAAACATGCCGGGTGCAGGCGTGAAACCACGCTCTCCACGATCCAACTCCTCTTCTGACATGAGCTCATTGCTCACCTCTTCAATGCCAAAGTCATCGACGAAGTAGTAAGCCATGGTGCGCGTTCCTGCCTCTTCCCGCCTGACGTTGGGCATGTCGCCGAAGAGGCCCAACGTGACATGTTCGAAGGCTTCTGTCGCCGTGAACACAAAAGAGAATTCGCGCCAATTTCTGTCGTAGAGCGCCTCGTGAATTTCGAATTGTGGCTCGAGGTCCAACCGTTCATGCCCCTCTTGGGTTGGTTTTTCCGTGGAAAGCGCCATCCCCAATCCACTCACTCCCAAACCCGCATTGACCCAATCGTGTACGCGGCCTGAGGTGATGGCAAAATGCAGTTGGTAGCGCTGCCCCACTTCAAGGGGCTCCACAAAGCGCCCCACCACGTATTCGTGCCTTGGGTTTTGGTCGTCCGTGTACGCCACGAAACCCGCAATGGCGCGTCCTTCGAACGCACTCACCTTGGCGAGGGGGGTCTGCGGCAAATCGCCGCCACTGGTCCCCAATTGATGGTAGTAATCTGGCATGCCTTCCGCGCCGCCTCCATGCGCCCATCCGTCCACCAGGTGAAACTGACCTGAGGCATTGGGCAACATCGAATGCGCTTCAAATCCGCCATTCACAACGTCCACCTGCGCTCGTGCAGACGTACCACACACTCCACCCCATGCCACAATCGTGGCTGCGAGCAGCGCGCGCAATGAAAACGGTGAGAGGCGGGGCAGCATGCTCCCAAAGTACAACGAATCTCGTCAACGCCTTGTTGGGGACATCACCAAAGAGAGGAAGAGTCCGCCGATGCTGCCTGGCAACCAGAATGCATCCACCCTGAATTGAGCTGCAGATCGCGCGGACGGATAGCTTTCTCCCAAATCCAGCACCAAGCCCAACTCCAGCCGCATCCGCGCCCGCCACATGGCTTCGCGCTGAAATGTGTCCGACGCATCTGTCGCCATCCAGGAAGCTGGGTCACCTGGTGCACGGAGCGACCACCCAAAGGGTCTCCAAGCAAATCCCGACACCGCCGCGCGCGGACGCCACCCCCCCATGGGATGGCCTTCCCAACTCACGCCCACCCGAACGGCATGACCCGGCGACAAGGGCGCCAAGGTCGTGTCTCTTTCAAAGGCCAAGCTGTCAGGAGTCAAGGTGAATTGTTGAATGGACGACGACCCCTGCCTTTCGTCTCCCCAAATCCAGCCTTTGGCATTCTCGGAAACATCCTCCGAGGAGAACGTCCAAGGTTGGGAGTGCTCCGCAAACAAACCCAAACGCCCTCCGCCCTTTCGCATCACCTGTTGGCGCTCCACGCGCAAGGCCGGACGGTTGGAAAACAAGTCCAGCGTGGAAATGTGGGTGCCCGAGGCGGACAAGGGAGAAGCTTGAATGTCCCAACCGACGCCGAACCACCAATCCTTTTCAGAAGTGCTGACTTGCCATGCCGAGGTGTCGATGCGCACGTCTGCAATCACTCGAAGGTGTTGGCCGTCCACAACGATGGAATCTTGGGGCGTCCGATCCGCAGACCACGCACCCACACAAAAGAACATGGCGAACCAAAGCAGCCCGCAACGATGCATCACGTTGTTGATGTTCAACCTCCTCATGGAGGGGTCAAGTTACTGCTTGACTTCCAGGGTCGCTTCCCGACGCTCTGTGGCAGGAACCGCTTTTTCAGATTTGAGCGGGAATCGTTCCCCGTCGTTGCCCCCCTCCAACTCTGTGGTAGGCAGACCTTCGAGGTTCTCGAGCGGTTCCATGGGCGCGTTGACGTTCCCCGTACCGTCGACTTCGGCTTCTGTCAAGACATCCTCTGCTTGAGGAGCGTCAGCCACTTCTTCATCCAGCACTTGCACAGCAGGGGCCTCTGCGCTCTGCCCAGCTGTTGTCACTGGCGCTTCGACAGCCATCACAGGAGCTTCCTGTGTTGAGCCCACATTCACCACCACATCCTCCGTGGGCCAAAAGAAGGCTGCCACAGCCACGCCGCTGGCCACCAAAAGGGCACCAAGGCGAAAGAGCGACGAAGTCTGGGGCGCAGACGTCGAAGCATCCAACGCCTCAAAGACTTGAGACTCCAATCCCTTTGGGGCGTCGGCCTCGCTTGCAAGCATCGTCTCCCGGATGTGCATCTCTGCATCCGTCCAAGGCGCGTCTGTGGCGTCCAAGGGAGGCATGTTGTTCGACGTGAATGTCATGGTCCTTTTGTTGAATGTCGGTGGTCTTGTGGGGTAACCACCTTTGGATAACGAGGATTCCTTCAAATGGTTGCTCGACGGTTGACTTTTTTCAGTTCGTGGGGTTCGTGGGAAGGTCCGACTGTGGCTTGGCCCGTTGAGACATGGCGGCCAAGAAGGCTTGCAATTGCTTGCGACCGCGAGACAACTGGCTCTTGGAGGTGTTGACGTCCACGCCCAGCATCTCCGCAATTTCTTTGTGGGAATACCCATCGACGAGGTACAACTGCACCACCGTTCGATAACCTCGGGGCAAAGCCGCCATCGCCGTTTGGATTTCCGACATTGTGAAATCGGCCTTCTTGGAGGCGGCCAAATCGAGTGGCGTCGCCAAGGTCTCGGTCACGTCGTCGTGGTAGCGATGCTTCAGATTTCTTCGGTAGTGCGTGATGGCCGTGTTGACTGTGATGCGACGCACCCACCCCTCGAAGCTGTTGAACTCCTTGAACTTCCCCAGATGTCGAAACACTTTGATCCAGCTTTCTTGGGCGATGTCTGAGGCTTCGTCCCGGCTGTCGGTGTAGCGTAGGGCCGTGGCGTAGACCTTGGACGCGAAGCGGCGATAGAGCGCTGTTTGGGCACTCCGCTCCTCCGCTTTGCAGCGTTCCAACAGGTCTTTCAGTTCTTGGTCCATCACACTCCTCTTCAGAAAGCTCACTCAAAATCTGAGGCCTCCATGCCTAACCAAGACAACGCGGCCCCAGAGAAAAGTTGCATCAGCTGGTCGTCCTCCAAGCCCATGGACTCCATGAACGTCCCAAACTCCAGGTCTCCGAGCGGGAAGGGATAGTCTGTGCCCATGCAGATGCGTTCAGCGCCCTGCATCTCCAAAATGAACTTCAACAGGCGTTCATCGTGGGTGATGCTGTCCACCCAAAACTTTCCGAGGTAAGTGTCTGGCGACGCGGGGTTGTCGAGGGCCACCAAATCTGGACGGCATGCGTGGCCGTGTTTGATCCGTCCCAACGTCGACAAGAAGGAACCGCCGGCGTGAGAGTACATGACACGAAGTTTGGGATACTTGTCGAGCACCCCGGCGAAAATCATCGAGCACGCCGCCCGGCTCGTTTCCGCCGGCATGCCCACGAGCCAAGGCAACCAGTAACGCTCCATGTCCGATTTGCCCATCATGTCCCAAGGGTGGATGAACAAGGCCATGCCCAGGCGCTCACACGCTTCGTAAAAGGGAAAGAAACGCGCATCCCCCAGGTTGAGACCGTTGATGTTGGATCCAATCTGAACACCCCTGTGGCCTTGTTTGGCCGCCTCTTCCAGCACCTGAATGGCCACGTCTGTGTCCTGCATGGGCACCGTGGCCAACCCCACGTAATGACGGGGATGGGCCTGAACGATTTGGGCAATGTGGTCGTTGAGGAACCGGGCCAAATCCGCGGCGTGATTCGCCTTGGCCCAATACGAGAACATGACCGGGATGGTGCTGACCACCTGCACCTGGACACCATCCTTTCCGTACTCCTCAATGCGCTCCTCTGCATCCCAGCAGTTTGAAGCAATTTCACGGAAGAAGTGGTCGTCCCGCATCATGTTGGCAAAGCCAGGCCTGCTGACTTCCAAATGAATGAATCCCCCGTAGCCGAATTTCTCCGACCACTTGGGCATGACACGGGGCAGAATGTGGGTGTGGCTGTCAATTTTGAGCATGGCGAGATCGTTGCGCGCGTCGCACCAAGGTACATGAACTCGGTCCTGTCTGGGGCGGTGATTTGTCCACAGCGGCCAAAGCCACTGACATTCAACGCTTCACCACGCGACGCAAATCCAGCCTGTTCACAGGATGAATGGGCCACCCGTCGATTCGGTGAGACACAAAATGCGTGACTTGGTCGTGAAACAGTGGAATGACGGGCATCTCTTCATGAATGAGTGCATCGAGCGCCCGGTATGCTTCGAGCCGCGCCTCGGGGCGGTCGGCCTGCACAAGCGCACCTTGGAACCCGCGCTCAAATTCGGGATTGCGGTAGTGCGTGTAGTTGGGGCCTCCCGGTGAAAAATTCGCCTCCACAAACAACCCCAAGAAATTCTCGGCATCGGCGTGGTCGGCCAACCACGACTTGTAAAACATGGCGGTTTCCCCCTGGGCCACGCGTTCGCGGTGGACGGAAGCTGGAACGACGTCGACCTTGACATCCAGGCCCAACTGGGCCCAATCGTGCTGAAAAGCCGCACACATGTCGACGTAATCTGAAGTCGTGCTCAACACAATCTCCCCCACCCCTTTTCCCTTCGGGTATCCCGCTTCTGTGAGCAGCGCCTGCGCCTGCGCGACATCCTGCGTCACAGGATGAACGTCGTCTCGGCCCAACATGGTCGGCGGGACAAAGTGATCTGCGGGGGTCACTGCGTTGCGGCGCAGGTGACGGGCGAGTCCATGGCGGTCCAACGCCAAACTCATCGCCCTTCGCACCCGTGCATCACGCAGGGCCTCCGGGGTGTCCGCCCCATCCAGCACCACCCCGAGGTAGTCGGTCTTCAGGAAGGGGATGTGTAGATGCTTCAGCGTGCTTTCGAAGGATGGTCGAAGCGTCCCGGCCTCGTCCAGCAGGGTCTCCATGTACGCAGGATGAAGGCCACTCATGAAATCGTAACGCCCTTGGGTCAATCCGAGACATTCTGCCCCCATGTCTTGGACCACATCCACGTGCACGGCGTCGAGGTAGGGCAACGCTTGGCCGTGTTCGTCCTTCTCCCAATATCCCTCGTGGCGGTGCAGCACGAGACCGGCATCCGGCATCCACCAAGCCAGCTGAAAAGGCCCCGAACCTGCAGGATTGTCGCGCAGATCGTGGCCCTCTTCGGACGCGGCTTCGTGGTCGATGATGCTTCCGTACGCCGTCGTCAACAACCCCAAAAAAGGCGGATACGCCTCTCGGAGCCGAACCTCCACTGTGCTGTCGTTCAATGCGACAATGCCCTGCGGGCGCACCGCATCCAAAATCCACCCGCCCGAAGACACCACTTTGGGGTCGCGAAGCCGCTCCAAAGAATAGACCACGTCGTCGGCTTGGACGGGACGCCCGGTCGTGAAGGCCGCATCCCTGCGCAATTGAAACTGGAAAGCCAGCCGTTCTTCGTCAAACGTCCAAGACGCGGCAAGGCAAGGGAGCACCGTCAAGTCTGGCCCCAATTCCACCAATCCATCGTACAACTGATCGACCACCCACATGTGCTCCAGACTGCGCGCTGCCGCGGGATCGAGGCTGGTGATTGCGGCGCTCTCGTTGTAGCGAAACACCCGAGGATCCTCCAGCGGAGTGGACGCAGTGCAACCTGCGAGAAAAATTGCGCACCACGTGGCGAACCTGAGAGATTTGGGATTGTTTTTCACTCGGCACCAAGGTACGCGGGGTACTTTTGCGCCCCTTCCCTTCGCCATGACATCGCATCCACAATTTCAAGTCAGTTTTCATCAAGCATGGGTGCTTTTGGCGTGCGGCTTTCTCGGCATTCAAAGTTGGTCGCAAACCTTCACCATCAGCGGACGGGTGACTGACGCAAACACCGGCGAGTACATCCTGGGCGCGAACATTTTGGATGCGTCGCAAGGAAAAGGGGTATCCACCAACGTCTACGGCTTTTACAGCCTGACCTTGCCAAGTCGTCCCACAGAACTGCAATGCACGTTCATTGGCTACGCCCCTGTCACGCGCGAACTGGACGGGTCCAAAAACGTGGAATGGAACGTGTCCTTGTCTCCTCAATCGGTCGAGGTGGATGCTGCGGAAGTGGTGGGCACCGCCGGACAAAACACGGAGAGCACCTCCCTTGGCAAGGCCGAGGTGGCCATGGCGACCATTCAGCGTCTGCCTGCTTTGATGGGCGAAGTGGATGTCTTGAAAGCCATTCAGATGCTGCCCGGCATCCAGAGTGCCGGCGAGGGGAACAGCGGCTTTTACGTTCGTGGCGGAGGGCCGGACCAAAACCTGTTGCTGTTGGACAACGCCCCCATTTACAACGCGAGTCATTTGTTTGGGTTTTTCAGCGTCTTCAACGCCGACGCCATCTCCTCGGTGGAAGTGTACAAAGGCAGCATGCCCGCGCGGTTTGGTGGACGGGTGTCGAGTGTCCTGGATCTCGGACTCAAGGAAGGAAACCGCAATGAGCTCAAAGGCAGTGGCGGCATCGGACTCATCAGTTCCAGACTGACCTTGGAAGGCCCCGTGAAAAAGGGGGTATCCAGCTTCATCGTGTCGGGCCGGCGGACGTACATCGACGTCTTGACTCGCCCCTACGTGGAAACCACGCAAGCCGCGGGTTCAGGTTACTTCTTCTACGACTTGAATGCGAAGTACAACCACCGCTTTTCCGACCGAGACGAGGTGTTTGTGTCGGGGTACTTTGGCCGAGACGTGTTCAGCTTCAACAGCGCCGACGCCGGGTTTGGTGCGTCCATCCCTTGGGGCAACGCCATGGTCTCTTCGCGGTGGAACCACGTGGTGAACGACAAGGTGTTCTTGAACGTCAACGCGTCTTACACGGGCTACGATTTTGCCTTTGAATCGGGGCAGGACGACTTCCAATTTGGCTTTGAGTCCGGGGTGCAAGATTGGACCCAAAAAGCCCAACTGAGTTGGTATCCCAACCTGCGCCACGAAGTCCGCGGCGGCGTCGATCACGTGTACCACAAGTTTGTCCCCACCTCCTTTTTCTTCAAGCAGGGCGACACCGAATTTGACTTTGGAGAAGCCACCGTCGCCTACAGCCACGAGTCCGGAGCCTACCTCGAAGACATCGTCGATGTGACGGACGCCTTGAAAGTGAATGCAGGCGTCCGGTACAGCGACTTCCGCCACGTCGGCCCCTTCACCCGCATCGTTCCAGGGGAAAACGTGCTCAGTCCCGCGGACACCCTCACCTACGGCGGGGGTGAGCTCGTCAAGCAATACGGCGGTTGGGAACCGCGCTTGAGTGCACGGTTGAAGACCGGGCCGCGCAGCAGCGTCAAGGCGGGTTGGTCCATCAATTACCAATACGTCCACCTCGCGTCGCTCTCGGCCACCACGACGCCCACGGACATTTGGGTGCCCAGCTCCGACCTCGTGCCGCCTCAACGCGGACGCCAAATCAACGCGGGATATTTCGTGGACCTCGGGGCCAACCGCGAATGGGAATGTTCTGTGGAGCTTTACCACAAAGACCTCAGCAACCTCGTCGAATACGCAGAAAACACCCGTCCCGACCAAAACATTGGCACCAATCCCGACAACAACCTCGTGTTTGGGGACGGCTCCTCCTACGGTGCAGAATTTTTCGTGAAGCGCAAGTTTGGCGAACTGAACGGCTGGGTGGGGTACACGTGGAGCAAGACCGACCGGGTGTTTGAAGAGCTGAACAACGGCGACCCCTTCCCTGCCAAGTTTGACCGACGCCACGACCTGAGCGTGGTCGTCGACTGGACCCCGAGCGAGCGGTGGAACTTCGGCGCCATCTTCGTCTACGCCACGGGGAACAGCCTCACCCTGCCCGTGCAGCGCTACTTCCTTGAAGGATATGTCACCGACGTGTACGGATCGCGCAACGGCTACCGCATGATTCCCTACCACCGCGCAGACATCAGTGCGACCTTCTTCCCCAAGAAAAACGACACCGACCGCAAGGTGGACCGCCGTTGGGTCTTCAGCATCTACAACCTCTACAACCGCGCCAACCCCTACTTCCTGTTCTTCGACAACGAAGGCGACTTGCTGGAAGGAACGTTGGAGATTCAGGCCAAACAAGTGAGCCTTTTCCCGATTTTGCCGTCGGTTTCGTGGAACTTTGCGTTCTGACGCGAGGCTGCTACGACGATGAAATCCCTCTTCTCTCTCAACCCCATGATTTGGAACTACCGCGGGCGGTTGTTCCTCGGTGTGGTGTTCATCGCGTTCACAAATGTGTTTGCCGTCTGGGCCCCCTCGATGATTGGAGAGGGCGTCAACGCCTTGAACGATGCCAACCGCGATTTTTTGGTGCCCCTGAACGACGGGGCAACGTTCGACGAATTGTCCTCCAAAGAGGTGCGCATTCCCGACAACCTCACCTGGCTCGGCGCGCTTGTGGGCGCTGACATCGCGCCGGACAAAGCCCCTTCAAGCCGTCAAGACGTCCTGGATTTGGTGGTTTGGATCGGATTGGCGCAGGCGGGGCTTTTCCTGCTTGCCTACCTCATCAAAGGCGTGTTTTCCTTCCTCACACGCCAAACCGTGATCGTCATGAGCCGGTTGGTTGAGTACGACTTGAAAGCCGCGATTTACGACCACTACCAGGTGCTTGACACCACCTTTTACAAGGTCCACGACACCGGCGACTTGATGAATCGAATCAGCGAAGACGTCAGCAACGTCCGCATGTACCTCGGCCCAGCCATCATGTACTCCCTGAACCTGACGGTCTTGGTGTCTCTCGTGGTGGGCGTCATGCTGTACATCGACCCGGTCTTGACGGCCTTCGCCCTGCTTCCTCTCCCCTTGATGTCTGCGGGCATCTATTTCATCTCGGCGAACATCCATCGCAAAAGCGACGCCAAGCAACAAGCCCAAAGCGCCGTCTCCAGCTTTGTGCAACAACACATTGCCGGCATGCGCGTCCTGAAGAGCTTTCACCGCGAAAAGGCGGCTGCTGCGCGGTTTGACGTCGAAACCGACCTCTACAAGATGCGGGTGCTGGACCTCGTGAAAGTGGAGGCCATGTTCATGCCTCTGATCGTGCTGCTGGTCGGACTCAGCACAATCCTCACGGTGTATGTGGGCGGTCACCGCGTGGCTGCGGGCCACTTGGACTTGGGCCACATCTTCCAATTCGTGTTCTACGTCAACCTGCTTACCTGGCCATTTGCTTCGGTGGGCTGGGTCACTTCTCTGGTCCAAAAAGCCGAGGCCTCCATGGCCCGCATCTTGGACTTTTTGCACGCCCAACCCGCGGTTCAATCGGCCCCCGAAGCACGGACAACGCCCCTGTCCAACGCCCCGGCCTTGACGTTTGACAACGTCACGTGGACCTATCCCGAAACCGGCATCCAAGCCTTGAACCAAGTCAGCTTCTCCGTGAACGCAGGAGAAACCGTGGGCATCACAGGACGCACGGGCAGCGGCAAGTCCACCATCCTGCAGCTGGCCATGAGAATGATGGACCCGTCTTCCGGCACGATTGCCCTGGATGGAACCCCGCTTCACCAGTGGGAACTGAAGGCCATGCGGTCAGGGTTTGGCTACGTCCCCCAAGACGTGTTCTTGTTTAGCGACACGATTGCCAACAACATCGCTTTTGGCAGCGAATACGACACCCCCTCCTTGACCCAAATTGAACAAGCCGCCACAGACGCAGGAGTTGCGGGTGACATCGAGGGATTTGAGCATCGCTACGACACCCTGCTTGGGGAACGTGGGGTGAACTTGAGCGGCGGCCAAAAGCAACGCGTCAGCATTGCGCGGGCGCTCATCAAGGTCCCCAAATTGTTGCTGCTCGACGACTGCTTGTCCGCAGTGGACACCGAGACGGAGGACGCCATTTTGTCCGCCATTCAGCGACAAGAAGCCGCATGCACCATCATGGTCAGTCACCGCCTGGCCTCTCTGCGTGGCGCCGACCGCATCCTCGTCATGGACGAAGGGAAACTGGTGGAGGAAGGCACGCATGCCGAACTGCTCCAAGCCGGCGGGCTCTATGCCACGATGCACGAGCAGCAACAAGCGGAGCATTAAGTCGGAAAGCGACGACGTTCAATCGCAATCCAGTCCGAAGACCCCCAACCACAACAGCAAATCCGCCGTGTCGACGGTGTCTTGGTTGTCCATGCTCGACGAACAACCTGACTCGCATCCGAAATTGGAGAGGATCTGCAGCATGTCGTTGATGGTCCGGTTGCCATCCAGATCAAAATCACCGGGACACGGGTTGAGTTCGAGGTCGGCAATGACGCCGTCGCAGTTGTTGTCCATGCCATCTTCCAACGCCGGCGCACCAGGGTACATCGCCGCCTCAGAATCGTTGCAGTCTCCTGGCGTCAAAACGCGCTCGGTCAGCGGGGTGCAACTCAAGGCCACCGGCGCGTTGGGATTGCCAAACCCGTCGCCATCCGAATCGGCATACCACACCAATTGGGCCGTTCCCTCATCGACTTCGTCGTCACAATCGTTGTTCCAACCGTCACACAGTTCGGGGGCCTGTGGGTAGGTGTTGGCATTCCAATCCTGACAATCCAGGGGCAACGTCGACGTGCCTGGCACATCCCCACAACCCCACACGGGCATGTTGGGATTGCCAAACCCATCTCCGTCGGCATCTTCGTAGTGGGCAAACCAAAGGGCATCAGGAGTCAGCATGTTCAAGGACCACGTGGAGCGCTGAGAAGTCAGATTGACGTTTGGCTGCACCCCCGCCAACCCCCAAGCTTCAAAATAGAGCAGGGTGCTTCCTGGCTCCGTGACCGTCCAACTGTTGTCTTGCCCCGTGGTCATCACCACCCCTTCCACATGGACGTCGATCGGAAAGGCCCACCCCGCTTCGACTTTCAAGGTCATGCTCCAAACATTGGGCGTGGGAATGGTCCCTGATTCACACAGGCTGATGGCCACGTTGTCCAAAAGCGCAAACTGAGGACGCACCACCCAGAGACCTTCGTTGATGGAGGTGAATGCCAAGACCCCCTCTTCCTCGCAGAGGACATGGGACCAAGCACCCTGGAACCCCGGTCCTGAACTCTCTTCCAGCGGATCAAAAAATCCGCGTTCCGTCAGGACATTGGATTGCGGCCAGGCATCGCTGAGCATGCGCAACCCTGCGCGGTAGTTGCTTTGAAACAACCACTCCCCATGGGTGTATTGGTTGTGGTCTGACGCCGTGGTCTCTGCTTCGTACACCTCCACTTCTTGGGGATGGTCCAAATCGGTCAAATCAAACACCATCGTCCGCGTGGCTCCCCCTGCGGACGTCTCATCGAGTTCATCTCCCAAAAAGGCATGGTCGTGGGTGTCAGACACCCAGACCTGGTGTGAAAAGTGCGGATTGGTGTAGGTCGAAACCCCGATGAGTTCGACGTCGCTCGCGTCGGTGATGTCCAGAATCCACAGCTTTTCCCCACCAGCGGCAAACAGGATTTCCTTGCCGACGTGCGCGGCGTCTGGACCATTGTAAATCAGGGCCTGGGCGTCGTGAAAACTGCCATACTCGCTCACCCCCCCAATCAAGGACGGAGCCAACGGTTCAGACACGTCGAAGATCGCTGCGCCACCGCCCATGGTGGACGTTCCCACCTGAATGACTTTGGATGCTTCCTCGAACGCCACCACGTTGTGCGCCGTGCTTGGCGTAGAAACCACTGTGTCGGGTGACCATGTCACAGGACCATCCAACGGCGACCAAGCTCGAAGTGCTTCAAGGTGCATCACCTGCATGCCATGGGCAGGCGCTTCACTGACGATGTAGGCGTGATCCTGGACGACTTTGATGTCGCGCCACAGACTCGCCACCGTTTGGGTGGGCAGCTTCCCCATGAAGATGGGCCGCGCACCAGGCAACATGCGGAACAAGGCAGTCCCGTTTTCACACCCCACCAGCAAGTACGTGATGTCTTCTTCCTCGTCGTACCAGGAGGCGATGTCGTTGACTTTTTCCGTCAACATGTCCGCCTTGGGAATGAAAGCCACCGCTTCCATGTTGTGGGACATCACCCCTTCGTCCAAATCGACATCTCCCTGCGCTTGCACGCCAAGCACTGAAAGCCACAGCCCAAAAGCCATCCACAGGCCAGAGAAGCCGAGTCGCGAGGGTGAATCGAACATGGGGTCAGTCAAGTGGTTAGTGTGTCTGGAGATGCTCTCCGAACTAAAAGATACGCATGAAACTTCAATCTTGGTTGGTGACAGGCGCCACAGGAATGATTGGGCAGGCCTTGGTCAAGGCATTGGTGGACGAGGGACACTCGGTCCGAACCCTTGGACGCAGTGCACGATCCGTCCACGGTTCGACCCCGTTTGTGTGGTCTCCCTTTCAAGGTGAATTCCCCTTGGAGGCGCTGGAGGGTGTGGATGTGATCGTCCATTTGGCCGCGGCCTCTGTCGGCCAACGCTGGACAGGATCGCACCGCAGGGCCATCCTCGAAAGCCGAACGCTGGGCACTCACCTGCTGCGTGAAGCGCTGGTGCAGACAGGGTTCTCAGGCACATGGATTCAAGCCTCCGCGATCGGCATCTACGGCCACGCGCCGCAGCCTTGCGACGAGCAATCCACCAAAGGCCACGGCTTCCTTGCGGATGTCGCGGAGGCGTGGGAGCGTGCAGCGCAACCAGAGGCCACCGCGCCGTTTCGCTTGGTCCGAATGCGTCTGGGGTTGGTCCTGTCTCCCGACGGGGGCACCTTGGCCAAGCTGCTCCCGATTTACAAATTTGGCCTTGGCGCTCCCCTCGGCTCAGGTCAACAACACATGGGCTGGATTCACCTCGAAGACGTCATCCAGTTCATCACTTGGGCCGCGGCTACCCCGGAGGCATCCGACGCCTACAACGTCGTGGCGCCCCGCGCCAACACCAACGAGGAATTTTCCCAAACGTTGGCCAAGGCCTTGAATCGGCCGCATTGGGCACCCAAGGTCCCTGGCTTTGCCCTCTCCTTGGCCATGGGCGAGATGTCGTCGCTGCTGCTCGAAGGCCAAAACGTGAGCCCCTCTCGCCTCCTCGACGCCGGATTCCAATGGAAACATCCAGACCTTTTGGACGCGCTCAAGCACTGCACCTCCTGACCGAACGCCCGCCCTTTTTACAACATTCTTGACACAAAAAAGGCCCCTCGAAAGGGGCCTTTTCCATGGTTTCAATCGGTGCCTTACTGCACCATGATTTTTTTCAATTCGAGGTTGCGGCCGTCGTTGACCGTCAACATGTACGTACCTGGGGTCAAGTCACCCACGGTCAAGACCGTCGTGCCTTGTGCGAACTCGCGCACAGTGCGCCCCGTCATGTCGAGAAGCGCCAACGTCGCAGCGGGGTTCACACCCGTCAACGTCACCACATCTTTCGCTGGGTTGGGCATCACATTCCAGCTGGCAGTTGCCTCGTGAATGTTGTCTGGGGTTGGGGGCAACAACACCGCGTCGATGACGTGCACCACACCGTTGTCGGCCTCAATGTCAGCCACAGTCACCTGCGCGTCGTTGATGAACACGCCCTCAGCGTTGATCGTCACCG
>CAZGQI010000015.1:0-39275 GCA_964527895.1 uncultured Comamonadaceae bacterium | reverse complement strand
GGTACTCGATGCCCTTCTCGGTGAGCTCGATTTGGTTTTGCTTCTCGTCGATGACAAAGAAGAGCTCCGCATCGGCCTTGTGCATCTCTCGCTGGTTGTCCGCGAGGTAGTAGCCCTCGGTCTTGAGGAGCTGCTGGCGCATGCCGTCCTGGCTGAGGAACTTGATGAGGGGCTTGCTCTTGGGCAGCGCACGGTACGCACGGTACAAGGCCAAACCACCTTCCTCCACCTCTTCCTTGGACGCGCCGTCCACCAACTTCTTCTTCGCCTCGGCCAAGAACCCTTGCGCGGCCTTTTGCTGCACTTGGACCAAGCTCACCACCTTGGGCTTGAGCTGGTCAAATTCGTGCTCGTCGCCCTTGGGCGTGGGCCCGCTGATGATCAGAGGCGTCCGCGCTTCGTCAATGAGGACCGAGTCGACCTCGTCCACGATGGCAAAGTGGTGCTTGCGCTGCACGAGCTGCTCCGGCCGCATGGCCATGTTGTCGCGCAGGTAGTCAAAGCCAAACTCGTTGTTCGTGCCGAACGTCACGTCGCACCTGTACGCCTGACGGCGCGCCTCGCTGTTGGGCTGGTGCTTGTCAATGCAGTCGACGGTGAGGCCGTGGAATTCGTAGAGCGGACCCATCCACTCGGCGTCGCGACGCGCGAGGTAATTGTTCACGGTCACCACGTGGACGCCGCGACCCGCGAGGGCGTTCAGGAAAACGGGCAGCGTGGCCACCAAGGTCTTTCCTTCCCCCGTTTGCATTTCGGCCGCCTTGCCGCGGTGAAGGGCCACCCCTCCGATGAGCTGCACGTCGTAGTGCACCATGTCCCACGTCACAGGAGACCCTGCAGCCGTCCAAGACTTCTGCCAGTAAGCCTTGTCGCCTTCGATGGTCACGAGGTCGCGGTTGGCCGCAATCTCGCGGTCCATGTCCGTCGCGGTCACCTCCACAGCGCCTTCCGCAGCAAAGCGGCGGGCCGTCTCCTTCACGAGCGCGAACGCCTCGGGCATGATGTCGGCCAAGGTTTCTTCAATGCGCTCGTTGACTTGAAGCTCGAGGGCATCGACCTGCTCAAACAACGCTTCCTTTTGGTCGAGTTGCGTGAGCGGAAGTTCAGCGGCCTGGGTTTGGAGGTCTTTGATTTGTTGGAGCTCGCCTGCCACATGGTCTTGGATGCGGCTGCGGAGTTCTGCCGACTTGGCGCGCAGGTCGTCTGCGCTCAGTCCGGCCAAAGAAGGTTCGATTTCCTTCACCCGATCCACCACCGGCTGAACCTCCTTGATGTCGTTGGCCGATTTGTCCCCGACAAAGGCCTTGAAAAGCTTCGCTAGCATGAAGCAAAAGTACAACTTGATGCACCCCCCTGTTGGCCAAAATTCGTTGCCAAAAAAACCGTGCCAACTTTTTGCACATCCCTCACCCAAAGGGGGTATTTTGACCCTTCCTTTCACGACTCAAAATCTTGTTTCTGAGTCCGTTGTGGTTTTCATCCACGGCCATTGTTAAGAACTCACCCCGATTGTGAACGGAAAGTGTTTGCCTCTTAGGGGTGTTGGAGAGTTTCTTTGAAGGGCGTGAGGGCGGCGTGTTTTCGTCCACATTGCAAACCCCTTTTTAGAATCGTCAAATCTCAGTTTGGCTGCAACATTCAACCTTGCAGCAGTGTCATCCTCCCCCCTGATTTTTTGGATCAGGAACAACCCCAAGACCCATGGAAAACCACACGGAACCCACCCCAGAAAACCTCGTCGAACAGACGCAAACCTCCATCGAAGAGGTGTTGCCTGAGAACACGGCCGTGACGGAGCCCATCTTGGAGGACAACCCCAACCGGTTTGTCTTGTTCCCGATCGAGCACAACGACATCTGGAACTTCTACAAGAAGTCTGAAGCGAGCTTTTGGACGGCAGAAGAAATTGACCTCGCCGCCGACATTGTCGACTGGAACGACAAGCTCAACGACGACGAGCGTTACTTCGTCAAGCACATCCTCGCCTTCTTCGCTGCCTCTGACGGCATTGTAAACGAAAACCTCGCCGAGAACTTCGTGGCCGAGGTGCAGTACACAGAAGCCAAGTTCTTCTACGGTTTCCAAATCATGATGGAGAACATCCACAGCGAGACTTACTCGTTGTTGATCGACACCTACATCAAGGACAAGGCCGAGAAGGACAAGCTCTTCAACGCCATCGAAACCCTCGATTGCGTGAAGGAAAAGGCCAACTGGGCCCTCGAGTGGATTGAGAACGGCAGCTTCGCAGAGCGCATCGTCGCATTCGCGGCCGTGGAAGGCATCTTCTTCTCGGGCAGCTTCTGCTCCATCTTCTGGCTCAAGAAGCGCGGCCTCATGCCAGGTTTGAGCTTCTCCAACGAGCTCATCAGCCGCGACGAAGGCATGCACTGCGACTTCGCCTGCATGCTCTACAACGACCACATCGTCAACAAGCTCCCCAAGAAAACCATCGAAAAGATCATCCTCGACGCGGTGGCCATCGAGAAGGAGTTCGTTTGCGACGCCCTTCCCGTGCGCCTGATTGGCATGAACGCCGACCTCATGAGCCAGTACATCGAGTTTGTGGCGGACCGCCTCCTCGTCGAACTCGGCAACGAGAAGGTGTTCAACGTCACCAACCCCTTCGACTTCATGGACATGATCAGCCTCCAGGGCAAGACGAACTTCTTCGAGAAGCGCGTCGGCGAGTACCAAAAGGCCGGTGTCCTCAACAAAGCTTCGGAAGAAGACAACAGCTTCAGCCTCGACGCCGACTTCTAAGGCTTCTTCCCCAACGATTCCCAACCTCTCCACGATAACCTTCTTTCTCCCTCTCGCATGTATGTATTGAAGCGTGATGGCCGGCGCGAACCGGTCCAGTTTGACAAAATCACAGCCCGCATCAAGAAATTGTGCTACGGCCTCCACGACGCAGTTGATCCCACCAAAGTCGCCATGCGCGTCATCGAAGGGGTGTACGACGGTGTCACCACCACGGAACTGGACAACCTCGCTGCCGAAGTCGCGGCCACCAATGCGGTGACGCACCCCGACTACGCCCAACTTGCCAGCCGCATCGCGGTCAGCAACTTGCACAAGGCGACGAAGAAGTCCTTCACGGAGACCATGAAGGACCTCCACGAATACGTGGACCCCATCACAGGAGAGAACGCGAGCTTGATCGCGGAGGATGTTTGGGAGATCATCCAGAAAAACTCAGAGTTGCTCGATTCGAGCATCATTTACGACCGCGACTTCAGCTACGACTTCTTCGGATTCAAGACGTTGGAGCGTTCGTACCTCTTGAAGATTGAAGGCCAAATCGCAGAGCGTCCCCAACAGATGTTGATGCGTGTCGCCGTGGGCATCCACAAGGACGACATGGACAGCGCGATTGAGACGTACAACATGATGAGCGAAGGCTGGTTCACCCACGCCACGCCCACCCTGTTCAACGCAGGCACGCCCAAGCCTCAAATGTCCAGTTGCTTCCTCCTCACCACGAAAGAGGACAGCATCAGCGGCATCTACGACACGCTCAAGCAGTGCGCGAAGATTTCACAGAATGCCGGCGGCATCGGCCTCGCCATTCACGACATCCGCGCCACAGGGTCGTACATCAAAGGCACCAACGGCACGTCCAACGGCATCGTCCCCATGCTCCGCGTCTTCAACGACACGGCACGCTACGTGGACCAGGGCGGTGGAAAGCGCAAGGGTTCCTTTGCCGTGTACATCGAGCCATGGCACGCGGACATCTTCGACTTCCTCGATCTGCGCAAGAACCACGGAAAGGAGGAGCAGCGCGCCCGCGATTTGTTCTACGCCCTCTGGACGCCTGACCTGTTCATGAAGCGCGTCGAAGAAAACGGCGATTGGACGCTCATGTGCCCCAACGAGTGCCCAGGATTGGCAGACAGCTGGGGTCCTGAGTTTGAAGCCCTCTACACCAAGTACGAGGCGGAAGGCAAGGGACGCAAGACCATGAAGGCGCAAGACTTGTGGTTCAAGATCCTCGAAAGCCAAATCGAAACGGGCACGCCGTACATGCTCTACAAGGACGCCGCCAACGGCAAGTCCAACCAGCAGAACCTCGGCACCATCCGTTCTTCCAACCTCTGCACCGAGATCATCGAGTACACCTCGCCCGACGAAGTGGCGGTGTGCAACCTCGCGTCGATTGCCGTGCCCAAGTTTGTGAAGGAGGACCGCACGTTTGACCACGACAAGTTGTTCGAAGTCACCTACCGCGTGACCCGCAACTTGAACCGCGTCATCGACCGCAACTACTACCCCATTCCTGAAGCGCGCAACTCCAACATGCGTCACCGTCCCATCGGACTCGGTGTGCAGGGGTTGGCCGACGCCTTCATTTTGATGCGCTTCCCCTTCGACAGCGACGAAGCCCGTCAGCTCAACAAGGACGTCTTCGAGACCATCTACTACGCCGCGTGCACCGCGTCCAAGGACATGGCCAAGGAAGAGGGTGCCTACGAAACGTTCCCCGGTTCTCCAGCCAGCGAAGGCAAGCTCCAGTTCGACATGTGGGACGTGACACCGTCGGACCGTTGGGAGTGGGACATCCTCAAGGATGAAATCAAGGAGCATGGCATGCGCAACTCGTTGCTCATGGCCCCCATGCCCACCGCTTCGACGGCCCAAATCCTCGGCAACAACGAGTGCTTTGAGCCCTACACAAGCAACATCTACACCCGTCGCACCTTGTCAGGTGAGTTCATCGTGGTCAACAAGCACTTGTTGCGCGACCTCACCAAGCTCGGATTGTGGGACGACGACATGAAGAACCGCCTCATCGCGGCGAACGGCTCCATCCAGAACATCGACGAGATTCCAGAGAACCTCAAGGTGTTGTACCGCACCGCATGGGAAATTCCCCAGCGCGCCATCCTCGACATGGCTGCAGACCGCGGTGCGTACATCTGCCAGAGCCAGTCGCTCAACATCTTCATGGAGAACGTCAACAACTCCAAGCTCACGTCCATGCACTTCTACGCATGGAAGAAGGGCCTGAAGACGGGCATGTACTACCTCCGAACCAAAGCGGCCACCGACGCCATCAAGTTCACGGTAGACAAGAAGTACAAGACGCAGCCCCAGGCCGAACAAGCCGCCGTGGCCGCGAAACCGGAAGAGATGACCTACGAGCAGCAGGTGCAAGCTTGCAGCATCGAAAACGGTCCCGACTGCGAAATGTGCAGCGGGTGATCTCAGAATTTGACGATTCGTGGAAAGGCGTCCTTCGGGACGCCTTTTTCATGTCCGGGCCTTCGCCGAGTAAATCCACATCGGCGGCACGTTCTTGACCACCAGATGCTCCAACGTCAGCTCAAAACCTGAAGGCTCGTACTTGCGTTTCATCAACGGCGGCACATACGTGAAGAACCGGTAGGTCGTGCCCTCCTTGGTGCGTCGCTTGAGACTGTCAAACAACGGATCAATGACCGCATCGGGAAGCGTGTAGGGCAGGCCAGAGACCACAAGGTCAATGCGGGGCCAGCCCAGTTCCTTCACCACCTCGTCCATGAGGTGAGCGCTCACCTGCCGCACGTGAAAACGGTGGCCGTACTCGGCTTCCAATTTGGGACAGAAGGTGGGGTTGATTTCCAGCATCAACATCTCCGCAGAGGCGGGCAATTGCGCCATCAACTCCTTCGTGAAGCATCCCGTGCCAGGACCCAACTCCACGACATACTTCATCGAGGCCATGTCGAGCCCCTCAAACATCTTCTCACAGGCCGCAGGGGCACTGGGGACGATGCTGGCGTTTTGCCTGGGGTTTCGCAAGAATTCCGTGAAGAACGTCATGGTCACAAAGCCTGAAGGTGTGGAAAGGTCAATGCGTGTATAAGTTACACGAAAGGCGTCTGAAGGCCAAATCCTGCACCCGCCGGACGGAACTTCTGACCTCCGCATGACACTGCCCCACGGCAATTGCGCGCATCTTTGCAATGCACCATGGGCGCAGAACACCTCCAGATCCTGTCGTTGAACTTCCAGCACGCCTCCATCGAGGACGTGGGACTGCTCCACGTGGCGCCGGAAGACCAACCCCAAGTGCTCAGCCAATGGCGCGAGGCGCTGGAATTGAACGGCATCGTCTTCTTGTCGACCTGCAACCGCGTGGAGTTCGTCATGAGCGACGAGAAGTACTTCTGCATGGGCCGCACCTCGCAGCTGTTGCAGCACTTCAACCTCGAGCCTGACGCCCTGTCACGCGTGATGGCCGCCCTCCAGACCTACCGAGGCAACGACGCCATGCGTCACCTCATGCGCGTCGCCTCCAGCTTGGAGTCGATGGTGCTCGGGGAGCGCGAAATCCTGACGCAGGTGCGGGAAGCGTTTGACCTGGCCATGAAGCACCGGCTCGCCGGCGACCGCCTCCGCGTGACGGGCCGTTCTGTGGTTGAAACGGCCAAAAAAGTCTTCACCGACACCGACGTCGCCACCCAAGCCGTCTCGGTCAATTCCCTCGGTTGGCAGGCCTTCAAGGCATGGAACCTCCCCCAAGACGCGTCCATCCTCATGATTGGCGCAGGGGCCACCAACACCTCCGTGGGACGCTTTCTTGACAAGGCCGGCTACCACAACGTCCACGTCCTCAACCGCTCCTTGGAGCGCGCGCAGGCCTTGGCGGACATCCTGCACACCTCCAAGGTGGGGACCCTCGAGGCGCTTCCTGATGCCCTCGCAGCAGGACCCGCAGCCATCGTCATCTGCACCGGCAGCGACCAGGCCCTTCTCACGGGGGAACACGCCCGCATGTTGCCCGCAGGTCCCCTGCACGTGTTGGATCTTGGCGTTCCTTCTGACCTCGACGCAGGCTTCCGCGAGCGCCCAGCGTTGACCGTGGTGGACATGACCGCGCTCAAGGAAATTGCAGACCAAAACCTCGCCATCCGCGCCACCGAAGTCGGCAAGTGCGAATCTCTCCTCGAGGCGGGATTGGTGGAATACATCGAACGGCTGCAAGCCCGTGAAGTCGAGCTGTCCCTCATCGAGCTGCCCAACATGATCAAGGCCATCCGCGACACGGCGATGGGCGACATTTTTGCCGAAGATCTCGAAGGGTTGGATGCGGAAGCCCGTCAAGTGGTGGAACGCATCGTCGCCTACCTCGAGAAGAAGTACGTCGGCTTGCCCATGAAGTTGGCCAAAGAGGCGGTGCTCGAACAGCTTCGCAAGTCCTGACCTCCCTCGCCCCGGCGCGCGTACCTTTCTCCCATGTCTTCCACCGCCCCTCACATTCGCATCGGCACCCGCGGCAGCGACCTCGCGTTGTGGCAGGCCCACCACGTCCGTGACCTCCTGCAGGCCCGCGGTGCCACCGTGGAGATTGTGGTGCTCAAGACGCGTGGAGACCAAATCCAGAACGTCAGCTTCGACAAGATGGAGGGCAAGGGGTTCTTCACCAAAGAAATCGAACAGGCCCTCTTCGACGGCGACGTCGACCTCGCCGTGCACAGCCACAAGGACCTCGAAACGACCCCGCCAGCCGGGCTCGTGGTCGCCGCCGTGCCCCCCCGCGGGCCCGTCGAAGACGTGGTCTTGGTGCGCCCCGAATCCGTGGACCTCACCACGCCCTTTCACGTCCGGCGTGGCGGCGTGGTGGGCACTTCGTCCATGCGGCGGAAGAACCAACTCGAACTGGGGCAACCCGATCTCCGCATCGAAGCGTTGCGCGGCAACGTGCCCACCCGGATCCAAAAACTCCGCGACGGACAGTACGACGCCATCATGCTCGCCCGCGCAGGCGTTCACCGCCTGGAACTCGACCTCACCGACCTGCACGTTCACGTGCTCAACCCCTTGAACTTCGTGCCCGCACCGGCCCAAGGCGCCCTCGCCTTGCAGATGCGTGAAGGCGACCCCCTCCTTCCTTTTGTGGAAGCCCTCACGGACCCAGACACGGTCCACGCCATCGGGTTGGAACGGAGCATCCTTCGGGAATTGGAAGGCGGCTGCCAGCTCCCGTTTGGCGCCTACGTGCCAGGCGGCACCCGAAACGTCTACACCTATCTCGGCGAGGCCCGCGGCCCACTGAGACAGGCCTGGTTTGACGTGTCGGCCTCCGACGCAACAGAGGGTCCCTTCCTTCACGAGTTGACCACGCCGGCCCGTTGGCCCTCGGCCTTCATCACGCAAGACTTGGCGCCTGACGCACCGCTCTGTGCGCTTTTTGCCACCCGTGGCGCAGACCTTCAAGGGGCCTCGTGCATCGAGGTGAGTCCCTCGGGCGAGGCCATGCCGGGCGCCCCGGCGGAGGGCGATTGGCTGTTTTTGGGCTCGCCCAAATGCGCGGCCCTCTTCACCGCCACGCACGACGTGTCTCAATTCCGCATCGCCACCATGGGCGAAGGCACACGCCAAGCGTTGCCTTCTGGCACCCACATTGCCTGGACAGGCAACGGCAATCCGGAAGAGGTGTTCAAGACATTGGCCCAAGAGGTCGGAGACGCGACGGTTTGGATTCCCCACGCCAACCGCACCATGCGCCGTTGGGAAGGGCACCTGTCTCACGCCAAGCCCTGGCACTTCTACAATGTGGAGGCCCGAGAAGTGGCTTTGCCTGACCACGAGGTGGCCTTGGTGTTGAGCCCCTCCAACGCGGAGGGGTACAAGGCCAGTGGGGGCACCGCGCCTGTGATCGCCATCGGCGACACCACGGCCGAACACGTCACGCGCATCGGGCTGACCTTGGCCGGCACAGCGGCCTCACCTCAAGCTTGGGGGTGGAGCGAAGCCCTCGACGGACTCAGCGCCACTTGATGTTGCAACCGATGGAGGGCTTTTGGCCTTCCGCGGGGACGGATTTGCCTGCGAGCAACAGGTCCACCACACGACGCAGGTCTTCGCCTGTCACAGGGATGTCGTTGCCCGGGCGAGCGCCGTCAAACTGTCCCCGATACACGCAGGTGCGGTTGGCGTCAAACACGCTGAAGTCTGGAGTGCACGCCGCGTCGTAGGCACGGGCGACATCTTGGGTGGGGTCGTAGAGGTAGGGAAAGGTGAAGGCGTGGGATTCTGCCAACGCTTTCATAAGGGGCACGTCGTCCTGCGGGTAGTTCACCACGTCGTTGCTGGAAATCGCCACCACGTTGACCCCCTTGTCGCGGCATTCTGACGCAAAGGCGACAAAGGCCTCGAGGATGTGAACGACAAACGGACAGTGGTTGCACATGAACACCACGACGGTTGGACCGCCCGCAAAAACGTCATTGGAGGTGACAGTGGTGCCGGTGACCGCGTCTGTCAAGGCAAAAGCGGGGGCTTCGAAGCCCAAAGGGATGTCGGAGGTTGGGGTGCGGGCCATTCAGTGGGAGGTTGTGCGCCAGTACAGGCCCCAAGACGTGAGAAACACGCCGAGGCCCAAGAGCAGGTGAATCGGTTGGGCCCAGGCCGGGAACGCGCCGTAGGCAAACAACAGGCCCGTGGCGAGCTGGCCGACAAGGAGCAGCACAACCACATTGCGGGCACGGAGGACGTGCTTTTGGCCGAAGGGACCCATGCGCCAAATCCAAAATGCGTGCGCCGCCAACACCACCCAGTAGCCCGAGCGGTGAATCAAGTACAGCACGTGGCTCTCGGCGAGGGAGGTTGCGAGGTCAGGTCGGCCGAGACCTTTCTTGAGCAACAGGTCGACGACCTCGCGGACTTCGGTGCCCGTGAGGATTTGGGCCAAGGTCACAGCCAAGGCAAGGGCCAAGCCCCAACGCGCAGAGCGGTGCCACCGGACGGTGAGGCCGCGCAGGCGTTGGATGATCACGCTGTCGATGCACAGGATGGCGAGGGCGCCAAGCATGTGGATCGTGATGCTGTGCGGGATGAGGTTGCCGTCGACGACGAGCTTGCCCAGCCACGCCACAAAGCCCAGGGCCAGCACACCGAGCAAGGCGAGGAGCGTGGTGCGCAAGTCCCGTGACAGCGCCGCAGCCAAGAGCAAAAGCAGCGCGGGGATGCCCGCGAGGGCGCCGAGGCAGCGGTTGATGAATTCAATCCAGGTGTGGGCAGCGTTGAAGGTGGCGTAGTCGTGTTTGAGGTAAGGTTGCCATTGGCCGCGGGCACGCTCCACGTCAAAGTCGCGGGCCACAAACGCGGATTGGGCGACCCACAGCGTATCGTTCTTGACGAGCATGCGGCCTTCGTCGTACTCGGCCCCGGGGGTCCACGTCACTTGGGAGGCTTCGGTGGGGGGCACGAGCAGCCCAAAGCACTTGGGCCAGTCCGGACACCCCATGCCGCTTCCCGTCATGCGCACCACGCTGCCGGCCAAGACCACGAGGAAGGCCAGCCAAAACGACGCGCGCGCCAAAGGAAGCCGCGCTCCACTCATGGGTTCATGGCTGCTTCACCGTGGTGGGTCACCGCCATGCGGTGCACGGGATACATGCCGTCGCCGATGGCCGTCACTTTGGCCACCAGCGCTTCTGCTTCCACCACCTCGGCATCGTATTCCACGATGGCCACATTCAGTTGGCGGTCCTTTTCGAAATCGATGGTGGCCGAGGCGACGCCGGGCACTTCGAGGAGCTCCTTTCGGACTTTCGCCACACACCCGATTTCACACATCATGCCTTCGACAGACATCTCCGCGACGGTCTTGTCCACCGTGCCTTCGACGTGGTACTCTTCGTACACCGTGTCGACGGCGGGGGCTTGGCTTCCTCCACAGGATGCCAACATTGCAACCAAGGCCAAAAGAAAGGGGATTCGCATGATTCAAAGATAGAAGTCGACTCCCTGTGCCCCATGCGCCTTGTGCTAATTTTGCATCCTCATGCGGACCTCCAACGCAGCCATGGGGCTGGCCCTCCTCATTCTCGGATTCATCTGGGGCAGTTCCTTCATCCTGATGAAGATCGCGCTGTTCGCCTCGGATGGCACCCCGCTGTTTCCGGCCCTTGACGTGGCCATGGGCCGCATCGCCATCGCCGGCCTCGCGCTGTTGCCCGTGGCCGTGGCCCACCGCAAACACCTCACCCGGGCCACCTTGCCTTGGTTGTTGCTGGTGGGCGGCGTCGGCAACTTGCTTCCGGCCTATTTCTTCACCACAGCCCAAACCCTCATCCCCTCCTCCGTCGCCGGCATGCTCAATGCCCTGACGCCCATGTTCACCTTCGTGGTGGGGGTGGCGCTCTTTGGCACGCGCATCAAACGACTGCAAGTGTGGGGGCTGGTCGTGGGCCTGATTGGCGCAGCGGTCCTGGCCTTTCAACCAGGCATGGGGGTGTCGTTGGAACCGGGCATGGTGTGGGGCGCAGGACGCGTGGTGCTCGCCACGGCGTGCTATGGACTCAGCGTCAACCTGATTCGCAACAAGCTCGGTCACGTTCCCGCAGCGGCCGTGGCCGCCTTGTCGCTTGGGCTCATGAGTTTGCCGGCCCTGGCCGTGGCCCTCGCCGGTCCTGGCCTGTCCGTGGCTGCGGCCCATCCCGAAGGTCCCCGAGGGCTGATTGCCGTGACCGTCCTTGCCGTGGTCGGCACCGGCCTGGCCTTGATTGCCTTCAACCGCATCATCCAAAAAACCAACGCCCTGTTCGCCAGCACCGTGACCTACATCATCCCGCTGTTTGCCACGATGTGGGGCTGGTTGGACGACGAGCCACTGACCATCCTGCACCTTGTCGGAGGAGCCGTGGTGTTGGGGGGCGTTTGGCTGGTGAGCCGGGGGGGCAAATAGGTTTGGGCTTTTCAGACTTTCCCACTATCTTTGCGGCCCCTTTGTGGGAAAAAATCAATACTCATGTATGCAATCGTAGAGATCGCAGGGCACCAGTACAAGGTAGAGAAAGACCAGCAGGTATTTGTCAACCGCCTTGACGCTGAGGAAGGCAAGAAGGTCAAGTTTGACCGCGTCCTCCTCGTCGACAAAGGAGGTGACGTCACTGTTGGCGCCCCCGCGGTAGACGGCATGGCCGTCCACGCCGTCGTAGAACGGCACCTGAAGGGAGACAAGGTTCTTGTCTTCAAGAAGAAGCGTCGCAAAGGATACCAGAAGCTCAACGGCTTCCGCGCGTCCTTGACGGAAATCAAGATCACGGACATCAAGAAGTCCGCGGCAAAGAAGGCAGCGCCCAAGAAGGAAGCTGAGCCGAAAGCTGAAGCCGCTCCCAAGAAGGAGGCCGCAGCCAAGAAGCCAGCCGCGAAGAAGCCTGCGGCCAAGAAGCCCGCAGCCAAGAAGGCAGCGCCCAAAAAGACAGAAGAATAACGCAGACCTCAAGGGTCTCTAACCCCCGATACCATGGCACACAAAAAAGCGGCAGCGAGTTCGAAGAACGGACGTGAGTCCCACAGCAAACGGTTGGGTGTAAAAATCTTTGGTGGTCAGCAGTGCATTGCTGGCAACATCCTCGTGCGTCAGCGCGGCACCCAGCACCACCCAGGCGAGAACGTCGGCATCGGCAAGGATCACACCTTGTTCGCATTGACCGACGGTCAAGTCCAATTCCGCAAGAAGGCGAACAACCGTTCGTTTGTCTCCGTGATTCCCGCGGGAGACGCCTGATTGCAATCCATTTGAAAGCTTGTGAACTCCCGGCCCCAACAGGTCGGGAGTTCTTATTTTTGGACAACACAGAACCACTGACATGCTGACCCTTCAATGCCTGCGCGAGGAGCGCGACCGCGTGATTTCGGCCTTGGCCAAGCGCCACGTCGATGCGGCGGCCACCGTCGACCACATCCTCGAGCTCGATGCCCAACGTCGGGCCACCCAAACCGAACTCGACCAAGTGCTCGCCGAAAGCAACGCCCTCTCCCGTCAAATCGGCGGGTTGATGCGCGAAGGCAAGAAGGAAGAAGCAGAAGGCATCAAGGCCCAAACCGCCGGCCTCAAAGACAAGTCCAACGCGCTCAAGGAAGCCATGGAGGGAGCGGAGCACCAAATGAACGAGCTCCTCGTTCAGCTGCCCAACACCCCGTGCGACCTCGTGGCGGCAGGCAAGTCCGCGGACGACAACGTCGAGGTCTTCCGCAGTGCAGAACCTCCTGCGGCTGGTGGCCATGCCAAGCCTCACTGGGACATCGCCAAGGAATTTGACCTCATCGACTTCGACCTCGGCGCCAAAGTGACCGGCGCGGGATTCCCCTTCTACAAGGGCAAGGGGGCCAAGCTTCAGCGCGGACTGATTCGCTTCTTCCTCGAGCGCGCGGACGAAGCCGGATACACAGAGTACATCCCCCCTCACGTGGTGAATGCCGACTCGGGCTACGGCACGGGTCAGTTGCCAGACAAAGAGGGACAGATGTACCACATGCAGGACGACGACCTGTACATGATTCCCACGGCAGAGGTGCCGCTGACCAACATCTTCCGCGATGTGGTCTTGAGCGCCAGCGACCTGCCCCAAAAACTGTGCGGATACACCCCCTGCTTCCGTCGGGAAGCCGGCAGCTACGGCAAGGACGTGCGCGGCCTGAACCGCCTTCACCAGTTCGACAAGGTGGAGATTGTGCAGGTGGCTCATCCCGACGAGAGCTACGCCACGCTGGACGCCATGGTGGAGCACGTCAAGGGATTGCTCGAAGGGCTTGAATTGCCCTACCGCATCCTCCGCCTCTGCGGCGGAGACATGGGGTTCACGAGTGCCCTGACGTACGACTTTGAGGTGTGGTCTGCCGCACAGGAGCGTTGGTTGGAGGTCAGCTCGGTCTCCAACTTCGAGACGTTCCAGGCGAATCGCCTGAAGTGCCGCTTCAAGGACGAGGACGGCAAGAACAAATTCGTGCACACCCTCAACGGCTCGGCCCTCGCCCTGCCACGCATTGTGGCGGCGCTGCTCGAGAACCACCAAGACCACGACGGTGTGGCCATGCCCAAGGCGTTGGTGCCCTACGTTGGATTCGAGCGGATCGACGCATGACAAGACAGGTCCTTTTCCTCTTGGTGACCGCAGCCTTCTTCAGCTGCAGCCAGCCTGGCGACACCCACCTCGGCGACCTTCGTAACGCGAAGCGCGACGTGCATGCCGGCATGTCCATCCTTTCCGCCTGGAACGTAGACAGTGTGGCGGCAGCGCGGGAACGCGTCGCGACAAGGTTTCAAGATTTGGATTGGCTCGTGGCGGATTCGTCCTTGGTCTACACCGTGGAGGACGGACAGCTCATCGGCGACTGGGCGCGCGTCAAGCGCTTCCTCAAGGATGGCCCCACCCGGTTGACCACCCTCGACACGCAAGGAGAACTGTGCCTCTCCCAACTGGAAAACCTCATGCAGGCCATTCGCGGAGGCGCGGCCGAGGACGCCAACGGCACGCCCATGGACGACGTTTACTTCGACAAGCAGGCGGCCCGCGAACTGAAGGCGGTCGAGCAATGGGGCCTTGCCGTGGCCGAAACCGAGCGGTTGATTTCCCTCGGCATTGAACTCGAAGCCGCCACGCGCGCTTCCATTGACAGCCTCATTCGCGTCAAACGCGCCGAATGGGCGGCCACCCTGTCCAACGAGAACGGATCATGAACCCCGCCAAGCCCATGCCGATCGTCCACCGCCTGCTTCAGGTGGGGCTTCTGCTCGCGTGTTTGGGCTGGATCACGCCCCAAGCGGCGCATGGTCAAACGGATTTGGAGCTCGCGGAATTCTACTACAACGAAGGCAGCTACCCGCAAGCCAAGCTCTACCTCGAGGGCATTTGGAAGAAGAACAAAACCAACGCCGTGTACACCATGTACTACGCGACGCTGCTCGCGTTGGACGACTTTGACACGGCGGAGAAAGTGGTGAAGGAGCGGCTCAAGCGCCGCCACAAAAACTCGCGATCCACGGCCCTCGTGGACCTCGGGTCGCTGTACCTCCACTTCGATCGCCGGGAACAGGCGTTGGAGGCCTTCATGGAGGCGCTTGAAAATTTGCAGCCCGGGCGGCCTTCTGCCGTGTCCTTGGCCAACGCCTTCATCAAGCTCGACGAGCTGGACATGGCCCTCGCCACCTACGAGCGTGCAGAAAAATTGGGCACGACCGGTTTCGATTACGAACTGGCCAACCTCCAAGGCATGCGGGGCGACTTTGAAGGCATGGTCGATGCCTACATGGCCTTGCTCAGCACCAAGCCCAATTACCTCCGGACCGTCCAAAACAGCCTCAACCGCAACTTGCGGCTCACGACCATCGAAGACAACCGTGAGTTGGTTCGGGTGTCCCTGCTTCGCGCCATTCAGAAGTACCCGGACAACACGGTGTTTCCCGAGTTGTTGGTGTGGCACTTCAACCAGATTCGGGATTTTGCCTCTTCCGTGGTCCACGCCAAAGCCCTGGACCTGCGGCTCGATGAACAAGGCGTGCGGCTGATGGAATTGGGCAACACGGCCCAGGCCAACGGCGACACGGAGACCGCGCTGGAATGCTACCGCTACGTGGCCTCCATGGGGCCCAGCAACCCGTATTACTTCACGGCACGCAACGAAGTGCTGCAGGTGCGCTTCGAGGTCCTGACCGCCGAGGTGCCCGCGGACTTGGACGCCATGGCGGTTCTGGCTGAGGAGTATGCTTCCAGCCTCCGTGACCTTGGCGTGCGCTCCGAAACGGCGATGATGGTCAAGGACCGCGCCCACCTCTTGGCCTTCTACCTCCAGCGCGCAGACGAAGGCATTGAAGCCCTCGAGGCCTTGCTGGCAGAGAACGACTTGAACGACCGGGTGGCCGCCGCGTGCAAATTGACCCTGGGCGACATCTACGTGTTTGAAGGGTTGATTTGGGATGCGTCCCTCCTCTTCTCCCAAATCGTCCTCGATTTCAAGGACGACCCCCTGGGCCACGAGGCCAAATTCCGCAACGCCCGCGTCAGCTACTTCGGCGGCGATTTCAACTGGGCGCAAAGCCAATTGGACGCCTTGAAGGCCTCCACCTCCAAGCTCATTTCCAACGACGCCATCGACCTGAGCTTGCTCATCACCGACAACTTCAACCTCGACACCTTGACGTTGCCGATGGAGATGTATGCCCGGGCGGACTTGTTGCGCATGCAGCGCAAGTTTGACGTGGCGCGGACCACCCTGGACTCCCTCACCACGGCCTTCCCCGGACACGTGCTGGAAGACGAGGTGCTGATGATGTCCGCGGACATGTTCTTGGAACAGGACCGCCTCGACACCGCCATGACGCTGTACCAAGAGGTCGTGGACCTTCACTTTGACGACATCACCGGCGACGATGCGCTGTGGATGCTGGCCGATTTGACCCACAACCGCCTTGGCGACTTGGCCACGGCCCAAACGCTCTATGAAAAACTGTTGTTCGACTTCCCTGGATCGCTGCATGCCGTCGAGGCTCGGAAGCGCTTCCGCGCCCTTCGCGGGGACGAACTCGAATGACCCCAATCCCACTTCCATGGTCCTCTACAACGTCACTGTCAGCGTCACGCAAGAATGCGCCAACGATTGGGTCAAGTACATGATGGAAGAGCACATTCCAGACGTGTTGGCCACAGGCCATTTCCGCGATTTTCGCCTGTGCCACGTGCAGGGCGAGGCGGAGGGCGGTGTGACGTTTGCCGTGCAATACATGGCGCGCAGTGCCGAGGCCTTTCAGACCTACCAGAGGGAGTGCGCCCCTGCCCTTCAGGCGGATCACCAGGCCAAATGGGGCAGCAAAGCCGTGGCTTTCCGCACCCTGCTTCCCCTGATCGCCGAGGGCCATCCCACGGCCGACATCGATGCCAAGCAGAACTGATTCAAGGCGATTGCCGACCTTGTGAGCCATGCACGTTCGCGCCAAAAAACACCTCGGTCAACATTTCCTGCGTGACCTGGACGCCGCCCGACGCATTGCCGAGGGCATCACGAAGCACCGCGGCTGCACGGACGTCTTGGAGGTCGGGCCCGGCACAGGCGCACTGACCCGACCGTTGCTGAATCGCGGCGATCTCGACGTCCGGGCCGTGGAGCTCGACCAAGAGTCCGTGGCGTACCTCACGTCGCAAGGCGTGCTGGCGGAGGAGAAGGTGTTTGGGGTGGACCTGCTGAAGTGGGACCCCGACGAAGCCTTTCCCGGAGGGGCGCCGTTCATTGTGGCAGGCAACTTCCCCTACAACATCAGCTCTCAGATCCTCTTCCGCGTCCTCGACTGGCGGGACCGCGTGCCGGAATGCGTGGGGATGTTCCAAAAGGAGGTCGCCGAGCGCGTGGCCGAAGGTCCCGGATCGAAGACCTACGGCATCCTGAGTGTCTTGCTTCAGTCCTACTACGACATCGAATACCTGTTCACGGTGCACGAACAGGCATTTGACCCCCCACCCAAAGTCAAGAGTGGCGTCATTCGCTTGGTCCGAAACGAGGTCACGGAGTTGCCCCACGGCATCACCTTCGCCCACTTCCGACGCGTGGTCAAGGCCGCGTTCGGCCAGCGCCGCAAAACTTTGCGGAACAGCATCAAGAGTGGAGGCTTTGACGCGACGCGCATCCCAGAGCGCTTCCAAGGCCAGCGTGCCGAGCAACTCAGCGTCGCCGAATTCCATGAGTTGGCTGCCGCCCTCCTCGACTGAAGCTCAGCCGACCGGCAACTGAATGCGCACAAACAAGGGCAGAAACAGGCCGAGATTGAATTCCTGTGTGTTTCCGCTTGGGGCGACCACAGTCACCCGACGAGACAACCATTCTGCGCGGATGCCCCACATCACCGTCATGGGCATGGTGCCCTTGCCGCGGCCGCGCTGCCACTCCAGCGTTCGACGGGTGTGGCCCCAAGCCACGTAGGCGGACGGACCTCCGACTGTCGTTTTGAGCGCGGTGTTGCGGCTTCCAAGACTGCCAAGGTTGGCCACCCCGAGTCCCACCTCGCGGAAGGATTGCTCAAAACCTGGCTCTGAACGATCGGTGCGCCACAGGGCGTAGAGGCGCGCCTTTCGGTCCCACACATTGGCTTCCAACCGCAACCCGTCCATGCCCAAAAACGAGCTCGGCTCTTCCAAAATGTATCCCGCGTGAAGGCCAGTGGTCAGGATGGCGAGTGGACTGACCCACAAGCGGCCTTGGTCGAGGTCAGGGAGGGTGGTGGTTTGGGCTTGAAGGTTCACGGATGCCCAGGCAAGGACACAGGGAAGAAGAAGTCGCAATGCTCGCATGACCCAAAGGTGAACCATGGGACAAACCAATGCGGGGCGGTTGTGACTACTTTTGAGACAAAGGCACTTGAAATGAGCAAGGCCCAGACATTTGGCGAATTCATCATGGACCGGCAAGCGGACTTCCCGTTTGTGTCAGGTCAACTCACGCGGCTCCTCACCGACATCGGGGTGGCGGCCAAAATCGTGAACCAGCAGGTCAACCGCGCAGGTCTGACCTCGATTCTCGGAGCGTCCGGGAACACCAACATCCAAGACGAGCAACAGCAGAAACTCGACGTCTTCGCGGACGACACGTTCATGCGCATTCTCTCCTCCGGGAAGAGCGTGTGTGGCATCGGGTCCGAGGAACGGGAAGACTTTGTGCTGTGCGGGGAGAACGGCGAGGGCCGCACCGGCAAGTACATCGTGTTGATCGATCCGCTCGACGGGTCGTCCAACATCGACGTGAACGTCAGCATCGGCACGATTTTCAGCATCGTCCGGCGCATCACCCCCATGGGCGAGCCGCTCACCGAGGCGGACTTTCTCCAGCCCGGGACCGCCCAGGTGGCGGCGGGGTATGTCCTGTACGGGTCGAGCACGATGCTCGTCTACACCACCGGCACGGGCGTGAACGGGTTCACCCTCGACCCGGCGGTCGGGGAGTTCTTCCTGTCCCACCCGTCGATGACGTTCCCCGCGCGCGGCACCACCTACAGCATCAACGACGCCGTCAAGGCCAAGAGCAACCACGCCACCCAAGCCTTCATCGACGGCTGCCGTGAGGCGGTGGACGCTCAGTTCCGAGGCCGGTACATCGGCTCGCTCGTCGCGGACTTCCACCGCAACCTCATTCACGGCGGCATCTACCTCTACCCCTCCACGACAGACAAGCCGCAGGGCAAGCTTCGGCTGTTGTATGAGTGCGCGCCCCTGGCCTGGATTGCCGAAGAGGCCGGCGGATTGGCCGTGGACGACGGCGGGCGCATCTTGGACAAGGTGCCCGTCGCACTCCACGAACGCAGCCCCTATTACGTGGGAACCAAACATCTGGTGGAAGGCCTGATGGCATGCCGGTGGGCCCCCGCGGACGCGTTCGTCACGAATGGGTCGCCCTCTGCCCGAGACGGCGAACCCGTCCCCTAACTTTGCCGCTTCATGCGGCCCACGGACCTCCTTCAATTCTACGTGCGCGACCCCAGAAACGGGGGATTGCGAGGTGCCGTGTCGCAGCAGGGTGCGAAGGTGGAGATGCACGGCGCTGTGGGATCGGCGATTCCCTTGAGCATTGCCGGCTTTCTCAGCCACGAAGACGAACGGACCAACCCGCGCCACCACCTGTTTGTGCTGGACGACAAGGAGCAGGCCGCGTATTTCATGAACGACTTGCAGTCCGTGCTGGACGACACCCGGCCCGTGCTGTTTTATCCCCGTTCCGCACGCGTGCCCTACACCGAAGAGGAGACGGTCGAGAACGCAAATGTGGCCATGCGGGCCGAGGTGCTGAACGAGATCAACGGCGGACGCGACGGCTTGTGCATCGTCACCTTCCCCGAAGCCTTGGCCGAGCAAGTCATCACCCGCAAAGAACTCAGCGACCAAACCTTCACCATTTCCATCGGCGAATCCTACACCATGGACTTCCTCGACGAGGTGCTGTTGGCGTACGAGTTCGAGAAGGTGGACTTCGTCTACGAGCCCGGCCAGTACAGCATGCGCGGCGGCATCGTCGACATCTTCTCGTACAGCTTCGACCACCCCTACCGCCTCGAGTTCTTTGGCGACGAGGTGGACTCCATCCGCAAATTTGAGCCCACCTCGCAGCTGAGCGTGGCCAAAATGACGCGTGCCACCGTCGTCCCCAACGTGGGCAATTCGCGGCTGCACGACGCCCACGAACCCTTCTTCAGCTTCCTCCCTTCGGATGCCGTCGTCTGGATGGCCGACGCCAAGCGTTGCGAAGCGGGACTGGACAAGGCCATGGAACGCGCGCGTTCCCACTACGACCGGTTGAGTGGCGAAGTCAAGCGCACCCCCCCCGACGAATTGTTCCTTGCGGGCGAAGCCTTGGAGGGCCTGCTCGACCCGTTCAGCGTGGTGGAGTTCGGCGGCGGCACGACGTGGCCCAACCGCATGATTCTCAAGTACGGGATGTCTGCGCAGCCCGCGTTCAACAAGCAGTTTGACCTCATCGCGTCCAACTTGCGTTCGAACCACAAAAGCGGCTACGTCAACGTGGTCGTCAGCGGCCAAGCGACCCAGCTCGAGCGCCTGCACGACGTCTTCCACGACCGCCTCGAAGAAGGGGAAGAACCGGTGCCTTACAAGCCCATTCCGATGGAGCTGAGCGAGGGCTTTGTGGACAAGGAGCTCAAGATTTTGGTCTACACCGACCACCAACTGTTCGAGCGCTACCACCGCTTCCGCCTCAAGGAAGGGTTCCGCAAAAACAAAGAAGCGCTCACCATCAAGGAACTGATGGCGCTGGAAGTGGGGGACTTTGTGGTCCACATTGACCACGGCATCGGGGAGTTCAGCGGACTCCACAAAATCGAAGTCAACGGGAAGATGCAAGAGGCCATCCGCCTCACCTACCGCGGCGGGGACGTGCTCTACGTGAGCATCCACAGCCTGCACCGCATCTCGAAGTACAGCAGCAAGGAAGGCACCCAGCCCAAAATCAACAAGCTCGGCACCAACACCTGGGCCAAGACCAAGCAGAAGACCAAGGGCCGCGTCAAGCAGATCGCCTACGACCTCCTGCAGCTCTACGCCAAGCGGAAGTCCGCCCCGGGACACGCCTACCCCGAGGACGGGTACCTGCAGCACGCGTTGGAGGCGAGCTTCATGTACGAAGACACCCCCGACCAAAACGCCGCCACCCAAGCCGTGCGCGAAGACATGCTCAAGTCCACGCCCATGGACCGCCTCGTGTGCGGGGACGTGGGCTTCGGAAAGACGGAAATCGCGATTCGGGCGGCCTTCCGGGCGGCCTGCGACGGCAAACAAGTGGCCGTGCTCGTGCCGACGACCATCCTGTCGATGCAGCACTTCAAGAGCTTCAGCCGACGCCTGCGCGAGTTCCCCGTCACCGTGGAGTACATCAACCGCTTCAAGACGGCCAAAGCACTGACCGAGACCCTGAAGCGCGTGGAAGCAGGTGAAGTAGACATCTTGGTCGGCACGCACGCCCTCGTCGGCAAGCGCGTCAAATTCAAGGACCTGGGCCTGTTGGTGATTGACGAGGAGCAAAAGTTTGGGGTGGGCGTCAAGGACAAGCTCAAGACACTCAAGGCCAACGTCGACACCTTGACCCTCACCGCCACGCCGATTCCCCGGACACTCCAGTTCTCCCTGATGGGCGCGCGCGACCTAAGCATCATCCGCACCCCGCCGCCCAACCGGCACCCCGTCGACACCATCATTTCCGGCTTCAACGAAGAGGTGATCCGGGACGCCATCGCCTACGAGCTCAGCCGTGGAGGCCAGGCGTACTTCGTCCACAACCGCGTGGGCAACATCCAAGAAGTCGCGGGCATGATCCAGCGCCTCGTGCCCGACGCGCGCATTGGCATCGGCCACGGCCAAATGGAGGGCAAAGACCTCGAGGACGTGATGGCGCGCTTCATCGACGGCGCCTTCGACGTGTTGGTGGCGACCACGATCATTGAAAGCGGCATCGACATCTCGAACGCGAACACGATTCTGATCAACGAGGCGCACAAGTTTGGGCTCAGCGACCTGCACCAATTGCGGGGACGGGTCGGACGCTCCAACCGCAAGGCCTTCTGCTACCTCATGGCGCCTCCTCTGAGCGCCCTTCCGGCAGAATCACGCAAACGACTCCAAGCCCTCGAGCAATTCTCAGACCTCGGCTCGGGCATGCAAATCGCCATGCGCGACCTCGACATCCGCGGGGCGGGTGACCTTCTTGGCGCAGAACAGAGCGGCTTCATCAACGACCTCGGCTTCGACATGTACCAGCGCATCCTCGCCGAAGCGGTGAAGGAATTGAAGGAGGAACAGTTCAAGGACCTCATGGAGGCCGAGCAGGCCGAGTCTGGTCAGTACGTGGAGGAGACGGCCCTGGAGACCGACCTCAGTTTGCTGATCCCCGACCATTACGTCAGCGACATCCCCGAGCGAATTTCACTGTACCGCGAGCTTGACAACCTCCACAACGCGGCCGAACTGCAGGGCTTCCGCAACCGGCTGGAGGACCGTTTTGGGCCACTGCCCGACGAAACCGAAGAACTGCTGGGCACCATTCGCCTCCGGTGGGTGGCGCAACTGCTTGGCATGGAAAAGCTCGTGCTCAAAAGCGGCAAACTCATCGCGGCTTTTGTGTCTGACGAGGACAGCGCCTACTTCCAGAGCGCCACGTTTGCACGCGTCTTGGAGTACTTGAAGAACCACGCCAAAGACGCCAGCATGTACCAGCGCAACGGCGGCTTGAGACTGAAAATCGAAAAGGTGGAAACAGTCCTTCAGGCCTTGGCCATTTTCGAGGACATCGCGGGCATGACGGCGGACGAAGCCGCAGAGCTTACCAGCGCCAAATCAGAGCCACTCCCCCAGGCCGCGCCATCGGCAACGAGCTGACCTCCTCGCCCACGAAGCGAGACGACAAGCGCTCACGCACGGCACCCATGCCCACGTGGGCACGCACCGCCAAATGAGATCCGACCGACCACTGGGCCCCGGCCAACAACCGCGCTTCTTCACGGGTTTGCAAGGCCACACCGGAAGTCGCACCGGAAAGCAATTGGGTGTCTGCGGTGCTTCGCTGAATGCGGTAGCTCTCGCGGGACACGTCCACACCAAGGAACCACGACGCGCCGAGTTTGTGGTCTTGTTGGGGGAAGACCAAGGTGCCAAGAGACATCACTGAGCCAGAAATCACTTCGCCTTTGAGCCCCTTCCACGAAGGCGTGATGCCCGTCTCCGTGCCGATGTACCGACCCGCCGCAACTTGCCACAACCATTCGGACGATTGGGCATGTTCAAGTTGGACCACGGCGTGTCCACCCAGCACCCGAGAGGCATCCACCCCAATCCCCCAACCCTGCGAAACAGGGCTTTGGGCACACGCAGACGTACCCCCTGCAAGGAGGAGTCCGGCGACCCAGAGACGGAGATGTGTGATGGTCTTCATGTTAAGCTAATGTAAACAAAACGTTACGCAAACGCAACACCGACCATTTACGATGTTCACATTCAAAAGGTTACAACCTTCACTTTGGGGCAACACAAAGCCCCACCAACAGGCGGGGCATCATGGATTTGCTGGAAATGGGCCGTGAATCAGCGCACCACGACGTGCACCGCATGGAGGCCGGCCACCTTCAACAGGTAGCCCCCTCGGGGCAACCCGGACACGTCCAAGGTGCTGCCACGACCTTCTCGGACCGCCTGTCCGGAACCCGCGTGAAGCGTCCAACCCTGCTCGTGACGTTGGTTGGCAGACCAAATCACCGACCTGCCCACCGCCGGGTTGGGATACACCCCGACCTCAGGCGCCACAGCCTCGGGTTCATCGATGGAACTCGTCTCCGGACAGACCGTGAAACAGGTGCCTTCCATGGCGGCATCGCCGCCACACACCGTGTAGCATCCCACGATCCACGTTCCCGTCTCGCACCCCGCGGCACGGTGGCGGTTTTGGGTGGTGACTGGGGGGGACCACGTCTGTGTTTCTGTGCCAAGCAGCCACTCGGTTGAGCCGTAGGTGGTTTCGACGCCGATGCCGGTTTGGTCTGCGCCCCCCATCACAAACAACTCCGGCGCCGCATGGTCCAAGTGCGTCGACACATGGTAGCTGTGCGGGGAAGCCATGTCAAACGGCGTCCACGTCATGTCTGCGAGGTTCAGCATGGCCCCGGAGGCCACCCCCTCGAACAGGTTCAAGTCGCCGTTGAACACACGCCCCCCCGTCACCATCACCACGTCGGGGAGCTGCGTCGACAGGGCCACCAACGTGGCGGCGTGGTTGTCGACGGGCACGGGAAGGGGGTCGATTTCCGTCCACGTGTTCGCGTTGGCATCGTAGACTTCGCAGGACGCGAGTTGGAAGCCCGCGGCAGCGTTGAAGCCCCCGGTCGCGAGAAAAAGGTCCCCGCCGAGGGACGTCAACGTGTGGGACGCGCGGCCGACATTCATGGGGGCCACTTGCGTGAATTCCTGGGTCACCATGTTGAACACCTCGCAGGACGCCGTCTCCCCTTGGCCGTCAAACCCTCCGGTGATCAACACCTCATCGTAGTTGAGCAAGACCGAGCGGTGATTGGTGCGCGGCGACAGCATGTCGGGCCCGGGCTGCCAGCTTTCTTCGCTCGCCACGAACACCTCTGTGGACGCCAAGGTGTAGTTGCCGTCAAAACCCCCAAACACCCACACCGCGGGGCTGTCAAAGGCACTGGACCACGACGGTTCCGCTTGAAAGTCCATCCGCGCCTGCCCCATGGGTTCGGTTTCTTCCCAGAAATAGGGGGCGTCCCCATCCCATCCTTCGTAGCCAATCTCGGCGCTTGCCGTCACAGCCGTCCCGTCAAAACCACCCATGGCCAGTTCCGCAGGCCCAAAATCTCCGTAGCCAAGCGCGGTCAAAGGCACCATCTGGAACGACTCGCGGTACTCGACCATGGTGCTCGTTTGGGAGACATTGAAGGCCGACGTTTGCGCCAAGAGCGACGCCGACAAGAGGAGGAAAAAAGTGGTGATGGATGGGCGTTTCATGCATGCAAAGTAACCCATGTCCGACACTTCCTAACTTCGCGTCACCATGTCCAGCACGACCCCCCACGTCCTCCCTTTTGACCAGCCTGACACCTTCCTGGAAGGCCAGGTCATGGTGATCGACAAGCCACTCACGTGGACGTCGTTTGACGTGGTGAACAAGGTGCGGTATGCCTTGCGCGGTTTCACCGGCGCCAAGAAAATCAAGGTGGGACATGCAGGCACCCTTGACCCACTCGCCACAGGTGTGCTCGTGGTCTGTTGTGGCCGTGCCACCAAAACGATCGACACACTTCAGGCCCAAGCCAAGGTCTACACGGCGACCATCCGACTCGGTGCCCACACGCCCTCGTTGGACGCTGAAACGGCAGTGGACCGCTGGGCCGAGGACCCGGATCGGGTGACGGGTCTGACCCTCGACGACGTCAAGGCTGGAACCGACACACTGACCGGCACGTTGGAGCAACGACCGCCCCTCTTCAGTGCCAAGAAAGTGGGGGGCGTCAAGGCCTACGACGCGGCACGCAAAGGCGCCGACATCCAACTCCGCACCTCCACCGTCACGGTGACTGCGTTCGAGGTGAACGGCATGACTCCTGCCGAAGTCGACGGCCACCCCGTGCTGGATGTGGACGTGACCATCCACTGCAGCAAAGGCACGTACATCCGTTCGCTTGCCCGCGATTTGGGCGATCACTTGGGCGTGGGCGGCACCCTGACGGCCCTGCGACGGGTGTCCAGCGGCGACTTTCACGTGGACCACGCCTGGCAGGTGCAAGACCTCGTGGCCCAATTGAACCGCGACAACGCAAACGCCTGAATTGGCGGGACTTTCAGTCCTAAAAAACTTGACTTCAAAGGTGTTTTTGGCTATTTTCGCGCGCCTCTGAAAAACCGCATTTTTCAGGGTCCTGAAAACCTCACCCCACAACCCCTGCATCCATGGCAATGCAACGCATGAAGCTCTCCCAATTCCGGTACGATGTGCCTGAAGAATTGGTGGCCCAATACCCCCTCGACAACCGTGACGACAGCCGTTTGATGATCATCAACCGCGAGACCGGCACGTTCGAGCACCGCATGTTCAAGGACGTGGTGGACATTTTCGACGAGGGCGATGTCTTTGTCGCAAACAACACACGTGTGTTCCCTGCCAAGATGTTTGGCAACAAAGAAAAGACGGGGGCTGTGATTGAGGTCTTTTTGCTCCGCGAGTTGAACCGTGAGAGCTTGCTCTGGGACGTGCTTGTCGACCCGGCGCGGAAAATCCGCATTGGCAACAAGCTCTACTTCGGCGAAAACGACGAGTTGGTGGCCGAGGTCATCGACAACACCACGTCGCGTGGACGCACCCTGCGCTTCTTGTTTAACGGCACCCACGAGGAGTTCATGCAGACCGTGCACCAGCTGGGCCAAACCCCACTGCCGCGTTACATGACGCGCGACGCCGAGCCTGAGGACCGCGACCGCTTCCAAACCATCTACGCCTCTGAGGAAGGCGCCGTGGCCGTCCCCACCGCGGGATTGCACTTCTCCAAGAACCTGTTGAAGCGCCTGGAGATCAAGGGCATCGACATGGCGTTTTTGACCTTGCACATCGGCTTGGGCACGTTCCGTGAAGTCGAGGTGGAAGACCTCAGCAAGCACAAGGTGGACAGCGAAGAGTTGACCATCAACGAAGAATGCACCCGCATCGTCAACCGCGGCATCGAGAACAAAAAGCGCATTGTCGCCGTGGGCACCACGTCCCTTCGTGGCCTCGAAACGTCGGTGAGCACGACACAGACCCTGAAGCCGTACAAGGGCTGGACCAACAAGTTCATCTACCCCAAGTTTGACTTCCAAATCGCCGACGCCCTCATCACCAACTTCCACACGCCACAGAGCACGTTGTTGATGACCACCGCGGCCTTTGCCGGCCACGAGCTGACGATGGAGGCCTACCAGGAGGCCATCAAAGAGAAGTACAGGTTCTTCGCGTACGGAGATGCCTTGATGGTGATTTAACTTGAACCCAAACTCGCACTCATGAAATCTCTTTTCCTCTCTCTCGCTGCCATGGCCATGTTGGTCGCAGCGCCCGTCCTCGCCCAAGAACAAGCCATCGGCGAAAAAGCCCCCATGGTCACAGCGCCCATGATGAACATCGACGGGCAACCGCAAACCCTGCTGAACTTGAAAGGGGACAATGGCCTTTTGGTCATTTTCTCGTGCAACACCTGCCCATTTGTCGTGGGAAATGGTGCCAAAACGGAAGGTTGGGAAGGTCGCTACAACGGCCTTGCCGAGCTGGCTGAGTCACTCAACATCGGCATGGTTCTCATCAACTCCAACGAAGCCAAGCGCGATGGCGACGACAGCTTTACTGAAATGAAAAGCCACGCCATGGAGGCGGGGTACACCATGCCCTACCTCGTGGATGAAGGCTCCAAGCTGGCCAATGCCTGTGGCGCCCGGACCACCCCTCACGTGTTCCTTTACAACGGAAACCTCGAGCTCGCCTACAGAGGCTCGATTGACGACAACGTGAACCGTGCCTCCGAAGTCAAAGAAAAACACCTCGAGATGGCCATGAACCGATTGGCCGAGGCCAAAAAAATCAAGACCACTGAGACGAAAGCCGTGGGTTGCTCCATCAAGCGTGTGAAATAACCTCGGACCTCTTAGACCGCAAAAAACCCCTCTTCGGTGAGGGGTTTTTTGTGCCCGGCAAGTCGCAAAAACGAAGCGTTACAACGGGATGTTGCTGTGCTTCTTGCGCGGCATCTTGACCGCTTTGTTCTCCAGCATCTGGTAGGCCTGAATGAGCTTCTCACGCGTGTCGCGTGGGTGCACCACTTCGTCGACGTACCCGCGGCTGGCGGCATTGTACGGGTGGGCGAACAGCTCCGCGTATTCGGCCTCCTTTTCCGCGAGCTTGGCCGCAGGGTCGTCCGCCGCCGCAATCTCCTTGCGGAAGATGATCTCGGCCGCACCCTTGGCGCCCATCACCGCAATCTCCGCTGTGGGCCACGCCAACACCAGGTCGGCACCAATGTGACGTGAATTCATCACATCGTAGGCGCCTCCGTAGGCCTTCCGTGTGATGACCGTGATGCGGGGCACCGTGGCTTCGCTGAACGCGTACAAGAGCTTCGCGCCGTTGGTGATGATGCCGTTCCACTCTTGGTCGGTGCCAGGCAAGAATCCTGGAACGTCCTCGAGCACGAGCAGCGGCACGTTGAAGGCGTCACACGTGCGCACAAAACGGGCAGCCTTGGTGGAGGCGTCGTTGTCCAACACGCCGGCGAGGAACGCGGGCTGGTTGGCCACCACCCCCACGCTGCGCCCTGCAAGTCTGCCAAAGCCCACCACGATGTTTTCCGCAAAGTCCGGCTGCACTTCGAGGAACGAGTCGGCGTCGAGGATTTCGCCCACCGCATCCCGAATGTCGTAGGGCTGCTGGGCGCTTTCCGGCACCAAACTGTCGAGCTTGGGGCGGGACTCGTCGCCGGCCATGTAGACCAAACGAGCGGGGTCCTCTTCGCAGTTTTGGGGCAAGAAGGACAGGACCTTCTTCGCGTGCTCGATGACGAGCGCTTCGTTCGCCGCTGTGAAGTGGGTCACCCCCGACTTGCTCGCGTGGGTGCTCGCCCCTCCGAGTTCTTCAGACGTCACCTCTTCGTGCGTCACCGTTTTCACCACGTTGGGGCCGGTCACAAACATGTACGACGTGCCTTCCGCCATGAAGATGAAGTCCGTGAGGGCGGGTGAGTACACCGCACCCCCGGCGCAAGGCCCAAGGATGAGTGACAACTGGGGCACCACCCCGCTCGCCTTCACGTTGCGGTGGAAGATGTCCGCGTAGCCGCCCAGGCTGACCACACCCTCTTGGATGCGCGCCCCGCCGCTGTCGTTGAGGCCGATGACCGGCGCGCCGTTTTCGAGCGCCATGTCCATGATCTTGCAAATCTTTTGGGCATGGGCCTCGGCCAAGGAACCACCAAGCACCGTGAAGTCTTGGGAGAACACGTAGACCAAGCGGCCGTTGACTTTGCCGTAGCCCGTCACGACGCCGTCGCCGAGGAACTTCTGCTTGTCCAGCCCAAAATTCGTCGACCTGTGGGTCACGAGCTGGCCCATCTCCTGAAACGTTCCAGGGTCGAGCAAGAGCTGAAGGCGCTCGCGGGCGGTCAGTTTGCCCTTGCCATGTTGTGCTTCGATGCGCGCTTCACCGCCCCCTTTGAGGGCTTCTGCACGCATGGCTTCCAAACGTTCCGTGGGATGCTGCATGATGCGAAACTACGCACCTTCCCGTGGCTTACTGCAGGTTTTTCCGTGCGAGGGTCAACGGGTTGAGTGCGCGCAGGTCCAGTTTGAACATCCAACCGTCCCATGGCTGCGCGCCTTCTGCCGGATTGGCCACCCACACCGGGACTTGAATTTCAAGCGGACCCAGCGGCACGGACACCCCGGCCACCGCGTTGAAGGCATGGGTCAGGCTCGCACCTCCCACGTTGTCACGGCCGTCGTCCCAGGCGCCAGCGGCACCCGCAAAGACTTCCACGCCGATGCCATGACGGAATGCGCCGCGCACTGACCACAATCCCGTGGGGGCCACCATGTCCAAGGGCAATCCGCCGCGGTCGAGGGCCGCTTGGCGTCCGGTCCATCCACCGTCCACACCTGGCATGCCGCCGCCACGGTTGAGCAGCAGCTGATCGGCCAACGGGTCGAAGTGGGCGCCGGTGCCTGCCAACGCGGTGCCAAAGTCCGGCACGTCAATGTTGCGGTCGCTCGACCACAATTCGGTGGAGGACGTTCCGACGTCGCTCCGCACGCGGGAAACCCGGGCATCGATGGACCAGGTGTGCTCCCGACCGGCCCTTGGACGGGTGTAGTCGAGGTGCCACCATGCGTCCGCAAACAAGTGGCTCACTTGCGCGGCATTCACCACATCAAAAGAGTCAACGAAGGTGTAGCCGTCGGTGGCCACGGTGCCGAGCATGAGGGAGCCGGTTTGGCGAAGGCCGGGTGTGGCGGTCGAGGTTTGGTCTGTGCGCGCCTCCAGACGAGAAGAACGGCGTTGCAAGCGCACGCCTCCTGAATTGGGAAGGAGCGTGTACACCGCATCCGGCGCCGGGTCCACGAAGCCAAACAAGTGGACGCCTTCGTACCGAACGTAGCCCTTCCAATCCGAGACCGGATTCGCGTTCAGCGTGCGCTCCACCTCCAACGAGGTGCGCGTCAAGAGTTCGCCATCGTAGTCGCCGTTGGTCACTTCAGGCCGCATCTGGAGGGCCTCCTCGGCACGGAACTGCGAGCTCCGGATGCCCACGTGCCAGTCCTTCTTGCGCCAGTCCAACCGGAGGATGCCTCCAAAGTCCATGCCCTCCGCGCTTGTTGAGAACAATGGCGTCCACTGGTAGGTGAAGTCGCGCGGGGGCAGCATGAGGTTGTGAAGCACCACCCCGCCCATCAGGCCGTTGTGGGCGTTCCAACCAAGTGCTGGAGCCCAAAACACATGCGTCTTCTCCGGATTCTCCAACCGGGTCAGCAGACGCAATTGCAAGGGCTCCACGCCACCCAACATGCGGGTGTGGCGCACGTTGTTGCTTCGGTCGTAGTCCAAAGTCACGCGGTCGTGGTCCAAGACCCAGCGGTCGACGTCCACCTGCGGAACAGGCGCCTCGCCCACCTCGCCGGGAGCCATCAAAGGCAGGTCAACCACCGCCACCACAGCGTCGCCGACCAAGCCCGACACGCGGGCCGAGGAACTGAGCTCGCCCACGTTGCGCACCTTGATGCCACGGAACGTGGCCGGGCCCGACGACTTGGCATTGACGCTCACCAGCTTGAGGTCGTTGCGCTTGGTGGTTTGGATCCAATCTTCAAAGAACCAAGAAAGGTCCTCTCCGGTGGATTTCTCCATGGACACTTGAAGGTCCTTGGGCGAAGGGTGGCGGAATTTCCACGTGTCGAAGTACAACTGCATCGCCGCGTCAAAGCGCTCGGTGCCCAAGTGGGACTGCAACATCGCAAACGCAGCGGCCGTCTTCTTGTAGATGATGGCGCCGTAGTTGAGTTGGGTGAGGCTGTTGCTGTGGCATTGGATGGGCTGGTCCGCGCCAAATCGCGCGGGAAACAGGTAGCTCAACTCGTCGATCCACTTGTATTGGAAGTCGTCCAACTCGAAGCGTTGGGCCAAGTTGCTCTCCCCTCCGAGCAAGAGGGAAATGTCCTTGTCCTCTCCGTATTTGGTGAGGAGGTAACGCGTCTCGTTGAACGAGTTGATGCCCTCGTCCATCCATGCGTTTTCACGCTCGTTGCTGCCGAGGATGCCGTAGAACCAGTTGTGGCCGACCTCGTGGACGATGACGGTTTCGAGGCCCGAGTCGCTGCCGGATCTGCCAATGACCGTCACGTTGGGGTACTCCATGCCGCCGCCTGCCGAAATGGTTCCGTCCACGGCCGTCACCTGGTTGTAGGGGTAGTCCCCGTTCCAGAGTGAGTAGTAGTAGGTGGCGTCGTGGAGGTACTCCGGCGCTTTTTGCCAGAGCTCGCCCTCCTCGGGCGTGAACATCGCCCACGTGGTGACGGCTCGGCCGTCGCCGGGCAAGGTCACTTCTCCCTGAAGGACCTTGTAGCGCTTGTCGGCAAACCACGCGAAGTCGTGCACCCGCGACTGTCGAAAGTGAAGGGTCTTCAAGTCCTCAGACGAAGCAGGGAAATCGTTGGTCGCGTCGTTCCAGCCCTCGTTCGTCACCCACGTCTCCGTCTCCTCCACGAGCTGGGCGAGCCGCTCAAGCTCTGTGTCGTTGTTCTCCGAACCTGGCACGAAGTCGCCCGTCGCACCCACCGTGTAGTTACTCGGCAAGGTGATGCGCACGTCGAATGTGCCGTATTCCGAGAAGAATTCCCCTTGGCTCAGGTACGGCATCGGGTGCCATCCGTCCTCGTCGTACACCGCAGGCTTGGGGTACCATTGGGTGATTTGGTAGGATTCGCCCACATGGCCCAAACGCGAGATGCTCCCGCTCGGAAGGTCCACCCGGAAGGGCGTGGCGATCTCCACCGATTCGCCTGGTGCGAGGGGGGCGGGCAGCGTCACTTTGGCGATGTCGATGTGCTCGGGGTGGGGTTCCCAGGCGAGGGTTTGGCCTGCTGAGGTGAACGCCAGCGAATCGATGCCTCCAAGGTCTCGGCTCATCGCATAGAACATGAACATGTCCCCGTCGCGGTAGTGCTGCTTGGCCATCGCCGTCTTGCCGTTACGGTAGGCGTTGGGCCAAAGATGCATCCACACAAAGTCCAGCGTTTCCGGGCTGTTGTTGTGGTATGTGATTTGGATGTCGCCGTGGAGACGGTGCGCCTGGTCGTCCAAAGTCACGCGGATGTCCGAATCCACTTGTTGCTGCCACGATTGGGCTGACACCGACTGAATCGCGACCGCCCAAAGGAACAGGCCTAGGAAGGGAAGGAATGAACCGTTCAATTTCATGCTCGAAAGTTAGGGTGGACCGTTTCGAAGCCTGCGTGCGTCTTGGTAACTTTGGGGTCCCATGCATCGAACGCACACTTGCGGAGAACTCCGCCTTGACCATGCAGGCACCCACGTCACGCTCAGCGGATGGGTGCAGCGAACCCGCGACCTTGGCGGGATGACGTTTGTGGACCTCCGGGACCGCTACGGCCTGACCCAATTGGCCTTCAACATGGACTCCAACGTGGAGCTCTGCACGCAGGCCCGCAAGCTCGGTCGCGAGTTTGTGATCAAGGTGGAAGGCGCCGTCCGGGAGCGCGAATCCAAGAACAACCGCGTGCCGACAGGCGACATTGAAATCGATGTGACCTCTTTGGAGGTGCTCAACGCCGCGAAGACGCCCCCGTTCACGATCGAGGACGAGACCGACGGTGGGGACGATTTGCGGATGCAGTACCGGTATTTGGACTTGCGCCGCAAGCCGGTCCAAAACAACCTCTTCCTGCGTCACCGCGTGGGCATCGAAACGCGGAAGTACCTCGACAGCGTGGGCTTCATCGACGTCGAGACGCCGTACCTCATCAAGTCCACGCCGGAAGGCGCCCGCGACTTTGTGGTGCCCAGCCGCATGAACCCCGGCCAGTTCTACGCCCTGCCGCAGAGCCCCCAGACCTTCAAGCAGCTGCTCATGGTCAGCGGGTTTGACCGCTACTACCAAATCGTGAAGTGCTTCCGCGACGAAGACCTTCGCGCCGACCGCCAGCCGGAATTCACCCAAATCGACTGCGAGATGGCCTTCGTGGAACAGGAAGACATCCTGAACACGTTCGAAGGCATGGTGCGCCACCTGTTCAAGGTGGTCCTCGACGTCGACGTGGAGGAATTCCCCCGCATGGACTACGACGAGGCGATGCGCCGCTACGGCAGCGACAAGCCCGACGTGCGCTTCGACATGGAGTTTGTGGACTTCGCGCCCGTGGCGCAAGGCAAGGGCTTTGGCGTGTTCGACTCGGCGGAAGCCGTCTTGGGCATCGTGGCCCCGGGCTGCGCGTCCTACACGCGAAAGCAACTCGACAAGCTGACGGACTGGGTCAAGCGCCCCCAAATCGGCGCCAAGGGCCTCGTGTACTGCAAGATCAACGAAGACGGCACGTTCAAGTCGAGCGTCGACAAGTTCTTCAGCCCCGAGGACCAAGCGGCCTGGGCGTCGCACTCCGGTGCCAACGAGGGCGACTTGATTCTCATGCTCAGCGGCGACCTCGACAAGGTGCGCAAGCAGCTTTGCGAACTCCGCCTGCACATGGGTGCCGAGCTCGGCCTTCGCGACCCCAAGGTCTTCAAGCCGTTGTGGGTCGTCGACTTCCCGCTCCTCGAATGGGACGAAGACACCGAGCGTTACCACGCCATGCACCACCCGTTCACGTCGCCCAAGCCCGAGCAGATGGACATCCTCGAATCGGACCCCGGTGCGGTCAAGGCGAACGCCTACGACATGGTCATCAACGGCGTCGAGATTGGCGGGGGGTCCATCCGGATTCACGACAAAGACATCCAGGCGCGCATGTTTGACCTCCTTGGCTTCTCGCCAGAAGAGGCGCAGGCGCAGTTTGGGTTCTTGATGGACGCGTTCCAATACGGCGCGCCGCCGCACGGCGGGTTGGCCCTCGGGTTCGACCGCTTGTGCAGCTTGTTTGGCGGCAGCGACAGCATCCGCGATTTCATCGCCTTCCCCAAGAACAACAGCGGCCGCGACGTCATGATCGACGCGCCTTCGCCCATTCACGACGAACAGTACGACGAACTTTTCCTGCGCTCCACGGCGCCGGACGAGAACACCGACGCGTGAGCCGTGTTGACTGACAAACTCTGAAATTCCACAACGATGTACCCTCCTGAAATGGTAGCCCCCATGAAAGCGGACCTCACCGAGGCCGGTTTCTCAGAATTGATCACCGAAGCCGACGTCGACACGGCCCTCGCGAAAGAAGGCACCACGCTCGTGGTCCTCAACAGCGTCTGCGGTTGTGCCGCTGGCTCCATGCGTCCCGGTGTGAAGCTCGCGGTTCAGCACAGCAAAGTGCCCACGAACCTGACGACTGCGTTTGCAGGCGTCGACCGTGAAGCCGTCGACCGCGCCCGCAAATTCATGCTCCCCTACCCTCCGTCTTCGCCTTGCGTGGCGTTGTTCAAGGACGGCCGTTTGGCGGCCATGGTGGAGCGTCACCACATCGAAGGCCGAACCGCCGAGATGATCGCCGATCACCTCAAGATGGCGTTCGACGAATTCTGCTGAGATTCGCAGCATGGCACGCGTCCTGACAGGCATCCAAAGCACCGGCACCCCGCACCTCGGAAACATCTTGGGGGCGATCAAGCCGGCGATTGAATTGGCGAACGAAGGCTCCAACGAGAGCTTCCTGTTCATCGCGGACCTGCACTCGCTGACGCAAATCAAGGACGGCGCCACCCTGCGCGAGAACACCTACGCGGTGGCGGCGACGTGGATGGCGTTTGGGCTGGACACGGAACGGACGGTGTTCTACCGTCAAAGCGACGTGCCCGAATGCACCGAGCTCGCCTGGTACCTGCAGTGTTACTTCCCCTACTCGCGCATGACCCTGGCGCACAGCTTCAAGGACAAGCAAGACCGCCTCGGCGACGTGAATGCAGGGCTGTTCGCCTACCCCATGCTGATGGCCGCAGACATCTTGCTCTACGACGCGGACCTCGTGCCTGTGGGCAAAGACCAAATGCAACACCTCGAAATGACCCGCGACGTCGCGAGCCGTTTCAACCACGCCATGGGCGAGACGTTTGTGTTGCCGGAAGCCTTGACCCGAGAAGCGACGATGTACGTGCCTGGCGTGGACGGTGGCAAAATGTCCAAATCCCGGGACAACACCCTGAACATCTTTGACGACCCCAAGGCGCTGAAAAAGCGCATCAACAAGGAAATCGTCACGGACGCCACGCCCCTGGAAGACCCCAAGGACCCCGAAGCCAACGTCACGCACAGCCTGTACCGCCTCGTGGCGAGCGAGGCCCAGGCCGACGAGATGGCGGCGCAGCTGCAAGCCGGCGGGTACGGTTGGGGACACGCGAAGAAAGACCTGCTGGAGGCCCTCGTGGACGGCTTTGCCGACGAGCGCGCGCGCTTCCACGAGCTCATGGCCGACAAGGCCCAAATCGACGAGGCCCTCGCCAAGGGTGCCGAAAAGGCACGTGCCGTAGCGGCCGACGTGTTGGCCCGCGTTCGCGAGCGCGCCGGGTACTGAGCCGGCCCCTCCGTCAAGACTTTCTCTTACTGATTCCTCTTATTGATTCGAAGCGGGGCTGTCGAGCACTTCGGCACCGTACTTCGATTGGAACTTCCTGTACAGCTGGCGCTGGCGGTTGTCAAGGTCGATTTCGCGGCCTTCGATCCAGGCATGCGTCAGGCTGTTGGTGCGCATGTCAAGGGCGTCGCCTTCCGACAAGAACAACGTGGCCGTTTTGCCGCGCTCCAACGTGCCGACTTCGTCGTCGATGCCAAGAATGCGGGCCGGATTGCGGGTCAATGCTTGGATGGCTTGCTCTTCCGTGAGGCCGTAGGCGCGGGCCGTGCCGGCGTAGAACGGCAGGTTCCTGGAGTTCATCTCGGTCATGCGCTTGTCGACCTGGAGGGCCACGGTGAGCCCTTCGTCCATCAACAGCTTGGGCAGCTTGAAGGGCAAATCGACGTCGTCGTCCGCGAAACGGGGCAGGCTGTGCACGCTTTGAAGCATGACCGCCACGTCGTTTTCACGCAGGAGGTCTGCCACGAGGTAAGCGTCGTAGCCGCCAACAATGGCCATGCGCTCGATGCCGAGGTCGCGCTTGAAGTGCACCGCCTCGGTGATGGCGCGGGCGTCGTTGGTGTGCACGTACAGGCAGAGCGACCCGTCAAAGAGTCCGCGCATGCCTTCGTGGCGCACGTCGGTCACGGAGCCACGCGGCGCAGCAGCGTAGGCTTGCGCCTCACCAAAGAACCGATCGATCTCGTGCTTTTGCTGGTCGTACGTCTTGCGGCGTTGGATGTCGATTTTGCCATCGCTGCGATGACGGTGGTGGGTCGAGGGCCAATTGAGGTGGATGCCATCGACCATGGCGACGGCCGCGTCTTCCCAGTTCCACCCGTCAAAGTGCACCACGCCGCTGGAGCCAGAAACGACGCCCCCGCGGGGTGTGATTTGGCCCATCAGCACGCCGTTGGTGCGTACGGTGGGCGTGATTTCGCTGTCGGTGTTGAACGCAATGACCGACCGAACGTTGGGGCGGAAGGTGCCCACTTCATACTGGTCCTGCGTGGCCCTGACGGCACCGATTTCTTGAAGGCCCAAGGTGGTGTTGGTCACGATGAAGCCGGGGTACAAATGCTGGCCGGTGGCGTCGAGAATGTCGTCGTACTTCTGGCGGTTGACCTGAAAGCTGCGGCCCACGTAGTCGATTTCGCCGTTGCGAAAGCCCACGGCGCAGTCCTCGAGGACGTCGCCTGTGCCGAGGTGGGCCGTGGCTCCAAGGATGAGGATGGAGCGCGACTGGTCAGGGCCGGGGGTGGGCTGGGCCCACGCGGTCAAGGTCACAGCGCTGAACAACGCGGCCGAGCAGGCCGATTGGAGGAGGTGCTTAGCGGTTTTCATCGGTCAGGGTGTCGCAGTGGTAATGAGATTGGATGCGCTCCGAGGGGCGCTTCAAGGCGCCGGCACCCGAGGATTGTCCGGCGTTGTACATCTTGGCGGTCAAGCGCGCACGCTCCGTGCGCATGGCCTCGCGAAGGGCGAGGTCCCGGTCGACGTCAAAGCAGCGGATGCCTTCCACGAAGGTTTGTTCCGCCTTGGCGTTGATGCTCAGGGGGTGGTCAGACCACACCACCACGTCGGCGTCTTTGCCGGGCTTCAGGGAGCCGGTCTTGTGGTCGATGTGCAAGAGCTTGGCTGGGTTGAGGGTCACAAACTTCAACGCCTCTTCCTCGGGCACGCGGCCGTACTTGTAGGCCTTGGCCGCTTCTTGGTTCAGGCGGCGCGCCATCTCGGCGTCGTCGGAGTTGAAGGCCGTCACAACCCCTTGGTTGTGGAGCACCGCCCCGTTGTACGGGATGGCGTCCTTCACTTCGTACTTGTACGCCCACCAGTCGCTGAAGCTGGAGCCTCCGGCACCGTGCTCCGCCATCTTGTCGGCCACCTTGTACCCTTCGAGAATGTGGGTGAAGGTGTTGAGACGGAAGCCGAGCGAATCGGCCACGTGCATGAGCATGTTGATCTCGTCTTGGCGGTAGCTGTGGCACGTCACGAAGCGCTCCTCGTTGAGGATTTGCAGGAGCGTTTCCAATTCCAAATCGACGCGCGGCGCCACCGGACCGCGTCCTTCGCGGATGTCCTTGCGCTTGGCGTTGCGGAGGGCGGCGCGGTGCTCGATTTGGGCTTGTCCGTACTCACGGGCCCGAATGAAGTGATCGTAATAGACCTGCTCGACGCCCATGCGCGTCTGCGGGAAACGCGAGCGGTACCCGTCGCCCCAATTGCTCTGCTTCACGTTTTCTCCGAGCGCGAACTTGATGAACGGCACGGCTTCCTCGTACAGGAGATCCTGGGGCTCGGCGCCCCAGCGGAACTTGATGATGGCGCTTTGGCCGCCGATGGGGTTGGCGGAGCCGTGGAGGATTTGGGCGCACGTCACGCCGCCGGAAAGCTGGCGGTACATGTTCACGTCCTCGCTGTTCACAGCGTGTCCAATCCAAACTTCAGCGCTGCTCGCCTGCGTGCCTTCGTTCACGCCGCGGTCCACGGCAATGTGCGTGTGTTCGTCGATGACCCCAGGAGTCACGTGCTTGCCGCGTCCGTCGATTTCTACGGGGGTCACGCCGGCGGGCAACAACTCCACCGGGTTGAGGTCCGCGCCGATGGCCACCAAGGCCCCGTCGTGGAAGAGCACGTCCGCCCCTTCCAAGACGCCGTCGGCCTCGCACGTCCACACTGTGGCGTTGCGGATCCACACGGTCTCGGCCGACAGCTGTTCTGGCGTGCCGTAGGCTGTGAAGGGATACACCACACCTGAGAGATCAAGTTCCGTGACGTCCGCCCCTTCCGCGGGCGCTCCGGCTTCGGTGGCTTGAGGCGCGTCCTGTGCTGGTTCTGTCGTCGCAACCGCTTCAGGGTCTTCGGAGCTTGGGTCTTCGGCGTTGCGAATGGCGGACCAGTCGGTCCATTGGCCGGTGGCGGTTTGGCCTGAGCCTTCCCAGATTCGGCTTTCCATCCACACGTTGCCTGTCAATCGAATCGGGCCGTCTTCGGTGGCCAAACGAAGGACCACAGTGCGGTTGTCGAGGGTCAGGGGCACCTTCACGTCCGTGGAATCGTTCACGGTCCAAGACGCCTTCCACTTGCCTGGCTCGCCTTGCACGGACAGGACATAGACGCTGTCGTCCACGTTGACGTTGTAGCTGCCCGAGAGGTCCAAAGGATGGCGGTCCCGCATGGGTGTGGGGTTGCCGCCGACGTAGTGTTCCACAAGATGCGTGGAAGACGCAAACAAGGGGCCGTCGGTCACAAGCACGTTGGCCACGCTGCCTTGACGCAGGCTGCCCAACTGGTCCGACATGCCCAGCCAAGAGGCCGGGTTGGAGGTCAACGCGCGAAGGGCCACCTCCTCGGAGAGGCCGGCTTCCACCGCTTTGCGAACACCCGGCAAGAATGACGCGGGGTCCTTTAGCCCATGGGCCGTGAAGGCAACGGGGACGCCGGCGTCATGCAGACGGGCGGCGTTGGACGGGGCGAGTTCCCAATGCTTCAATTCGTTGAGGCCGATCATTCGGGCCAGGTGGGGATCCGACACGTCGTAACCCGAGGGGAAATCCACGGGGACCGCCATGCGGTGGCCGGTCTTAGCAAGGGCCTCGGCGCGCTGGTAGCCGTCGCCGCTTCCCAGCATGATGGCGTTCTCCACGCCAAACTCCGAGAGCATCACATCCGCCCGCAACACGTCCTTCCAGCTGCCCGCAGAAAACACCCGGGGCAGTTCGCTCG
>CAZGQI010000014.1:0-42748 GCA_964527895.1 uncultured Comamonadaceae bacterium | reverse complement strand
TGGAAATCATTCCTGGGCCAGACACCCTGCCCGAAGTGTTGGACTTCTTCACCGCATACGGCGAGCGAATCTTAGGCAAGCAAAGCGTCTTGTGCAAAGACACGCCGGCGTTCATCGCGAACCGCGTGGGCGTCTTCGCCATCCAGGCCCTGTTCCACACCGTGGAAGACATGGGACTGAGCGTCGAAGCTGTCGACAAGCTCACAGGACCTGCCATGGGCCGTCCCAAGAGCGCCACGTTCCGGACCTGCGATGTGGTCGGTTTGGACACCCTTGTGCACGTGGCCAAAGGCGTGGCCGACAACTGCCCTGACGACGAGCGGGCCGAGGTGTTCACCATTCCTTCCTACGTCAAGCACCTCGTCGACCAAGGATGGCTGGGGAGCAAGTCGGGCCAAGGCTTCTACAAAAAGGTGGTCACCGACGGCAAGAAAGAGATTCATGCCTTGAACCTCAAGACCCTTGAATACAAGCCCAAACAGAAGGTCCAGTTCGCCACCCTGGCCGCCGCCAAAAACGTCGACGACCTGCGCGAGCGCACCAAACTCTTGTTCAACGGCCAAGACCAGGCCGGTGAATTCTACCGCCGCATTTTCGCGGACGTCTTTGCCTACGTCAGCCACCGCGTTCCTGAAATCAGCGACGAACCCTACCGCATCGACGACGCGTTGCGCGCCGGATTTGGGTGGGAGCTCGGCGCCTTTGAAAGCTGGGATGCGATTGGGCTTCAGGCCGGGCTCGACGCCTGCGCCGCACGCGGACTCGAAGTGGCCCAGTGGGTGCACGATTTGGCCGCCTCGGGCGCTACGAGTTTCTACGGCGTGGCCGACGGGAAGCGCACCTCATGGGACGTGGCCTCCAAGAGCCACACCGTCATTCCCGGACAAGACGGGCGCATTGCGCTGTCGTTGTTGGGCGAGGACAAGACGGTTTGGGCCAACAGCGGCACCACCATCCAAGACCTCGGCGACGGCATCCTCAACATCGCGTTCCACACGAAGATGAACACCATCGGCGCAGAAGTGATCGAGGGCCTTAACAAGGTCATTGACCTCGCCGAAAGCGACCCCCAATGGCGTGGCGTGGTCATCAGCAACGAAGGCGGCAACTTCTCCGCGGGCGCCAACGTGGGCATGATTTTCATGCTCGCTGTAGAGCAAGAGTGGGACGAATTGGACTACGCCATTCGCATGTTCCAAAACACCACCATGCGTCTGCGTTACAGCGGCATCCCCGTGGTGGCTGCCCCGCACCAATTGACGTTGGGCGGCGGCTGCGAAGTGTGCCTCCACGTCGACAAAGTGGTCGCCCATGCCGAGTCCTACATCGGCTTGGTGGAGTTTGGGGTGGGCCTCATCCCTGGCGGCGGTGGCACCAAGGAATTTGTGCTTCGCTTGCACGATGGCCTCAGCGACGGAGACGTTCGCATCAACGCCATGCGCGAACGCTTTTTGACCATTGGACAAGCCAAGGTGGCCACGTCGGCGTACGAGGCGTTTGAACTCGGCTACCTGCGCGAAGGCGTGGACGAGGTCGTGGTGAATCGCCGAGACCAGTTGGCGCGTGCCAAGGCTGCTGCGCTCGCCATGGCCGACCAAGGCTACACCCAACCGGTCAAGCGCAAGGACATCATCGTGATGGGCCAAGAAGGCATGGGCATTGTCTATGCCGGAGCCAGTTCCATGGCCTCGGGCAACTACATCTCGGAGCACGATCAACTGATCAGCGAAAAACTCGGCTACGTCATGTGCGGAGGAGACCTCAGCGCCCGGACCGACGTCAGCGAACAATACCTCCTCGACCTCGAGCGTCGGGCTTTCCTCGAACTCTGCACCAAGCGCAAGACCCTTGAGCGCATGCAGAGCTTGATTCAAAAGGGCAAAATCCTTCGGAACTGATGGACGCATACATCATTGGTGGGTACCGATCCGCCGTCGCCAAAGCCCCACGAGGCGGATTCCGCTTTTTGCGGGCCGACGACTTGGGCGAGCAAGTGATTCGTCGTTTGATGTCGGATTTCCCCCAACTCGACAAAGAGCGCATCGACGACGTCATCGTGGGCAACGCCACCCCGGAAGCCGAGCAAGGACTCAACCTCGGACGCATGGTGTCGCTCATGGGCCTCGACACGGAGAAAGTGCCTGGCATGACGGTCAACCGCTACTGCGCAAGTGGCCTTGAAACCATCGCCATTGCCTCGGCCAAAATCCACGCGGGCATCGCCGATTGCATCATCGCCGGAGGCATTGAAACCATGACCCCCATTCCCTTTGGAGGGTGGCGCCTCGTGCCCAACGCACGCGTGGCCAAAAACAACCCAGAATGGTACTGGGGCATGGGATTGACTGCGGAGGCTGTCGCCAAGGAATTCAACATCTCGCGTGAGGACCAAGACGCCTTCGCCGTGGAAAGCCATGCCCGCGCGGCAGCGGCCATCGACAACGGGGCCTTTGCGTCGGGCATTGCCCCCATCACCGTGAACGAGGTCTTTCTCGACGAAAACGAAAAGCGTCAGGAACGCCAGCACATCATTGACACCGACGAAGGTGTCCGTCGAGGCACGAACCCAGAGGCCTTGGCCAAACTCCGTCCCGTCTTCGCCGAAGGCGGTTCGGTCACGGCCGGCAACAGTTCGCAGACCTCGGACGGTGCCGCCTTCGTGATGGTGGTCAGCGAGCGCATGCTCAAAGAACTTAACGTCGAGCCCATCGCGCGCTTGAAGTCCTACCACGTCAGCGGCCTCGAGCCACGCATCATGGGTGTCGGTCCGATTTACGCCGTGCCTGAGGCGTTGAAAAAGGCAGGCCTCACCCCAGCCGACATCGCGCGGTACGAACTGAACGAAGCGTTTGCGAGCCAAAGCGTGGCTGTGCTTCGAGAGCTCGACCTCGACCCCGCGACAGTCAACGTCCACGGCGGCGCCATCGCCCTTGGACACCCCCTCGGTTGCACCGGAGCCAAGCTCACCGTGCAACTTCTCAACGAATTGAAAACCCAACGCGCCAAGCACGGCATCGTCACGATGTGTGTGGGCACCGGACAAGGTGCAGCAGGCGTCTTTGAAATGCTCTAATCCACAACGACATGACCACTGGAAACCCCACGCCCACCAAGGCCATCACTGGCGGCGAATTCCTCATCCGTGACGTGAGCGCAGATGAAATCTTCACGCCTGAAGAGTGGACCGAAGAACACAGAATGATGCTCCAAACCGGCCTCGACTTTGTGGCCCAACGCATCATCCCCAACCTCGAACGCATCGAAGCCCTTGAAGAGGGACTGACGCCCAAGCTCCTCGAAGAAGTTGGGGAACTGGGACTGCTCGGAAGCTCGGTGCCTGAGGAGTTGGACGGACTCGGTTTGGACTTCAAGAGCACCATGCTCATCACGGAAAGCATGGGCGGCGCCCACAGCTTCGCCGTCAGCTTCTCGGCCCACACCGGGATCGGCACGCTTCCCATTTTGTACTACGGGAACGACGCCCAGAAAAAGAAGTACATCCCAGGTTTGGCCACCGGCCAACTCAAAGGATGCTACTGCCTCACGGAACCTGGAAGCGGGTCGGACGCCAACAGCGGCAAGACGTCCGCCAAGTTGAACGAGGCCGGCACCCACTACGTGCTGAATGGCCAAAAGATGTGGATCACCAACGGCGGATTTGCCGATGTGATGATTGTGTTTGCCAAGATTGACGACGACGAAAACCTGAGTGCCTTCATTCTCGAAAAAGGCTACGACGGCATCACAATGAATCCGGAAGAGAAGAAGATGGGCATCAAAGGGTCGAGCACCCGCCAACTCTTCTTCAACGACGTTCAAGTGCCCGTCGAAAACCTCCTCTACGAACGCGGCAAGGGCTTCAAGATTGCCGTGAACATCCTCAACATTGGGCGCATCAAGCTCGGTGGGGTTGTCATTGGTTCGTGCAAAGACGCCATCACGGAAAGCGTGAAGTACGCGAATGCACGGGAGCAGTTTGGGCGTCCCATCAGCAAGTATGGGGCGATTCGCCACAAGCTCGGCGAGATGGCCATCCAGACGTACGCCTTGGAAACGGCCGTGTACCGCGCCACCCAAAACATCGACGACGCCATCGCCGACCTCGCAGCCGGCGGCATGGACAAGGGAGAGGCGACGCTGAAAGGCATCGCGGCCTTTGCCCCGGAATGCGCCATGATGAAGATCCTCGGCTCCGAGGTGACGGACTACGTGGTTGACGAAGCGGTGCAGGTGCATGGAGGCATGGGCTACAGCGCGGAGACTCGTGCCGAGCACGCCTACCGCGACGCCCGCATCAACCGCATCTTCGAAGGCACCAACGAAATCAACCGCATGCTCACCGTCGACATGATCTTGAAGAAGGCCATGAAGGGGGAACTCGATTTGATGACGCCAGCAATGGCGGTGGCGAACGAGCTGACGGGCATTCCAGAGTTTGGGGACGCGCCGTCCGACATCTACGAAAAGCACTTGGGCTACATCAAGAACTTCAAGAAGGCCACGCTCATGGTGGCGGGTTCCGCAGCCCAAAAACTCATGATGTCCCTCGCCAAAGAGCAGGAGATCCTCATGGGCATCGCCGACATGGCCGTTTGGACCTACACGGCAGAAAGCATGGTGTTGCGCGCCCAGAAAGTGGCGACGAACCAAGGCGCCGAAGCTGCGGCGTTGCCCACGGACATGATGCAGACCTACCTCTACTGGGCCGCCGACCGCATCAACATGGCGGGCAAGGAAGCCCTCATGGGATTTGCAGAAGGGGATGAACTCAAGATGATGCTCATGGGCATGAAGCGCTTCACCAAGGTGGATCCCTTCAACACCAAAGAAGCCCGTCGAAGGGTTGCCCAGGCCCTCATCGACAAGAACAGATACGCATTCTAACATCTCACCGACCGCGGTGAACAACTGCCGGGGGAGTGCTGCATTGGGCGGTGCTCCCCCGCGGTAATTTTGGGGCATGGCAAAGAAGAAAATCATCACGGCGAAGTCCCAGAAGTTTCTGGAGGCTTACCTGAACAACGCGTCGCCCACCGGCTTTGAATCCGAAGGCCAAAAGCTGTGGCTCGACTACATCAAGCCGTACATCGACACCCACATCGTCGACACGTACGGCACCGTCGTCGGGGTCATCAACCCCGACGCTCCCTACAAAGTGGTCATCGAAGCGCACGCCGACGAGATCAGCTGGTTTGTGCACTACATCACGAGTGACGGATTCATCTACCTGCGCCGCAACGGCGGAAGCGACCACCAAATCGCCCCGTCCAAGCGCGTGAACATCCACACCAAGAACGGCATCGTGCCCGGCTTGTTTGGCTGGCCTGCCATCCACACCCGCTCGGCTGGAAAAGAAGAAGCGCCCACGTTGAAGAACATCTTCTTGGACGTCGGAGCGAAGAACAAGGAAGAGGTGGAGAAGATGGGCATCCACGTGGGCTGCGTGGTGACCTACCCCGACGAGTTCATGGTCCTCAACAAGGATTGGTACGTGGGGCGTGCGCTCGACAACCGCGCAGGGGGATTCATGATTGCCGAAGTGGCGCGCATGTTGCACGAAAACAAGGTGAAGCTTCCGTTTGGGCTCTACATCACCAACTCGGTGCAAGAGGAGATTGGCTTGCGGGGCGCCCAAATGATCGCCGAGCGCTTGCAACCCGACGTGGCGATTGTCACCGACGTGACCCACTGCACCCACACGCCCATGCTCAACAAGATTGAGCAAGGCGACACCGCGGCGGGCAAGGGCCCAAGCGTGACCTACGGTCCTGCGGTTCAGAACAACCTGCTCCAGCGCATCATCGACACGGCCGACAAGAACAAGATTCCGTTCCAGCGTCAAGCGGCGAGCCGTTTCACCGGCACGGACACCGATGCCTTTGCCTACTCCAACCAAGGGGTGCCGAGTGCCTTGATCTCCCTCCCCTTGCGCTACATGCACACCACCGTGGAAATGGTGCACAAGGACGACGTGGAGAACTGCATCCGCCTCATCTATGAAACACTCCAAAACATCAAGCCAGGGGAAGACTTCAAGTACCTCTGACCGATGCGACAATCGAATGAACAAAGGGGCTTTGCGGCCCCTTTGTTGTGCAATGAACCGAAAGGATGTATTTTTGTTGTATCGACATCTATTGTACTTACAACTTTGACATGACACGCGTCCACCTTCTTGCACTCGGGCTTCTCGCCGTGACCGGCTGGACCCAAGCTCAAACTTCCATGAACACCGTATTCCACCCTGCAGACTCTCGCGGCCACGCCGACCACGGTTGGCTCGACACGTACCACAGCTTCAGCTTCGCCAGTTGGCACAACCCTGAGCGCATGCACTTCGGTGCGTTGCGCGTGCTGAACGACGACGCGGTCACCGGGGGCGCCGGGTTTGGGACGCACCCTCACGACAACATGGAAATCGTGAGCATTCCTCTGTCCGGTGATTTGGAGCATCAGGACAGCATGGGCAACGCCACCGTCATCCGCGAAGGCGACGTCCAAATCATGAGCGCCGGCACAGGCATCATGCACAGCGAGAAAAACCACAATGCCGGCGAGGACGTGCGGTTCCTCCAAATCTGGGTGTTCCCCAACGAGCGCGACCTCACCCCCACCTACGGACAGATCACCATGGACCTTGACGACCAACGCGACAAGCTCCAGTGCGTCGTCTCTCCCGACGGTTCAGAAGGCGTCCAAATCCACCAGAGCTCATGGTTCCACGTCGGCCGCTTGACGGCGGGTTGGAAAGACAGTTACGCACTGCACGGGGCCGGACAAGGCGTCTACGCCATGGTGCTCGAAGGCGAGGTCACGGTGGGCGGACAGCCCTTGGGTCGCAGGGACGCAGTGGGGATTTGGAACACCGAACGCGTGGACATTGAAGCCACCGACGACGCCCGCCTCCTCTTGATTGAGGTGCCGATGCAGTGGTGAGGAATCTGGGTGGTGGCGCCCTTAGAGGTCGAGGAGCTGCCGGAACATGTACACGTCCAGCGGCTTCTCCATCAGTGCGATGACGCTGGGATCGGCCTCTGCTTTTCGCAACTCTTCCCGGTCGATGCTCGCGCTGAGCATGTAAATGCGGCACATGGATTGCACGGTCTCAGGAAGACTGCGGAACCGATCCAACCATCCAAAGCCATCGACGCCGGGCATCTGAATGTCCAACAGAATCCAACGTGGCGCCGTCCAGGTGGGTCCCTCCTTGGTCACATGGGCCAAGGCCATTTCAGGATCTGTGAAGGCCTGGATGTCTGACGTCAGACGCGCCAACTTCAGCAACTTGGTGTTGACCTTGTTGTCGATGTCGCTGTCGTCGATGAGAATCACTTGCATGGTACCCAAATTACGACATCCCTCAACGTGCACATCTGCAACTCCTCAGAACAGGTCAAAAATCAGACTCGGGGTCTTCGATCCATCGGATGGCGCGCCCCAACGTTCCTGACCATGCTTCACGCGTCTCCTGCGGCAACGTCGATTCAGCGTGACAGGCGTCCCGAACTTCAGCCAAGGCATTCCGCAATGCAAGCAGGTTCCGAGAATAGGCCTCGTTCAACTTGGACGAGCGCGAGCGCGCACGTGCGAGTTCCGCAGCTTCCTCCACCAGCCGCTTGAGTTCGGCCTCATTCCAAGGTTTGGAAATGTACTTGTAGATGCGCCCCTTGTTGATGGCGTCAATCACCGCGTCGATGTCGGCATGGCCCGTCAGCAACATGCGCACCGGATCGGGGTGGTCGGCCATGATCATCTCGAAAAATTCGACACCGCTGATGTCGGGCATCTTTTGGTCTGAGATGACCACGTCAATGGGGTGTTCTTCCAGCATTCGCACCGCTTCGCTGGGCACGGTCGTCACATGCACGTGGAAATCGCGGCGGAAGGCAGCGCGAAACGCCGTCAAGTTGTGCTCTTCGTCGTCGAGGTAGAGAACGTGAATCATGAAGGAAAGGTGATGAGGAAAGTGGAACCTTCGCCAGGGGTGGATTGAATGTCGAGTGTGGCTTGGTGGTCATCCAAAATGCCCTTGACAATGCTCAACCCAAGTCCAGTTCCCTCGCCCACATCCTTGGTGGTGAAGAAGGGGTCGAAGATTTGGGATTGCACCGCCTCGCTCATGCCGATGCCGTTGTCCTCGATGGACACTTGCACCGCGTTGGCACCTTCTTGTTGGAGGACACGGGTGCGAATGCGCACATACCTGTCTGCAGGGGAGAGATCCGTTTTGCTGGTGGCCTGCGCCGCATTGGTGATCAAATTCATGAACACCTGGTTCAGTTTGCCCGGTTGGCAGGGCACGGCGGGTACATTGGGCGCCAAATCCACCGTCAGCTCCACCTCGTCTTGGAGCGAAGACCGCAAAATGACCAAGGTGGATTCCAGCAGATCGTTCAAGTTGGCTTCCGTCGCGGCATCCCCATCCATGCGGCTGAAAATGCGGAGGCCCTTGACAATTTCAGACGTCCGCGTGGTCCCATCATCGATGCCCGTCAACAATTCATCAATTTCCTTCATGGTGAACGCCATGTCCAGTTGGGTCATGCGGTCTTGAAGGGCTTGCACCTTTTCCTGCAATGCGTCGTCGTCCGCCCCCATCTCCGTCAGCATGCGCAAAATCTCTGTCACGTCATCAAAGTCGCGGCGAAGCGATTGGGCGCTTGAACTCACGAAGTTGATGGGATTGTTCAGTTCGTGGGCGATGCCCGCTGTAAGTTGACCAATGCTCGCCAACTTCTCCGACTGCACCAGTTGGTCTTGCGCCAGCTTGAGTTCCTCCAGTGCTGCACGGAGGCGATCGTTCCGCTCCTCCAACTCCTCGGTGCGCTCCCGCACATTGCGCTCGAGCACCTCATTTTGTTCCCGCGTGATTTTCTCGTTGAGCTGACTGACGCGGAGTTGCTCCTCCCGGGCTTTGGCCGATTCCCGCTTGAATTGGTTGATTCGGTCTGCCAAGGCCAAAGACAGCAGCACCACCTCCACAATGCTTCCCACGGGCATGGCAAAGTTGTTCACGCTCTGAGGGACAAAGGGCAGTGGATTGCCGGTGAATTGACTCACGGCAAACATGACCACGGTCAACAAGAAAAAGGTGAATGCGATCAGCAAATACAACGCAGAACGCTGGCCTTGCTTCCACACATGGATGGATGCCGGCACCACCAACAACGCCGCCATGGCCACAAAATTGATGGTCTGAAAAGCCCAATTCAATCGGCCCATGAGCAGGAACACCAACGCCACGGAATACAGCGACATCAGGCCACTTAAGACCCGATGGTACCGGGGACCTTTTCTCGCCAAATCCAAGAAGCGGTTGACAAACAAAAAGGTGGTCACCCCAGAAAAAATGCCCACGAAATGCACTGCCCGAAGGCCCAACCACGAGGTGCCGTCCCACCCGGGAATCACCCCCTGGTAGCCTGCCAAAAACAACTGCGACAAAGCCACCCCAATCAAGAACAGCACATACAGCAGGTACGATCGATCCTCCACGGTGAAGTACAACACCAGGTTGTACAGCAGCATGACCAACATGATCCCCGCATAAAAACTGAAGAACACGTCACGCATGAAACTCCACTCGCGCAGGTCATTCAGACTTGCCACACGAAGGGGCAGGGAAATCTGCTTGCCCGATTTGACCCCCACGTAGACCATGTCTTCCTCGCACGAGTCGGCTCCACCCAACGGAAACTTAGGGAAGGTTCCGGACTCGAGGGATTGTCCCAACCGGCCTGAAGTCCCTCGGATGGTCACGCCGTTCAAGTGCAACGGACCGTCCTTGAGGTTGCCATTGCACGTGGAAAGGAAAGTGAGGCTGTCGATTTGGGCGGTGGCCACTTCCAAAAATTGCGCGCCAAACGCGCGCGAAAGCCCTTTCAATTCAATCCAATGCCACTGGCCGTCGTTGCCCAAGTTGATGAGTGGATCCGTGATGTTTCGCTTGGGCGCTGACCGCAGACGTTCCAAGGGGGGATTGGCATCCCACGTTCCTTCGAGCTCCACGGCCATCTTCCCGATGTATCGGTCCTGCCCCCCACGCGTTTGGGACGTGGCGTCACCTGTCCATGCGAGCGACAGCAGAAGGGAGAGCACACGCAACATCCAACGAACTTGGCCCGCTCCCATCACGATCACACGGTCAAAGACAAACGAATGGTCAGTTGGCCCTTGGGACCATGAACGTGTGTGGTGACGCCTTCGGGACGTTCACGAACGGACTTCATCAATTCGCGCACCATGGGATCCACGTCTCCTTCATAGTCGGGATGCATGAAGTGCTCAATGGTCGCCCGGAGCGATTCTTTGGGATAGACAAAGTAGCCGTCTTCCCCCAGGTCGCTGCGCAACTTCCATCCGTGTTTCTCTCTCCAGCGCCGCGTGACCGGTGAGGTCAGAGCCACAAGGTGTCGCGCCTCCAGAAGCGGCATCGCCGCCATGGCCACTTGAATCAAAAATTCAGACCCCAAGCCCATGCCCGCCAATTCAATGGAATTCCAAAGCGCATTGAGCTCGTAGGCTTTTTCGGGAATGATCTCCTCCAAAAACGACCCCACATTGGGGTCCACGTGACCCACGGCTTGATGCAAGGGAAAGTCGTTGGCGACCAATCCAGGCTGCAGGCGCGCACCTGCAAGAACACGCTCGCCATCGGGCGTCAGAACCGCGATGATCCAAACATCGTCTCGCCGGAACCAGTCGGTGCGAAAGGACGACAGGTTTTTGATGCCATAGGCTTCGAGGACGCGTTTGTGTCCGTCGAGGAGCCGCTTGCACAGCTGGGGATCGTGAGACGCGCGGGACATGAGGACGATGGCCTCGTCCACTTGGGTCGCGCGGCGGATCCGCTCAACGGAGGGCCGTGTGGGTGAGCTGCTCATGCAAGTCCATGGTGATTCGGGCGTCGGGGAGATTTTCTCCCAACGCAAGTCGGCGGCAAGCTTCCGCGGCATGGGCGCCACCGGCAGCCACACCAGTGTACGTCTGTGGCCAGCTCACAAGCTCCGAGCCCACCTTCGGCAAGCTCATGCGGCCACGCTCAGAAGCATTGGCCACATCCACAAAGGCGTCCAGTGCTTCGGGCGTCCAGCGGTCCATTTCGGTGAAGGCGCGCATGGTCGCTTCGTCGATGCGGCCGTGCACAAAGCCCTCGACAGGCTGATCGTAACGTTCAATGTCCAACATGCCTCGGTCGTTGGTGTCCATCACCAGCGGGCAGCCTTGCTGGGCTGCTTGCAAGCGGAGGTGTGCTTTGATGGCCAAGGAATCGCACGCGTCCACCACCACATCGCAGCCTTCCATGAACGCGGCGAGGTTGTCGGCATTCACGCCTTCGTCGAAGATCTCAATGTCGAAGTAGGGATCAAATTCGGCGATTGCGCGCGCGGCCACCACCCATTTGGGCAATTCCAATTCATGCAGGCCACATCGAATGCGGTTGAGGTTGGACAACTCCACCACGTCGAAATCCGCGAGTTTCAGCCGACCGCATCCGCGTTCCATGGCCAGTGCGATGGCCGTGCTTTGGCCCACACTCAGGCCCGCAATGCCCACGGTTTTGGTGCGCAGTGCGGCGGTTTCCTCCTTCGTGATTTTGTCTCTGTTGCGGTTGGTGCGCACTTCGATGAACGCATCCTCAGGCAAGACGTGAACCAGCCTGCCTGACCACGGGTAGAACGCCCACGTTCCAAAGCTGTCCCAGTCGCGGTCGGCCATGAGTGTCCCCAAGGTCGCAGCCAAGAGCGAAGGATCGTGTTTGGCTGCTGGGGTGTGGCACACCGCCCATTCCGCCACTTGCGAATCGAGCGTGTCGTACTCTTCGAGAATGCTTCCCGATTCACGGAGCGCATTCAATCGGATGCGGTCCGACTCGACATTGACGTCCAGGAGTTCGGGTTTCCAAAGGTGGGTCGTGGGCATATTGCAAATTCTCCATTTCGATGCCGCGTGTGACGCGCCCCCTGTGGAGTTGTGAACAGCGAAAGGGGGACGACCGCGCCCCGTGATGGGGTCAAAATCACTGCCCGTAGTACACCTTCAAGTGTCCCTTGGCGAGGGCGTTGGCCCAATTTCGGAGTCCCACCATGGCGGCTTCCGTTTCCGCACTGACCTTCTCTTTTTTCAGGCGCAGGACCAACCATCCGTAGAGGCCGATGACGAGCTGCTCGACGGGGTGCACCTGGCGTTCTGATTTGGCCCCCAACTCCTTGAGAAAGGGCTCGGCCGACTCAAACGCCTCTTTGTATTCTGCATCGGCCATGGCGCCGAGCAACAGCTCGTGGAGGTGGGCCAGTTCCATCAACGTTTCCTGCACGTTGGAAGAATGTCCGTGTTCCACGGCGCCGCTGTCGCGCAAGGAGTGCGCCATCGTCAGCAGCCATGTCTCTTCCTCGGCCGGGTCCGTCCCCTCTGCTTCGGCTTGCTTCTCGGCCCACTGCTGAAGGAGCTGCGGCTGAAATTGGGCCGCGCGAATGAGGTCCTCCATCTGCAAGCAATAGAGCAAATGGTCGACGATGTGCTCCTGCTTTTTGCGTTGGGCGACGGTCATTCTTCGGACGTGGTTTGGGCTGCTTCCCGACGGGCCTGAATGGGGTCTGGATGGGCGGCATTGATGCGCACCAGCACGTCGGACGTGATGTCCCACGGTTCCGTTCCGTAGAGCACGCCTTCCCCACTGAGTCCCCAGTTGAGCACAAAGTCGATGCCTTCCTCCTGGGCGTGTTCTTCAAGATGGCGACGAAGGGCTTCGGCCATGACTGCTTGCATGTTTTGTTCGGCCACAAACATGTCTTGCTCTGCGGCGCGTTGAAGCGTTCTCAACCCCTCCTCGAGTTCCAAAATCCGACGCTGGGCGATCTCCAATTCATCGTCCGATGCCTGACCGCTGTTCGCGTAGGCCAGCAATTCTTGGGCCTCTTCCTGCAAAGGCAAGGCATCTTCTTGCAGTTGCTTTTCGCGGGCTTCCATTTGCATTTGCAGGTTGGCTTGCATGGTTTGGACAAAGGCCATGCCGCGCTGCAAACTGTCCCCATGCACGAACGCCACCACAGGTCCGCCACCCGCAGCTGCACGCTCTGCCGCCGTGGGTGAACTGTCCACAGCGCCCCACGTCAAGGCCGCAAGCCACACCACCAACACGCCCACCACGGGCCAAAACACAGAAGGATTCACTTGTTTCATGTCGAAGGAAGATGTTCAAGGTATTGGGTGCGCATGTCCACAAACCGCATCAGCACGCCCTCCGCCAAGGTGGCGCCCAGGGTTTCCACCTCAGCAAGGGTGTGGTCGGCCTCCGCGTATTTGAACGATTGCTCAAAACGATCCAATTCAAATCGCAAGCGGTATTGGCCGTTGTACGAATGCACGGTGATGCGCATCAAGGAGTGCGGAATGTGGGCGATTTCACGCATGGCGCGAAGATACACGGGCCCGGGGCTGCGCTACCTTTGATGGGTTCTTGACTCGCCACGGGTTTTGAACAAAACTTTCGCCCAAACGTCTATACGTCGATGACCCACTCCTTCCCCACCACACGCAGCGCCGTGACCCTCCTTCTCGTCCTGTTCTGCGCCGCCCCCACGCTGGCGCAGTCTGGGCGACCAAGTGGCGGGCAAGGAAGGCCAGGAGACAAAGGCCCCAAACCCAAAATCGCCCGGGTCTTCGGCACGGTCAAAGACGCCGACTCCGGAGACGCCCTTCCCTTCGCGTCTGTGGTGGTGAAAAGCCTCCGGGACAGCACGGTGGTCGAGGGCACCTTGACTTTGGACGATGGCACCTTCGATCTGCGCGAGATCGAAGTCGGCCGGCACTTCGTGGAGGTGCGCTTTCCCGGCTACGAAACCCTGCGAAGCGAACCCCACGCCTTCCTTCCGCGAAACCCCGAATCCCTGACCTGGGACATGGGCGAACGCATGCTCCAAGCCGACATCACCGCCCTTGGCGAGGCCGTGGTGGTGGAACAGGCATCGGTGATGGAGATGAAGGTCGACCGACGGGTGTTTCACGTCGGCAGCGACTTGACCAGCCGCGGAGGCAACACCACGGAACTGCTCGAAAACATCCCCTCCGTCGCCGTGGACATCGACGGCAACATCACCCTGCGCGGCTCATCTGGGGTCCAAATCCTGATTGACGGGCGGCCTTCAGGCTTGGCAGGCGGCGCGCGGGAAGCCTTTTTGGAATCCCTTCCGGCCAGTGCGGTGGAGCGGGTGGAATTGATCACCAACCCCAGTGCGCGCTTTGACCCCGATGGCACCGCGGGCATCCTCAACATCGTCTTGAAAAAGAACAAGCTCGAAGGCATCAGCGGCCAACTTCAGGCCACTTACGGCACCGGCGACAACCACGACGCCAATGCCAGCCTGAACTACCGCACCAGCGCCTTGTCCCTGAGCACCAACCTCGGCTGGAACGACCGCATGAGCTTCATGGCGGGAGAAACGGACCGAACCCAGTTTTGGTCCGACGACTCCACGTCTTTTTCTGCGGTCGACCGGCCCGGCGACTCCCACCGAGGCAGCATGTCGGGGTCCCTTCGCGCCGAGTGGCGGGCCAGCGACGCATGGACCGTCTTCGCCGGCGTCAATGCCAACGAGGGCATCCGCGACGGCTGGGATTCCACCTTCACCGCAGAACAGTGGACCGGCGGCGCACTCAACGGCCTGAACACCGAGGCGCTGCGCGTGGAGGAAAGCCAAAAAGACACCCGCGGAGGCGACGCCTTTGCCGGGTTTGAACGGACCTTTGGCTCTCGCGACCACAAATGGACGGCGGATGTGAGACGCTCCTACAACACGCAGGACGGACAAACCAACTTCGTGGACGTCAGCCTCGTGCCCGGGTCAACCACCTCAGACGTGCTCACCTTCAACGCCCAAGACACGCAAAATCGTCGCTGGCTTGCCCAAACCGACTACGAGCGTCCATGGGGAGAGAAGGGCAAAATCGAGGCCGGCATGAAAAGCACGTGGAATGTCGACGATTCCGGATTTGACTACACCGAAGCCGACAGCCTCTTCCTCTCTGACGGCATCTACATCCCCGTGGGGTTGGACACCGTGGCGTATGCTTTTTTGTACGACGAACAAATCCATGCCGCCTACTTCACAGCAGGACAAAGCGTGGGTATGGTGGGCTTCCAAGCTGGGCTACGCGCCGAACAAGCCTTCACGTCCGCGCGGCTGGAAGGCGAAGGCAACCTGCAGTCAGAACCGTTCAACAACGATTACTTCAGCCTCTACCCCTCCGCCAACCTCTTCATCGAAACAGACGGAGAGAACACGTGGAGCGCGAGCTACAGCCGGCGTGTGAACCGTCCACGAGGCCGCCAGCTCAACCCCTATTTGGACATGTCTGACCCCCGGAACTTCCGCACGGGCAATCCGTTCCTCCTCCCCGAATACACCAACAGTTACGAGGTGGCGCACCAATGGCAGCGAGGAAAGACGAGCATCACGTCGTCTCTGTTTTTCAAAGACACCCGTGACGTCATCCGTCGCTTCACCGAAGCAGACACCACGACAGGCGTGCTGCTGTCCAACTTCCAAAACCTCGGCCGGCAGCACAGCGAAGGCCTGGAGTTGGCCTTGATGCTGCCCCTTGGCAAAACCGGACGACTGAACTGGACCGCCAGTGCCTATCAGGTGGTCAACGACGGAAGCAGGCTGGAATCTCCGTTCAGCTCCTCGGGATTCAGCTGGTCCAGTCGCTTCTTTGCCACCTGGACGTTGGGGTCCGACTGGAAGCTCCAAGCCAACAGCTTTGTCCGCGGTGCGGCAGTCACCCCCCAGGGACGTTTCAACGGCTTCGCCACCCTCAACCTTGCGGCGAGCCGAAACCTTCCCGGAGACCATTGGCAGGTCACGATCCAAGCCAAAGACGTCTTCAACACCCGCCGTTGGTCGTACTCCACCACCACCCCAGACTTCACCCAGGAAGTGTGGCGCCAGCGGGAAAGCCGCAACCTCTATGTGACGTTGCAATACAAGTTTGGGAAACTGGACGAGCGTGGGCGTCGCGGATCAGGCAACCGTGGTGGCGGAGGTGGAGACGACTTCATGATGGACTGACCGTCCCTTTGATTTCGCTGGAGCCTCTTCCTTCCAAGCGCGCTTGAGCGCACCTTGTTTGGGGGCGCTGGCCCGTGCTGCCCAACGTGCCATGGCATGGATCAGGGGGTTCCGCATGCGTTGGTGCAAGACCAAGCGTTGAGGCTCTGCGCCGAGTGACGCTTTGATGTCGAGGGCCGTGCGACCGAGGTTCACCACGGTACATCCTTCCTGAATGCCCCAACGGATGAACTCGACAAGCATGCGTTGGTACAAGGCGTGCGACTTGTTGTGGCTTCCTTCAAAGCCCACGAAAAACGCTTCGACCTCGTGGCCATTGCACATGCCGCAGTGGAAGCCAATGACCTCCCCCTCCAGCTCGGATGTCCAGACCTGGAATCCCTCTCCCAATTCTTCTTTCAAGGCGACCAAATCCTCGGGATGCAGACACCCCAATCGAAATGCCGCCCGACCATAGACCTTGAGGTAAAGCGCATGGAGGTCATCCGCTTGCGCGCGAATGCCCTCGAGATCCAACACCCTGAAAGTCAAGGACTCGGACAACTTCAAAATGCGCTTGACCTTGGTCCGCGCCTTGGTCCGCATGTCGGCCAGGTATTCCTCCCACGTGCTGCGTCCCTCGAGCGAGACCCGCATCACGGGATCAAACTCCAAATCCACCCACCCCGCGCGCCAACTTGACTTGCCCGCCAGACGATGACCGTCGGCCCACGGTTGGACAGAAGGGGCATCTTTGACGACCCATGTGCCGGGCACGGACACCTTGCCACCCAAGGCGGGTTGCGCCAACAGCTCCTGGAGGCACGCGTAGGCATCGATGCCTTCGGCAAAACGGTAGCCGTGCGGTCCGCTGGCGAGGGGTGTCCCGATGACGCGCACCCCAAAGCGGAATCCCCCTTCTCGGTGCAACAAGTTTTTGGCCCATTTGAATCCACGTGTGCCCTCCAAGAAGTCGTCCACCCCTTGGCTGATGGCTTCGCTGTCTTCCATGACCGCCACACCTTGGATTTGGGCTGATGCATCGGTCCACATCGCAGCCATCACCTGACGCGCGGGACTCTTTAACCCAGCCCGAATCACCCCAGAAGACATGTGAATGCTGGAATCCTCAAAGCCCGAGAGAAACGCGTCCCACGCACGCCATTGGTCCTCGGTGAATTCCGAAGCCTGTTCTGTGATGTTCAACGTGAGACTTGCCATGCTCTTCCCTTAACCTCCTCGTTCGCCCAATGTTCAAGCCAATGTCATTCCGCCTCGCGACGGTGCATCCAGCCGCAAAACAAGAGCAGCATCACCCAAAGCAGCGATCCTGCACGACTCAATCCACGCGCTGTGCCCCATCCTTCGGGCTCGTATTGCAACTGCACCTCATGGCTTCCCGCAGGAACCTTCAACGCGGACAGCAAGGCGTTCGCCCGAACCAAGGGCACTTCCTCCCCGTCCACCAGGGCCGTCCAGCCCACCGGGTAATGCACTTCACTGAGCACGAGCAACCCTCCTTTGTCTGAGGACACCTCGTAGGTCGATCCCTCGGGGTGGTACTGCACAAGGCGCACCTCATTTGAACCCGGGTTGCCCAGGCGGCCGAGGACCTCTTCGAACGATTGATTCACCGCCGCGGTGCGTGCGGGATCCAAGCCAGCGACGGCCCCGATTTCCTCCTCTGCGGAGTTCACCCATTGGACTTCGTCGACAAACCACGCAGGACCCAACCCGCCATTGAAAGGCAAGGGCTGCTCCGCACCGGGGACCAAGAGGTACCGCGTGTTGAGCATGGCCAGCCCCGGCGCCATGTCCGCAGTCAGGTTGAAGTTGCCCGACTGAATGGACTGGATGACCGCCGCGCGCTCAGGCGTCAACACACGCTCGATGAATTCTTGGTAGCGGCGAAGCTTCGCTCCGTGGTACCCCCCCACAGATTTGTGGAAGTAGGACGTGCGGGCGTCGTTGAAGGGGTTCGCCAAATCGAACACCCGATAGTGACTGTTGGCATTCAACACCTCAAACGCAGCCGCGTCAATGACCCGGTTGTACCTGCGGGTCAACTTCGCGTCCAAGCGGTCTTCCCACCGTCCCTTCGCGGACTCCCATTGGGTGTCAAAGTCGGCGATGCGCTGACGCTCCTGGGCCAAAATGGCCCGATCGGCCTTCGTGGCTTCAAACGGAAAGCGTTTGTCGAGTTGGCTGATGTAGTTGGCGTCGCTCAAGTAGCGCCCGTCGACGGACAGCAGATCAACCGCCGTGATGAACACCGCGCCGAGGACAATCCAATGGGCTTGGGTCCAACGCTTGACCAGCGCCAGCGTGAACATCAACCCCACTGCCGCAAAGCCAAAGGACCGAAGCACGTCTTCTCGGAACACGTCAATGCGCATGCCGACCACCCGCTTGCCGAGTTGCTCCATGGCCACATCCGGGCGAATCGTGCTGGCAAAGTCAAACCACACCTGCGGCATGGCGTAAAAGGCGAGCATCAGCACAGCCGCGGCAGAACCTCCGACGGCCCATCGCTTCCAACGTTTGGCCGCTTCAGGCTGCGTCATTTCATGCAGGGCCATCGCCGCCCCAAGGGGGACGATCAACTGCACCAGCACCAGCATCATCTTGGTGTCCCGGAACTTGTTGAACAAGGGCACGTGCTCGAGGAACACGTCGGTCAAGGCGGAGGCATCTCGCCACGACAACACCACGGCCAGCAGCCATACGGCCAACATGGGCCAGCGCAGCCAAGACGTTCCCGCGATGAGCCATGCCAGGCACAAGGCAAAGGCAAGCGCCCCAAAGTAAAAGGCCCCTCCACTGAATCTCTGTTCGCCCCAGTAAAGCTGGTTGTTGCCGCCCTTGACATCCGGAATGGCGATGCTCCACCACTCTCCTCGCGCCATGCTGTATTCCAAAATGTACTCTCGGTCAAGGCCGTCTTGCACCACCTCATTCCCGTCCCCGTTGCCACCCAAATTCGCTTTTCCACGCGTGGTGTATTCCGAGTATTGCTGGGTCAAGGCCAGTTGCCCCGTTTGCGGCAGGACGGACAACAACCCGGCGAGTGCGAGCACGCCTGTGGTCTTGGCCACCTTGATTCCTTGCCCGTTCAGACCCGCCCGAATCCATGCTGCCACGCTGACGGCGCCAAGCAAGAACAGGAGATAGTAGGTCATTTGGACGTGGTCGGCCGCCAAGTGCAGGGCGGCAAACCAAGCCGCCACGCCCGCTCCGGCCCACATGCGCCCACGGTAGGCCAGGATGACCCCCGCCAACACGCCGGGCATCGTGGCGATGGCCCGCACCTTGGTGGCGTGGCCTGCGGACAGGTACAGGACGTTCAAACTCGAAAGACCAAATCCCAAGCCCAGCAACAGCGACAGCCACGGCGACAAACCGAGACACAAGCCCAGAACGTAAGCCGAAAGCATCGCCACCACAATGGTGCCCACCTCAATGGGGATGACTTTCCGGATGGCCATCCACGTCCACCACGGTGCGGTCCCGATGTCGGTGCCCGTGATTTGGGTGGTGGGCATCCCCCCAAACATGCTGTCCGTCCAATGCGGGACCTCGCCCTCGCGCTGTTGCACGTCGCGGGCCTCCTTGGCCATGCCAATGTTGTTTTGGGTGTCTCCTTGATTCAACCGCTTGCCCTCCAGCATCACTGGAGAAAACAGCATGGACGCGGCGAAGAACATCACCACGACAGAAATCAAATGCGGCACCGCGCTGGGGAGCAGTGAACGAAAATCAATGGAGCTCATGCCACGCAAGTTACTGCGAGGTTGCGCCCCCCTTGGCCGGACGCGGAGTCAATCTTTGACTTCCTCGAAGTCGATGTACTCCCCTTCCTTGGAGTCGTCGGCACGTCGGCCTTTTCCCTTGGATTGCGGAGGTGGCTGCGAAGCTCCGCCAAAACGCGGCGCATTCCGACGGCCACCGAAGGCGCCATCCAGCCAACGCCAGATGAACCAAACACCCACGATGTATACCACCGTCCGAAGCAGTCCCAAAAACATGCGACGAAGGTCGGCTTATTTGCTCAAGTACAGGTTCCGCTCGCTGTAGACCTTCCGGAAGAAGGGATCGCGCAGGTTGGGGATGAAGCGAATGGCCTCGCCTGTCGACTTCATTTCTGGGCCGAGCTCCTTATTCACGTTGGGGAACTTGGAGTAGCTGAACACCGGGATCTTGACCGCATAGCCATCCATGTGAGGGTTGTGCGGGAGGTCCTTCAGTTTGGCCGCACCGAGCATCACCTTGGCCGCGTGGTTCACGTACGGTTCTCCGTAACTCTTCGCAATGAAGGGCACGGTGCGCGACGCACGTGGGTTTGCTTCGATGATGTAGACGGTGTCGTCTTTGACCGCAAACTGGATGTTGATCAACCCCACCGTTTTCAGCGCCATGGCGATGCGCTTGGTGTAATCTTCGATTTGCTGGAGGACCAAATCACCCAAGTTGTAGGGAGGCAACACCGCATAGCTGTCGCCCGAGTGGATGCCCGCAGGCTCGATGTGCTGCATGACGCCCACGATACGCACTTCGTCTCCATCGCAAATGGCGTCGGCCTCGCACTCCATGGCCCCATCAAGGAAGTGATCCAGCAGGATCTTGTTGTCAGGCATGTCGCGAAGGATGTCCACGACGTGGCGTTCCAAATCCTGTTCGTTGATGACGATTTTCATGCGCTGGCCGCCCAACACGTAGGACGGGCGAACCAACAACGGGAAGCCCAATTCACGGCTGAGCTCCACGGCTTGGTCGGCGCTCTCCACCACCCCAAACTTGGGGTACGGAATGCCCTCGTTCTTCAACAGGGTCGAGAAGCTGCCGCGATCCTCTGCGAGGTCGAGGGCTTCGTAGGACGTGCCCATGATCTTGATGCCGTAGCGCTCGAGCTTTTCGGCGAGTTTGAGCGCGGTTTGGCCTCCGAGCTGCACGATGACCCCCTCGGGCTTCTCGTGCAAGATGATGTCGTAGATGTGCTCCCAGAAGACGGGCTCGAAGTAGAGCTTGTCCGCCGTGTCAAAGTCCGTCGACACGGTCTCTGGGTTGCAGTTGATCATGATGGTTTCGTAGCCACACTCCTTCGCGGCCAACACCCCGTGCACGCAACAGTAGTCGAATTCAATGCCCTGGCCAATGCGGTTGGGACCGCTGCCGAGCACCACAATTTTCTTCTTGTCGGTGACCACACTTTCGTTGGCCTCTTCCTCGAACGTGCTGTAGTAGTAAGGCGTCAACGCGGGGAATTCCGCAGCGCACGTGTCCACGACCTTGTAGACGCGCGTGATGCCCTCGTCGTGACGACGGGTGTGCACCTCGGATTCGAGGCAGTTGAGGATGTGGGCGATTTGACGGTCCGCGTACCCCTTCCGCTTCGCCTCGCGGAGGACTTCCGTGGGCAGATTTTGGATGGTGTGCTTGCCGAGGTCCTTTTCGAAGACCACGAGTTCCTCGATTTGACGCAAGAACCAGGGGTCAATCTTGGTGGCTTCAAAAATGCTGCGGAACGGAATGCCCAACTTGAACGCGTCGTACACGTGGAACAAGCGGTTCCAGCTGGCGTGACGCAAGCTCTGCATGATCGCGTCTTGGTCTCGAAGTTCGCGCCCGTCGGCGCCCAGTCCATTTCTCTTCAGTTCAAGCGACTGACACGCTTTCTGCAGTGCCTCCTGGAAGGAACGGCCGATGGCCATGACCTCTCCGACGGCCTTCATTTGCAAGCCGAGTTCACGGTCGCAGCCGGGGAACTTGTCGAAGTTCCAGCGTGGGATCTTCACCACCACGTAGTCGAGCGTAGGCTCGAACATCGCAGAGGTGTTGCCAGTGATTTGGTTCTTGAGCTCGTCGAGGTGGTACCCAATGGCCAACTTGGCCGCCACTTTCGCGATGGGGTACCCCGTCGCTTTGGATGCGAGCGCCGAAGAGCGCGACACCCGAGGGTTGATTTCAATCGCAATGATGTCCTCGTTCTCGTCGGGAGACACCGCGAATTGGACGTTGCAACCTCCGGCGAAGTCCCCGATGCTGCGCATCATTTTGATGGCCATGTCGCGCATGCGCTGGAACGTCGAGTCGCTCAAGGTCATGGCAGGCGCCACCGTGATGCTGTCCCCCGTGTGGATGCCCATCGGGTCGAAGTTCTCGATGGAGCAAACAATGGTCACGTTGTCGTTGGAATCGCGAAGGAGCTCAAGCTCAAATTCCTTCCAGCCCAACAGCGCCTTGTCGATCATCACCTCGTGGATTGGGCTCAAGTGGAGGCCCCGCTGCAATTTGTCCTCAAAGGCATCTTTGTCGTAGACCACCGCGGCGCCGGCACCACCCAAGGTGTAGGAGGCGCGGATGCACAAGGGGTAACCAAACTGCTGCGCCACTTCCTTGCCTTCCAAGAAGCTCTTGGCCGTGGCCTGAGGTGCCATGGGAATATCAATCTCCCCCATGAGTTTGCGGAAGGCCTCTCTGTTCTCTGTGATGTCGATCGCCTTGGTGTCCACCCCAATCATGCGCACGTTGTGCTCTTCCCAAATGCCCATTTCCTCGCATTGGATGGCGAGGTTCAAGGCCGTTTGTCCGCCCATGGTGGGCAGCACCGCGTCGATGTTGGGGTGCTTTTCAAGGATGGTCACAATGGATTCTGGCTCGAGCGGCTCGAGGTACACATGGTCTGCGATGACCGGATCGGTCATGATGGTCGCAGGGTTCGAATTGATGAGGGTGACTTCGATGCCTTCCTCTTGAAGGCTGCGGGAAGCTTGGCTTCCAGAGTAGTCGAATTCACAGGCTTGTCCAATGACAATCGGTCCGCTTCCAATGATGAGGACCGACTTGATGCTGTTGTCTTTGGGCATTTTTTTTTTATCCGAGCGCCTTTCTCTTTCTCAGAGTCGGGCATTCGGGCAAGAACGAGAAGACCAAACGTTGTGGACCGAGCGCAAAATTACACGAACTCTCACCCCTCCGCCACAACTTCCTGCCCCGTCGTTTTCCACAAGAAACCCACGATGCGACCTTTGTGCCGTGAACGCGTCATCCACACCGTCGACCCCCACCTCCTTTTCCCTTCAGGGTTGGACGTGGCAGGGGCGCCTGTTTGCCAAGGAGCGTCCGGTGCGCGTGGTCGTGGCGTTCCACGGATTTGGCCGTCCCATGGAGGAGATGGGCAACTACCTGTCCCTCCATCCCGAAGGCACGGCGATGATCTCTTTGGGCATTGCCCACCAAAACGGCAGCACCGTTCCCCCGTTCACGGACGCGCCTCCAGTCCTCGAACCTGCCCTGCTCCTCGAAGCCCTGGAAGCCTGGCTGGCAGAACTCGGCTTGTCTGACCTGCCCAAGCACCTGCTCGGGTATTCGCTCGGCGGGCGAATCTCTCTCGCGTTGTTCGAGCACACCCCCGAGGCTTGGGCGGGCATGGTGCTCTTGGCCTCGGACGGCTTCAAGAAAAACGCGATGTACCGGTTTGCCGTGGAAACGGCGTTGGGGCGGGCGTGCTGGGCCTTCGTGGACCGTCACGCTGAGGCTGTCCGAAGCTTCATCCGCGGCTTGCGACGCGCCCGGATCATTCCAGCCCATCTCGAGCATTTTGCATTGCACCACACGGAAGACCACGCCATGCGGCAGCTGGTCTCGAACACCTGGAAAACACACCGCCTGTTTTGGCCCAGTCGCCGAGGCACCGCGAAAGCTTGGGGTCAGCTCCCACAACGTGACGTGCATGTCCACGCGGTGTTTGGGGACCGAGATGCCATCATTCCCTGGGCGTGGTCTCGGCCGTGGCGGCATTTGGGCAGCAGCCACGTCCACTTTTTGACGGTGAACTCCGGGCACGTCATGCGCCACCGCGAGACGGTCGAGGCCGTACATCGCGCTATCTTGAGCACCTGCAATGAGACCTGAAGACCCCTCCACTTGGCTTGATTCACTGGTCGCGGATGCCGCTGCCGGCCGACGACGCTTGGCCGTGCTCGTGGATCCTGAAGACGCCCCCTCGGGCAAGGCATGGTTGAACCTCCTCGGCCACCTTCAGTCGAGCGACGCCACGGATGTCTTCGTCGGAGGAAGCCTCGTGACCGACGACAGCACCTCCCGGGTGGTTCAGGAATTGAAGCGGGGGCTTTCGCTTCCCGTGGTGCTCTTTCCTGGCGCACCCAACCAGATTTCAGGACACGCCGACGCCATGCTGTTCTTGAGTTTGATTTCAGGACGGAATCCAGACCTCCTCATTGGTCGCCACGTTGAAGCCGCACCGCTTCTTGCCAAACTCCAATTGGAAACTGTGCCCACCGGCTACATGCTGATCGGCGACCCTCCGCTCACTGCGGCGGCCTACATGTCTTCCAGCCTGCCCATTCCCTTGGCCAAACCAGAACTCGCTGTCGCCACAGCCCTCGCGGGTGAGATGCTGGGGCTCCGGTGTCTGTACCTCGATGCAGGAAGCGGGGCAGGCACACCCATCCCCACAGACACCATTCGCGCCATTCGAGATGCCGTGAAGGTGCCCCTGATTGTGGGCGGCGGACTCACGTGCCAGGAAGACCTCGACCGGGCATGGGACGCAGGGGCCACATGCGTGGTGGTCGGATCGGCCGTGGAACGCGAGCCCGCCGTCCTGAATGAGATGCGCTTGGCGCGTTAGAATTCCACCGCGAGGGTCACAAATCCGTGACGTCCCGCCTGAGGGTACACGTAGTTCTCGGTCACTGTAGACTCGGGACCTCCATAGCGGTAGCTGTACGTCCATCCTGTGGCGCTGTACATGGCGTCAAGAAGGTTGTTGCCAAACACCGACAACGTCAAGGCCTGCCCCGTAGACAAGGTGCGCTCCAAACGGACCACCGCATCCAGGGTTGTGTATGCCGCCAGCGCACGTCCTTCGTTGGACGTGTTGTCCAAGAATTGCTGCCCCACGTGCTTTCCAATCAAGCTCATTGACAGTCCGGCGAGTGCGCCATCTTCGGGAGCTTCGAACGTCAACATCCCCATGGCCACGGCATTTGGAGAGAGGGCGATGTCGGTGTTTTCGTGGACAATGGTGTTCACGTAATCGAAGTTGCCGTCGTAGTCGTACACCGTTTCTTCGAACTGCGCAATCTTGTTTTGGGCAAGGGTGGCATTGGCATCGAGGCGCAGGCTTGACGTCAACTGCACCCCCGCTTCCAATTCCACACCGCGTCGGTAGCTGTCCGCCACGTTCACCCGAACCACATTGCCCACATCGTTGAGCTGCCCTGTGGCCACGAGCTGGTCCGTGTACTGCATGTTGTACAACGTGGCGCCCACGGCCCAACGCTCACCTCGCTTTTTGGCACCGGCCTCCACGTCCAACAAACGCTCTGGGCGCAACGGCGTGTCCTGTGGAGAATCGAGGTAGTCCGAACGCGCGGGCTCACGGTGCGCCACCGCTGCGGACACAAAACCCTGCAAGGTCTCCGAAGGCGTCCACGTCAAACCTGCCTTGGGGTTGAAGAACGTCAACTCGTCTTGGATGTCGATTTCACTGTAGTCGTTGTCGCGGCCGGACGTTTGGTACAACACCTGACGCGCTTGAATTTCACCGTGCCAGCGGAGGTCCGACACCTGGCCAGACCACTTTCCAAAGGCACTCAAATCCGTCTTCTCGCCAAGGGAGCGGTAGTACTCGTCGCCTGGCTCCGCACCTGCGCCGAAGTCCATCCAAATCAACTCTCCAAAGTGATCGCCGGAATAGAACGACCGAGAAACCCCATAGACCTGAGAAAAGGCCTCCGTGGAACGGCTCACCGTCCAAGAGGTCCCCATCAACGTGTTGTCAAGCCAGCGACGGCGCACCAAATCCGTGGCAAACGTCGTGTCTGTCCCCATCACCAAAGGCGCCAATCCGTAATCAGACAGGTCGTCGCCTTGACGGAACTGCTCGTAAAAACCCGCCCCCAGCGTGGCGTAAAACACTCCGCCAAAATTCCAATCGCCCAAGGTTTGGTCCAGGTGAATCTGGTAGTGGTCCTGACGGTAGTCGTCCACTTCATTCTCGTAGCGGTAGTAGTTGTGTTGGGTGCGCCGGTCGAGCAAATCTGCCACGCGAACCGTGTCTGCGCCGTAGTTGTACTCTCCGCTGCCTTGCACCCAATTGAGAATGTCCTCGTCCGTGGATTCAAGGGCGGCAACAATTTGAGGAACGCCGTACCACGCCTGGTAGGTGCGCTCATGGCCCAACGTGGTGGTGAAGGACAAACGGCCTGTCTCCCACCGCTTGGCGACGCGGCCATACAAAGAGCTCAGGTCGCTCGTGGCCCGATCCACCCAGCCGTCCGACTCGATGCGCGAGGCGCGCCCTTCGAAGGACCAGCCGTCTTGAAGCATCCCCGTGTTCCACGCAAGCGTGCGACGCTGCGTTCCAAAAGAGCCTCCTCCGAGCACCGCACGAATGCCGGGCTTGGCGAGCGTCCCAAGCGTGTTCACCGACACCGTGGCCCCGAAGGCGGCGGGACCGTTGGTGCTCGTGCCCACGCCGCGCTGAATTTGGAGGCCCGTCATGCTGCTCCCGAGGTCGGGAAGATCCACCCAAAACACCCCTTGCGATTCCGCATCGTTCAAGGGCACCCCATTGATGGTGACGTTGATTCGGCTTTGGTCCACACCGCGAATGCGGAGGGAGGTGTAACCAATGCCGTGACCGGCATCAGAGGACACCACGGCCGAAGGTGTCAACCGCAACAAAAACGGCACGTCTTGCGCGGCGTCTTGCTTTTGGATGTCTTCAACTCCAAGGTTGGTGACCGCAAAGGGATCTTGGTCGCCGGCCTGCACGGCCGACACGGTGGCAGTGGGCACGTCAAGGGTGTCCACGTCGAGTTGGGCCTTCAAAACCGAAGTCATGAAGAACATCGCGAGCGCCAACAACGCGGTTGGACGCGGGAAGAAAACAGAGGGTTGTGTCATCGTGTGTTGTGTTACGTGACACAGGAGCCCCACAAGGCCTTCATGACCCGCATCGCGAGTCGGTCGCTCCCTTCCCAGCATAACCTGGGCAGGTTCGGAGGGTATCATCTCAGCCTTTCGGCACCCCTGCGTCGCCGCAAATGTAGCGTACCTTCCCCAACCGCAAGATGTCTCCTTCTCAAGCCACACCCCAAGAACAACAGGCCGCATTGCATGCCGCTGGCGCAGCGGCGCGTGTGCTCTTGCTCGCATTGCCCAAGAGTGACCTCGACTTGGACATCGAAGAAAAGGCCGATGGCTCGTTGGTGAGCAGTGCGGACCTCGCCTCTCAAAAGGTCATCCAAGACATCCTCGGCCCCCTCGATCTTCCCATTTTGAGCGAGGAAGCCGCAGCCCCGGCGTACGGCGAACGGAATTCGTGGACACGGTTTTGGCTGATCGACCCCCTGGATGGGACCGAGTCGTTCCTGAAAAACCGCTCTGGCTTTGCCGTGAACATTGCATTGTGCGACGCCACGGGACCGATTTTGGGGGTGGTGGCCGACCCGCTGGCCAACCGCATGTTCGTGGGGGGCATCGGGGTGCCTGTGCACCTCGCCCCGTTGGACGGTTCCAAGGTGCGCCTCATTCACCCCTCGGCCATCCAGCGCCCATACCGCCTGGTCACCTCTTGGATGGAAGAGGCCAAATTGACCGCCCTCGTCCCGCCCCACGTCGATCCCAAAGACGTCGTGGCGCGCCCGGTCAGCGGGGCCTTGAAATTTTGTCTGCTCGCCACGGGCGATGCGGAAATCCATGCCCGTACAGGTCCCTACATGGAATGGGACTGCGCCGCAGGAGACGCCATTTTGCGCGGCATGAACATCGATGTGGTGGACCTTCAAGGCGAACGCCTGCGGTACAATTCAGAAGACCTGCGCGTGACGGGGTTGCGCTGTTCCCGGGTTTGACCCCTCAGCGATAGAGGGCATCGCGGTACGGCCCTCCGTCAAATTCCTCCAGCATCTCGAGGTAATTCTTGTGGCGAGATTCCGCAACCTCGCCCGCGGCCACCGCGTCTCGCACGGCACATCCTGGCTCCTTGTGATGCACGCAATTGTGGAATTTGCACTCGGGCAACCGGCGAAAGAACTCGGGAAAATGGTGGTTCAGCGTGTCCCGCTCCAGTGTCACAAGCCCAAACCCCTTGATGCCCGGCGTGTCCACCAAGAACCCGCCTTCGGGCAGTGGATGCATCTCGGCAAACGTGGTGGTGTGCCGGCCTTTGTGGTGCGATTCGCTCACCTCGGCCGTTTTGATTTCGAGTCCCGGGATGATGCGGTTGATCAGGGTGCTTTTGCCGACGCCCGAATGGCCTGACAACACATGGATCCCTTTGGCCAATTCGGCTTCCAACTGTTCCACCCCCTCGCCCGTGTGGGCACTCACCTGCAACCAACCGTAGCCGGCGTCGCGGTACACTTCCGCCAAGACCTCCGCTTGCGTGCGATCCTCGTCGGCCAGCGCATCTACCTTGTTCAAGACGATGGTGGTGGGAATGCCGTACGCTTCAGCGGTGACCAAAAAACGGTCCATGAATCCCGTGCTCGTTCGGGGCGAGGCCAGCGTCACCACGAGAAAGGCGCGGTCCAAGTTGGCCGCCACAACGTGGCTCTCATGAGACAGGTTCACCGATTTGCGGATGATGCAATTGGTGCGCTCATGGATGTTGGAAATGACCCCGGTGCCGTCTTCGACCACTTCCAAATTCACAACATCTCCCACGGCCACAGGATTGGTGGACCGATACCCTTTGAGTCGAAGCTTCCCGGCGGGCCTACAGGCCACGACTTCTCCCTCGGCAGTGAGCACGTCGTACCACGACCCCGTGGTGCGCAACACGCGACCTTCCGTCACGCGGTCAGGGCTTTGAACTGGGCCTCCAAGCCGCCCTCTGCGGCCACAAACTCCGACAGCGGTCCGTCCGCCACGATGTCGCCCAAGCGAATCAACACCACACGGTCGCACATGGCCTCCACTTCTTGCATGATGTGGGTGGACAAAATGACGGTTCGGTCCTGCCCAAGGCGACGGATCAACGCGCGGATGTCCACGAGCTGATTGGGATCGAGGCCGGACGTGGGCTCGTCGAGGATGAGCACCTCAGGGTCGTGGATGAGCGCCTGGGCCAACCCGACGCGCTGACGGTACCCTTTGGACAATTGCCCAATCTGCTTGTGCACTTCCGGCGTCAAACCAACTTCCTCAATCACCGACGTCACCTGCTGCGCTTTGTCTTTTACACCATGTACTCCCGCCACAAACTGCAGGTACTCGCGTACATACATGTCTTCGTGAACCGGGTTGCGCTCGGGCAGGTAGCCCACGCGACGTTTGGTTTCCAAAGGTGCCTCCATCACGTCAAATCCACAGACCTCGATGCGACCTGCCGTGGGGGGCAAAAACCCCGTAACGAGGCGCATCAGCGTCGACTTTCCGGCGCCGTTGGGACCCAAGAGCCCCACCACTTCGCCCCGCTCCAACGTCAGGCTGACGCCGTTCAGCGCACGTTGGCTTCCGAACACTTTGCTCACATTGTCGACCACGATGGACATGGTGCGAAGGTACCGCCCCGGCGCCGTCACACACAAAAAAACCGCACCCGGAGTGGGCGCGGTTTCTTGAATTGCGAATCGATGTGGCGCGCGCCTTACATCATGCCGCCCATGCCACCTCCCATTGGGGGTGCGGCAGGCGCAGGGGTTTCTTCTGGAATGTCGGTGATCACGCACTCGGTGGTCAACATCATGCCGGAAATGGACACGGCATTTTCCAAGGCCACGCGGGTCACTTTCGTGGGGTCGATGACGCCTGCCTCAAACAGGTTTTCGAACACCTCGGTACGGGCGTTGTAGCCGAAGTCGCCTTCGCCTTCGCGCACGCTGTTCACCACCACGGCCCCTTCGCCACCGGCGTTGGCCACGATTTGGCGAAGCGGCTCTTCGATGGCGCGCAACACAATCTTGATTCCGGTGGTCTCGTCGGCGTTCTCACCCTCGAGATCGGCGAGCTTGCCCGCCACACGGATGTACGCCGTGCCACCGCCAGGCACGATGCCTTCTTCGACCGCCGCACGCGTGGCGTGCAAGGCGTCGTCCACACGGTCCTTCTTTTCCTTCATCTCCACTTCTGTGGCAGCGCCCACATAGAGCACGGCCACCCCGCCTGCCAACTTGGCGAGACGCTCTTGGAGCTTTTCGCGGTCGTAGTCGGAAGTCGTGGTTTCGATTTGGGCCTTGATCTGACCGACACGGGCCTCGATGCCCGCCTTGTCACCGGCGCCGTTCACGACCGTGGTGTTGTCCTTGTCGATGGTGATCTTCTCCGCCGTGCCCAAGTCCGCCACGGTGGTGTTCTCCAACTTCAAGCCCGTTTCCTCAGAGATCACTTGACCTCCAGTGAGGATGGCGATGTCTTGGAGCATGGCCTTACGACGGTCTCCAAAACCTGGTGCCTTCACGGCAGCCACTTTCAAGGCGCCGCGGATCTTGTTTACCACGAGCGTGGCCAAGGCCTCGCCGTCCACATCTTCTGCGATGATCAAGAGAGGGCGACCACCCTGTGCGGTCTGCTCCAACACGGGAAGGAGGTCCTTCATGTTGGAGATCTTCTTGTCGTGAATCAAGATGTAGGGGTTGTCGAGCTCGGCCTCCATCTTGTCAGGGTTGGTGACGAAGTAGGGAGAGAGGTAGCCGCGGTCGAACTGCATGCCTTCCACGGTCTTCACTTCGGTCTCGGTGCCCTTGGCTTCCTCCACCGTGATGACGCCTTCGTTGCCAACGACCTTCATGGCCTCGGCAATCAAGGAACCGATGGTCTTGTCGTTGTTGGCAGAGATGGTGCCGACCTGCTCGATCTTGCTGTTGTCGCTGCCGACTTCACGGCTGATCTCGCGGAGACCTGACACGATGGCTTCGGCCGCCTTGTCCATGCCGCGCTTGAGGTCCATGGGGTTGGCGCCAGCCGCCACGTTGCGAAGGCCTTCGCCGACAAGGGCTTGGGCGAGCACGGTGGCCGTGGTGGTGCCGTCACCGGCCACATCGGCCGTCTTGGACGCCACTTCTTTCACCATTTGGGCGCCCATGTTCTCCACGGGGTTTTCAAGCTCGATTTCCTTCGCCACGGACACGCCGTCCTTGGTCACAGAAGGAGCGCCAAACTTGCGGTCGATGACCACGTTGCGGCCTTTGGGGCCGAGGGTCACTTTCACGGCATTGGCCAATGCGTCCACGCCGGCCTTGAGGTTGGCCCGGGCGTCGCTGTCAAATTGAATGTCTTTCGCCATTTGAATTGAGGTTCTTCAGTTTGGTTGCTTGGAAATCAGAGAATCGCGAGGATGTCCGACTCGCGCATGATCATGTAGTCGTTGCCGTCGTGCTGGAGCTCTGTGCCGGAGTACTTGCCGTACAGCACGGTGTCGCCCACTTGAACGGTGGTCGGCTCGTCTTTTTTGCCTGGTCCCACAGCCACGACGGTGCCTTTCTGAGGCTTTTCCTTGGCCGAGTCTGGGATGATGATGCCACTCGCGGTGGTCTGTTCTGCGGCTGCGGGTTCTACGAGAACGCGGTCAGCCAGAGGTCGAATGTTGACAGACATGAATTGTGCAGTTGTTGTGTTTTCAAATTGAGGTGCCGAAGCACTCCTTCCCTTAGGCGATTTCCGTGCCAAAGCCCGGTCTCGTGCGAGGTCCTGACACGACTGTCAGGTTTGAACCAAAAGCACGACACCCTGTCAGCGGATGGCTGACAGGGTGTCGTTGCAGGCCCAAGGCCCGGGACGGGTTGGAATTACTCCGCGGCTTCGATGGGTGCCGTGGGCGCAAAGCTTTCGTCGACCCCGACGTCGAGGGATCCGTTGCCGGCAAAGCTGCCGACGAGGATGCACAGCACGAAGAGGGACACGGCCAACACCCACGTCGCCTTCTCAAGGAAGTTGGTGGTGCGCTGGACGCCGCCGATTTGGCTGGCTCCCTGGAATCCGGTGGCGAGTCCTCCCCCCTTGGGGTTTTGGACCAAAATCACTGCACCCAAGAGGAAGCAGACAATCAAGATGACGACGGTAAGGAAAGTGGTCATGTTCAGTTGTTCAAGAGTTACGCAGCTTTTTGAGCTGGGCCGCAAAATAAACACTTTTTTCCGGGTATTTCAAAGCGAGAAGCTTGTAAGCTTTCCTCGCGCGGCCCATTTGGCCTTGCTGGGCGTAGAGTTTGGCCATGGTTTCCGTGACCAAACTCGGGTCCTCCACCAACCCCTGCTTCGCCCACTCCTCCGTCGTTTCAAGGCTGTCGCGAATGGGTCCGATGCGCACATCTCCCTTGGCCAAAAAGGCGTCAATCAACGCGGCCGCGCCTTGTTCCGCCAACTGCGGCGTCCCAAAGCCCGTTTCTCGCGCCCGCTGCTGCAGCCACTGCGAAAACAAACTCTGAGGTTCCGCAACTTTCCCCACCGTGGGGATGGCGACGCCCTCTTGGGGCGCAGTCGCCGGGCGATCTGCGGTCTCGGTAGGGGCGTCTTCTGGCGCTGCATCGTCGGTTTCGGACTCTTCGTTCCACGACGAAACGTCCTGCTCGATGACCGACGCGATGGCCGAAATCATGGCCTCGCGTTGCCCAGGCGCCTCAGTCTCGGCTTCTGGTTCTGAAACCTCTTCTGGAGCATCAGCCTCCGGGGCGACGGCTTCGGCATCGGCCGCATCCGCGGAATCGCCTTGGTCGTGCCACACCATGCTGACCATCTCCTCTTCAGGCACGTCCTCTGCCTTCAACACCTCCTCGTGCACGGCACGCGCCTCCGCCAGGAGTTCGGACCCCATGAGGTAAGCGAACAAGGCGCGGCGGGAAGGGACGTGAGCTCCCGCTTGAAGCAAGGCCTCGCGCCTGCCCAAATCTTGGGCCTCTTCCGACGCTTTGGCCAACATCATGCGCAGCGGGCCCGAGTACGGATGCCGCTCGACACATGCGCGCAACACCTCCAAATCCTCTGCCCGAGGACCGCGTTCAAGGATGTCTTGGAGTTGCCTAGGATTCATGGCTTACCAATTGCCCAATGTGGCGTTGAACATGTCTTGGGAAAGCAACTCACCGAGCTCCTCCACGAGGAGGTCCTCCGAGGAGAACACGTCTTGGTCACTCGGCAGGTCCACGTACCTGCTGAAGGTCCGTTCCGTGCTCAGTGAAGGGTCGCGTTGGTTCACATACGTCAGGACCACGCTGACCGTGATCCGGTTGGCCCCGGCCGTTTCGTTGCCTTGCACGTTCACCGGGCGCACTTCCCAGCCGACCACCCGTGCGCCGAACATCAGCTCCCCCTTTTCCACAAGTCGGAGCGTGCTCTGCCTTTGAATTCTGTCGCGCAACGCTTCGGACAAGGACTGTGCGGCCGTGGTCGACACGAGCGGATGGGCAGGTTCAAAATCGGTCACGCTGAAGGTGGAGGCACCGGAGGTTTGGGCACCGTAGGGGGAATAGACGCCGCATCCGGCCAATCCCATGGCGCCAATTGCCAAAACCACGATGCCAAGCCACCTCGTCATTTCAAATCGTATTCCTTGATTTTCCGGTACAAGGTGCGCTCGGAGATGCCGAGCTCCTCGGCGGCGTGCTTGCGCTTGTTGCGGTGCTTTTCGAGGGCGCGGCGGATGAGTTCTTTCTCGGAATCCTGAAGCGAAAGAACCACTTCGTCGGCCGGCTGATGCGCCACGTCCTGCAATTCGTGGGCTGGCCCCGTGCCTTCGGGTCCTGCAAACTGTGGCAAAGCCGCCAACACCCGTTGTGTTTCGCCCGCCTTGAGGTCATCCTGGAACACCCGTTGCACCAATTCGGCCTCGGCCTCCCCTCCTTGCAATCCGCCGTTTTTCATGAGCGACATGACCAATTGCTTGAGGTCGTTCAAGTCGCCCTTCATGTCAAACAGCACCTTGTACAGGATTTCGCGCTCGTCCATCCCTTCCGCGGAACTTGCCGAAGAGGTGGTGCTCGGCAAGCGGCTGCGGTGGGTCTCCGGCAAGTACCCGAGCAACGTGTCGGCGTCAATCCGCCGGTTGGTCTCGAGGATGCTCATCTGTTCGGTGACGTTCTTGAGCTGGCGGATGTTTCCCGGCCACGGGTAGTGCTCCAGCATTTCGATCGCCTCGTCGTCCAAACTCAAGGGGGGCATGCGGTACTGCTCGCTGAAGTCCGTGGTGAACTTCCTGAACAGCAAGTGCACGTCTCCTGCGCGCTGGCGCAGTGGCGGAAGCTGAATGGGCACCTGGCTGAGACGGTAGTACAGGTCTTCTCGGAACCGTCCACGTGCGATGGCGTCGTCAAAGTCGACGTTGGTGGCGGCCACGACGCGGACGTCGGTCTTTTGGACTTTGGACGAACCGACCTTCATGAACTCTCCCGTCTCCAGGACACGCAACAATCGCACCTGCGTTGTCAGCGGGAGCTCTGCGACTTCGTCGAGGAAAATGGTGCCGCCGTTGGCCTCCTCGAAATACCCTTTGCGGGTGTCCGTGGCACCTGTGAAGGCCCCTTTCTCATGACCAAAAAGTTCAGAATCGATGGTCCCTTCCGGGATGGCTCCGCAGTTGACGGCCACGTACGGACCGTGCTTTCGCGCACTGAATTGGTGGACGATGCGCGGCATGGACTCCTTTCCCGTGCCGCTTTCCCCAAGCACAAGGACGCTGATGTCCGTGGTGGCGACCTGCGCGGCAACGGACAAGGCGCGGTCGAGTGCGGGCGCATTCCCGACCACCCCAAACCTTCGCTTGATTGCCCCTACATCCATGCTCAGTTCTCCGCGGGTTCGTCGGTGACTTCCCCCATCAACGTGACGGGGGTGCAATCGAAGGTCTTCACGTTGACGTATTCCCCGGGCTTCAAATCGCCTTTGGGGAACACCACGACGGTGTTGTGCGTGGTGCGGCCAAAGAATTGGTCGTCCCGCTTTTTGCTCGTTCCCTCAATGAGGACGCGATGCACCTGACCCACCAAGGCCTGAGTGCGCTCTTTGCCGTGAATCATTTGACGGGCGATGACCTCTTGCAGTCGGGCGCCCTTGACTTCCTCGGGCACGTCGTCCTCAAACTTGCGCTCCGCCAAGGTCTTGGGACGCTCGCTGTACTTGAACATGAAGGCCATGTCGTAGCGGACTTCGTCCATGAGGCTCAGGGTCGCCTGGTGCTCTTCTTCCGTTTCCCCGCAGAATCCCGTGATTACGTCGGTGCTGATGGCGCAACCGGGCATGATGCGGCGGATGGCCGCAATGCGGTCGAGGTACCACTCGCGGGTGTACCCTCGGTTCATGCGCTTCAGCACGTCGCTGTGTCCGCTTTGAACCGGCAGGTGAATGTATTTGCAGATGTTCTCGTGGCGCGACATGGCGTGGAGCACGTCGTCCGTCATGTCTTTGGGGTGCGAGGTGCTGAAACGCACGCGGAGGTCTGGGTTGACCGCCGCCACCATTTCCAGGAGCTCGGCAAAGCGAACCACGGGTTGGGACTCGTCCTTGATGACGCCCTTGTTGTCGATGTTCCATTTGTAGGAATCGACGTTTTGACCCAACAAAGTGACCTCGCGGTAACCCGCCTCGAAGAGTTCTTGGGCTTCCCGAACGATGCTTTGCGGGTCACGGCTGCGCTCTCGGCCGCGGGTGAAAGGCACCACACAGAACGAGCACATGTTGTCGCAACCCCGCATGATGCTGATGAACGCCGTCACGCCGCCTTTGTCCAATCGGACCGGGCTGATCTCTGCGTAGGTCTCCTCGCGGGAAAGCAGGACGTTGACGGCTTTTTGGCCTCCTTCCACTTGCTCCACCAAATTGGGGAGGTCGCGGTAGGCATCCGGGCCCACCACCAAATCCACGAGCTTCTCCTCCTCCAGCAACTTGTCCCGCAAGCGCTCGGCCATGCAGCCCAAGACGCCCACCACCAAACTGGGGTTCTTCGCCTTGTTGCCTTTGAAGTGGACCAGTCGGTTCCGGACGCGCTGTTCGGCGTTGTCTCGGATGGCGCAGGTGTTGAGCAACACCAGGTCGGCATCGTCTGCATCACGGGTGGTTTGGTACCCTGCATCGGAAAGGATGCTCGCCACGATTTCGCTGTCGCTGAAATTCATTTGACAGCCGTAGCTCTCCAGGTACAATTTCCGCGCCCCTGAACCGGGTCCTGCAACCACAGTCGCCTCGCCTTGACGGCCTTCTTCCAAAACGTGATCTCCTTCTCGCATGGTGCAAATGTACGCCACTGACAAATTGTCACCCCTTTAGGGGTACCCGTGAATGCAACGTTTTTATGCCTTCTTGGCGAACCTATTTCAACTCAGGTTGTCTTTAATTTGCCCGCCCAAACACGCAAATCCATGGCCAAAAACCTCGTCATCGTAGAGTCGCCTGCCAAGGCCAAGACCATTGAAGGTTACCTCGGAAAAGACTTTGTCGTGAAGTCATCCATGGGTCACATCCGTGACCTGGCCAAGGGAAATGACAGCGTCGACATCGACAACGACTTCTCGCCCAAATACGTGGTCAGCCCCTCCTCCAAGAAGGTGGTGACAGAACTGAAATCGTTGGCGAAGAAAGCCGAGACTGTGTGGCTCGCGACGGATGAGGACCGCGAAGGAGAAGCCATCAGCTGGCACCTCATGGAGGCGTTGGGCTTGAAGGAAGAACAAACCAAGCGCATCGTCTTTTCAGAGATCACCAAGCCCGCCATCCTCAAGGCCATCGAGTCGCCCAGAACCGTGGATGCCGATTTGGTGAATGCACAACAGGCGCGACGCATCCTCGACCGCTTGGTGGGGTTTGAGTTGAGCCCGGTGTTGTGGCGCAAAATCCGCCCGTCTCTGAGTGCCGGCCGCGTCCAAAGCGTGGGCGTCCGCATCATTGTCGACCGCGAACGCGAAATCGACGGCCACACGGCCAAGTCTACGTTCCGCGTGGTGGGTCACTTCGACACGGGCAAGGCCGTGGTGAAGGCGACGTGCGGCAAGACCTTCAACTCTGAATCCGACGCACAAGCCTTCCTCGACGCCTGCGCCTCTGCGGAACACGTCGTGTCGTCCATCGAAACCAAGCCGTCGACCAAGAAGCCGGCCGCGCCGTTCACCACATCCACCTTGCAGCAGGAGGCGTCACGCAAACTCAGCTTCAGCGTGTCACGCACCATGGGGGTGGCTCAACGCCTGTACGAGGCTGGTCGCATCACTTACATGCGGACGGACTCGACCAACCTCAGCGACGTCGCGTTGGAGGCCGCGCAAAAAGAAATCTCCAAGACCTTCGGAGCCGAGTACGCCTTCACCCGGACGTATGCCTCCAAGAGCAAGGGTGCCCAAGAGGCGCACGAGGCCATTCGTCCCACCGATTTGTCTGCGTCCAGCATCGACGCCTCGCGTGAGGAGCAGCGTTTGTACGACTTGATCTACAAGCGGACCCTCGCTTCCCAAATGGCCGACGCCAAACTCGACAAGACGGTGGCCAAGATTTCGGTCTCTGGCCGAGATGAGGAGTTTGTGGCCCGCGGCGAAGTCATCACTTTCGAGGGCTTTTTGAAGCTTTACCTCGAAGGCACAGACGACGAAGATGGCCAGGACGAGACCACCAAGGACATGCTGCCCGCGATGACCGAAGGGCAGTCCATGACCCGTCAAACCATCGTCGCCACCCAGCGATTCAGCAAGCACCCACCGCGCTACACCGAGGCGAGCCTTGTGAAGCGATTGGAGGAATTGGGCATCGGCCGTCCCTCCACCTACGCCTCTACGATCGACGTCATGCAAAAGCGCGGCTACGTGGTGAAAGAGGACCGCGACGGCACACCCCGAGACTACCGGGTCCTGACACTCGCGGGCTCAGCCGTGCAAGCGGAAACCGCCACCGAGAACGCCGGCCAAGAGCGTGGAAAGCTGTTCCCGACAGACATCGGATTGGTCGTCAACGACTTTTTGCTGGAGCATTTCCAGAACATTCTCGACTACAACTTCACGGCTGATGTCGAGGGGGAGTTTGACGTGATTGCACGCGGGCAACTCGACTGGCGCGCCATGCTCAAGCGGTTCTACGCTCCGTTCAAGGAAACCGTGGACACCACGATGGAGCATGCCGAGCGAGCTTCAGGGGAACGCATTCTTGGCGTCCACCCCGAGTCGGGTGCCCAAATCTTGTGCCGCATCGGACGGTACGGTCCCATGGCCCAAATCGGCGGCCCGGACGACGAGGACAAGCAATACGCTTCCCTCCTTCCCGGCCAATCGATCGAAACGTTGACCCTGGAAGAGGCGCTGGACTTGTTCAAGCTGCCTCGCACGCTGGGCGAGATGGAAGGCAAGAAAGTGACTGCGGCCATCGGACGGTTTGGGCCCTACGTGCGTTACGACGGAAAGTTTGTGTCCCTCAAAGCCGACGACGGCGACGATCCGTACACGGTGACACTCGAGCGCGCTGTGGAGCTCATCAAGGCAAAGATTGAAGCCGACGCCAAGGCCCTCATCAAAGTCTTCGAGGAGGATGACACCGTTCGCGTGCTGAATGGCCGCTACGGTCCGTACATCAAGGCCGGCAAGCTCAACGCCAAGATTCCGAAGGAGGAAAAGCCTGAGGATTTGACCTGGGAGCGGGTGCAAGAGCTCATCGAAGAGGCCAAAAACCGCCCCAAGCGCGGTCGCCGCAAGAAGTCCTAACCTCCTGACGCGCAAGCCCGTTGGGGTGTGCATTCACATTTGGTTGTGAATGGTTGCCGACGTGCGGCGTAAGAACAGGGCATGAACCCTGCGACCTTGCGGTTCAAAGGCCTCCAAAGGCCCCAAAACCCTGGTTCATGCTCGACGGATTCCTCGACTTGTTCGAACCGGTCAACGCCCCCGACTTCTCCAACGCGGAAGGGGTGGCGCGGATCGCTGACCGCATTGAAGCCCATCGCTTCGATTCGCGCCCCATGCTGGAAGGTGCCCGTGTGGCGCTTTTTGGGGTCAACGACGGTCGACGCTCGGGAGACAACGAGGGCTGTGGGGGTGCCCCAGACGCCATTCGGCATTGGCTGTACCAACTCGTCCCTCCTGCCGCATGGCAACCCACTGTGGACTTGGGAGACATCCGTGCCGGCGCCACAGAAGATGACACTTACGCCGCGGTCCAGTCCGTGGTGGCCGAACTCGTGCAGATGGGCATTGTGCCCATTGTGCTCGGCGGAGGCCACGACTTGACCATCCCCATGTACCGGGCACTCGACTCCGTCGGCCGGCCCATGAATTTGGTCACCGTCGATCCCCGGCTCGATTTTGGGGGTGACCCCAGCGTGGTCAGTGCGCGCAATCACATGAACTCCGTGGTCATGCACGAGCCGAACTACCTGTTCGACTACGCCAACGTAGGACACCAGGGGTATTTGACCGATCCGGACACCCTCGAGCTGTTGGAACGATTGCAATTCGAGGCCATTCGCCTCGGAACGCTGCTGCAGAACATCCAGCACGTCGAACCCATTGTGCGCAATGCCGACCTCGTGACGTTGGACGTGGCTGCCATCCGCGCTTCAGACCACCCGGCTTCCACCCACGCCAGCCCCAACGGCATGACGGCGGAACATTTCTGCCAACTGTCGAGGTACATCGGCATGAGCGACCGGTTGTTGGCCACTGGATTCTTCGAACACAACCCCGATCTCGACGACCGCGGCCGGGGTGCACACTTGGTGGCACAGGGTGTTTGGCACGTGATGGACGGCATCTTCAACCAGAAAGGGGATCACCCCAAATGCACCACAGAGGACTACCTCAAGTACGTGGTGGACCTGCCTGGGGAATCGCATGAGATTGCGTTTTACAAGAGCCCCAAAAGCGACCGCTGGTGGATGGACGTCCCTGTCCCCAATCACGACAAATCGAACCTTTTGCCCAGTTTGCTCGTACCGTGCACTTATGAAGAGTATGTGGAAGCTTCCGAAGGGTCCCTTCCGGACCGTTGGTGGCGGACCTACCAAAAATTGGCGTAAGCATGTTTGAATACAGCAACACCCCTTCAGCGCAATCCGGCCCTCAACGGCCCGGGCATTGGGAAAATCCCTATATTAGCCAACCTCTGCGCGCACGCTCAGAGGTGCAATCTGCTGAAAATCAAAGGAATAAGATGATTCGCAACATCTCCATCTGTCTCGCATTTGCGTGCCTCACTGTGGCACCGGCCTTGGGCCAGCAAGACCCCCAAATGACGCAATGGTTCAACGACCTTGCGGCATTCAACATTGGTGCAGCTGGTGAGGACGACCTCACCCACGTGAATGCGTGGTACCGCAACCAATGGATGGGTGTCAACGGGGCGCCCGTGACCACCATGATCAACGCCCACTCCAATGTGGATTTTATTCCCGGCGCGTTGGGTCTCCAGCTCTACCAAGATGAAATTGGACAAGAGTCCAACACCATGGTGAAGTTGGGCTATGCGTATCACCTTCCCACCCTCGCCAATGGCGCACACGTCGGCGTGGGCTTGAACGTGTCTTTGTTCAGCAAGAGCTTCGACGCCAACTGGATTGCCGTCGACGGCGTCGCCAACGACCCCGCCATTCCCACCGGAAATGGCAGTGGCACGTCCACGGACGTGGATTTCGGCGTCTTCATGCGGAAAGGCAACGAGTACTACGCCGGTTTGTCCATGACGCACTTGGCCGAGGTGCAATTGCAATCGTTGAACATCGTGCCCACCCGCCACTACTACTTCATGGGGGGCTACAACTACCCCTTGAGTGGAGACGACCTGTTGCTTCGCAGCAACGTGTTGGCCAAAACCGACCTGAACGCCACGGCGGTCGACGTCAACGTCAACGTACTTTGGCAAGACCTCGTGTGGGGCGGCTTGACATGGCGGCCCGGCGATGCTGTGGCTCCTTCTGCCGGCATCCAGTACAGCCTGTCCAAGAAGGAGGGCATCACCTCCAGCGAACAAGTCTTCAAACTCGGTGCTTCTTTTGACGTGACCACGAGCGAGCTGAGCGCTTACACCCCTGGCACTGCCGAGGTGTTTGTCTCCTACGCTTTCAAATTCATCACGACGCCCGTCGAAAACAAGTACGCCAACCCTCGATTCCTGTAAGACACACGAAACCATGTCTTTCGAGCGTTGTAGTATCGCCTAACAACTCTGCAAGAAAACCAATCCATGAAAAAGCTCCTGATGATCCTCTTGGCACCCGTCTTCATGTCGGCGTGCTACATGGGACCCCAGGGCGAACTGGTGGGGGTTCAACCTCGTCAGTACTGGGAACAGTCCAACCCTTACGGGATGAACTACATTCACTTCGGCTCCTACACCATGGGCCCCAGTGACCAAGACGTTCCCTTCGCCTTGAACACGCGCTCCAAGACGGTGACCATTCCACCGTTCTACATGGACGTGCATGAAATCACGAACAACGAATACCGTCAGTTTGTCAACTATGTGAGGGACTCCCTGTACCTCCAAACGTTGGCTGACAACGACGACGACCGATACTACACGGCAGAAAATGCGCGTGGTCAAGAACTCGATCGATTCATCGACAAAGGCTTCACCTTGAATTGGGAGGAACCCATTGACTGGGAGGATGAGGACATCTTCGACCTGTTGTATGATGAGTTCTTCCTCCAGGGATCTGACCAATTCTACAACCGACGTGAGTTGGACACCCGCAAGTTGAACTACCGCTATTACTGGGTGAACCTTGATGAGGCCGCGCGCAAAAGCGACCGCGACGAGGAATATGGCGAGGTCAACTCGTTGAACCAACTCCACTCCACACGCCGTCACAGCGACCGCGCCCAGTTTGTGGTGGAGGAAATCATCAACGTGTATCCCGACACCCTCGTGTGGATTCACGACGCGACTTACGCGTACAACGAACCCTACGCCGAAGCCTACTTCTGGCACCCTGCCTTTGACGACTACCCTGTGGTGGGCGTGACTTGGGGACAGGCGAAGGCCTTCAACGCCTGGCGCACCCAAATCATGAACGAGTGGAAGCAGAAGAACAACGAGACGTACGTCCAAAAGTTCCGTCTTCCCTCTGAAGCTGAGTGGGAATACGCCGCACGTGGTGGCCGCAATTTGGCCCCCTTCCCCTGGGGTGGACCGTATGCGCGGAACCAGCAAGGATGTGTGCTTGCCAACTTCAAGCCCATGAGAGGCGACTACGTGGAGGATGCCAACGCGTACACTGCTCCTGTGGAATCCTACAGCCCCAATGACTACGGGTTGTACAACATGAGCGGGAACGTGGCGGAGTGGACCAACACCGCCTTTGACGAGACGGTCTACGACTTCTCTTGGGACCTTTCGCCCGACTACGTCTACCACGCCAAAGTGGATGATCCCCCTGCCCTCAAGCGCAAGGTCATCCGCGGCGGATCTTGGAAGGACATTGGATACTACTGCCAAACCGGCACGCGCACGTTCGAATACAGCGATACCGCCAAGGCGTCGATTGGATTCCGCTCAGTCATGTCTTACCTCGGTCGAGGCAAGTCAGGATTGCCTGAGGAATGGAACTAAGCCCCAGGGTGTGACTTGAAACCACACACCCTTCGCACAATAAAAACCTACCTGCACAGCGTTAGCTGAATTGAAACCAACAACCTAAAACCGTAACCATGAAACCAGGAAGCAAACAGTGGAAGAACTTTATGGCCAAGCTCTATGGATGGGGCGCCGCCATCGTCATCATTGGAGCATTGTTCAAAATCCAGCACTGGGAAGGTGCCTCGTTGATGCTCA
>CAZGQI010000013.1:0-46675 GCA_964527895.1 uncultured Comamonadaceae bacterium | reverse complement strand
TTTGGCCTGGCTGCATGAAGGCGGGGAGCTCGACCGACTGGCCGTTCACCGTCACCTTCACCACAGAGGCCTTGTCGCGCTGGGCGATGTAGGTGTTGAGGCCCATGGCTTCCATGTCCGCGCGGGCCATGGTCACGTAGTTGTCCCACGTCACTTTGGACACGGGGTCAGGCGTTTCCTGCAACATGGGGTTGCCGGCTTGGTCGCCTGCCGCAATGGCTTGCTTTTGGTAGAGGGCCAATTCGACGTTGCCGCCTGCAGATGAGGCCAAACGGCGAACCGACGCAGACACGTCGATGCCGAGGGCAGGTGCAGAGGCCGGCATGTCGTTGCCCGTCATGTAGAATCCGTCGTGCAGAGAGCTGTTCCACTGCCCGTCGCTGTACATGGCATCGCTGGTGTAGCCTGCGTTGTGGGTGGTGCGAATCACCTCGTACCACGCCATGGGCTGGCCGGCCCATGCCATGAAGCTCTCGCCCGCAGCGCGGGTGTCAAACAAGGGCTGGATGGTGGGCTGCGCCAAATCGACACGGGTTCCTCCAATGCGGAGGTCCATCCAGTTTTCCAACCAGTGGTGGTCAGGGGCCATGGCCGTGCAGCGTGCCGCTGTTTCTTCGGCCATGCCTGAGGTGCTCACGCTGAACTTGACCTTGCCAAGTCCCTTGCGGAATGCTTCTTTGTCCGCCGCGTGGTACGCGGGGTTGGTGCCGTGCAAGACCAACGCAGACACGCGGCCGGCGTTCATGTCCTTCACGAGCTGTGCAAACGCCGCATCGTCTCCTGCAAAGAGACCTTCGCCGTTGTACTTGACGGTCGTGCCGTCCGCGCCGAGGGCGGTGTTGATGGCGGCAGCCACGAGTTGGGCATCCACATCGTTGGCACCTGCCACAACCAATCCAGCGCTTCCTGCTTTCTTCAAATCAGATGCCGCAGCATTCACCGCTGCCGACACTTGGTCGCTCAATCCGGTCACGGCCGCGCCACCCACGATGGCGCTGTGGAGGGCAGCCAACACTTTGTTCTGCTCGGATGGCTTGACCATGGTGCGCGCATCGGCGTTGGTGCCGGTCATGCTCATGACCGTCTCAAACGCGTGCAGGCTGGACATCTCTCCATTCTCAGGACGGCGGGTCTTGATCCACTCAGAAGCGTAGTACACCGCGTCACCCCATGTGCCGAGGAAGTCGGCGCCCACCGTCACGACGGTTTGGGCTTTGGCGAAATCGAAGGCGGGGAAAGAGTCCGAACCCGTGTGCTGCTTGGCCGCAGTGCGAAGGGCGCTGTGGCTGACGGCATCCACCTGAACGTGCTCGGCACCATGGGCACCGCAGAACGCATCGATGGCGCGCTGCAAGGAGGGGCTCAACACGGTGTTGGTCAACACGACCTTGCGGCCGGATCCCGTCATGGCCTTGCCCACCTCGGCGTCGAGCGCCTGCCAAGTCGATCCGGCACCAGAGAGGTGCGGTCCTTGCAAGCGTGCGCTGTCGTAGAGGCCCATCACAGAGGCGTTGACACGGACGTTGGCGTGACCCACGCCGGTGTCTTTGTTGCTCTTGATGAAAATGGGACGTCCCTCGCGCGTCTTCACCATCACGTTCACGTAGTCGTGTCCGTTGTAGTAGGTGGAGGCGTAGTGGTTGGCCACACCCGGGGTGACATCCGCGGGCTTGTTCACGTAGGGGATGGACTTCACCACAGGCGTCTCACATGCCGCCAAGGTGGCCGCTGCGAGCGAGAAGCCCATGAACTTCAAAAAGTCACGACGCCCTGTCGTGGAAGAGGTGAGTTCTTCGTTGCCGAGCATCTCGTCAACGGTCTCGTGTTGGGGGAACTCCTGACCTTGAAGCGTTTGGAACGCCTCCGTTTGGTGAAGGTCATCGAGTCCGGTCCAGTAGCGTTTGGTGTTCGCCATGTCTATCGAATCAATCGGGTTCTAGGTCTGGGGATCAGTAGTGGCACTTGGAGCATTCCCAGCCCCCGAGTTCCTTGACCGTGATTTTGTCATCTTCCAAAATGCGGCGCAACTCTTCGTTGCCGCGCACATCGTCTTTCATGCGGTTGTGCATCTCCTCGTAGTACTCGCTGCTTGCGAGGTCGATGGACGCCTTGTTGTGGCACTCAATGCACCATCCCATCGTGAGGGTGGGCTTGCTGAGTTCAATCAACCCTGGGTACTTGTCCACCAGGGTGTTGATGTGGTCCACAGAAGCAATGCGACCCGCACTCCAGGTTTCCACGTCGCCGTGGCAGTTTTGGCACTGAAGGCCGCCGACCACCACGTGCTGCTGGTGGCTGAAGTACACGTGGTCGGGCAGGTTGTGCACCTTGTTCCACTTGATGGGCTCGCCGCCGAAGCTGGCTTGAGGTGCCGCGTAGCCGTTGTTGCCTTCTCCGTCGAGGTAAGTTCCTGTCTCAGGGTCAAAACCGATGGCGGCGTAAATCTTGCCAATCTCGACCTCTCCGTAGCGAGAGCCCTCCTTGACCGCCTTGTGGCAGTTCATGCACACGTTGGTGCTGGGGATGCCGGCGTGCTTGGATTCGTACGCGCTGTGGTGGCAGTATTTGCAATCCACTTCATTCTCACAAACGTGCACAGAGTGGATGAACTTCACAGGTTGTTCTGGCAAGTATCCCTCGTAGACGCCCACGCCCATGAGGCCTTGGTAGCCTTTGACCACGCCAAACGCCACCACAAAGACGCCCAAAATGCTCACGAAGACCATGTTGTTCCAAGCCCATCCGCGCAAGCGGGTGAGGTAGCTGCTGTCTTCCAATTGGGCTTGGCCGTCGCGCTCGCGGAGGGTGTTCGTCAACTGGCGGTTGACGCCCGAAGCACTCATGGCAATCAAAAGGAACATGACGAGAAGGATGATGAACCACAGCGTGCTGCTGTCGCTCTCCTCCTCCATCGGCATCTCATCGATGTTGATGCATCCGCTGTCCGTGCTGGCTGTGGCCGCCACGTCGGGGGGATTCTGAACGTAGGCCATGATGTCGCGTACGTCGTCCGCAGACACCGCTTGCGCGCTCATCCATCCGTACGTCCCCACGTAGCGCTCCACCAAAGACTTGATGTACGCGTCGCCTGTGGCCGCAGCGCCTTGTGGATTTTGGATCCACTGAACGAGCAATTCATCTGACGAGCCCCAGCGGTCCGCGATGCCCGCAAGCCCTGGAGCTGCAAGCACGCCGTCCGTCACGAGGTGACAGGATGCACAGTTGGCATTGAACAGACCTTGTCCGTTCTCGACATCGCCTCCTTCCCAGATGGACTGCGCAGAGAGACCCTGCGCCCCCAGCAAGGCGGCGATGGTAAAGACGCGTGCCGCACCCTTCAAGAGCCGTGCACGCAGTGTTTTCGTGTGTCGCATGTCGATTGAGTACCCTCTCAATTTGGTCGCAAAAATAAGCCAAATCAAGGGTTGGATACACACTCGTCACAGGAATGTCATGAACAATGGGCATTTAGAATCGTTCCATGGCCATGAACTGCGGGCATCGCTTCACCAACATCCCCGGAATCAACCCAAATTGACAGAAGTTCGCTGCCTCTGTTCCGAGACACTTCAGAAGAGGAATACATTTGCCCCATGTCACGCTTTTTGCCATTGGTCATGCTTGTCGGAAGTGCTTGGATTTCGGCGCCGGTGACGGCCCAAACCGACACAACGTCCACGGAAAGTGGGTGGTGGAAGGGCCTCTTCCGCCCCACGGACGAAGCGCCCACAGCATCCCCGCAGGAATCGGTCGGAACGCCTACTGCGGAGCCCGCAATTGAGCTCCCGTCAGAAACCCCCTCCGCCATGGAGGACACGGTGGCGCTCCCCATCCTGAGAAGTGCACAACCCGCCACATTCAGCTGGTCGCTTCCCGCGGGCCTTGCAACCCTCGACAGCCTCGACAAAGCCGACCCCAAGCCCCTTCAAGGCTACCGCATCCAGATTTACTTCGGGGATCTCCAACAAGCACGGGCTGTGCGGGCTGCCTTTCGTCGAGACCATCCCAACGAAGCCTGCCAACTCATGCCCATCGCGCCCAATTACGCCGTGACGGTGGGCAACTACCGCGACATGTGGAGTGCCCAGCGTGAACTCCGCGACGGACTCGTGGGTTCCTGGAAACACGCCCTCGTCATTCCCAGTGCCATCGACCTCCCTGCCTTGCGCTGAACGAGGTTGGAAGCATCGTGTTGGTGATGCACAAAAAAAGGGGCCGCGATGGCCCCTTTTTTGATGCTTCCATGGAAGGAGGAATCAATCCTCGAGCGTCTGCTTCACTTCCACTTCTTCGTACGCCTCGACCACGTCGCCGACCTTGATGTCGTTGAAACGCTCGATGTTCAAACCGCACTCAAAGCCTTTCGCCACTTCCTTGGCGTCGTCCTTGAATCGCTTGAGCGATCCAAGCTCCCCGGTGTACACCACAACCCCTTCGCGGATCACGCGGACGCGGCTGGAGCGCAGGATTTTGCCTTCGGTGACGAAGCAACCTGCGATGGTGCCCACTTTCGAGATTTTGAAGGTCTCGCGGATTTCCGCAGAACCGACAATTTTCTCCTCGATTTTGGCGCTCAACAAGCCTTCCATCGCATCGCGCATCTCTTCGATGGCTTTGTAGATGATGGAGTACAGATTGATTTGGATTTCCTCCTGTTCTGCCAACTTCCGGGCTGAAGCCGAGGGGCGCACCTGGAAGCCGATGATGATCGCGTTTGAAGCCGAAGCCAGCAACACGTCTGAATCGGAGATTTGACCCACCGCCTTGTGGATGATGTTGACCTGCACCTTTTCGGTGGTCAGCTTTTGCAATGAATCGCTCAACGCCTCAATCGAGCCGTCCACGTCACCCTTGATGATGAGGTTGAGCTCCTTGAATTCTCCAACTTCGATGCGTCGTCCCAGTTCTTCCAAAGTGACGGTGCGTTGCGTCCGAACTCCCTGCTCGCGCTGGAGCTGCTGACGCTTGGTGGCAATCGCACGGGCGTCCTTCTCGTCTTCGAACACATTGAACTTGTCCCCTGCATTCGGGGCGCCGTCAAACCCGAGCACCGACACCGGCGTGGCTGGACCTGCTTCATCGACGCGCTGTCCACGCTCGTTGAACATGGCCTTGACACGTCCGCTGTGCTGACCAGCGAGCATCGCGTCTCCCACACGGAGGGTTCCTGCCTCGACAAGCACGTTGGTCACGTAACCGCGGCCCTTGTCCAAGCTGCTCTCCACCACCGTACCCAAGGCACGCTTCTCGGGGTTTGCCTTCAAATCCAACATCTCTGCCTCGAGCAACACCTTTTCGAGCAATTCGTCGATGTTGGTGCCAAACTTGGCCGAGATCTCTTGACACTGGTACTTTCCACCCCAGTCCTCCACGAGAATGTTCATCTCGGCGAGCTCCTGCTTGATGCGGTCGGGGTTGGCCGTCTCGCGGTCCACCTTGTTGATCGCAAAAATCATGGGGATTTCCGCAGCCTGGGCGTGGTTGATGGCTTCTTTCGTTTGTGGCATCACGCGGTCGTCCGCGGCCACCACGATGATGGCCAAATCCGTGACCTGGGCACCGCGCGCACGCATGGCCGTGAAGGCCTCGTGACCCGGGGTGTCGAGGAAGGTCATTTTCTTTCCACTCTCGAGCTCCACGGCGTAAGCACCGATGTGCTGGGTGATGCCGCCGGCCTCACCCGCAATGACGTTCGCCTTGCGGACAAAGTCGAGCAACGACGTCTTCCCGTGGTCGACGTGGCCCATGACCGTCACAATCGGTGGACGTGACACCAAATCGTCTTCGGCATCTTCCTCCACCACAATCGCTTCCTCCACCTCCGCACTGACGAACTCGACTTCATAGCCAAACTCCTCGGCGATGATGGTGATGGTCTCTGAATCCAAGCGCTGGTTGATCGACACCATGATGCCGAGCGTCATGCACGCAGAGATGATGTCGTTGACGCCGCGGTCCATCATCGTGGCCAATTCAGCCACGGTGACGAACTCCGTCATCTTCAAGATGCTTTCTTCAAGCTGCGACTTCAAGTTGCTTTCGTCTTGACGCTGCTGGATGGCATCGCGTTTCTGACGGCGCAACTTGGAGGATTTCGACTTCTTGCCACCGCTCATGCGGGCGAGCGTGGCGCGAATTTCCTTTTGAATGTCTTCCTTGCTGACTTCCTTCTTGGGCTCATTGCGGCGACCCCGTCCACGGGCATCGCGTGCACCTGCACCTCCTGCCTTGGACACGTCTACCTTCTTGACGCGAACGCGCTTGCGCTTTCCGTCTTCACCCGGCTTGGTGCTGGTCTTCTTGCGCTCTACGGGCAACTCGATCTTGCCCACGACCGTGGGACCGGAGAGCTTCTCCACTTTGGCACGCATCACCTCAGGCTCCTTGGGAGCAACGGGCTTTTTCTCTTCGGGCACTTCGGGCTTCGCGGCTGGTGCTTCCTCAGCCTTGGGCTTTTCCTCAACAGGCTTCTCCTCCTTCTTGGGGGCTGCCGCCTTTTTGGTGGCCTTCTTGGGCTTCAATGCCTCAAGGTCCACTTTGCCGACCACCTTGGGGCCTTCTTGGGCAGGCGCCTCAGGTGTGGGTTCAGCCTCCCTGGCAGGTGCAGGTTCTTCCTTGGCTTTTGGCGCCTCCGCAGCTGGTTCTGCAGGAGCCTCCACAGGCTGGGTGCGCTTGACCACGGGCGCAGCCTCACTCTTGCGGAATTGGCTCAAGTCAATTTCAGGCTCTTCCTCCTCTTGCTTGGCCGCCACGCGCTTCTTGGCGCTCGCCAAGGTGATGCTCTCGCGTTCTTGAATGGTGGCCGAGGTGGCTTGGGCCTTTTCCTTGATCTCCTTGTCTCCCTGGAAATTGGACCTCACCAAGGCATACGTCTCGGGGTCCAACTTGGTGTTAGGCTTGGCCTCGACCTCGATGCCTTTGGACGCCAAAAACTCAACCACGGTGGTCATGCCAAGGTTGAACTCGCGGGCGACTTTGCTCAGGCGTACAGGTTTGTTTGATTCGGCCATGTAGGGGAAATTCTGTGTGAAATTAGGGACAAAGAGCTTGGGAGGGGGCGGGTGTCGCGGCGCGTTGTCGGCGCCTGATTATGGATAACTCAGGCGTCGAGTTCCGCTTTCAAAATGGACACCACTTCACGGATGGTTTCCGCCTCGAGGTCTGTGCGCTTCACGAGGTCCTCCTCGTCAAGGTTCAAGACCGAGCGTGCAGTGTCGCACCCGATTTTGACGAATTCGTCGAGGATCCACTCGTCGATTTCGTCTGCAAACTCCTTCAATTCAACGTCTTCGTTGACCTCGTCGTCCTCGCGGTACACGTCGATGTCGTAGCCCGTCAGCAATCCGGCGAGCTTGATGTTGTTGCCGCCCTTGCCGATGGCCAAGCTCACTTGGTCTGGCTTCAGGTACACTTCGGCCTTGCCTGTGTCGGCGTGCAGCGCCATGCTCGTGATCTTGGCAGGGCTCAACGCACGTTGCACGAGGAGCTCCTCGTTCGCCGTGTAGTTGATGACGTCGATGTTTTCGTTGCGCAGCTCGCGGACAATGCTGTGGATGCGGGATCCCTTCATGCCGACGCATGCGCCCACCGGATCGACGCGGTCGTCGTAAGACTCCACCGCAACTTTGGCGCGCTCGCCTGGCGAACGGACAATCTTCTTGATGGTGATGAGGCCATCGTAAATCTCCGGCACCTCCATTTCGAAGAGGCGCTCAAGGAATTCGGGGGCGGTGCGGCTCAAGATGATGCGTGGGGTGTTGTTGCGCATCTCCACGGCAGCCACCACGGCACGCACGTTGTCTCCCTTCTTGAAGAAGTCTCCGGGGATTTGGTGCTCACGTGGCATCACCACTTCGTTGTCTTCGTCGTCGACGAGCAACATCTCACGCTTCCAGATTTGGTACACCTCGGCAGTGACCACCTCGCCCACGCGCTCCTTGTACTTCTGGTACAAGGCGTCTTTCTCCATGTCGAGGATGCGGCCGGCGAGGTTTTGGCGCAGGGACAACACGTTCCGACGGCCAAAGCTCTCGAGCTTGATTTCCTCCGAGAGTTCCTCCCCCACCTCAAAGTCGTCCTCGACTTTCAAGGCTTCGCTCAAGGCCACTTCCATGTTCTCGTCCTCGACCTCTCCGTCCTCCACAATCGCACGGTTGCGCCAGATCTCCAAGTCACCTTTTTCAGGGTTGATGATGATGTCGAAGTTTTCGTCCGACCCGTATTTCTTGATGATCATGTTTCGGAAGACCTCTTCCAAAATGGCCATCAAAGTCTCTTTGTCGACGTTCTTGAATTCCTTGAATTCTGCAAACGATTCCAGCAAGTTCAACTGCATGTTGACTCAGGTTAGGGGGCTCACGCCCGCGGTTTGTTGTTAAACGAGATGCTCACTTTGGTCCAATGCACGTCCGAGAACTTGAAGGTGTGGTCCTCTTCGAACCACGCCTTGGCCTTGCGGCCCTCAATGCGGCGCTTTTCGCGGGTTTGGACCACAAAGTGATCCTCTTCCACACCGGTCAGCAGGCCCTCCACCTTCGCCCCCTCGATGGGCATGACCGCCACCTCACGGCCCACGTTCTTCACGTATTGGCGATGAAGCTTGAGCGGCTGGTCCAAGCCGGGGGAAAGGACCTCCAAAGAAAAATCTTGCAACTCACGGTCGAGAGAGGACTCGATGTGGCGGCTGAGGCCCATGCAAAATTGGATGGAGGTGTTTTCGTCGTGGTCGACAATCACACGGATGTTGCTGCCGTCAGACACCACGACGTCCACGAGAAACCCGGGCGTTCCTTCGAGGTGCGCTTCGGCGAGGCTTTGGATGTGTTCTTTGTTGATCACGGCTGTGCTTTGGGGAGAGACGGACGGCAACACAAAAGTTTGTGAGACAAAAAAGAGGCCTCGTGGCCTCCATTCCTGTCGTCGTCATGTCTTTCCGGTGCAAAAGTACACAATTCCCCCCTTCCGTCCTACCTTCACTTCCATGTCCTACATCCTGCGCATGATCGACGAAGGGGAGCACCAACATCAGGACTTCAAACTGCGCGTGGACGACCCCCAGAAAATCGCCAAGACCTTGACCGCGTTTGCGAACACGGAAGGCGGTCGGCTGCTCATCGGCGTCCGAGACAATGGCGAAGTCGCAGGGTGCAACGTGGAAGAGGAATTCCACATGCTGCAATGCGCCGCCCAAATGCACTGCAAACCGGAAGTGGCCTTTGAATCGCAGGTTTGGAAGCACGGGTATTTGAGTGTGCTTGAAATCAGGGTGCCTCGGAGTCCGCAACGTCCCCATTACGTCGAGCTTCCCGAGCGCGCAGAACAAACCGGCAAATCCAAAGACCGCTGGCAGGCCTTTTTGCGGAAGGACGACAAAATCCACAAGGCTTCTCCGGTCATGATCAAGGTGTGGCAGTACGAGATGCGCATGGACCGATCTGAGTTCCGTTACGACGAGTACGTTGGGCGACTTTTCAAGCGGTGGCGCGACGGTCAGCAATTGCGGTTTCCCCAAGTGGCGCGCACCGCACGCATGGAATTCGAAGATGCCGAAGACTTGCTCGCGCTGTTGACGGTTTGGGGCATTGTGGAAGGCACCTACGGAAAGCAAGGCTACCGTTATGGTCTCGCCTCAGAAGAGGCCCTGTCCTTGCTCGAAAGCGAAGGCGCAGAAGCGTTCCGCTGGAAACACGCTGGCTGAGGTTCTTCGTCAAGATTCCATGGTGTCAAGGAGAGCACAATATCCCGACCTTCGTTGCGTCATGTCCTCGTCCATGCCTCGATTCACATCCTCCTCGCTGTTCGCCTCCCACAAATCGACCCTGCTTGTCGCTTGGTTTGCGACCCTGGTGTACGGCGGCGACCTGTGGGCCCAATACGAGGTGTCGAGCTGGCGGGACCACTTTCCCTACGGTGCAGCGGAGGAGGTCATCGTCGCCAACGGCGAAGTCGTCGCGAGAACACCCAACGCTTTGTTTTCCGTCGACACAGCGACCTATGAAGTGTCACGCTTTGTCAAAGGCCAAGGGCTGAGCCAAAGCAACCCCACTGCACTCGGGTACGACGCCCTTCGCGACCAGTGGGTGGTGGCCTATGACGATGGAGGAATCGACCTCCGAAGCAGCTTGGGGGTCACCAACATTCCCGATTTGCGCATTGCCCAAGTCGTGGGAAGCAAGCGCATCCAGGCCGTCACCATCGAGGGGGATGAGGCCTACCTGTCGGCGGCGGTCGGGGTGATTGTACTGGACCTCGAGAAACAGGAAATCGCGGACACATGGAGCCTCACACCGGCCGACGTTCCTGTGGATGCCCGCTGCGTGATGGCGTACGAAGGCCAATGGCTTGTGGGCACAGACCTGGGGGTCTTGAGCGCTCCCCAATCTGATCCCTTCCTCGCCAACCCAGACCGCTGGGAACCCTGGTCGCTTGCCCCCGACCTCGGAGCTGTACTGGCGTTGAAGCGCTTCGCAAACACGTGGTGGATGGCCACCGAAGTCCCCGAGAGCGACGCCGCCGTGCTTTGGCGCGGGACGGATGACGGCCTTTGGGAAGTGATGCCCGGTTGGGATGAGAACGGGCTGCCCTGGGGAGGCATGGCGGAAGGGCCATGGATCCTTGCCGAAGATGGCAACAGGGCGGAAGGCTTGCTCGTGGCTTCCTGTTGTCAGGCCTGGGGATGGGACGCCGAGGGCGAATCGGTGGCCATCGACGATCCGCTCCCTGCGTTTGTGAATGTTCAGGATTTGACCCTGGGGTCGGGGGAAGCCCTCGGCCGCGTTTGGATTGCAAGCACCGTGGGCGGGGTCGTGACATGGACCCCTCAGCCGTCGGCGCTGAGCATCCCCACCCGCACCAACCGTCCCTTGGGTCCGCCCAATGCTGCGGTGCGCCGGATGGACTGCTGGAACGACAACCTTTGGGTCGCCACGGGCGGGGTTAGTGCCTCTTGGACGCCCAAATTCCGATCCGACGGTTTCCACCAATTCAGCGACCGGGCATGGCACATCCCATCCCTTCCTGAAAGCGCCAACGACATCGCTGATGTCAAGGACATCATGGACGTGAGCATCGACCCCACAGACCCCACCCACGTGGTGTTCTCCTCCTACGAGGAAGGCTTGCTGGAATTGCGAGACGGTGAAATTGTCCGGGTGCTGAACGCCACCAACTCGAGCATTGAACTGTCCGAAGTGGGTGGGTCGCCGCGCTCGGCCGTGAGTGGGGTGGATTTTGACACCGACGGCAACCTGTGGTTCACCACGCCCTGGACGACCCAATGCCTTCACGTGATGACCCCAGACGGGGAGACGACGAGCATGAACCTTGGAGAGCAAGGGCAGTCCCTGTTGTTTGGCGACGTGGAAGTGACCCGAGATGGCTACGTCTGGGTGGTGCTTCCACGCGGAAAGGGGGTGTTGGTCTACGATCCTGCAGACACGCCCACGTTCACCGGGGACGACAACTGGACCATCCTCACCACCACCCAAGGCCAAGGCGGCCTGCCGTCAAACGATGTGTTTTGCGTCGAAGAGGATTTGGATGAAGAGATTTGGGTGGGGACGGCGAACGGCCCCTGTGTCTTTTACCAGAGCTCGACCGTGTTTGGCGACGACGTCAACGCAAGCCAAATCCTCATTTCCCAAGACGGCAACCTCCAGTACTTGCTCGAGACCGACGTCATCCAAAGCATGATCATCGATGCGGGCAACCGGAAATGGGTGGGTACTGCAGGTTCGGGGGTCTACGTTTTGGCGGCGGACGGCCTGACCACCGACCACCATTTCACCGTGGACAACAGCCCCCTCCCCTCCAACGACATTCAGGACATCGCGATGGACTACGGCTCGGGCGAAGTCTACATCGGCACCTCCGCGGGACTGTTGTCCTACCGCGGGGAGGCGACCAATTGGGACCGGGACATGGAAGACGTGCGCGTCATGCCCAACCCCATCCGTGCAGACCACACCGGCCCCATCGTCATTGACGGACTGGCTTACCAAAGCACCGTGCACATCACGGACGTCGCGGGGAACCGCATTGCCGAGCTTCGCAGCGACGGCGGCCGTGCCACCTGGGACGGCCTCCTCGACACCGGCCAACCCGCGCCTTACGGCGTGTATTTGGCCTTTGCCACCGACCGAAACGGCAAAGAAGGAGCCGTGGTCAAATTTGCCGTCATCCGATGAGTCCCTCTCGCCCGCGCATGCCGCGCTCCAAAATGCCCCACGTGGGCACCACCATTTTCACGGAGATGTCGGCACTTGCCATCGAATGTGGCGCCCTCAACATTGCCCAAGGATTTCCGGACCTCCCCACCCCTCCAGCCTTGCGGTTGGCCGTGGCGGAAGCCCTCGAAGCTGGCCACAACCAGTACGCGCCCATGCCGGGCAACCCGGCGCTGCGACGCTGGATCGCGGACGTGTACCACCGTGGCGCGGGCTACAACGCAGACACCGAGATCACCATTGGGGCAGGCGCCTCTAGCGTGCTCTTCGCAGCCATGACCGCCCTGCTCCATCCCGGCGATGAAGTGGTGGTGCAGGATCCGTGTTACGATTTGTACGCCCCGGTGGCTGAACTGAACCACGCCACCGTCCTGCGCGTTCCCTTGCTGGATGCCGAGGGCCAAATGAACGCGCGCGGCCTCGCCAACGCGGTCGGACCCCGCACCCGAATGGTCGTCCTCAACAGCCCGCACAACCCCACCGGCCACGTCACCACACAAGAGATGTTGGACGCCTTGTCGGACGCCATGGAAGGCACCGACGCATGGCTGGTCAGTGACGAGGTGTACGGCCCCATGGTCCACGACGGACGACCCGCTCCCCTTCCCGCGCTCCATCCTGGCCTGCGTTCACGCACCCTTGTGGCGGGAAGTTTTGGCAAGCTCTTCCACGCCACCGGCTGGAAGATTGGATGGCTGGCCGCCCCGGAAGCGGTCACTCGGGAACTTCGAAAAGTCCATCAGTACGACGTGTTTTCTACGGGCGCGCCCATCCAAGCCGGCCTCGTCTCGTACCTGGCCACGGAGGAGGCAGAGGACCATCTCCGCACGGTGGGCCCCATCTACGAAGCCAAACGCGACCGCTTGCTGCGGGGCCTCGAAGGCACGGGTTTGACCTGGACCCCCGCCGAAGGGGGCTACTTCCAAGTCGTAGGTGTGGGTCGTTACCTGAAGCCTGGCGAAACAGACGGCGACCTCGCGCGTCGATGGACCCGAGATCACGGCATCGCCACCATCCCCATGGAAGCCTTCGGACCGAGCTGGGAACCGGCGGTCCGCTTGTGCTTCGCCAAGGAAGACCAAACCCTCGACGACGCCATCTCTCGCCTCAAAGCCATTCCCCTCGAACCCGAAGCGCCACGCGTGACGCCCGAGGCACCCGCTGCCCCATCCGCCATTCAGGCACCGTTGCATGTCATGGCCATTCAAGCGGACCTCGTGTGGCAAGATCCCGAGGCGAACCGGGCCCAATTCGAGGCCATCCTTAAACGCGAGTTGGGGAAGGCGCCCGCCGACTTGGTGGTTCTTCCAGAGATGTTCACCACTGGGTTTTCCATGGACTTGACCCACGTGGATGCTTTGGACGACGCTGGCCTCAGTACGACGTCTCGGTGGATGCTCAACCTCGCGCAAAAGCACAATGCCGCCCTTGTCGGCAGCGTCGGCGTCCGAGACGCTCAGGGAGAAGCCTCGAACCGCATGTGGATGGCCACGCCGGAGGGCGAATTGCACGTCTACGACAAACGTCACTTGTTCACCTTGGCGGGGGAACACCGCGCGTACCGCCCCGGCGTCGAACGGGTCGAAGTCACTTGGCGCGGCTGGCACATCCTGTTCCAAGTGTGTTACGATTTGCGCTTCCCCGCCTTTGTCCGAAACAACGGCAGCACCCCCTACGACTTGGCGCTCTATGTGGCGAATTGGCCCGAGCCACGCAGGGAAGCTTGGCGCACGTTGCTTCAGGCACGCGCCATCGAAAACCAGTGCTTTGTGGTCGGCGTCAACCGCTCAGGGACCGACGCCAACGGACACCGCTACGGTGGAGACAGCATGATTGTAGACCATGCAGGGCACATGCTCGCCGATGCCGGCGGGGAAGGACAACCCGCCACCTTGCGGGCAACTTTGGACACCGCAGACATGCAAGCCTTCCGCACAAAACTCCCCTTTCTGGAGGATGCCGATCGGTTTGGACTGCGCTGAACCCGCAGCTGCCGGAAACCAGTCGTCTTACTTGAACGCGTTCTCGCCCGTGATGTCGAGACCGGTGATGAGCAAGTGAATGTCGTGCGTGCCCTCGTACGTGATGACCGACTCGAGGTTGGCCATGTGACGCATGATGGGGTACTCGTTCATGATGCCCATGCCGCCCAAAATCTGACGCATTTCACGGGCGATGTGGATCGCCATGTCGACGTTGTTGCGCTTGGCCATGGAGATCTGGGCGGAGGTTGCGCGACCCTCATTGCGCAACACCCCGAGGCGGTGCGTGAGCAACTGCGCCTTTGTGATCTCTGTGATGGCCTCGGCCAACTTCTTTTGTTGCAATTGGAACCCTGCAATCGGACGGCCAAACTGCGTGCGCTCCTTCGCGTAACGCAAGCCCACGTCGTAGCAATCCAACGCCGCTCCAATGGCGCCCCAGGCGATGCCGTAACGGGCGCTGTCCAAGCAGCTCAACGGCGCACCCAAGCCTGTCCGGCCGGGCAGAATGTTCGCCTTGGGAACGCGGACGTTGTCGAAGATCAATTCACCCGTGTCGGAGGCGCGGAGGCTCCACTTGCCTTTCATCGTTGGCGTGCTGAAACCCTCCATGCCGCGCTCGACGATCACGCCGTGGATGCGGCCTTCCTCGTTCTTCGCCCACACCACTGCAAGCTGTGCAAAGGGCGCGTTGGAGATCCACATCTTGGCCCCGTTGAGAATGATGTCGTCGCCATCTTCCTTGTACGACGTGGTCATGCCACCTGGGTTGGACCCGTGGTCGGGCTCGGTCAATCCGAAGCATCCCATCCACTCGCCGGTGGCCAGTTTGGGCAGAAACTTTTGCTTCTGTTCCTCCGAACCGTACTTCCAAATCGGGTACATGACGAGCGAACTCTGCACGGAAGCCGTCGAACGCAATCCACTGTCGCAACGCTCCAGCTCCTGCATGATCAGGCCGTAGGCAATCTGATCAAGGCCGGCGCCTCCGTACTCCTCCGGGATGTAAGGCCCAAACGCCCCAATCTCACCCAACCCCGGCAACAAGTGCTTGGGGAATTCGCAGCGCTCTGCCGCGTCTTCGATGATCGGGCTGACTTCCTGCTTCACCCACGCACGCGCGGTGTCGCGGATCAACTTGTGCTCCTCGGTAAGGAGCTCATCCATGTTGTAGTAGTCGTGTCCTTGGTAGAGGTCTGTACGCATGGTCATTGAATTGCGCCTCAAAGATAACCCCTGCGACCTCCTCGGCGCTCAGGCTTCGTTCTGTTCGTACCAAGTATCGGTCAACAAGTTCCCGGTTTGGTACGCAGCGACCGCCATGGCGTCCACGCGTTCGTTCAGCGGATTGCCTGCGTGGCCCTTGACCCAGTGGAAGGTGACGTGATGTTTGCGGTAGATCCGCAGGAAACGCTGCCAAAGATCAGGATTTTTCTTGTCCTTGTATCCCTTCTTCTCCCAGTTGAACACCCATCGCTTCATGACGGCATCGACCACGTACTTGGAATCCGAGTACACGTCCACCTCCACCCCGTCACGGGTCAAGGCTTCCAATCCCACAATCACCGCGAGCAATTCCATGCGGTTGTTGGTCGTCAAGCGAAAACCTTCGCTCATCTCCTTCACGTGCTCTCCATACATCAGCAAGGTGCCGTATCCGCCTGGACCGGGATTTCCACTGGCTCCCCCATCGGTGTACATCGTCACTTTCGCCATGCTCAGGATGTGTGTGATTTCAAATGCGTGTTGTCGCGGACGTCCCAACCATGTGCCAACCGGATGAGGCCCTCCACCACTTGGGCGTAGTGTCGGTGCTCCAATTCCAGCACTTTGGCGGCAATGTCTTCCGCCGTGTCCGCTGCGGCGAGTTCAACTTCTCCCTGGAACACAATGTCCCCCTCGTCGTAATCTTGGTTGACCATGTGAACGGTCATGCCTGACACGCCTTCTCCCGCTTCTTTGACGGCGCGGTGGACGTGCATGCCATACATGCCAGGTCCCCCGTGTTTGGGCAACAAAGCAGGATGGATGTTCACCATCCGACCCGCAAAGGCCTCGCACACCTCCTCGGGAACCTTCAACAGAAACCCGGCGAGGGCCACCCAGTCCACCTGACGCGCACGTAAGCCTTCGAGCAACGCCCCCGCCTGAATGTCAGCTTTCTGGAGGTGGCTGTCCTCGACGCCGAACCGTTGGGCCACAGCCCTTACACCCGCCTCCTTCCTGTTGGTGCACACCCACACGACCTCCGCCACCTCCGCACCACTGCCTTCGGCAAAATGCTTGAGCATGGCTTCCGCATTGGAGCCTCCACCGGAAGCCAAAATGGCGATGCGTGATGTGCGCCGCTTCTCTTCCATGTTCACTCAGAACGCAAAGTCACCGAGGTCCACGAGGTTGCGTTCGTAAGCCTCCACTGCGGATTCCATCTCTGTGAGCTTGTCCTCAAGCGCTTTGGTTTCAGGCGCCGATGCGTGGAAGTACTTCATCACCCGGACAAGGCGGTCCCCAATCTGCAGGGCAAACTGCAGGTCGCGCTCCGCGGCCATGTAGAACTCGGCATCCATCGAGGTGAAGTAGGCCACCTGGTCCTCTTGCATCTTCATGAAATGGTTGGTGACCTCTTGGGCCATGGCCCATGCATGGTCGCGCTGCGCCTGAGACAGGCCGCGGGTTTGGGGTGCCACCGTGGTGTCGGCAGCCAGCTGCAAATACGTCTCTGCCACCGGCATCATGACCCGGCTGTAGGGCACATTTTCCTTGGGCGTGGCGCGCAACAACTCGTCGAGCACGGCCATCGCGCGCGCTGGATCACCGGCCTTCAAAAGCGTCTCCGCGAGGTTGGACATCTGCAATCGGATGTTGGTCACCATCCGTCGGTTGTTCTCATCCATGTAGATGCCGTGCTCCACGTCGTCCATGTTGCCCCAGGCCCACTTCTCCATGACGTTCTCGTACATGATGTCGAGCCCGATGGATCCCAAAATGTTGGGGTTCTCGTTCTTGGGGTACTTCAGCGGAACAAATCGGTAGGCAAGGCCTTCCAAACGGAAGAACTCGGACAAGCCCAAGTAGCTGTCAGGACCTGTGGTGACTGCGAAGTAAATGGGACGCTCCCAGTTGTTGTTCGCAATCATGTTCAGCGCTGCGTAGTGGTTCTTCGTGATGTAGGTCGGGGTGCTGCCGCTGCCATTGGCCAAAGTCCACTCCACCTCATCGACGAGGTACTTGGTCTCTTCTGGACTCACCAAGCCTGACGCCACAACCGCGGCGGAATCGACAGGGATGCGGAAGGTGCTGCCCGGGAGGGAGAAATATCCCTTTTGGCCTGGGAATTGCTCCAAATTCTCGTCGTCCAACGTGAATTCCATGGCCTCCAACAAGTCGACAGGTTGGCTCTGACGATTCACCAAAATGACGTCTCTGGTCCCCTGACGGTACTTCTCTTCATCCATCATGATGGGAAGGGGCGCACTCTCGTAAGCCCTGCGACGCATCTGGTCAATGTACCAGTCTGTGTTGAGCAGGCTCAAGTTGCACACCCGCACATCCGTGCGGATGCCCTCCACTTCTTGGGCGTACCAAAGCGGGAAGGTGTCGTTGTCGCCATTGGTGAAGATGATGGCGTTGGGCGCCAGTGAATTCAGGTAGTTCTTGGCCATGTCGACCCCGGTGCGACGGCGCGCACGGCTGTGGTCATCCCAGCCTTCCGCGACCATGATGAGCGGCACCACGGCAGCCAACGCCACCACAACACCCGCCTTCACGGAATCGCCCATGGAAGCCTTGCCGAGGGCCCACGAAATCGCATAGAGCACGGCCGCCACCACCCCCATGAACAGCACGCTGTAGGACAAGGCATGGGACCCACCCGTCATGGTTTCCATCAGGAAGAACACCACACCCGCCACCAACGGCAGGGCGAGCCCTTGCATGTGCGCCTTGACTTCAGGTCGGCGCGCCGCCTCGAACAAGGCCATGACGCCCAAGCCAATCCACATGGCAAAGGCGTAGAAGGACCCGACATACGCATAGTCTCGCTCACGTGGTTGCAACGGCGTTTGGTTCAAGTAAACCACGATCGCAATGCCTGTCATCAGGAAGAGCAACCCCACCACAGAGGCCCCTTTCGGGTCGCGGAACGCTTGGAACGCCAACCCGATCAAGCCCAAAATCAACGGCAGGTAGAAGAACCGGTTCCAGCCGCGGTTGTCCATCATCTCTTGGGTCAGCGTGTCCCGGTTGCCGAGGCGCTCGGCGTCGATGAAGTCGACTCCGCTCAGCCAGTTGCCGTCCATGAAGTCGCCGTGACCCTGAACGTCGTTTTGCTTTCCAATGAAATTCCAGAAGAAGTACCGGAAGTACATCCAGCCCATCTGGAAGTCTGTGAAAAAGCGCAGGTTTTCACCCTGTGTCGGCATCAACTCTTCGAGCGTTTTGGTCAGGCGACCTTCCGCCTGCAATGCCCGACGTACGTCATCCTGGTTGCGCGTTTGGTTGGCGCGCTGCGTGGACCGGCGCAAGTCCTCCTCTTGGGCGCGTTTGGTGCGCTCCAAGCGTTGCACATATCCCTTGCCGTATTCCAACCCCTTGTCCAGCTGGTCGACGATGTATCCCGTGAGGCTGGAGCGCATTTGCGCATTGTCGAGCGGTGCCGAGTTCATTTGGCCCGTTTCAGGGTTCCGCACCAGAAGGACATTCTTGCCTTGAACGCCAAATTCCGTGTCAAACCGCTGCCCATAATCGGCAAACAAGCGGCGAAGCACACGCTCAAGCTCGGCTTGAGCCATGCCTGCTGCCAGGATGTCGTTCTCCAAGTGCGCCTCGAATTCAGGACGCGACATGGCCACCTCCAACAGCGGGCTGGTGTAGTACGTCGGCGAGTTGAATCCCTTGTAATTGCTCCACTTCTTGTACTCCCCGATGTGCGATCCCGTGGAGCTGTACATCCGAGGGAAGACCATGGTGAAGTCCGCGTTGTAGTTGGGCTTCGAGCCCCGCTTTTCGCCGCTGTCTACGTATTCCTCGACGATGAAGTACTTCTCACCCGCGTTCGCCTTGACGAAATTCTCTGCCGCGTACTCGCCTTTGAAACTCTTGACCCGTCGGTTGACCGGACCGCGTTTCTTCATGACGCTGTAGCTCTTGACCCACGCGGGCTTGCCGTCGAGGTAAGGCTTGTCCAGTGCAGTTGGAGTGTCCCAAAACTGACCCGTCGCCAAGGGGCGATCTCCATATTGCTCACGGCTGAGGTAGCTCAGCAGGGCGAAGAGGTTTTGGGGATCGTTTTCATCCATGGGCGGGTTCGCCGCGGAACGGATCATGATGGTGGCAAACGAGCTGTAGCCCAAGAGCACCATGGCCATGCCCAACGTGAGCGTGTTGACGGCCCACCATCCCTTGCGCTGGGAGACGACCACCAGGGCCACGATGGCCCCCACCAGCAACGCGAGGTACACCAGCGCGCCTGTGTTGAATGGCATTCCGAGGTCGTTCACGAAGAACAATTCAAAGCCCCCTGCAAGCTGCACGGCGCCTTTGATCAAGGCCTCCTGCACAAACCCAAGCAACACAATGGAAATGGCTCCCGTGATGACCAACCCTTTCCACGAGAAGGGGTAGTTTCGGTAGTAGTAGACAAGCGCAATGGCTGGAATCGCCAACAAATTCAACAAGTGAACCCCAATCGACAACCCCATGAGGTAAGCGATGAGGATGATCCACTTGGCCGAACCGGGCTGGTTCGCCACGTTTTCCCACTTGAGGATGGCCCAAAACACCAGCGCCGTGAACAGGCTGGACAAGGCGTACACCTCGCCTTCCACTGCGCTGAACCAGAACGAGTCGCTGAACGTGTACGCCAAGGCGCCAATGGCACCCGCACCGAGCACCGCCACCGCCGCGCCACCCTCGGGCTGGTCTTGGCCCGTGAGTCGTTTGGCCAAATGCGTGATGCTCCAGAACAGGAACAGAATCGTGAACGAACTGCTGAGCACAGACAACCCGTTGGCCGCCATGGCAGCCGATTCAGGGCTCATCGGAATCATCAGAAAGCGCGCCAACAACATGAAGAACGGGGCCCCTGGAGGGTGGCCGACCTCAAGTTTGTACGCGGAGGCAATGAATTCACCACAGTCCCAGAAACTCGCGGTGGGTTCAACAGTCAAGAAATACACCAGCGTGGCCACGGCCCATACGGCCCAGCCAGTCACGTTGTTCAAGCGATCAAAACGCATGCAGTTTCAGGTCTTCGTGGATGCGCGAACAGCGGTGTTCGCGTCCCGCGAAGGTAGGGCACGCCTTGCGAAGCCAAGGCTCAACGCACGACCAAGACGGGCCGCGCCGTCCAGCCGTCTCCAGAGACCTCTGCGACGACAATTCCCCGCCACTCCGGTCGCAACGTCAGGGACTCGCCCGGGGCGATGCCTTGGCGGGTCATCAAGGTTTGGCCGAGGGCGTTTCTGAACACCACCGTGACGGTTCCCTCGGTCCAACCTGTGAACTGCACTCGGTCCTGGGCAGGGTTGGGCATGGCGGCGACCACGGGGCTCGCCAAAGTCAACACGCCGTCGGGTTCCTCCTCCCCGCATCCCTCGATCACGGCCACACCCACCGTGGCGCTCCACGATTCCTCGCCGCTGGCCAAGACCTCCAGCACATTTTGCCACGCGGGCAATTCTTGTCCCACCCCTACGGCCAAGTCGAGGACATTGATGTCCTCCAAGGCCACGTCTTCCAGTGTCGCTTCCAAGGCAAAGCAGTAGCCCACGGGAAGGCAGAAGGCGAACGTTTGGTTGATGGAACCGCCTTGCAAGACTTGACTCAAATCCAGTTCGACATCGACGTCCAACATGCTCAAAACAAGCTCGAGTTCGAGGGGGTCCACACCGGCCGCAGAACCCCATTCGGCGTTCAACGCAATCACCACATTCTCGCAATCTCCCTCGGTTTGGCCCTCGTTGGGGTTCTCCCAACAAACTTCAATGACTTCATCCTCGCACGTCACACTGACACACATCACGAACAGGTAGTCGTTGGTGCCCCAAAACGCGACTTGCGTGACGCCGTTGGGCTCGTCTTCCCCGACGACTTGACCATTGCCTTCCCACTCAAAGTCGTCCCCAGACAAGGGGCCACCCGCGGGATTGGACACATCGTAGACCTGGAAATTCCACACCCCAGGAACGTCACTGGGCCACGCTTCGACGATGGGTTCGCAACCGCCTGCCGAACCGCACTCTCCGGGCGTGAATTCCGTGACGCCCCCGTAAAACGTGGCGTGACACGCGTTGCTGTAGGTCAACCCATCACAACCGCATACGGGGTCCCACTCCTCGGTGCACGCCATGTTGGGGTCAATGAGCGACTCGTCAATGCAACCGCCCACTTGCCCTTCCAGCTCTTCGCAAGCCCACACGCCCATGGGGCAGTCAGGCGTCTCGTAAAACGCGCACACCTCTTGGGCGCCGTCCAACATGTCGGGCGTCAATTCCAAGACAGGCCCGCCAAAATTCAACCAGTTGCCATCAATGACCCAGTTGATCAAGGCATCGTCCGGAAAATCAGACGCCTCAAAGACATAGGAGCCCATCGCCGTCATTTCTCCGTCGATTTCGAGCTCACAATCCGACCCAAAGTCAGCCGGGGTGATGCAATCTTCGGCCACACATCCGATGGGCGTGTCCATCAACACACACACTTCCCACGTGGGTGCCCCCAACATGTCATACCACTCAAACACCGTGCTGTCGCTCGACTGTGCCATTGATCCATTGACGTACCAGGTATAGTACGCACCTTCCGGACCGCCTGTCGCTTCAAACACATAGGCTCCATTGGGCCCGACGCCCAATTCTGCCTCAATGTTCACCTCACAGTCGGCGAAGTTGTTTTCCACGCAAAACGTGAATCCCAAGAGGTCGTTTTGCTCGTACATGGGTTCAGGCTCCGAGACGGACCACATCAAATCGTCCGTCACCACATCCACACTGGGCCACCAATCCGCGGCGGTTTCCAACCCGACAAAGTAGCACCCCGCGTTGAGGCACACCTGCGTTTCAGTGGTTAAGGTTCCGCCCGTCGGAACATCCACCACGCCATCCGCGGAGATCACGGCCAACCCATTGAGCGGAGTCACCCAGAAATACACTTCCTCCGGAGTCGACCCCGGTTCCGTCGCAAGGTCAAACGTCATCCAAAGTGGAGCGCACACAGGCTGGGCGAGCGCAGAGAAAGTCAAGGCCATCACAGCCAGGGTCGAGGTCAAAAAACGCATGTCGTAAGGGTTTGAATGTCAGACTGATTTCGAGGCGAATTCGTTGCTTCGCTTAGTCGACAAATCGGGGGTCGGTTTCCATCACGTGGCCGCAAGAATCGCAGGTGCGCAAATCTTCGCTGCCATAGAATTCGCGAAAGCGAGGCAAGAAGTCCTTCTCGATGTTGGTGAGTTCGAAGTAGGTGTCGTGCAGCTTGTGGTTGCACTTGTCGCAGAACCACATCAGGCCGTCTTTCATGGGCGTGCCCTTGCGCTTCCGTTCAATCACCAGCCCGAGCGAGCCGGCCTCGCGCATCGGGCTGTGCGGCACGCCTGCGGGATGCAGATACATGTCGCCCGGGCCGAGCTTCATGTCAACCGCCTTGCCGTCTTCTTGGATGCGGACGGTGATTTGACCTTCAAGCTGGTAGAACAGCTCCTCGGTCTCGTTGTAGTGGTAGTCCTTCCGCGCGTTGGGCCCCGCCACAATCATCACGATGTAATCGCCGCTGTCCACATAGAGGTTCTTGTTCCCCACGGGCGGCTTGAGCAGGTCGCGGTTCTCTTCGATCCACGCCGTCAAGTTGAAGGGTTTGCGTATCGCCATGGCACCCAAGGTACGCTGAACGCAGCCCAAACGGGAAGCCTACCGCCCCACCCGCTGCACGCCACCGGCAGGCACGCTCACGAGCCACACCCCAGAGGCAATGACCACCGCGCAGCACGCCTGCAACCAGCCCATGTCCGCCATGTAATCCGCACCTCCCAGCGTCGCGGCCAGCCACACCATGCCGCCCACGAGCAAGGGCTGGAGGTAGATGTAAATGCTGACCACCGTCGGCTGCACCTTGCCCAAGGCGTAGATGTTCAGCAGGTACACGAGGAAGGTGGTGAAGAGCACCACAAAGCCCACGCTGAGCCAGTCCTGGGTGTTGAAGGTGGCCCACTCAATGGCCGCAGCCTGAGAGGCGCCCACCGGAAAGGCCATCAAGCCACCAAACAGGAACACCCACGAAATCACCGTCAAGGGGCGGTACTTTGCCATCAGGGGCTTGACGGCCACGAGGTACACTCCGTAGCTGGTCGCGTTCAGGAGCACCATGAGGTCGCCTTGCCAACTGGCGTGCGAGTCAAGCCCGCTCCCTCCGCTGTTCAGCAACAGGGTGATGGCGCCCGCGGCCCCGAGCGCGATGCCTGCGACCTTGCGCGACGTGATGGCCGTGCCGAGCAAGGCCGCGCTGATCAACAGCACCAGCACCGGGTTGCTGGTCATGATGATGCTCGCGTGCACCGGGCTTGTGGCGGCCAGTCCGTTGAAAAAAAGGAGTTGGTTGACGGTCACGCCTGTCAATCCGCAAAGCCACAACCGGCCTAGATCGGCCCGTGCGACGCGCTCCCACCGGAACGCATACAACAGCCAAAACAACGGCGTTGCCCCCGCCACACGCAAGGCAATGAACCCCGACGGGCCGATTTTGTCAGGCATGAGCCCTTTGGCCACGAGGTAGTTGTACGCGTAGATAAGCCCCACCCCCCACAGGGCGAGGTGGGCTTTCCACGGAGACGAGGCAGGGGTGTCGCCCACCACGGTTACGAGAGCAAGTCGCGTGCCGCAGCCACCTGGGCCTTGGCCGATCCCGCGGTCACACCAGCGTCCGTGAGGAACACAGGACGCTTGAGGAACGTGTACTCTTCGAGGATGAGCTTGCGGTAATCTTGTTCTGTGAGGGTCTGGTCGGCCAAGCCCATGCTGCGGAATTTCATCGCGCGGCGGCTGAACAGCGCCTCGTACGAACCGGCATGCGCCTTCATGGCGTCGAGGTCCTCGGCAGAAATGCCTTCGGCCTTGATGTCGACCACCTCGCACCCGAGTTGTTCTGGTTGGAGGTCGTCAAAAATGCGTTGGCACGTTTTGCACGTGGGCAGGGTAAAGGCTTTTTTCATGGTGTTCCGTTTGGGATGCCCATTTAAGCGTCGAGGGCTTCCATCTGTTCAATCAATTGGGCCAAACCGGCACGCCAGTCCTCGTCGTTGTCGATCACCACGTCGCACGTGGCGCGGCACGGTTCGATGTGGGCCAGGTCCGCTGGACGAACGTGGTGTTTCCATTGATACTCGACCTCTTCAGGCGCGTAGCCACGCACCGTCATGTCGCGGTGCTTGCGTCGCGCCAGTCGGACCTCTGGAGAGGCGTCGATGTAGGCCTTGACGTCCGCGAGCTCGGCCACGGCGGGGTAACACAGCACAAACAGGCCCTCGACCACCAACCATTCTCGCGGCTCAATCACCGCAAGCTCGGATTGCATCAAGCTCTTGTTGTACGTGTAGGTCTCGAACGACACCTGTTCCCCCTTGGCGAGCTTCAGCATGTCGGCATGCAAGGTGGGGTGGTCGATGGCTTCAGGGACGTCGAAGTTGGTCTCGCCATTGGCATCCACGGGCAGGACCTCCTTGGGGCGGTAATAGTCGTCCAAAGACAGCATGGACAGGCGGTCCCCAAAGTGATCCTTCAATCCGTTCAACACGGTGCTCTTTCCCGAGCCACTTCCTCCGGTGATGGCCACAATCTTCATGCGCTTGTTGTCTTGGGTTCCGTTTTGAATTCGAGCAACAAGTCCGCCATGGTCCGGTCGTTGGCCAGGCGAGGGACCTTGTTTTGGCCCCCCAGCTTGCCCCGCTTCCGCATCGCTTCCGTGAAGGAACCGGACGGCACCGGTGTCACCACGGCAGGACGCAACACGGCCCCTTGAATCAAGTCCTTGTAGTAGGGGTTTCGGGCTTGCAAGGCGACATCCAGCGTCGCGGCAAAGGCGTCCACATCCTCGGGCATCTCCTCAAAAGCCACCACCCATTCGTGGTATGGCAGGCCTTCCTCCGGCGTGACTTGGGGCGCCACGTGAAACTCGGTCATGACCCCTCCGTGGGCGGCCACAGCTTCTTGTGCTGCGCCCTCCACCTCTTCGGCAATCACGTGCTCTCCAAAGGCCGACGTGAAATGCTTGATGCGTCCCGTCACGAGCACCCGAGGAGGGTCCAAGGACACAAACTTGACCGTGTCCCCAATGTCATAGCCCCACAACCCAGCGTTGCTGCTCAACACCACGGCATACTGCACTCCCAGTCCCACCTCGCCCACCGTCAAGCGCGGGGGCGCCTCGTCGAAATAGCGGTCCGCGGGAATGAACTCAAAGAAGATGCCGTCCTTCACATTCAACAACATCCCCTCCACCCCAGGCGCATCTTGGTAGGCCAAGAAGCCTTCAGATGCCGGGTACAATTCCACACGGGGAATGTCAAACCCCAACAGCTGCCGGAACCGCTCGGCGTACGGCCCAAACGCCACTCCGCCATGCACGAACAACGACAGGTTGGGAAACACTTCCTTCACCGTGGCCTTGCCCGTGTGCACCAGCAGGCGCTCGAAATACATCTGCACCCACGAAGGAATGCCGCTGACGAGCCGCAGGTCCTCCTCGCAGGTCTCTTCCACCACCGCATCCACCTTGGTCTCCCAATCTTCGATGCAGTTGGTCTCCCACGAAGGCAGTCGGTTGGCCTGCAGGTAACCGGGCACATGGTGCGCCACGATGCCACTCAGCCTTCCCAAGTGAATGCCGCCTGGGGTCTTGGCCAATTCCGGACTGCCCTGCAAAAAGATCATCTTGCCGTCGACAAACGACGCGTCGCCTGTCCCGGCAATGTGACCCAACAATGCGTTTCGGGCGCTGCCGATGTGGTTGGGCATGCTGTCCTTGGTCAAGGGGATGAACTTGGCCCCGGAAGTCGTCCCGCTTGTCTTGCAGAAATACAAGGGCACGCCAGGCCAAACCACATCCTCCTCCCCCTTCACGGCCCGCTCCATGTATCCTCGAAGCCCCTCATAGTCGCGCACCGGCACCCGCGCTTGGAATTCCGCCACGGAAAGTCCGTCTTTCAGGTCATGGTCCCGACCAAACGCCGTGGCCTTGCCCTTGGCCAACAAAGCGCTCAAAACGTCCTGTTGCGCCGTCACGGGATCGAACACCGACTTGCGCAGACGCCGCATGGCCCAACGGGCCAACGGCAGACTCAATGTGGCCTTCCATCCCATGCGGCGAAAATAGCTTGGAAAGCAACAAGGCACCGCCCCGAGGGGCAGTGCCTTGTCCAAGTTGTTGTGTGTCGGTGGACGCCTTACTTGACCGTGAGCTTCTTGGTCGTGCGCAAGCCGTCTGCCTTGAGCGTGTAGGTGTACAAACCGCTGGCCCAACCGCTGAGGTTGAGGTCCCACGTGTGCACGCCTGCACCCAAAGTGCCCATGTCGTTGGTGGTGACCAAGCGACCCATGCCGTCGCGGACCTCCATGGTCACGTTGCGGCTTTGGCCGAGTTCGAAACGAATCGTGGTCACGCCCGCGGCTGGGTTGGGCATGTTCTGTTCGAGGCGGATGCCGTGGTTGGCTTCCAAGAGCTCCACCGCTTCGCGCTCGCTTGTGATCAAGCGAACCGCAGGCGTGAAGGTTTGGCTGGTGAACCACACAAAGCTTCCGTCTCCAGCTTGGCTGAAGGTGCCGGTGCTGTTGTCAGAGTCGCTGTTGCCCTGTCCCTGCACCGTCAACTCGGTGGCAGACTCGTATTCGCTCATCACCGCGGCGAAGTAATAGTTGCCGCCCACACCAATCTCCCAAGTTTCGAGGTCGATGGGGTCGTCAAACTCCAAGTACGTTTCGATTTCTGACGTGCCGTCAGGGTTGCTCCACGCCACGTCGTACACCCAGTACGCCGCTTCGAAGGGGCTGTCGGTGATGCCTGCCGAGCCGTCGAGGTTGTAGAGGCGGGTTTCAAACTCGAGGTCGTCTTCCGCACCGTCAATGGTCAAACCACTGTTGGCTCCAAACTTCACGGCAATGCCGTACGCAACAGAACCTGGGTTGGGGCAAGAGTAGAAAGAGCCTTGACCGGTGGGGTCAAAGAAGCCGTCAATGTCGTCGCTCTCACGTGGGCGCAATTCCGCGTCCAACGCGTTGGTGTCGTCGTGGCCGTAGATGTCGTCGGTGTACAACACGTCCTTGGCCAACACGTTGTTGGTCGGCGTGGCGTCTTCCTGCTCCGCAGTCATGGTGATGCGCAAGCTGTAATCGGCCACCGCAGATGGCTCCCATCCCGTGTACACGTAGAGGGTGTCCTGCGTGTTTGCGGGGCACGTGGGTGCGTTGGCAAACGTGAAGACCGTGTCAATCACTTCTGTGGTGCTGTTCACCACGGTTCCGGCGTCGTCGAGCACTTCAACGAGCACTTCGACGTTGAGCTGGTTGTCCGTACCGACGTTGCGGTACATCACACCTGCCACCATGCCACCGTCGGCACTGGCGATGGCCTGCTCAAGAGGGGTCAAACGGTATTCCCACACACTGAAGACGTCGCCGTTCGTGACTTGGGTAATCTCAAGGTCGTTCACAATGTCGTTGGACGTCACCGTCACGTCGTCAATGCCCCAGTAGTAGTGGCTGTACGCGTTGCCTGTCTCAGGCGCCTGACGGTACGCAAAACGCAAGTTGACCGAATCCATGTTGGCGGCCACACAGCTCACGTCCAAGCTCACAGGAAGCGGGTTGGCAGAAGCCGTGTTGGCGGACTCAATGAAGGATCCGTGCGCGTCAAACGTCGTCCAAGACGTCACGCCATCCTCTGTGGTTCCGACCTCCAAGTACACAGGAGCGTAGGGGAAACAGCAGTAGCGGAAGTACGACTCCCAGCTCACAATCACAGACGCGTTGTCGGTGAAGTCCAAGGTGGGGCTCGTCAAGGAACCGTCGGTGTCCTGATAGCCGTCCGCGATGGGCGTGTTGTAGAAATCGCAGTCAAAAATCATCCAGCCATCGCTTGCCGTCGTCGACGCCAAGGCACCGATGTTGGTGCTGAATTCTCCGCCTGGGTGTGCCGTACCCGTGGCACTGCCGTCGGCGTACATGCCCTGTCCACCGGGCATGACCCATGCCCAAAGGCTGTCATTCGCGTTGTCTTCCACAGTCCATGCACCGTTGCCGTTGGATCCGTCGAATCCATTGGAGAACGATTCCTGGAAGAGGATGGCACCACCGCCACGGACGTTTTCAAGCGCCGTCACGCCTGCTTTGCGAGAGGCATTCGCTTCCTCCACGGACGCGGGCACCGGCTTCATGGCCTTTTCAAATTGGACGGTTTGCTGGGCAAAAGCAGCCGTCGTGCAGAGCGCAAGCCCTGCCAAGAGAGTCAAATTTTTCATGTTCAGGTGAATCAGTTTTGCGGGGAATTTACAGCCGAAGCCAAGAAGGACCACCATTTCCGACCATCATTTCAACGACGCAAGCGCATGAAAAAAGGGGAGACTCGCGTCTCCCCTTTCCTTGGTCGTCCCGAAGGACAGTCTTGTTCTTGGTCTTACTTGACCATCAACTTCTGCGTGGTGCGTGCGCCGTTCACCGTCAAGATGGCGGTGTAAGAGCCTGCGCCGAACGCTGAGGTCTCGATCAAGAAGCTGTTGTAACCAGAAGGCTGGGTGCCGAGGTCACGCTGCTCCACCAACTTGCCCGTGATGTCACGCAACTCGAAGGTGACGTCAGACGTCTGGTCGAGGCGGAACTGGAAACGGGTGTTGTCGTTGGCGGGGTTGGGGAACGCTGGGAACAACTCAAAGCCGCTCATGGTCGCCACTTCCTCCACGTTGACGGTGGTGGTGGCAGAGGGATCGAGGTTCAAACGGACCATGGGCACCTCGTTGCTGAAGTACCAGTCGTAAGCAGAACCGCTGCCGAAAGGACCGTACACAAACGCGGTCTGGTCGTAGGTGTACTGTGCCTCGCCGATTTGGACGTTGGCACCTCCGTAGTGCTCAAATGCAGCACCAATCCAGTCGCCTGCAGCCGCTTCGTAAGGCTCTTCCAACGCGAGGGTGTACCACACGATGTCGCCTTCGCCGCTGTTGGTGTAGCCTGTGGCCATGTCCACCTCGGCAGAGCTGATCAACTCACCGCCGTACTGCTCGGTCAACGCGAGGTCGTCCAACATGTCCACGAGGAAACCACGGATGGGCGTGCCGTCCTCGGATCCGTCCAAGATGGCCACGTCAATGCCGTAGATGGTCACGTCGTTGATGATGTCGTACAAAGGCATGGCGATGTAATCGTCCGTGCCGTCACCTGGGAACGCTGCAGTCACCACACCGTTGTCACGGCCGTACTGGAGGTCCGTCACGTCGAAGCTCTGAGAAGCGCTGTTGTTGCCTGGGTTCTCGTCCTCGGCGTCCGCAGAGAGCAAGTAGTTCAGGGTCTGCGTGCCCAAGCCAGTGGGCTGGTACGCGGCCACGAGGGTGTCGTTGGCTGCGTAGCCCAACGTGTCGAGGGTGTTGGACGCGTAAGCGTTGCCGTTGACGTCCAAGTCCATCATGACGCTGGTTTGGTCTGCGTAACCCACGTTGTACACCTTGGCACCCGCTTGCAAATCCTCAGGAATTTGGCTCTGCGCCCATGCACCGTACTCGTAGAGGCCAGTCTGGAAGTAGTTGGAGTAGCTCAAGTAGTTGTCGATGCGCGTGTCGTTTTCAGGCGTCTCGTAAACCTCCACGTCGTCGATCTCCCAAGAGTAGCCCCAGGTGCCGACCCAACGGAAACGCACCCAAATGGTGCCCTGCTCACCAGCAGCTTCTGTGATGTCAAACTCGAGGATGGAAGGGTTGTCCGTTTGGAAGCCCGTCTCTGAGTCTGGGAACACTTCGTAGCGGCACTGGACCATCTCTCCGTCGTAATCCACCATGCCTTCGTTCATCCACTCTGTGGTGTAGGCGTTGGTCAAGGTGGGCCAAGTGGTGCCGTCGCGGCTGATCTCCACGAAGCACTTCTCGCTGCCGTCAGAGGCACCGTTGTCCCAGCAGCGGTAGCGCGTCTGGAAAGAGATGCTCACATAAGGGTAAGCAGAGCAGTCGATGGGGTCCACGGTCTGAGCCCAAGAATTCTCCACCCAGCTTGCGTCGTAGTTGGCGTCGGCGCCAAACAAGTCGGAGTCAATCAACAAGAAGCCGTTGTCAGAGGTCGTGCTGTTCAAACCAGGCTGTGGCGTTCCGACAGCGTTGCTGCCTGCCCAGCCGTTGTAGGGACCGGAAGGACCCTCTGTGCTGCACGCAAAGCTGATGTCGATGTCGGTCCAAGGCTGGCCCGCTTCCATCGCACCGTTGCCAAACGACCACGTCGCGCAATCGCTGATGTCGTTGGTCCAAATGGTTTCACGCTCCACGTTCGTTTGAACGTTGGTCACCTTCTGACGAGGTGCCATGTCTTCTTTCGCTGCAGCAGAAGGCTGGTTGAATTGAGCCTGTGCGCTGAAGCTGAGGAGGCCGCCGAGGGCCAAAATGTACAGATGCTTCATGTATATAAGGTTTTGGAATGTCGAATTCAGGGCGAAAATAGGTTGTTCCCTAAGAAGTCGCTTTTCAGGTCGGAAGGGTTGCGAACACGCCGATGTTGGGTCAGGCCAAGATTTCTTCGAAAGCCGACATGGGCGGGCAGGAACACACCAAGTTGCGGTCTCCGTACGCGTTGTCGACGCGCGCTACGGAACTCCAGAACTTGTTCGCACGAAGGTCGCGCACGGGGTACACCGCCTTTTCACGCGAGTAAGGGTGCGCCCACTCCGACGCCGTGGCTTCCTCCACCGTATGCGGTGCCATCTTCAGAACGTTGTCCTCCATGTCTGCTTCCCCACGCTCGAGGGCTGCGATTTCCTCGCGGATGCTCAACATGGCTTCTGCAAAACGGTCGAGTTCCTCCAGGCTCTCGCTCTCCGTCGGCTCCACCATCAAGGTGCCGGGCACCGGCCACGACACCGTGGGTGCATGGAAACCGTAGTCGATGAGCCGCTTGGCGATGTCCATGACTTCGATGCCCACCGCCTTGAAGGCGCGGCAATCGAGGATCATTTCGTGGGCCACCGTCCCGTTCTTCGCTTGGTACAGCACGTCGTACGCACCTTCCAAGCGGGCTTTCAGGTAGTTCGCATTGAGGATGGCCACCTTGGTGCTTTCCGTCAAGCCCGACTGGCCGAGCATCTTGATGTACGCGTAGGGGATTTGGGCAATCAACGCACTGCCAAACGGCGCTGCGCTAATGGCGTCGATGGCCGTGTCCGTGCCCACAGGCACCACGTCGTGGCCAGGGAGGAACGACACGAGGTGCGCCGCCACGCCAATGGGTCCCACCCCGGGGCCGCCCCCTCCATGGGGAATCGCGAAAGTCTTGTGCAGGTTGAGGTGGCACACGTCCGCGCCAATCATCCCTGGGCTGGTCAGCCCCACTTGGGCATTCATGTTGGCGCCGTCCATGTACACCTGGCCGCCGTGGGCGTGAATCAACTCCGTCACTTCGAGCACCGAGGATTCAAACACCCCGTGTGTGGAGGGGTACGTGATCATGAGGGCACCGAGGGTGGCGCTGTGCGCTTCGGCTTTGGCCCGGAGGTCGTCAACGTCGATGTTGCCGTGCTTGTCGCATCCAACCACCACCACCTTCATGCCCGCCATCACAGCGCTGGCCGGGTTGGTCCCATGAGCGCTGTTGGGGATGAGGCAAATGTTCCGATGCGACTCCCCGCGTGAAGCGTGGTAGGCTCGGATGACCATCAAACCGGCAAACTCACCCTGCGCGCCGCTGTTGGGTTGCAAGGACACGCCCGCAAATCCCGTGATTTCGGCGAGGTCCTGTTCCAGTTCTTGAAGCATGGCCCGGGTACCACGCGCTTGGTCGGGCGGACAGAACGGGTGCAATTCTGCGAACGCAGCCCACGTGATGGGAATCAATTCCGTGGCCGCGTTGAGCTTCATGGTGCAAGACCCCAATGGGATCATAGCGTGGGTCAGGCTCAGGTCCTTGTTCTCAAGCTTTTTGATGTACCGCATCATCTCGGTTTCCGAGCGGTAGCGGTTGAACACCGGGTGATGCAAGTAATCGACCTCACGGGCGACCGGTCCAAAGAAGGGTGCGTCAAACTCCACGCCCTGCACGGGGCTCACACCCAAGGCGGAGCACAAGGTGGCAAAGTCGTCGGCGTTGGTGCGTTCGTTGAGGGAAACCCCCACGTGTTCGCCGTCGGCGAAGTAGCGCAAGTTGACGCGCTTGGATTCGGCGCGGGCGCGAAGTGCGTTCATCGCATCTGCCCCACCCGCCACGTGGACTTTCAAGGTGTCGAAGTAGCACTGGTTCACCACGGTCAAACCGTCTGACGCACCGAGTGCGAGCGCCAGGGCGCGGGTGTAGGTATGCACGCGTTCCGCAATGGCGCGCAAGCCCTGAGGGCCGTGGTACACCGCGTACATGGACGCCATCACGGCGAGCAAGCTCTGGGCCGTGCAAATGTTGGAGGTCGCCTTGTCACGACGAATGTGCTGCTCACGGGTTTGGAGGGCCATCCGCAAGGCGGGCTGGCCCAAGCGGTCCTTGGAGACGCCGATGATTCGGCCTGGGAAGTGACGCTTGAATGCTTCACGCGCTGCAAAGAAGGCGGCATGAGGTCCACCGTAGCCCATGGGAACCCCAAACCGTTGGGAGCTGCCCACCACCACGTCGGCGCCCATGGCACCGGGACTCTTCAAGACCAACAGGGCCATCAAATCGGCGGCAAACACGGTGCGCACCTCGCGCTCCGCCATGCCTTCCACAAACCCGGTCATGTCTTCCACCTCGCCGTTGGCATCGGGGTACTGGACCAAACATCCAAAGACGTCGTCGGCTTCCACCGCACCGCGCATCTCCTCGCGGGTCATCACAACCATGTCGATGTCGAGGTGCGCTGCGCGGGTGCGCAGGACGCTGAGCGTTTGGGGGTACACCGCTGCGTCGACCAAGAATCGGTTCTTGCCCGCCTTCACTTGGGGACGGGGTCGCGCCGCAAAGAGCATCGCCATGGCCTCCGCCGCAGCCGTGCCCTCGTCGAGCAGGGATGCGTTGGCCACTTCCATGCCCGTGAGGTCCATGACCATGGTCTGGAAGTTCAGCAAGGCTTCAAGGCGGCCCTGGGCGATTTCCGCTTGGTACGGCGTGTAGGCCGTGTACCACCCGGGATTTTCCAGGACGTTGCGACGGATCACGCTGGGCACTTCGGTGGGGTAGTAGCCCATGCCGATGTAGTTGCGGAAGACGGTGTTTTGGGCCGCGAGGCCGTCGATGTGCTCGAGGTACTCGCTTTCCGTCAATGCTTTCGACACGCTCAACCGTTCGCGCAACCGGATGGCGCCGGGAACGGTGCGTTCGATGAGGTCGTCAAGGGAGGGTGCGCCGAGGCGGCGGAGCATGGCATTTTGGTCTTCCAAGCGGGGACCCAAATGGCGGGAAACAAAACTTCCAATCTTCATGAGAATCAGAAAAATGTGGCGTGCAACGGTTCCGTAGAAAGCGCAAAAGTACGTCGGGGGTTCTGCCCCCCTACCCCAAAGCATCAACATCCCGTCCACCAACCCCGCATCGGCGGTCACGGGAGGCGAACTTTGGCCCATGCGGTTGCTCTCCTTCACGCACATCTGGATTGCCCTCGGCGCGTTTGTCACCACGACCTTCAGTTGGTTGTGGTGCGTGGATGGCTTTCCCATGGAGGGCGGCGGCATGTGGGTCGCGATGTGGGTGGGGCTGTCCACCGGACTGGGATACACCGTGCAGCGGGCGATCAAACACACCCGGCATCCGCACAACATGCCGGGCTTGCGGCGCGCCTTTTGGGACCGATGGAAGTGGTGGATGGTCGCAAGCTGGACCGGGGCGTGGGTGGCCTTCAGCGTTGTTTACGTGGAAGAACTTCGGTGGGAGGAGCCCGGGCGGATTGCGGTCGTGGCCGGGGTGGGCCTCGCCTCTGTGGCCTACGCGCTGATGCCCGGCATGGGCGGCGGATTGCGCAAAGTCACATGGCTCAAAATCCCGCTCATCGCGGTGGTTTGGGCCACAGCCACCACCCACCATCCCGTCCTAGGCATCGATCCTGTGCTGTGGGTGCAGCGTGCGTTGTTCATCGCTGGGCTGACCTTGCCTTTTGACATCCGGGACCTCGACGTCGACCGCGCCCACATGACCACCCTGCCCATGGTCGTGGCGCCCGAGCGCGTGCTGGCTTGGGCCCGCCTCCTCTTGGGTGCCGCTGCGGCCCTCAGCCTGAGCGTGTGGGTTGGTCGGCTTTTGGAGCACGGCCTCCGACCCGTCGACGTCGGTCCCGCGGTTCTTTTAGCCCAGAGCCTGTGGGCCTGGTGGATCCTTCGTCCCGCGCATGCGCTCCCCGCCCTTCAAGGGCAAGACTATGAACGTGAACACTTTACGGGATGGCGGCTGGACGGCGTTCTGGTGATGCCCTACCTCGTGTTGCTGGCGTTGTACCTCGTGCTCCTGTTCTTGGCCCCTGTGCTGGGCGGGTGAGCGTTCATTGTCACCGCAGGAACAAACGGATCCCGAAAAATGTCGTAAGTTGAGTACAGTGGGGCTGCGGTGTCCCACCGCTGTTGAATCGCTAGACTTTATCGCATGCCACGTCTTCCCCTCTTCCTGGGCTTCCTCCTTCTCGGCGGCACAACCTTCCTCTCCAGTGCGCAATGGCTCGAGTGGGACATCCAAACCAATGAACGCCTCGTACTCACCAGCGTCGCCAATGCCGACGACGAGGAAAAAGACATTTGGCCTGCAGACCTCAACAAAGACGGGTGGACCGACGTCATCGTGGTGCGCAAAGAACCCTTTTCTGCCGCCACCGAACCGCCCAAGTCCGACTTGCTGCTGATCAACCAGGAAGGTGTGCTGGTCGACATGACCGCAGACTTGGCGCCGGAGTTCATCTCCAATCCCAGCTTCGCAAGAGACATCTACGTCGTGGACGTGGATGGCGACGCATGGGACGACGTGGTCATCGTCAACACGTTCAACCAACAACCCATGTTGTACATGAACCTCGGAGAAGACGCCGAAGGGAATTGGCTGGGCTTGGCGGACGATTCTGACGCGCGCTTCCCCACGCTCGTAAGCGACCAGCCGCTCATTTGTGCGGTGTGGGCGGGCGACCTGACGGGCAACGGTGCACAGGACCTCTACTTCGTGAACTACCGCGTCAACAGCGGAGGAGGCACCGCGAAGGATTTTCTGCTCATCAACGATGGCACCGGCCACTTCACCGACGAAGGAGCCTCGCGTGCAGGGGACTTGCTGAACAGCGCCTTTGGGACGGCAGGCCAAATCCACGACATGGACGGCGACGGCGATTTGGACATCGTGAAAAACACCACCCTCTACAACGTGTTCCCATGGAATTCCCGAGGGGTCATCGTGCTGTTCAACGACGGCACGGGAAACTTCCCGACGTGGCAAAACCTCGTGCCAAGCGCGTCGCCGTACATGTTTGAAGTGGTGGATTTCAACGGCGACGGCCTCTTGGACCTTTATGTGGTGGACGATGGTGCGGACAAAATCCTGACCGCCACATCCCACACCCCCGACGTCAACCTCGGGTTCAACACCGTCAACCTCAACTTCAGCTCGTCCAACGGCTTTGGGGGCAACGTGCACGCGGCGGACCTCGATTTGGACGGCGACCTCGACGTGGTTGTCTCCGACGTGGATGTAGACATCCCGCCCTGCAACAGCAGCCGACGCATGGCCATCTATGAAAACGACAACGGGACCTTCTTGGACCCCTACAGCAACAACAATTTCGATTGGGTCACCAACAGCTACGATGTGGCGTTGCTCGACATCAACAACGACGGGTTGGTGGACATCTTGAGTGGAAAATGTGCCGGATACGACGTGATCATGTCCAACAATTGCGCGCTGGCGGCGAGCTCTGCGGACTACGATTTGGACGGCATCCCCGACGCATGCGACGTCTGCCCCACCAACCCCAGCCCCGACTGCGAAGAAGAAACCACCTTCCCCGAGGTGAACACGGGACACAGCATGGCGCGACAGTGGAACGACCTGCTCCTCGAAAGCATCCGCGGAGATTTCGCACGTCCCACCGTGCACGCCCGCAACCTGTGGCATTCCTCCATGCTCATGTGGGACGCGTGGGCCGTGATGGACCCCACCGCCTGTCCCGCCTTCTTGGGCCAAGACCTCGGGGGCTTTGTGGCCGATTTCGACGCCTTCACCCCCGCCACCACGGTGGAAGCGACGAGGGATGAGGCCATCGCCTACGGCATGTACCGCCTCCTGCGTCACCGTTTTGCCAATGCGCCGCAAGCCAACAACCTCTACCTCGGCTACGACAACCACATGGCCACCCTCGGCTACGACACGAACTTCACAAGCACGGACTACAGCACCGGCGATGGCCGCGCCTTGGGCAATCACCTCGCCGCGCAAATCATTGCGTTTGGGTTGCAGGACCAATCGAACGAACAAAACGACTTCGCCAACACGGTGTACCAGCCCTCCAATCCGTCGTTGATTGTGGACTTGCCAGGCAACGCCACCGTGCAGGATTTGAACCGGTGGCAGCCCTTGACCCTTGACTTGTTCATCGACCAAAGTGGCAACCCCATTCCCGGAGAAACACCGCCCTTCCTGTCTCCAGAATGGGGTCAGGTGACTTCGTGGGCGCTCTCCGACGAGGACTTGACGTCCTACACCCGGGACGGCTTTGAGTACAGGGTGTACCACGACCCTGGCGTGCCTGCACTGCACGCCATGGACGGCTCCGGCACCTCCGACATCTACTCCGACGGCCACGCGATGGTGGCTTTGTGGTCGGGACTGTTGGACCCCACCGATGGCGTGATGTGGGACATCAGCCCCGCCTCCAGCGGAAACCGCGACTCCTACCCCACCACCCTGGAAACGTACACCTCGCTTTACGACGCGGAAAACGGGGGCTCCCCGAGTCCGGGACACGATGTCAACCCCGCCACGGGACAGGCCTACGCGCCCAACATGGTCCCTCGTGGCGACTACGCACGGGTGCTGGCCGAGTTTTGGGCAGATGGTCCCGACTCGGAAACCCCTCCTGGCCACTGGTTCACGATCTTGAACTACGTCAGCGACCATCCAGACCTGGTGAAGCAGTTCCAAGGCCAGGGCGACGTCCTGGGCGATTTGGAATGGGACGTCAAAGCTTACCTCGCGTTGGGTGCCGCGATGCAAGACTGCGCGATTGCCGCTTGGGGCGCCAAAGGCTGGTACGACTCCTCTCGTCCCGTGACAGCCATCCGCGGCATGGCAGAACTTGGCCAGCGCACAGACCCTACGGCGTCGAACTACCATCCCGGCGGCCTGCCCTTGGTTCCCGGCAAAATCGAAACCGTGCAGCCCAGCGATGCCCTTGCCGGCGCCTTCGGGGCCAACGTGGGCAAGATCAAGTTGTGGGCATGGCTCGGCAGTGCCGCCATCAACAACGTCGACACCGACTTTGCCGGCGTAGGATGGGTCCTGGCCGAGTCCTGGGAGCCTTACCAGCGTCCTTCGTTCGTCAGCCCCCCGTTCGCCGGATACGTCAGTGGGCACAGCACGTATTCTCGTGCGGCAGCTGAGGTCTTGACCGCGTTCACGGGCGACGCCTACTTTCCCGGAGGCATGGGCACGTTCTTGGCTCCGGCCAATGAGTTCTTGGTGTTTGAAAACGGGCCAAGTGTGGACGTGGAGCTGCAGTGGGCGACCTACCGCGACGCGTCCGACGAGTGCAGTTTGTCCCGCATCTACGGGGGAATTCACCCCTTCTTCGACGACGTGCCTGGACGCTTGATGGGCATTGACATCGGCTTGGATGCGTTTGACCGCGCGGCCACCTTCTACGGCGACGGCATCACTGACATCACCTGCGATGCCGACCCCGGAACCGACACGTGCCCTGCCGACTTGGACAACGACGGCTTCATCGTCATTGGCGATGTGCTGATCTTCTTGGGAGACTTTGGATGCTCAGAAAGCTGCACGGCCGACATCAACGGCGACGGCAGCGTGAATGTGCAAGACCTGCTCGAGGGAATCTTGTCCAACTTCGGAACGCCCTGTCCTTGAGGCTTACGAGAATGCGAGGTCGAGGGCTTCGATGAAGGCCTGCGACGCCCGGTCCAAATCCGCGTCCGTGTGCGCCGCCGAGACGAAGCCCACCTCGTAACCTGAAGGTCCGAGGTAAATGCCCCGGTCCAGCAAAGCCGCGTGCAGGGTGCTGAAGTAGGCCATGCTGTCCGGGTCGATTTGGTCGCTGCGGCGAATGTGCACCGCATCCGAAAACGCCAGCCAGAAAATGCTGCCCCGACGGAAAATGTTGAAGCTGTAGCCCTTGGCTTGGGCGTGGGCCACAATGGGATCCACCAGACGCGCGGCCTTGCGGTCGAGGTCTTCGTAAAACCCGGGCTTCAGGCACTCCGTGAGTTGTGCGACCCCGGCCGCCATGGCCACGGGGTTGCCGCTGAGCGTGCCAGCCTGGTACACCGGACCGGAAGGCGCGATGTGTTTCATGACGTCGGCGCTCGCAGCGTAGGCGCCCACGGGCAGGCCGCCGCCGATGATCTTGCCAAACGCCAACACGTCCGGCTGAATGTCGTACAGGCCCGCCGCACCTTCAAAGCCCACGCGGAAACCGCTGATGACCTCGTCGAACAGGAGCAAAATGCCTTCTCGTGTGCAGATGCGACGCACCTCCCGCAAGAAATCGGCATCCTGAATCAGGAGGCCGTTGTTGGCGGGGATGGGTTCGATGGCGACGACCGCGATTTGGTCTTTGTACTCGGCGATGCACGCCTCGAGCGCCTCGAGGTCGTTCAACGGGAGGACCAAGGTTTCGCGGGCGTATGCTTCCGGCACGCCCGCGGAAGAGGACGTGCCGAGGGTGGCCAAACCGCTGCCCGCCTTCACGAGCAAGGCATCGACGTGGCCGTGGTAGCACCCGTCGAACTTGATGATTTTGTCTCGGCCCGTGACGCCGCGTGCCAAGCGAATGGCGGACATGGCCGCTTCCGTGCCGGACGACACAAAGCGGATGCGGTCGACGTACCGGTGGTTGGACAAAATCAATTCTCCAAGCTCGTTTTCGAGGCGCGTCGGCGTGCCGAAGGAGGTGCCGTTGGCCAACGTGGCCGTGACACGGTCCACGACCGCAGGATGCGCATGGCCCAAGATGAGCGGCCCCCACGAGCAGCAGAAGTCGATGAACTCGTTGCCGTCGGCATCCCAAATGTGGGCGCCTTGCCCCTTGTCCACGAACAAAGGCGTTCCACCGACAGATTTGAAAGCCCGCACAGGCGAGTTCACGCCGCCGGGAAACAGGGTTTGGGCCTTGTCGAACAAAGCCGCAGAAGAAGAGCGTTGGAGGGTCGTTGCCATTTCAGTGCGAAATTAGCCCAGCATGAGAGAGCTTCCCACCCTTGAGGCGGCCCGCGAATTGGATTCTGCGGACCCCCTCAGCCGATTTCGGTCGCGCTTCCACATTCCGCAACACGACGGCGACGACACGATGTACTTCACAGGCAACAGCCTCGGGCTTCAACCCAAGGATGCCAAAGCCGCGTTGGAGGTCGAACTCGACGATTGGGCGAGGTGGGGGGTCGAAGGCCACTTCCAAGGTCAAAACCCTTGGGTCAGCTACCACGAGCGGTTTGTGGATGGCCTGTGTCACTTGACCGGCGCCAAGCCCCACGAAGTCGTGGCCATGAATGGGCTCACCGTCAACCTGCACCTGCTCCTCATCAGCTTTTACCAACCCAAAGGCGCGCGCCGGAAGTTGCTGTGCGAGGCGAAGGCCTTCCCCAGCGACCGCTATGCGTTGTGCAGTCAGATTCGCTTGCACGGCGGGAACCCAGACGAGGACCTCATCGAACTCGCCCCGCGCGACGGAGAGCACCTCCTGCGCACAGAAGATGTGCTTCGCGCCATCGAGGACGCCGGGGACGAATTGGCCACCGTGATGATTGGCGGGGTGAACTATTACACCGGGCAATTGCACGACATGAAGGCCATCACGGCTGCGGCACATGAGGTGGGTGCGACGTGTGGGTTTGACCTTGCGCACGCCATGGGCAACGTCCACCTCGACCTCCACAACTGGGGCGTCGACTTCGCGTGCTGGTGCAGCTACAAGTACCTCAACTCCGGCCCTGGCGCCGTTTCTGGGGTGTTCATCCACGAGCGCCATGTGCGGCAGGCCGACGGCACAGGCACGGCCATGCGCCGCCTGGAAGGGTGGTGGGGCCACGACGCCGAGAGCCGGTTCAAGATGGACCCCGAATTTGTGCCCATGCCCAGCGCCGAGGCGTGGCAAATGAGCAACGCCCCTGTCCTGAACATGGCGGTCCACAAGGTGTCCCTCGACCTGTTCCAAGAGGCGGGCATGGAGTCCTTGGTGGCGCGTTCGAAGCGTTTGACGGCCTACCTCGAAACGCTCGTTCACATCGTGGCCGAGCGGACGAGTGCTCACCTTGAGATCCTCACCCCCACGGACCCGCACGCCCGAGGATGCCAACTCAGCGTGGTGGCCCATGGGTACGGTCGGTCGCTGTTTGACCATCTGATGGCGCACGGCGTGGTGGTCGACTGGCGCGAGCCCGCCGTCATCCGCATGGCCCCGGTGCCACTGTACAACAGCTTTGAAGACATGGTGCGATTCAGCCACGTTTTGGAAACCGGCCTGACGGAACTCGCGGGGCGCGCTTGACCGATTTGTAGGCATTTCTTTCGTCCTTTGTGACATGGCACGATCCCGTTTTGCAGTGTTTGGCGCAGGCCGTTACGGCACCCAAATCGCCTTGTCCCTCGCCCGCCGCGGTGCGGAGGTGTTCACCTTTGATGCCGACGCCGACCGCGCGGAGTTGCTCAAAGAAGATGTGAGCTTGGCGGTGACGCTGGACTCCACGGACAAAAAGGCGCTGCTCGCCCAGCACGTTCAGGACCTCGACGCCGCCGTCGTGGCCATCGGCGAGAACTTCGAAGCGACCGTGTTGACCACGTTGAACTTGCTCGACTTGGGGTTGCCGCGGGTGATCGTTCGGGCGAACGACGCCAACCAAGAACGCATCTTGAGCAGCTTGGGCGTGACGGAAATCTTGAGCCCTGAAAGCGAGGTTGCAGAAGTGGTGAGCGAGCGTCTCATCAACCCCAACATTCGGGGATTCTTGTCCCTGCCGGACGACTACGAAATCGCCGAGCTCAAAGCGCCAGCAGCCTGCCACGGACGGCAACTCGCCGACTTGGAGCTGGCCAACCGCTACGAGCTGCGTCTCATCACGATCCGACGGGAGTTTGAAGAGATGGGCGAAGACGGCGCGCCTTGTGTCCGGGAACACATCTTGGGGGTGCCCAAGCCCGACACGACCATTGAGGCCACGGACACCTTGGTGGTGTTTGGGTCCTTGGACAGCGTCAAGCGCTTCCTCGACATCAACACTTAAGGGGCCTCCCCCATCGATGCAGGGTCGGTGCCGCACGACGCGGCCTCCAGCGTCCACGTGGTTTCCAAGACCCAGTTGGGCCGCAGCTCTTCTGCGGGAAGCTTGAGCACGGGCTCGGGCACGCGCCACGTGGGCACATCCACGCTCCGCCACACCTCATCGCCGTCGAGGTCCCCCCACCATGTTGCGCTCACTTTGCCGGGAGACAGGCTTGTCCACCTCAGGGTGGTGTCGCCCTTCACGGCCACCGCATCCAAACGCGTTCCTTGGTTGTCCGTCAACTCCACCAATCCTGCACACCCTGCGCCCTCGAGGTGGAGAATCCATTCGGAAAGGGCGTCTTGAGGCTGCACGCTCCACGCCAACTCCAACGTGTCCCCGGGGAACAGGTCCTCCCCGGTGTTCGCGTCCGCGTCCACAACACCGCCCGCACGAATCAACGCGCCGGGCAACAGCGTTAACGACACCTGGGCTCCGGCCTTCACACAGGCCTCGTGGGTGAGTCCCAGCCGCATGCTTGGCCAACGCGATTCCACCAACACGGGAACAGGCACGCTGTCCACACGAAGCGCCATTCGCGACGTGTCCACCCCTGAAATCGGAGCCGACCACGTGACGGTGGGCCGTTCGCCAGGGAGGCGCTTGCCCAGGGGTTTGGCCACCAACTCCAATGCCTCCGTCGGTGTCCACCGCGGGGCCGGCACATCCATGGTGTCTGTGGTCCATTCGCCCGCAGCCCAAACCGGGGCATGATGCCACACCAGGCGCAGTGCCGCGCTGTCCGCCGTCCATCCCCACGCATGAATGCGGTTCTTGTCAAATTCCAACAAGGTCACGTCGCAGGAATCGGCCCAAGACAACGAATCGTTGGCCCCCAAAGGCTCGCTCAACATCCACGATGCATGCCCTGTAGAATCCCACCGTGCCTCAGACAGGTAAGGTGCGCGAGGGCCTTCCGTGTTTCCTGTGCGAAGTTCCCACAACGTGGTGTCGCCGGCCATGGCCGCCGTCGGCCCCACCGCGACGCGCTCACCGGCATCCCAAGCATAATTCCTGTTGGCGTCCTCGACGGCCATGAGTTGGAATCGCCCCTCGGGCAAGTAACCCACTTCAAAGGCGCCCGCACCGTTGGTGGTGCCCACAAACTGAGGCGACATTCCTGCGAGAATGCTGTCAAGCGGCAGGTCCTTGGGATAGAGCATCACACGCATGTCCTTGGACGGCGAGCCCTCGATGGCGTCACGAACCACCCCTTGAATCGCAAGGGTGTCCAAGGTGCTGCCCGTGGAAAAGGCATGCACCAATTGCTTGGCGGGATTGCCCTCGTTGACGTCCACAATGCCCTCTCCAAATTGGAACACGTAGGTCGTGTTTTCCTTCAGTCCTCCCTCCCACGAGAGCTCGACCTCGCGGCCGCGCACAACCAGATCCATGGGGCCGTCCAATGGGGGGCTTACCAGCAGTTGGGGACGCCATTGACCGGCCTTGACGTACTCGTCAAAGGCCAACACCAGTCGGTCGGGCATGACCTCTGTGGCACCCACCACCGGCACCGCTGCAACCAAGGTCGGGGGCGTCTCATCCTTGGGGCCTCCTGTCGGGGAACCGACTTGGGCACATCCCGCGACGAGAAGCGCCACAAACAGCCCCAGTGCACCAAACGCATTGCACACACCCTTGTCCCATGAGACCCGCCTCCTCATCGCGTCCACGTCCATGCGTCCCACATTGTCGAAACCACCGCCGTCAACGCCTCCAAGGCCTCGACATCGGCCGCGGTGAAGTCGTCGGATTCTGCGCTGTCGATGTCCCAAACCGCCACCACCTCACCCGCGGCATTGCACACGGGAAGGACCACCTCACTGAGGCTTGCAGAACTGCACGCCACATGGCCCGGAAAGTCGTGGACGTTGGGCACGACTTGGGTTTCATTGTGCTCCCACGCTGCGGCGCATACGCCTTTGCCCCGAAACAGTCGGGTGCATGCCACCGGACCCTGAAACGGGCCCAGGACCAAATTGTCTTCGGCCTGATCCACCACGTAGAACCCCACCCAATGCCATCCGGTGGCTGAAAAGACCGCCGCTGCCGCATTGGCCAGGTTCGCCCATCCAGAACGCTCGCCTTCCATCAAAGCCCGGAGGGGCTGGACGAGTTGCTGCAAGCGCAAAGCGCGCGGCAACGTCATGTCGATGGGGAGGTCGTGCGCCACAGCCCAAAAGTACGCCTCCCCCTGCTGCCAACCACACGTCATCCACCTCGCCAACTCCATCATCCCATGGCCAGCCACACCCCGCCCACAACCCTCACCCCTTGCGCCCCGAGCACCTGTTGACAGGCCCGAAACGTCGCCCCCGTCGTCAGGACATCGTCGACCAGCACCACACGTTCCGGCCGCGCCCGTCGCCAATCCTCCCGCACCCCAAATGTGCCAAGAAGGGCCGATTGGCGGGCCGCGCGGGTGGCGCTTGTGAGGGACACGCGGTGCTTGAGGCGGCGCAGGAGCTTGGGTTGGACCTCACAGCCCCACCCCGTGGCCAGCCCCTCCGCCAAGGCTTGGGGCGGGTTGAAGCCCCGGCGCACATGCCGTCGCCAATGCAACGGCACGGGGACGAGCACGACGTCCCTCGGAGGGGCGGGCCACCCTTGGGCCATCCATTGGCCCAAGGCGCGTCCCTGGCTCGGAAACCCACCGTACTTCACGCGATGCACCACGCGGTGCGTGTCCGGACGCAACCGGAACCCCACCCCAAACACGGCGCACCCCACCCGCTCCTGAGCAAGTCGTTGAACCGCCTCGCTGCCGGGCAAGCTCGGCCAAGTCCATTGGCAAGGCGGGCACATCCCCGCCACCTCGTTGGGCACCAAGGGCTCAGCACAGCCCCAACATCGCCCCAATCCCCATCCCAAATTCATGCCCCACCAAGGTGCGATGCGTGCCACGCGATGCAGCGCGTGTTTTGTGTGCGCCCGGCCATGCTTCGCGGTTGTCGGACGTTGTAGATTCGGAAGGTGAAGTTTGGCAAACTCGATACCGCACCGGAAGGGTTGGATTGGACCCACCCCACACCGCCTTCTGGCTTCCGCCTTGCCGACAACGTGTCCGCGGACCCACAGAAAGGAACGACGGTGGTGCGGGCCGGGGGCACGATGTGGACCATTCGGGATTGGCGCGGGTCGGTGTACCCGGAAAAAGACCCCCAGCGCACCTGGCCGGGGCACTACGGCCGGCAGTTTGGGACCTTGGAATTCAACGCCACCCACTACCGCATCCACCCCGCCGACCGCATGGCAGAATGGGCGGCCGCGATGCCAGAAGGATTTACGTTTTGCCCCAAGTTTCCCCAAATCATCACCCACTTCCGCCGCTTCAACGACTGCGACGGGCCCACCGACGACTTCATCGATGGACTCTTGGCCCTCGGAGACAAACTCGGCCCCGCCTTCATTCAACTTCCCCCCCACTTTGCGCCCAAGCATGCCGCCGCCATGGCAACCTACTTGGAGAAATGGCCGCGGGAGCTTCGGGTGGCGGTGGAGTTCCGGCACCCCGATTGGTTTGAGGGAGGCGCGCAAGCCGAGGAGATGTGGGCGCGGCTGCGGGACCTTGGCATGGGCGCGGTGATCAGCGACACAGCGGGGCGCAGGGACGCCTTGCACATGCGGGTGACGGCCCCGTTTGTTCTTGTCCGGTTCGGCGGGTACGAAGGGCACGCGTCCGACGAGGCGCGACTCACCCAATGGGCCCAGCGCATCGCCGAATGGAAGAACCAAGGCCTCACCGAGTTCCACCTCCTCGTCCACCAACAAGACAGCATTCACACCCCGGACACCTGCCGGCAATTTGCGCGGCTCGTGAAGCAACACGCTGGCCTCGACGTCCATGCGCCCACCGACCTGCGCGCCGTCAGCCAGGGCGACTTGTTTTCATGAGCAACAAGCCGCGAGGTTTCTGAGCGTTACTTTCGACACATGGCATCCACGACCCACATCCTGAACCGCGCGCCCGGCATGGCGGGCCAGCTGCTGCTCAACCTGCGCGACGCCTCCCGTCACGAAGACCGCGCGGCCTTTCGCTGGAACATGCAGCGGATGGGACGTGAGCTGGGCAGCGCCTTGGCGCAATCGTGGCCGATGGCAAAGGCCACGTGCACGACGCCTCTTGGCACCGCCACCGAAGACATCCCTGCCCATCAACCGGTGATGGCCTGCATCCTCCGGGCCGCCATGCCCTTGCATCAAGGGGTGCTTGATGTCTGGGACCGCGCAGACTCGGCATTTGTGTCGGCGTACCGGAAGCACCACGACACCGGATTTGACATTGAAATCGAGTACCTCGGCGCGCCCGCCATGGAAGGCCGCGCACTCGTGCTCATCGACCCCATGCTGGCCACCGGCGCGTCGTTGCAAGCCGCCTGCGACGCCTTGTGCGAAACCGGCGTGCCCGCTTCGGTCCACGTTCTCGCCGCCATCGCGAGCGAGGAGGGCTTGGCCAACGCACAGAAGTGGATGCCCGAGGGCACATCGTTCATTCTGGGAGGGGTGGATTCTGACCTCAACGACCACGGCTACATCGTGCCAGGGTTGGGGGATGCGGGAGACTTGGCGTTTGGGCCCAAGACCCGCGCTTGACGCCTCAGCTTCGACCCCCCCTTCGCCATGCCTTCAGTCACACCACCCCAAACTGGTGGAAGTGATGCGTCGTGTGGTGGCGCACCAGCGCTTTCGCGTCGTCCGCCTTCATGGCGCCGTACATCGCGTGCTGAATCACGCCCTCCAACGCCTCCACTTCAGCGAGCCGTTCGAGGAAGCGCGTGCGCTCTGAAGCAAATTCCAAGTCGAGGTCTGGCCGCGCCTTGATG
>CAZGQI010000012.1:0-60204 GCA_964527895.1 uncultured Comamonadaceae bacterium | reverse complement strand
TCTCCAGCTCGATGGCGATGGATTGTGCTTCTGCCCCACCAATGACAATGGGAAGCTTGCGCTTGCCATTTACCTCACCCAAGACGAGTGCATACGCCCCTGAGGATGAACCGCTCAAGGCGATGTCCAAGATTTCAAGGTCGATTTTCTTCATCAGGATGCGAGGTGATGTGGGATCAGCCCAAAGTCTTGATCGCCGCCGTCAATTTAGGCAAAACCTCAAAGGCATCGCCCACGATTCCGTAATCGGCCGCCTTGAAGAACGGCGCCTCCGGATCGGTGTTGATGGCCACGATGACTTTGCTCTGGTTCACCCCTGCGAGGTGTTGGATGGCGCCAGAAATGCCTGCCGCGATGTAGAGGTCTGGACGGATGGTGATGCCCGTTTGTCCCACGTGCTCGTGGTGAGGACGCCATCCCATGTCGCTGACCGGACGGCTGCACGCCGTGGTGGCTTGCATGGCCTGGGCCAATTCTTCCACGATGCCCCAATGCTCTGGACCTTTCAATCCGCGTCCTGCAGAGACCACGCGGACCGCCTCGGGAAGTGGCACGGAACCGTCCTCGCTGGAGGCTTCGAATCCTTTCACGGTGAGTCGGGCCTCGCCCGCATCCGCTGCGAACGCCTCGACAGAGGCCGCCGCACCATCGGACGCCACCCCAAACGCGTTGGGCGTGGTGGTCACGACTTTCTTTTCCGTTTCAATGTTCACGTGGGCCATGGCCTTGCCGCTGAACACGTTCTTTTTCACTTCTGAGCCTTGGAGCAGGCCTGTGACGCCAGGCACCATGCCTGCGCCCATGCGCACGGCGACACGGGGAGCCACTGCCCGACCGATGTGGTCGTGAGGCGCCACGACGAGGGTGGCCCCTTCTGCGTCTGCAGCAGCAGCCACGACACGTGCGATTTGGCCTTCGTCTTGGAGGTTGTCGCCCATGTGCAACACCTTCGACGCACCTGCGGCACCTGCGCCGCCATCTCCATTCAGTTCACCCACCACCAACGCGGTGACGGTCGCCCCACATTGCTTTGCGTAGGACACGGCTTCCAAGCCAGCCTTGGTGGCCTGGCCATTCTTTGTAGGGACAAATGCCAAACAATTCATGTCTTTCAAATTCTGGGGTTAGAGGACTTTGGCTTCTTCGCGCAACAAACGCACGAGTTCTTCAGGGGCATCGGCAGACACCATTTTGCAATCTCCTTTCGCAGGAGGAAGCTCAAACTTGGCCACCGCCGTGCCTTGGACGCCGCCTTCGGCAGGCACCACGTTCAACGGCTTGGTGCGCGCAGCCATGATGCCGCGCATGTTGGGGATGCGTTGCTCCGCCATGCCCTTGGCCGCGCTCACGACCACGGGAAGCGTGGCTTCGACCGTTTCGAGACCGCCGCTTGCCTCACGCTTGGCCTGCGCCTTCCCGCCGTCGACGTCGAGCGACGTGGCGAGTGAGATGTAAGCCGCATCGAGCATTTCAGCCACCATGCCTCCCACGACAGAACCGTTGTGATCAATGGTCTCCTTTCCGCACAGCACAACATCGTACCCGCCTTGCTTGGCGTGCTGGGCAATGAGCGACGCGGTGTGCAAGGCGTCTTGTGGATTCGCGTCAATGCGCACGGCATCGTCTGCCCCGATGGCCAAGGCCTTGCGGATGACGGGATCGCAATCCGCCTCACCGACCGTGATGGTCGTGACGGTTCCTCCGTGCTGCTCTTTCAATTCGAGCGCACGGACGAGGGCATACCACTCGTCATAGGGGTTGACAATGAATTGAACGCCATTGGCGTCAAATTGCGTGTCGCCTTCGGTGAAGGCAATCCGGCTCGTGGTGTCCGGGGCTTTGCTGATGCAAACGAGAAACTTCATGGTCATTGAATGAATGGCTTCGAGGGCCCAAATGACCGCGTCGAAGGAGCCCCAAAGGTAGGTCAGCACGGACGATTCGATGCCCCGAGAATGCATCCAATCCCCCCTTTTGGACTTGGCATTGCTTAATCAATTACCTTTGCCGCCCAAATCGGACCTACTATGCGTGAAGTCACTTTCAGGGAAGCCGTGGCCGAGGCCATGAGCGAAGAGATGCGTCGGGACGAGTCAGTCTTTCTCCTCGGGGAGGAAGTGGCTGAGTACAACGGCGCCTACAAAGCCTCCAAAGGCATGTTGGATGAGTTTGGTGCGGACCGTGTCATTGACACCCCCATCGCCGAGCTCGGATTCAGTGCCATTGCGGTGGGTGCAGCCATGAATGGCCTGCGTCCCATCGTCGAATACATGACGTGGAACTTTGCGGTTTTGGCCTCAGACCAAATCATCAACCACGCCTCCAAAATGCTCCAGATGAGCGGCGGACAGTTCTCCGTGCCCATCGTGTTCCGCGGCCCCAACGGCACCGCAGGCCAACTCGCGGCCACGCACAGCCAGAGCTACGAAAGCCTGTACGCTTCCATGCCGGGCCTCAAAGTGGTGACCCCCTTCACGCCTTATGAAGCAAAGGGGCTCTTGAAGTCCGCCATCCGCGACAACGACCCCGTGCTCGTCATGGAGTCTGAGAAGATGTACGGCGACAAGGGCATGATTCCAGAAGGAGAATTCCTCGTGCCCATCGGCAAGGCCAACGTCCGCCGCAAAGGCGACGACGTCACCATCGTGTCGTTTGGCAAGATTCTCAAGGATGTGCACGCCGCGGCCGACGAACTCGCCAAAGAAGGCATCGAAGCAGAGATCATCGACCTCGTCACCATTCGTCCACTGGACCTCGACACGATCGTGGAGAGCATCAAGAAGACGAACCGCTTGGTGATCGTGGAAGAGAGCTTCCCTGTGGCGTCCATTGCCACTGAAATCACCTACCGGGTGCAGCGTCACGCGTTCGATCACCTCGACGCACCGATCCGCCGCCTCTGCCAGAGTGACACCCCATTTGCGTTCTCAACGAGCCTCATTGAGGAGGCCCTTCCACAAGTGAAGGACATCGTGGAGGCGTGCAAAGACGTAGCTTACGTCGCCTAAGACAGACTTTCAAAACAACTTTAGATCAATTCGGGCCGAATGGCGGCCCCACAATCTCAACCTCATGCAGCAATCACTGCTCTACCTCGTTCCAGGTTTGGCCATTCTCGGCCTCATTGTCATGGCCGTCCAGGCCGCATGGGTGCGCAAGCAAAGCACCGGCGAAGCTCGTATGAGCGAAATCGCGCAGCACATTCACGAAGGCGCCCTCGCTTTTTTGAGCGCTGAGTACCGCATCCTCGCGGTGTTCGTCGTCGTGGCTGGTGCCCTCCTCGGCCTCGTGTCTTCCATGGTGGAAACCACCCACTGGTTCATCGTGGTCGCGTTTGTCATCGGTGCCGTGTTCTCGGCACTCGCAGGCAACATCGGCATGCGCATCGCCACCCAAGCCAACGTCCGCACCACCCAAGCCGCTCGCACGAGCTTGAGCGAGGGTCTGAAAGTCTCCTTCACCGGTGGCATGGTGATGGGCCTCGGCGTGGCTGGCCTCGCAGTCTTTGGATTGAGTGCCCTCTTCATCCTCCTCCTCGGTTGGATGGGCGGCGGTGCAGAAGGCACCTCCGTGGACCAAATGACCGTCATCCTCGAAGCCCTCGCCGGATTCTCCCTCGGTGCTGAAAGCATTGCGCTGTTCGCCCGCGTGGGCGGCGGCATCTACACGAAAGCTGCAGACGTCGGAGCCGACCTTGTCGGAAAGGTGGAAGCAGGCATTCCTGAGGACGACCCCCGAAACCCCGCCACCATCGCCGACAACGTGGGCGACAACGTGGGTGACGTGGCCGGCATGGGTGCCGACCTCTTTGGTTCTTACGTCGCCACCGTGTTGGCGGCCATGGTGCTCGGCAACTACGTGATCAGCGACATGGGTGGCAGCATCTCCGACAACTTCGGAGGCATGTCCACCATCTTGTTGCCCCTGGTGATTTCTGCCCTCGGCATCGTGTTCTCGATCCTCGGCGCACAAGTGATCCGCGTCGGTGACGACGCCAAGGAAGCCCAAGTGCAGGCGGCCTTGAACCGCGGAAACTGGGGATCCATCATCTTGACGGCCATCGCATGTTTCTTCTTGGTGGACATGATGCTCCCTGAGCAACTCACCATGGAATTCTTTGGTGAAGGTGACCGCACCTTCAGCTCCATGAACGTCTTCTACTCGGTCATCGTTGGCCTCGTGGTGGGTGGTGCGATTTCTTACATGACGGAATACTACACTGGCCTTGGCAAGAAGCCGGTGCTCGACATCGTGCGCCAGTCATCTACAGGTGCGGCGACCAACATCATTGCAGGTCTCGCCACGGGCATGATCTCGACGTTTGGCCCCATCATTCTCTTCGCCGCGGCCATTTACGCCGCCTACGAATTTGCCGGATTCTACGGGGTGGCGATCGCCGCTTGCTCCATGATGGCCACCACGGCCATGCAGCTCGCGATTGACGCCTTCGGTCCCATCGCGGACAACGCCGGTGGCATCGCAGAGATGAGCGAACTCCCTGAAGAAGTGCGTGAGCGCACCGACATTCTCGACTCTGTCGGAAACACCACCGCCGCCATCGGAAAGGGCTTCGCCATCGCCTCTGCGGCGTTGACAGCACTGGCGTTGTTTGCCGCTTACGTCGAGTTCACAGGCATTGAAGGCATCAACATCTTCAAGGCCAACGTGCTTGCCGCATTGTTCATCGGAGGCATGGTGCCCGTCGTGTTCTCGGCTTTGGCCATGAACAGCGTTGGAAAGGCCGCCATGGAAATGGTGCAGGAAGTCCGTCGCCAGTTCAAAGAGATTCCTGGAATCTTGGAAGGCACGGGCACCCCTGATTACGGCAAGTGCGTGGACATCTCCACCCAAGCTGCATTGAAGGAAATGATGCTGCCAGGCGCCATGACAATTCTCTTCCCGTTGGTCATCGGCTTGTTGCCCCTCATGTTGGGTGCAGAAGCAGCTTGGGCTGCGGAGACCCTCGGTGGCTACATGGCCGGGGTGACCGTGAGCGGTGTGCTTTGGGCCATCTTCCAAAACAACGCTGGAGGCGCATGGGACAACGCCAAGAAGTCCTTCGAGGCCGGCGTGGAAATCAACGGTGAGATGACCTACAAAGGTTCTGACGCCCACAAGGCGGCCGTGACTGGCGACACCGTGGGTGACCCCTTCAAGGACACTTCTGGACCTTCCATGAACATCCTCATCAAGTTGACCTGCCTCGTCGGATTGGTCATCGCCCCCATCTTGGGTGGTGGGCACGGCGAAGGCCACGCCGAGGATGCCGAAGCGAACACGGAGCGCACGGAGATTGTTGCCAGCGTGAACGAATGAACAACATGAAGCAACTCCTCCTCCCCGTCTTTGCAGCAGCCACCTTGTTGGTGGCCTGCGGAGAAACCGCGCAGGAAGGCCCCAAGGCCTCCTCAACCCCAGGCGAAACCGTCCAAACCTCTGTCGAGGATGGCGTCTACGTCCTCAACAAAGTGAAGCCCAAGGTGACATGGTCTGCCCAGAAGTTGACCGGAGACGGCCACAACGGCACCCTGCACATCGAAACGGGCAAGTTCCGCGTGCAGGATGGCCAAATTGCCGAGGGCATGGTCATTTTTGACATGAAGCGCATCGCGGTGTCCGACCTGCAGGGCGAAGAAAAGGAAAGCCTCGAGGGCCACTTGCGTTCAGGCGACTTCTTCAACGTGGAAACCCACCCTCAAGCGGTCCTCAGCGTCAGCGACGTCACTGAAGGAGCTGACGGCAAAGCACAATTGAATGCGACGCTGACCATGAACGGAGAAGCGGTGGATTACACCATTCCCGTGGAAGTTGTCGTTGCAGACATTCCTGGAGACACCAAGGGCTTGGCCATCCAAGGCAAGTTCCGTCTCGACCGCACCAAGCACAACATCACGTACCGCTCTCAGACCTTCGACGACAAGCTCGACTGGTTCATCAAAGACGAAGTGGAACTCGGATTCTCGGTCATCGGTGTGCCCACCATGTGATCGAATCCACTGATCAAGCATCAAAAAGGCCCGCAGTTGCGGGCCTTTTTCGTGTCCTGACACTCCGAAAAACTCGGAGCGGAAGGCTCAACTGAACAAGTTGTTCAGCTTGCCGTCAATGGCTGTGATGATGCCCCCGAGGTCCTCCTTGTCCTCGTGGAAGTTGTTGTTGTCGACGTCAATGATGAGGAGCTCACCCTTGTTGTACGTGCTGATCCACGCCTCGTAGCGCTCGTTCAATCGGTTGAGGTAGTCCAAACGGATGGCCTCCTCGTATTCGCGGCCACGCTTTTGGATTTGGGCCACAAGCGTGGGCACCGACGCGCGCAAGTAAATGAGCAGGTCCGGCGGCGTGACGAACTCTTCCATCAACTCGAACAAGGACAGGTAGTTCTCGAAATCGCGAGAGGTCATCAACCCCATGGCCTGCAGGTTGGGCGCGAAGATGTTGGAGTCCTCGTAGATGGTCCGGTCCTGAATGATGGGCTTCCCCTTCTTCTTCATCTCGATCAGCTGCGCAAACCGAGACTTCAAGAAATACACCTGCAAGTTGAAGGACCACCGGGTCATGTCCTTGTAGAAATCGTTCAAGTAAGGATTGTCATCCACTTGCTCGAAGTGAGGCGTGTAGCGGTAGTGTTTGGCCAACAGCGTCGTCAAGGTGGTTTTCCCTGATCCAATGTTGCCTGCAATGGCGAGATGCATGGGGTCTTCGTCGTGGGGTTGAATGCAAAAATGGAAGACCAAAGTAGGTCGGCGACTTCGCCCTTCCAAGCAACGTCAACAGGTTGGGGATAACTCTTGCTTGGATGCATCGAGCACGGCCCTGAATGTGGCCTCGTCATGCGTCAAACGCGGCACCTTGTGCTGTCCCCCCAAACGCTGGTTGCCTTCGAGCCAGGCATCGAACGTTCCCGAGGGCACCACCCGAACGGTGGGCATGTCCAAGGCGAGGTTGGCGGTGCGTTTGGCCTTGTAATCGCCATTCAAACGCTGAAGCTGGGCATCCAACCGCTTCGCCAAGGCCACTTCAGAGGGCTGCATGCATCCGCGTTGAAATTCCAAGGCCCAAGTGTGGCCGACGGGCTTGCCAAAATCGTCGAGCACTGGCCCCGCCATGTAGTTGTACAGCTCCGTCCCCAGCGCCTTGCACACTTTGGCAATGGCTTGGTCGGCTTGATGTTCCATGACCTCCTCACCCACCAAATTCAAGTGAGACGAAATGCGCCCTGCCACGTGGATGCGAAGCGGAACCTTCGACGTGATGGTCACCAAATCCCCCACCAGGTAGCGCCACAACCCCGCGTTGGTGGAGATCACGAGGGCGTACGTTTGGCCCACTTCCACTTCCCGAAACTCCAACGCCCGCGGCTGGGACTGTCCCACTTCCTCCAGCGGCATGAACTCGTAGTAAATGCCGTGATCCATCAAAAGCGCCATGTCGTCGCGCCCCAGGTCTTCTTGGTAGGCGAAAAAGCCCTCCGAGGCATTGTACGTCTCGAGGTAGTGCATCGGGGGAAGTCCGGGCATGTCCGGAATCATGTTGGCAAACGTGTCACGGTAGGGCTTGAACCCCACCCCGCCGTGCATGTAGAGCCACAGGTTGGGCCAGACCTCGCGCAGGTTGGATTTGCCCGTGACTTCGAGCACGCGTTGGGTCACCAAGGACATCCAGCTGGGCACGCCCGCCAAGATCCGGACGTCCTCCATTGCGGTGGCCCGGGCCATGGCTTCCACCTTCTCTTCCCAATCCGACATCAGCGCGATGCTTCGGTTGGGGGTTCTTCTGGCTTCACACCAAGGTGGCAAATGCTTGACGATGATGGCACTCAAGTCTCCCTTCAAGGCGCTTTGGCCCTCTTTGACCAGCGCACTTGAGCCCCCAAGGATGAGGTGTTTGCCCTGGTACAACTGGGCACGAGGCACTTGATGACAAAACTGAGCCAGAACGTCTTTCCCGCCTTTGTAGTGGCCTTCGTGAAGCGATTCACTCGTGACCGGCAACCACTTGTGGTGGTCGCTGGTGGTGCCGGAGCTTTGGGCAAACCACTTGGTGACACCCGGCCACAGCACATTTCGTTCTCCGTCACGCGCCCGGAGGATCCAGGGCTTCAACGCGTCGTACGTCACGATGGGCACGTGCCGCACAAAGTCCTTGCGGCGGGCCAAATCGCTCGCTTTGTCAATTCCCAGGGACCTGCCGTACACCGTGGAAGCCAACCCGTGCATCAGCCCGAGGTAAACCCCACGCTGGGCGTCCGCAGGGCGAGATTGCGCCCACAAAATGTGAGGCATACGCGCACCAATCAGGCGATGAAAAATCCGGTTGGCTGGCATGAATGCCAAGGTACGCCACAAGCCCAAGCCCGGTGCACCCTTGGTGCCTGAGCCTGCTTTTCACAAAAGCACCTGAATCAAACGACCTCCTCCGCGGAGGCAAAGACTTTCTGTGCCGCGTCCAGGGCAAAATCAATGTCCGCCTCGGATGTGTACCTCGAGAAGGAGAAGCGCACACTTGCCTTGTTGGGTTCGTGAAATTGAAGGGCCCTCAGCACGTGAGAGCCGAGCGTCGCGCCGCTGGAACATGCGCTTCCCCCTGAACATGCCACCCCTTCGAGGTCGAGCAAAAACACGGCCATGCCGCCGTTGGGGTGTTCTGGGAATTGGACGTTCAGCACCGTGTATAGGCGATCCTCTTTGTCCGAATCCCCGTTGAACACCACCCCGGGAACGCGCTCCCTGAGTCCTTGAACCATGCGGGCTTTCATGGCGCGGACGTGGGCTTCGTGTTCAGCCATGTGTTCGAAGGCGGCAGCAAACGCCTCGGCCAGCCCCACAATGCCTGCGACATTTTCGGTGCCCCCTCGGAGCATGCGCTCCTGACCGCCGCCGACAATCATGCCGTCAATGCGCAGCTTGGGGTTGACGTACAAAAAACCGGTGCCCTTGGGTCCGTGCAACTTGTGCGCGCTGCACGCCAAAAAGTCCACATCCACGACGTTCAAATCGAGGGGGTAATGCCCCATGGTCTGCACGGTGTCGCTGTGCAACAACGCACCGTGCTCCCTGCACAAGGTACTGAGCCGGTCGAGGTCCACCATGACGCCCACCTCGTTGTTGGCGTGCATCAAGGAGACCAAGGTCTTCTTCTCTGAACCGGCCAACAGTTCGGCAAGGTGGCCCATGTCCACCTGTCCGTCCCCGTGGTGTTGGACATGCACAAGCTCCAATTGGTGTCGGTCCGAGGCCTGCTGCGTGGCTTTGATGACCGCGCTGTGCTCCGCCGCCGACGTGATGATGCGCTTGACCCCCAAGCAGCTCACGGCGGCTTGGATGGCGTGGTTGTCCGCTTCTGTCCCCCCGGACGTGAAGCAGATGGTCCGGGGCGGAACGCCCAACAAGGAGGCGATGGTGCGCCGGCTCGTTTCAATCAACGCCTTGGCTTTTCGGCCCGGCGCATGGGTGGAAGACGGATTGCCATGAACCGTGGTGTACACGTCCATCATGGCCTTCACCACTTCGGGTGCCACCGGGGTCGTCGCCGCATTGTCGAGGTAAGCGTGCATGGGACGACTAAGTTAGGCCTGTGCCGGTGCGCTTTGAAGGTGATGCTCGAGGCGACCGGCAAATCGGTCGGCCAACGCCCTGGCTGACTCAGGCGTCGGCGCCTCTGCGTAAATCCGAATGATGGGTTCGGTGTTGCTTTTTCTCAAGTGCACCCACCCCTCCTCAAGGTCAAATTTCACCCCATCCACGTCGTTCACTTCGGCGTCGCTCACTTCGTCACGCAGCGCCATCAACGCTGCGTCGACATCGACTGCAGGCAAGGACATTTTGTCTTTCACCATGTGAAAATCGGGGTAGGTGTCGCGAAGCGCACGGCACGTCATGTTTTTGGCGACCAGGTGGGTCAAAAACAGCCCAATGCCCACCAATGCGTCGCGTCCGGCATGGGATGTGGGGTAAATCACGCCGCCATTCCCCTCGCCCCCGAGGATGGCACCGGTCTCGCGCATTTGGGCCACGACGTTGACCTCGCCCACGGCAGATGCCGTGTACGTGCACCCATGGCGGGCGCTCACTTCGCGCAGGGCGCGGGTGCTGCTGAGGTTGCTCACCGTGGGGCCCGGAGTGTGGGCCAGCACGTGATCCGCCACCGCCACCAACGTGTACTCTTCGCCGAAAAAGCTTCCGTCCTCGCAGACAAAACACAACCGATCCACGTCGGGGTCGACGCTGATGCCCAAATGACATTGCCCCTGCACAACGGCGTGGGTCAAGTCGCTCAAATGGCTTGGCAACGGCTCTGGGTTGTGTGCGAAATGTCCGGTGGGGTCGCAGTGCACAGGAACCACCTCCACACCCAAGGCCTCGAGAAGCATCGGCACGGCCACGCCGCCCGACGAGTTCACGGCATCGACCGCCACTTTCAATCCCGCGCCGCGGATGGCCTCGGCATCGACCAACGCCAGACCGAGGACGTGCGCGACATGACGCGCCAGCCAGCTGTCGTCTTGGGTGGTGGTGCCCGTGGCATCGACCTCGGCGTAGGTCACGCCTTCCCGGGCCAGTGCCAGCACACGGTCGCCCGCCGCCGCGGACAAAAACTCGCCCTCGGCATTCAAGAGTTTGAGGGCGTTCCACTGTTTGGGGTTGTGTGACGCGGTCAGGATCAAGCCGCCGTCAGCCTTCAAACCCGGGACGGCCAACTCGACCGTGGGCGTGGTGCTCAGGCCCAAGTCGATGACGTCGATGCCCATGGCATTCAAAGTGCCGCACACCACGTCGCGCACCCAAGGCCCGGAGATGCGGGCGTCGCGTCCCACCACCACTCGGGGTGCATCGCCTCCCGACTTCTGCTCCCAAACCCATGCGCCATAGCCACTGGCAAACGTCACCACGTCGGCGGGACTAAGCCCTTCACCGGCCTTTCCGCCGACCGTGCCGCGGATGCCTGAAATGGATGCAATCAACATGTTTGCAAGGTAGGGTCAGCCCCGCCCCCTTCGTTCTCTGTCGTGGCGCGTGTCGTTTTGGATTTTTTCCACCATTCCTGTGCATAATCCGTGCCTCGTACGGGCCTTTCTTCCGACCTTCGCATCGTACTTTGTTCAAGTATGCACGAAGAAGGACGTCCACATCAAGGAGAGGAGCAGATTCTCGCGCTGGCCAAGGCTTTTGAAGCCATGATGCAGGCGGGCGAGTCGCGCTTCTTTGACCACGACGACCTCGAGCTCCTTATCGAGCATTACCTCGAGAAAGGATCTTTGCGCAAAGCGCAGCAAGTGCATCACCATGCAAGCAGCTTGTACCCTGAGAGTTTGGGGCTTCAGCTGCGCGAGGCCCAAATCCTCGCCAGCACTGGCAAGCACGTCCAGGCCATCCCTCGTTTGAAAAACTTGCTCTCCTTTGAGCCGCACAACGAGGAAATCCACCTGACTTTGGCGAACATCTACAGCCAAATGCGGGAACACAAATTGGCCCTTCAGCACTTCAACGCCTTGCTTTCCTTCGCCGACGAGGAGCTGAAGAAGGATGTGTACATCGATGTGGCCCTCGAGCATGAAAACCTCGGGGAGTGGAAGCACGCCATCCGGGTTTTGCTCCAAGCGCTCAAGGAAGACCCGACCAATGAGACGGCCTTGTACGAGTTGGCTTTCTGCATGGACAAAGAGGGACGCATCCAAGAGGCTGCGGATTTCTACACCCAATTTTTGGACGACCACCCTTACAGCTTTGCAGCGTGGTACAACTTGGGCAACGCCCACCAGCGGTTGGGACGCTACAAAGAAGCCGTGGACGCCTACGACTTTGCGATTGCCATTGAAGACAGCTTCGCGCCTGCGTATCACCAAAAAGCAGAGGCGTTGACCGCCATGGAGCGGTTTGGAGATGCCTTGGACGTCCACCGCGAGACCCTTATGCTCGATGCACCCCAACCCAGCACGTTCTGCTACATGGGCGAATGCTTGGAGCACTTGGGCGACCTCGACGAAGCGGAACAGTACTACATGCAGTGCCTCGAATTGGATGCCCATTTCTTGGAGGCGCATGTGGGACTCGGCGTGTTGGATGACTTGCGTCAAGACCACGCCGCTGCCTTGGAGCACTTTGCACAAGCCCTGCTGCTCCACCCTCACCACGAAGACACCTTGCTGATGATGGCCACCGTTTTGAAGAAAATGGAACGCCATGAAGACGCAGACACGTGTTTGGTCCAACTCCTCGAACGCAACCCCAAGCACCTCGAAGCCTGGGAAGAACGCATTGACAACATGCAAGCGTTGGAGGCCCACGACCAAGCCCTGATTTTGCTCGACAATGCCTTCGAGCACCTGCCACCCACCTCAACCTCGTTGGGGTACAAACAATTTGTGAGCCTGTTCGCCTTGCGCATGGACGGAGAAGCCCTTCGCCTTCTCGACCACTTGCTGATGGCGGATTTCGAAGGCATGAATCGGTTGTTGGAGACCTACCCAGGTCTGCTCGACGACCCGCGTGTGGCCAGCCGGTACGCACGGATGAAACCCTGAACGATGAACCACAACCTCTCTCACCTGCCGGAGCGCCCCGCCAAGCCCCGCGAATCGGGCTTGACCATGGTCATGGACAAAGGCCTCAGCCTGCGGCAGGCCGAAGACTTTCTCGAAGTCAATGCCGACAAAGTGGACCTCTTGAAGTTGGGCTTCGGCACTTCGATTGTCACCCCCAATGTCAAGGAAAAAATCAAACTCTACCACGACGCAGGCCTCATGGTCTACCCGGGTGGCACCCTGTTCGAAGCCTACTTCGTCCGCAACCAACTGGACGACTTCCTCCGCTTTGTGGACGATCTCGGGCTCGAGACCGTCGAAGTGAGTGACGGTTCCATGGTGATTGAAGAGGACGCCAAGTGCGAGATGATTTCTCGGTTGGCGAAGAAGTACCGCGTCTTGAGCGAAGTCGGCTCCAAAGAAGCGGGCATCCTCATCAGCCCCAACAAGTGGACGTCCATGATGCAGCAAGAACTCGCGGCGGGCAGCTGGAAGGTGATTGCCGAAGCCCGCGAAAGCGGAAACGTCGGCATCTACCGTCCGAACGGCACCGCACACACGGCGCTGGTTCGCCGCATTTTGGCCAAGGTAAAATTGGAGGATATCCTTTGGGAAGCGCCCCAAAAGCCCCAACAAGTGTGGTTCCTCAAGCAATTTGGCGCGAACGTCAACTTGGGCAACATCGGACCCCACGACGTCATTCCACTCGAGTGCTTGCGTCTTGGCTTGCGCGGCGACACGTTCTTCGACAACCTTCCTGAGGCGATGGCCGAAGGCGTTCGCCAAATCCCTGCAGACGAAATTTTGGACGACTGACGATGAAAAGCATCACGGTACAAGAATTGGTGTCCTGGCGAGAGGAAGGCGTTTCCCACGCCTTGATTGACATTCGCGAGCCCTACGAACGCGAAGTCAGCCACATCGACGGGGTTCACATCCCCATGGAAGACGTGCTCGAGCGCCTCGGGGAAATCCCCGAAGACATCCCCGTGGTGATCCACTGCCGTTCCGGTGCGCGCTCTGCGGCGGTGACCCACGCCTTGACGAACCAATACGGCCGCACCAACGTGCACAACTTGGAAGGCGGCATCCGCGCCTGGGCCACCCACATCGACCCCAACCTCGAGGTGGCATGAATTGGCCCTGGTCTGTCACAGCCAAGGGCTTTGCCATGGGTGTGGCGGATTTGGTGCCCGGCGTCAGTGGAGGCACGGTGGCCTTCATTGCGGGCATCTACGACCCTTTGCTTGACAGCCTTTCTTCCCTGAGCGGAGCCGGCCTGACCGCCCTTCGCAAGGGCAAACTTGTGGAAGCTTGGAACGCCGTCAACGGCCCCTTTCTCGTCGCCTTGGCCTTGGGCATCGTAACCGCCATTGCCACGCTTGCCTCCCCGCTTCATTGGTTGCTCGAACACCATCCGGTCATGCTTCGCGCATTCTTTGTCGGGTTGGTGGCCACGTCTGTGCCGCTGGTGGGCAAACACGTCAAGCCTTGGGGCCTTGACACGTGGGTCTGGGCGGCCATTGGATGCGCCGTGGCAGGGTTTGTCACTTCCCTCCCGCCCTTGGTCCAAACCGACCATCCCGCGCTGTTGATGGCGGCCGGCGCCTTGGCCATTTGTGCCATGCTCCTTCCGGGCATCTCAGGCAGTTTCCTGTTGCTCATCCTCGGGGCCTATGCCCCCGTGCTTTTGGCGGTAAAAACCCTTGACTTGACGAAAATCAGCGCCTTCGGTGCCGGGGCCGTGCTCGGCTTGTTGTCGTTCAGCCGTGCGCTGAAGTGGTTGTTGTCTGTGCATCGGCGTCCCACCTTGGCGTTGCTGACCGGCTTTTTGGTGGGATCGCTTCAAGCGCTGTGGCCTTGGAAAGCGCAGGTCCGCCCACTCTACACGCACAGCGACGGACGTGTGGAATGGTTGCTCGAAAACGTGGCGCCCCAGGGCAACATCGCTGCGGCCCTCGGACTCGCCTGCCTCGGAGGCGTGGTCGTGTGGGGGCTTCACCGCTGGGGCAACACCCGTGGCATGAACGAGGTCGGATGAGTGAAGGAGCCTCGAAGTTGTTGGGTGTGCTGGGGCATCCCATTGGACACTCACAAAGTCCCCGCTTGTTCAAGCGCATCCTCGCTGCCGAAGGCCGTGAAGACGTGGTGTACCGCACGTTTGACTTGCCCAACATCGAGGACTTCCACACCTTGACGCAGGATCACCCCAACCTGGTCGGATTGAACGTCACGGTGCCACACAAGCAAGCCGTCCTGTCCAAGTTGGTGCGCGTTTCCGAAGAAGCCCAAGCCGTCGGTGCCGTGAACACCTTGGTCAAGACACCCCAGGGTTGGGAAGGTCACAACACGGATGTGTGGGGTTTTCAACGCTCGGTCCAACCGTTTCTCGCCAACCGTCACGAGCGTGCACTCGTGCTTGGCTCAGGAGGGAGTGCGACTGCAGTGCTTCACGTTCTCGCCAAATTGGGCATTGAAGCCGTCAGTGTCTCCCGCACCGGAGACAGCACCCAAGGCACCCGCGCCCTCGGAAGGCCATCCATTGGGTACCATGAAGTGTCGGAATGGGTCGTGCGCCACCACCTCTTGGTGGTCCATTGCACCCCCGTGGGCATGCATCCTCATGACGGAGACATGGTGCCGTTCCCCACCTCGTGGCTGACCCCCGATCACCTTGTCGTAGACCTGATTTACACCCCTGCCGAAACCCGTTTGCTTCGCGAGGCGCGAGGGCGCGGTGCGGCCGTCCTGAATGGCGCAGACATGTTGCGTTTGCAGGCCGAGAAGGCATGGGAGATTTGGAAGACCTCAGGAGTCTAAGCACCATGGGCTGGGCGTACATTTGAACATGGAGCGACCGCTGCCCCCCACCGAACAATCCGGTCCCGTCGATGATTTGCACACGATGAGCGTGCGCGAACTCCTCGATGCGATGCACCGCGTCGATGACGACGTGCAAGGTGCCGTGCTCGAAGCCATGCCTGCCTTGGCCGCGCTCACTGAAGCGCTGGTGGCCCGGATGCGTGAAGGCGGAAGGCTGTTTTACTTGGGCGCAGGCACGAGTGGTCGACTGGGTGTGGTGGATGCCAGTGAATGTCCCCCCACGTTTGGGGTGGCCCCCGACCGCGTGGTCGGCATCATGGCGGGAGGTGATTCGGCCATTCGCGCCGCGGTGGAAGGTGCCGAGGACGACGCCGAACAAGGCTGGAAGGACCTCGAGGCGCATGGCATCCAAGCGCAGGATACCGTGGTTGGAATTGCGGCGAGTGGCCGCACGCCGTATGTCATTGGCGCCCTGCGCCAAGCGCGATTGCGGGGGGTGTTGACGGGATGTGTGACATGCAACCCGGAAAGCCAAATCATCCAGGCATGCGACCACCCGGTCGTCGCAGTCACGGGCCCCGAATTTGTGACCGGCTCCACGCGCATGAAGGCCGGCACCGCCACCAAACTCATTCTGAACCGACTGACCACGGCCACCATGATTCAGCTGGGACACGTGCATGGGAACCGCATGGTGGACATGCAACTGACCAACGCCAAACTCGTGCAGCGCGGCGCGCGGATGGTGGCCGAAGCCACCGGACTTGGTTTGGTGGAATCCGAAGCGCTTTTGACCTCACACGGCAGCGTCCGCGCTGCGGTCGACGCACATCAACAGGGCCATGCACGCACTTGAACCGTACTACGCCTGGCGCAACCACTACATCGCGAGCAACGACCCTCAAAGTCCGTTCTACGACCGTGTGTACAATGAGTTTGCCTACCACCTGAAGGTCTACAACCACTACATCCATCCGCAGTGGGATGAATTTGGGAGCCAAACCCTCTACACCAAAGTGCTCTACGCAGATTACGACGAAGGGTATGCCATTTTGGAATTCATCGGCGAGTGGAACGACTGCCTTTTCAACGACATCATGCTGCTCAAACGCGAGGTCATCGACCCGCTTCGGGATGGCGGAGTGTTCAAGTTTGTGCTCATTGGCGAGAACGTGCTGAACTTTCATTACAGCGACGATGCCTACTACGAAGAGTGGTTCGACGACGTGATGGAAGAAGATGGATGGATTGCGCTGCTCAACTTTCGGGAACACGTGCTCGCCGACATGCAAGCCATCGACCTCGATTCGTACTTCGTCTTGGGCGGCGAGCTGAATGAAATGGGCTGGCGCACCTTCACGCCGGAACAGCTGTGCCGTCGCATCGACGACTGCGTCGAGCATCGGTACGGACTGCTCGGTTGATCAGCGCTGCTGCTTCCATGCCACCCACGCTTCACGGTCGGAGGCAAAGCGAAACTCTTCGGGACGCAAGTCCTCCACCGGGCGCCACCCAAGACGCTGTGTCATCATGGGCACGCGCTTGCCGCACACATCGCCCAATTCTCCGTCGTCGTCAAACATCACCTCACCCGTGAGTTCGGCGGCGTAATGGACGGCCAAGACCTGGTGATTGGCGTCGAATGAACTGACGTGGGTTTGTTGACTGAAGTGAATCAACGACCCCACCTTCACGGGCTGTCCCAACTCTTCCAAAGCCTCACGCCGCAGGCAAGCTGTCGTGCCCTCTCCCCATTCAAGTCCGCCGCCAGGGAATTTCATGACGCCGCCCAAGGGCAACCGCTCGTAGGACACGAGCACCTCGTCTTTGCCGTCATGACCTTGTCGCGTGACCACCATGTACACCCTGACATTGAACCGTCCTTGCGGATTGAGTGCCTTGGTGGCCCGCAACATTTCGCGCTTGCCAGGAGGTCCAGCCAGACGTTCCACCGAGAACCCTGCCTCCGTCATGGCCCTGCGAACGTCGCCTTTGGCGCAGTACGTCACCAGTTGTCCCCCTGGCTTCAGGGCGAGACGCATGCGGTCCATGGCCTTCACAGTCCACAATTCTGGCTGTGCGCCGGGGGCAAACGCGTCGAACAACACCACATCGTAGGACTGCTCCCACAAGGGGGCCTCAAACAGTCCCGTTTTCACGCGTTCAAACGTGATCCACTCGTCGTGCCATTTTCCCTTCTCGTGCATCGCACGCCAGACTTCCTCAGGCACCCCGGTGGATGCCGCGTAGTCCAGAGGTGCAGCTTCTTCCCAAGACAAAGGGTGGGGCTCAAGGCTGTGAACCACGGCATGTCGTCCGGCTGCTTTGGCGCGCAACCACACATCCAACACATTCAATCCCGTTCCAAAGCCAACCTCCAGCACATGCAGGTCACCCACAGCGTTTCTTGAAAAGGCCGGCATCACCCCCATCTCCCCGAACACGTGCTGTGTCTCTGTCCACGCGCCGTGCACGCTGTGGTAGCACACATCGAGGTCTTGTTGATGCAGGGTCTTGCTCCCGTCGCCAGTCTCACGCCATTTCACCCTGCAAAGGTCGCCCGCAGGGGCCAATCTGATGCGCATTTGGACTTAGAAGCCCTCGATGGCCCCCAAACCGAACAAGGCAAAATCCAAACGCACCGGATCGACCGGATCGATGGCGCGCAGCGAGGCCGTCAATTCCGCCACCGCCTTCCAATCGTTGGCCGTGCGTGTCAGCAACCCCAGCTTTCGCCCCACGTTGGACGTGTGGACGTCCAGCGGGATGTGCAACACCGAAGGCGAAATGCCCTTCCACAACCCCAAATCCACACCCTTGTTCGAAGGCCGAACCATCCAGCGCAACCACATGTTGAGTCGCTTGGCGGCCGAGCCTTTCGCCGGATTGGCGACGTGCTTTTGGGTGCGGGGAGCCACGCCCTCTTGGGCCATGAACGCGCAATGAAACGACGTCAACGCCGACGCCAGGCACTCAGGATCTTCAGGCGTCTCCCACCCCGACATCACCGCCTGCTCTAGCGATCCATGGGTCCGAAGCAATCCCGCCAGCGCCCGCACAAACCCCTTGGCATCCACTTCTTGGAAGGTGCGATGCACAAACCCATCAAACACCTTCAAATCCGATTCCTCGTGATCCACGACAAAACTCCCCGGCGCGTGATCCATGCGCTCCATCAGACCCTCCAAGCTTTTCAAGATGGACACCCGGTTTCCCCAGGCCAAGGATGCCGCGAAAAACGAGGCCACTTCGACGTCTCTCCGGTCGGTGAAACGATGTGGGATGGACAGGGGGTCTTGGGGGATGAAATCCGGCACTTCATACCGCTCCGCCTTTTCGAGCAAAAACTCCTTCACTTCCTCGGGTGCCATGCCGCAAAAATCGGACTAAATTCGCATTGTGTGGGGAAGGCCTGACATACTCTGGGGATTGCTGGCGCTGGCCATTCCCATCGCGCTTCACCTGCTGCAGTTGAGACGGTACCGCCGTGTGGCCTTCTCCAATGTGTCCTTTCTCAAGGATGTCCAAAAAGAAACCCAGTCCCGCCATCGCCTGCGCAACCTGCTCATCCTGCTCGCCCGGATGCTGGCATTCGCGGCCTTGATTTTGGCCTTTGCAGACCCCATGCGGGCCCCGGAAGGAGGTGCAAACAAAGCCTCGCGTCAAGCCGTCTCTGTCTACCTCGACACGAGTCCATCCATGATGGCGGCGGGCGAAACAGGACCCTTGATCCAAGAGGCCAAGCAAAAAGCCACCGCCTTGGTGGAGGCCTTCTCAGAGACCGACAAGTTTCACGTGTTCACCAGCGAATTTGAGGGTCAGGACCAGCGATTCTTGACCCAAACCGAAGCGCTGGAGCGCATCGCGGCCGCGCAACTCTCCCATCACACCCCCTCGCTTGAAGCGGTGGTGCAACGGAGCATGGACCCCTTCCGCCGTGCGGAGGGTGCCTCGCCGCGGGCCTTCTGGGTCACGGACTTGCAGAAGAGCACGCATGACCCGCGCACCATGAATGCTCCGGACACGTCGGTGGCCTGGCATGTGCTGCCCGTCACCGCGAACGACGTGCCCAATGTGTGGATTGATTCCATTTGGTTTGACGCCCCACTCGCCTTGGCCGACCAACCGGCGGCGCTTCAAATCCGCATCCAGCACGACGCGCGAGAAGGCGTCGACGGGCTTCCACTGACCCTGAAGGTGGACGGGGTGACCGAGGCGCTGGGCTCTTTCAACCTCGTGCCGGGTCTGCCCACCGACACAGTGCTTCGGTTCACGCACGGCCAAGCCGGTCCCCACGTTTTGACCGTGGAACTCGAGGACGCGCCTGTGCGGTTTGACGACATCCATCACCTGGGATACGACGTCCAAACGGGCATCGACGTCTTCCATTGGACGGATGCGGGCATGCCCTTCCGGAAGGCCACCCAACTTGTGGAACAAGCATTTGAATCTGCGCGTCCCATGGTGGAAGTGACACGCGGAACCTCCTTGCCTTCCCCCCAAGTGCTTGCGGCATACGACCTGGTCGTCACAGACGGCATCTCTTCCCCTTCACCCGGTGCATGCGCTTTGATTCAGCAATTCGTGGAAGGAGGCGGAAGTGTCTTTGTGATTCCCGACAGTGCGGCCCAAGGCCTCGACGCGTTGTACCCTGCCCTGTCCCTCGCTGCGCCAAAAGGCTGGATTCAAGAAGAAGGACAAGTCAGCGAGGTCCGGTGGACCCACCCGCTGTACCGTGGGGTGTTCCGGGCTGTCCCCTCTCGCGTGGATTGGCCGGAGTACGACCGCATCCTCGACTGGGCACCGCATGCCAACGAGGAAGTATTGATTGAAGCCAACAACGGAACCGCCTACCTGAGTCAGGTACGCGGCGCGTCTGGCACTGGACATGTGTACTTGCTGGGAACCAACCTCGAAACAGGCAACTTGACCCGCCACAGTTTGTTTGTCCCCACCTTGCTTCGTGCCGCCGAATCCGCGCGCCAAACCGAGGGCCGACGCTACCTCCTCGGCCGCGACCAGGCCATGACCCTGGCCCTGCTGGATGCCTCTGCGGCATCACGCGAAACCGACGTGACTTGGTCCGTGGTGCAGCTTCACACCACGGCAGAACAGCCCGAAGTGAAGGTGGTCCCCGAAGTGCGGACCACCCCCGATGGACTGCGGCTTGGTTGGGGGGCGGCATTGACGGAACCGGGGGCTTACGCGGCCCAAAAGAACGGCACCACGGTGGCAGCATTCGGACTGAATCCGAGCGCATCCGAGTCTCAACTGACCTGCTGGCTGCCCGAAGAATGGACCCAAGAGTTGAACGCTCTGGGCTGGGAAGACATTCCCGTTTGGACGCAACCCGCAGATCAAGTGGCCCGAATGGTGGAGCAACACATCGCAGGTGAACGGCTTGCGTGGTACTTTTTCCTCGCGGCCATTGTGGCACTTGCATTCGAAACCCTACTCTTGAAACGATGGAACAAGCTGTTCTCCTAACCTCCGTGCACGTTGTGGACCCCCAGGGGCCTTGGCACAATCAAGTTGTGGACGTCCTGTTACAAGGGGGACAAGTGGCCGACATCGGCCCTTCCTTGAAAGCACCAGAAGCCCTCGTGCTGAGCGCCGAAGGCAGCATGGTCAGCCCCGGGTGGATTGACGGGCAGGCCCACTTCCGGGAGCCTGGCTTGGAAACCAAAGAGGGCATGAAAAGCGGCTTGGATGCCGCAAGTCGTGGCGGCTTCACCCACGTTGCGGTGCTGCCGAGCACCTCCCCTTGCGTCGACCATGCAAGCGCGGTCCGCAACACCCTCGCGCTCGGAGCCCAAGCACAGGACGCCGGAATCCCTGCGGAGGCCTTGGCGCTGGCGTGTTTGTCGGAGAGGGGAAAAGGGAGCCAATTGGCCGAAATGCACGACATGAGCGAGGCCGGTGCGGTGGCCTTCACCGACGACACGCCACTCGACCGTGTGAGTCTTCTTCAACGGGCACTCACCTACAGCAAGGTTCACGGAAAAGTGGTGGTTGACGTTCCCCTCGACCGAGACATGAATGCGGGCGGACTCATGCACGAAGGCGTGTACAGCACGCAAATGGGGTTGATTGGCATCCCACACGAGGCCGAGACGCTCCGGGTGTCTCGAGACTTGGACGTGTTGAAATACGCGGGAGGCCGTCTTCACCTTGCAACCCTCACATGCGCCGAAAGCGTCGCCATGGTTCGCGAGGCCAAACGCGCAGGATTGCAAGTGACGTGTGGCACCACCGCTGCACATTTGATGTTCTGCGACGAAGACTTGGCGGGGTTTGTCGGCACCCTCCGAGTGTCTTCTCCCTTCCGGGCCAAAAGCGACCGGGACGCCTTGCGAGAAGGCGTGTTGGATGGCACCATTGACATGGTGGTGAGCGACCATCGGCCTGAAGACCTCGAGCACCACGACGTGGAATTCATGCTCAGCCCTGACGGCATGGCCACCTTGCCCTCGGCCTTCAGCCTCGCCCTGTCTGGATTGAAAGAATCTGCAGCCGATTCAAAGGCCGCAGTCGAAGCCCTGGTGTTAGCGATGACCCAGGGGCCTCGCCACGTACTCTCGCTCGCTCCTTCCCACCTCGAGGCAGGCCAAAAGTGCGACCTCACTTGGTTCCACCCAGACATGGCGCACCGTTCTCACGGCGGCACCAAGGGGGTAAACCTTCCTCCCTTGAAGGAAGGACAAACCGGCCAGGTCCTTGGCGTGTTTCACGCCGACCGCTCCTGGACCGCGCAAGGCTGATTCAGGCCTGACCCTGAGGCCCCATGTAGGGCAACGGCATTCCGGGATCGGCTGCGCCGTGATCTTGGATGGGGCCGTGTTGCTGTTCGTAGCGCTGCACGTTCTCCGCCAACGCACCAAGCAATCGCTTCACGTGATGGGGCGACATCACCACACGGCTGCGCACTTTGGCCTTGGGCATGCCGGGCATGACTTGGATGAAATCCATCACAAACTCCGCGGGGCTGTGCGTGATGACGGCCAAATTCGCATACACCCCAGACGCCACATCCTCCGACAGCTCAATGTTGAGCTTTCCCTTTTGTTGATCTTGTTCTGCCATGGACCGAAGGTACATCACATGCCCAACGGCAAGTCGAGCAGTTCATGAAGGGTACGTGCCGTGCGCCACGCGCGCGATTCCATCGGTCCAAGCGGGTTGAAGTGGACCGCATCCCACCCTACGTTTTGGGCGCCCTCCACATCGCTCTCCATGCTGTCCCCAATCATGACAATGGGCGCATCCATGGACAATCCTGAACGCGAGGCAGCCAGTTCAAACGCTTGGGGATTGGGTTTTTTCACCCCAAGCGCATCGCTTGTGTACACCTCCGAGAAGAACGGTTCCAGTCCAGAATTTTGGACCTTGATGTGCTGGACCTCTTCAAAGCCATTCGTCAGGATCACCATGCGGTGGCCTCTCGCTTTCAGGGTTTCCAAGACTTCGATGGCGCCTGGAAACAACGCCGTTTGGTAGGGAGAGGTTTCGATGTAGTGCTCCCCCAGCGCGCGAGACGTGTCCTTGTCAGGTGTCAGACCAAGGCCCTCAAAAGCCATCTTGAAACGCTCAGAGCGCAAGGTGGTTTTGTCCATCAGGCCCGCCCGAAATTGGGCCCAGCACCAGTCGTTGGCCTTTTCGTAAGACGCAATCCAAGCCTCGACATCGGTCACGCCCTTGTCCACCAACCCCACCGCCTCGTGCCCGGAACGCAGGGCCAAACGCGAATTGGTTTCAAAATCCCACAGCGTGTGGTCGAGGTCAAAAAACAGCGGTCGAGGATTCATGAAACACCTTGTTTGAGCAACCAAGACACCGTGGTCAATGCCGCTGCCCACAGGGCAAATGCAAGCATCAACAAGTACTTGGCTGCAGGTTGACTGCGAAAATACTTCGCTCCGAGCGTCGCCGCGACAGGCACCGAGATCAGTCCAGAAGCGAGCAACAAGCCACGCAGGCCCAGCGCGTTTTTCACCCCCACGATCCTTCGTCGACGCGGCGTAAAGATGCGTTTGCCACGATCGGGACGTGGCCCCATTCGGGCTTCAAGCCACTGAAACCACCACTTTCCAAAGTGCCAAAATCCAAGCACCCCGAGGGCCGAACCCGAAGTCGTCAGCGCCCACGCTACCCACGCGGAATGCCCCGACGCAATCATCGCAGAAGGGGTCACGACAAACTTGAGGACCGACGCCATCCCCCAAAAAAGGAGATTCCACAAGGTCAGTTCGGGGGCTTCCATGTCTCCAAATTACGCTCCCTGTGGTCGTCGGGCCACTTGCACCATGTGAACGTATGTTGCCCGCCATCCCTGCCATTCTCCCTCGTCGCTGACAGAGGTGTTGTGCCAGCAAGACATCCAAGTCCCTCCGACCTCTTTCACCAGCTCCATCATCGCCTCCATGTGACCGCACGCATCCTGAGAAGACCACCCAAGTCCCACGCGCATGGCCGTGTCCATCACCGCAAGGGGTCGCACCACCAACGGCAAGGTCGACTCTGCATTGAGGTCGTAAGCCACAAAAGACCGACTGAATCCGGCCCGGAATCCCACGTCCCTCGACCACCCCAACGAGGCATCGGACTCCACCCCCGACGCCACGGCCTCACGCCACCACCGACCGGGTTTCCCCCTCAGATAGTGGATGCGCACCACATGCGCGTTTACGTGTCTCCACGATTCAAACCGCGCTTTCTCCAATCCCCTCACAGTTTGGCTGTCCATGGCAGCATAACTGGGATGCCATCCCACGACGTCGTTTCCTTGGCCAAGGACTTCCACCAGCGCAGGCAGGGCCTCGCCATTGGGGTCCAATCCGATGTCATGCGGAGGCTTTCGATCGGCCGCGAGGACAAACCAGCCCACGGACTCCTCGGCGTGACAGTCGCGAATCCAGCCATAGGTGTCAAACGCATCTTTGTTCTTGCCACGCAACGTGAGACGACGCTCGGCCACAAGGGACCACCGACCCAACACCAGATCTCGCGCTTGAAGCAACAGCGACTTCCACCGTGGTCGGCCCAAATGTTTGTAGGCCACGTCGACGTCGAATGTCGGTTGAAACGACATCCGCAGTGCAGGCAGGTCGGCAACGTCGTTCAAGATGGCATGCCACATGACTTCAATCCACGGCCAATGGTGCTGATTGGACATGGGAATTTCGCGCGACCCCAACCGGGCCACGCCGGATTCCTTGCGCCAGGGCAACTTCCCAGTGCAGGGGCGCCCATGGTCGTCGAGCTCAAGCTTTCCGTGCTGTTCATCCCAGCACGTCAAGGCATGGAACGTGACTGCAAGGGGATCAAAAGGCAGGGACACCGAATCCCCTTGATCCTCCATCGTTTGGACAAAACACGGCAACATCAACCTCACGGCCTTGCCCTCCTCGCGCTCCCAAATGGACCATCCCAACGGGAGGTCTCGACCGGAGGCCCCAAGTGCCAATGGATGATTGAACCATGACGCCACTTCTCGTTTGTCCCACAGCAGAACTGTCCGATCTCCTGAAGCCGCATCGACCTCCCAGTTCACCTCCAAGCCGTGCACGTTTTCCAACGCACACGCGATGGCGTACCTCTGGCGGGGCGAGGCCTCTCGACCACGCAAGGTGAAGGTGCGTTTGGATGGCGAATTCATGGCTGTGGAGTCAAGCCTCGTCCATGCAACGAAGAATGTCCTCCGCAGCGTGTCCGTTGCCGTACAAATCGTCGGTGTCAAATCTTCCCCGCCCAAGCATTGTGTCCGCCAAAGGCGACAGTTCCCCAGGCTCAGGGACCAACACAGAGTGACCGCGCTCGACCTGTTCCACCCACTCTGTGGTGTCCCGCAACACCAGACATCGGGTGCCCAAGGAATACGCTTCTTTTTGAACCCCGCCGCTGTCCGTCAAGACAAGAGGTGCATCACACACCGCTTCCAACAAGGCCACGTAGCCCATGGGAGACGTGCAGAAAATGTGCTTTTCTCGAAGCGCTTCCCGCCACGCAGGTTGGTGGGCGTCCAGCACACGGGCCGTCCTTGGGTGCACCGGAAAGGTGGCCTCGCGTCCGACCTGACCGAGCCACGCGCCGATGGCCCCCAACCACACTTGGAGACGTGCGGGATCATCCACGTTGGAAGGACGATGCATGGTCAGCAAAAGGCGGCCTTGACCGCGTTTCGATTCTGGCCACGCCGCACCATAGTGCAGGGCATTGTCATGCATGACATCCCCCGTTCGCAGCACCCAAGGCTGCGTGGGGTGAGGGGATGTGGACGAGGTGTGGGAGATTCCTTCTCTCTCAAGGTGGGCAACCGCCGCATCCGTAGGGCACACCAAAAGGCTTGACAACCGATCTGTCAAAACCCGATTGACCTCCTCCGGCATGGACCACCGATGCGAACGAAGGCCTGCCTCCACGTGAATCAGTGGAATCTCCTCGGCCGTGGCTGCCCACGCACCAGCAAGTGTAGAGTCGGTGTCGCCGAAGACCAAGAGCCAATCCGGACGGACTTTTTGAATGGCCTCACGAACCCCGTGCATCATGTCCCCCAACCGAAGCTCTCTGCTGTCCGACCTGGGGGACAACCGAATTTGAGGCTCGGGCAGTTCGAGTTCCTGGAAGAATTGGGTGCTGAGTGCCTCGTCGTGGTGCTGTCCTGTGTGGACCCATGTGGCGCCCCAGCCAGATGCGTTTTTCAACGCCCTGTGCAAGGCCGCAGCTTTGATGAATTGCGGCCTTGCACCGATCACGATCATCACGCGTTTGGGGAAATTCATCTCAGCCATCCTTCATCTGCAAAGCTAACGAAGGCACCACCGGCCACAATCACGTGGTCAAGCACGGGCAAGTCCAAATAGTCCCCGGCCCGGCAGAGGTTGGCGGTGAGCTCCCGGTCTGAGGCACTTGGCTTGGGGTTCCCTGAAGGGTGGTTGTGCACCAGCACCATGGCTGCAGCCCTCAGCGCCAGGGCCCTGCCAAACACGAGCTTGGGGTCCACCACGGTTCCCGTCAGGCCACCGCGAGAAATGCACACTTCCGCAAGGACGTGGTTGGACCTACGCAACAGCAGGATCCAAAATTCCTCGTGTTGCAGGTCCGCCAACCGCGGTGCAAAATGCAAATAAACGTCTCGGCTGCGCGCCACCCGAATTCCCGCGCGTCGGCTGGCGTCTTGGCGTCGCCTCCCGAGTTCCATGGCTGCAGCCACGAGCGTCGCTTTGGCAGGACCGATGCCCTCGACAAGCGTCAAGCCTTCGATGGGCCATGACGCCAGATTGCTCAAACATCCCTGGGCCAACTCAAGCACGTCATCGGCAAGACGCTCCGCCTTTTTCCCTCGGTGACCCGTGCCGAGCAACAAGGCCAACAATTCCCGGTTTTCCAATGCCCCAAGCCCTTCCCGCGCCGCCCGTTCACGCGGCCTGATTGATTCCGACATGGCACAAAAAAAGACCCTCCGCAGATGCAGAGGGCCTTTGAATTCGTCAGCGTCGACGTCAAGTCAATCAGAGACCAGCAACGTGCTTGGTCAAGCTGCTCTTGAGGTTGGCTGCTTTGTTCTTGTGGATGATGTTGCGCTTGGCAAGCTTGTCAAGCATGGCGCTCACCAGGGGCAACATGGTCGAAGCTTCCTTGGCGTCAGTGGACGCACGGAGCTTTCGGACAGCGTTGCGAGCTGTCTTGTGCTGGTAGCGGTTGCGGTCGCGCTTCTTTTCGTCGGAGCGGATGCGCTTGAGGGCTGATTTGTGATGTGCCATAAGTAAACCTTGCTAAAAACAGGGGTGCAAATATAGCGAGGATTTGGGGACAACAAGTCTTTTTTGCGAAAAATCCCGGGGACTCACCAAGACAACAACAAATCGACTTGCAAATACCCCCCATACAACGAGTGGCGCACGGGCTCCGAGAACATCAATTCGCTGGGAACAAAGGACACCTCTCCCACAATGTCATCCAGGGAATCGTCGTCCTCATCAAAGATGCGAATCACCACAGTTTGGTCCAGCTCCGCACCTTGAAAAGTGAGACCCTCTAGGTCGATGCGCTGCGGCAAAGTCGATTCGGTCGCCACCACGGACGTGAAATAAGGCGCGTCATTCACAGAGAAATCAGCATACAAGTCAGGCGTGCCCTCTTCCCCCCACGGATCTTCCACGTAGTTGGGGTCAATCGACATGACTTCGATTTGCGCAATCCTGACTTCGGGAACACCGCTCCCCTCTCCACAACCTTGGCAACCCCACGTCAGAAGGGCCAGTGCAAGGAGTGAGACATGTGCTGAAAGGCGTGTCATGAGTCCAAAAATACGACGAATTGCACGCGACACTTTGGAGCAACAAGAAGGGCGCCGAGGCGCCCTTCCATCCTAACAATCTACTTGTACCCAATCAAACAGCCAACGCGATTGCATCTGCTGTTCTCTTGATGCACGGACCAAACTTAGCGCGACCTTGATATAAGACCTGAGAATTATATGGTGAATCCCAGATAAAGTTCTTCACACCCCTCTCATTCTCCGATGAATGCACCCGTGCAAAATGCACCCCAAGCCCCTGCTCATGTGACACATTGCTGGCTGCGACTTAGATTTAAGGACTCCTGATTGAATCCCATGTTGCGTCTCCTCTCCCTCTCCACGGCCCTTGTGCTGACTTTGATTTGCGTCTCGTCCGTCAGTTTGGGCCAGGGGGTTCCCACCTTTGTGGACATGGGTGCCTCTGCCGGACTCACGGCGGAGGGGCAACACCACGCGGTGGCCATCGGGGACTACGACAACGATGGATGGGAGGACCTATACGTGGGGTCCAAATTTGCCCCCAACGCCCTCTACCGCAACAACGGCGACATGACCTTCACCGACGTCGCAGCCGAAGCGGGGGTGGCTGATGAGGGCTTCACCAACGCGGCCATCTGGTTGGACTTTGACAACGATGGGGATCTTGATTTGGCCACCGGCAACGGATTTGGAGGGAGCAGTCCTGCACCCAACCGATTCTACGTGAACCAAGGCGATGGGACGTTTGTCGACATGGCGGAAACGTACGGGATGAACAGCACCTTGATGTGCCGCTCGCTCCACGCTGCGGACTACGACAACGATGGGTTCACCGACTTGTATGTGGTGAACATCAACAACGTGAACCACTTCTACAAAAACGACGGGGGCACGGGATTCACCAACGTCTATCAACAAACCGGGACCCTCGACACCGGCGTGGGCATGGGCAGCATCTTCTTCGATTACGACAACGACGGTGATCAGGATTTGTACCTCACCCACGACGCCAACCAAACCAACAAGCTGTACCGCAACCAAGGAGATGGCTCGTTCATCAACCTCGCCTTTTTTGCCGGCTTGAACTACCAGGGCAATTGCATGGGGGTCGACGTCGCAGACATCAACCACGACGGCTGGCTCGACCTGTACATCACCGACCTCTACCCCAGTGCGATGTTCCTGAACGAGTGCGACGGGTCGTTTGAAGACATCAGCGTGCCTTCGGGAACGAGCGACTCAGGCATGACGTGGGGCTGCGTGTTTTTCGATTACGACCACGACGGGGAATGGGATTTGTACATCGTGAACGACTACCAGTTCGCGCCTTTGCCCAACATCCTGTATCACGGCAACGGCGACAACACTTTCACGCCCGTGAGTGGCGGTGATGCCACCTTGGAGCATACCTATTCCGATTATGGACTGGCGATGGGGGATTTGGACCGGGACGGCGACTTGGACTTGGTCATTGCCACGCCCAAAGGTGGCACCCAGCCCGGACTTGGGTTGTTGCGCAACGACGCCTCCAATGGACACTGGCTCCAAGTCAAGTTGGAAGGCACGTTGAGCAACCGCGATGCCGTGGGTGCGCGCGCCACGCTCCATTTTGACGACAAAGTGCGCATGGATGAGGTCAACATTGGTCAAGGCTATTCCGGCGCAAGCACCTTGGATTTGCACTGGGGCCTGGGCGAAAGCACCGCCGTGGACTCCTTGGTTGTGACGTGGCCCAACGGCGAGAGCACGACGTACGAGGGGTTGTCTGTCGACACCCGCCATGTGTTGACCCAACCCACCAACTGCCTGGCTGACTTCAACTACGATTTCGCACGGGCCTCAGGCGACCTGCTTGTGCTGCTGAGCGCATATGGTGGCTTCGCCGACGACACGGACCTCGACGGAGACGGCGTCTGCGCCACTTCCGACCTGTTGGTGTTCCTCACGCTGTTTGGGACCACCTGCGAGTGAGCAGCTTCCTCCCCGTTGTCCTTTTCAGCTTTGCTTCCGCCAGGCCAAGGTGCCCATCAGTTGCACACCAACCCGAAGGCGCCGAGCAATTGCAAGATGTCCGACACGGCCACTGTGCCGTCGCCGTTCAGGTCTTCGGCACAATCCGAAGGCGGCGTTCCTTCTGCCACGCAGGTGCCTGAGTCGGCATCCCAAACGGTTCCTTCGCCGCAACAATCGCCGGCCATGCAATCCATCGGCCCCGCAGGGGTGCATGCTTCGCAAGAGGCAAAACAATGCACGTCGAGGCTGGTGTTGGCCGCGGGGACGACGAACGCGCGGTTGTACCCGCCCAAGCCATTGGACACACCACATGCCGCAGGCACGCCTTCGTCGGTGCCCCATGCGTTTCCGTTGAGGAACTTGTACTGCACCTCTGAGCCCACTTGGGCCACCACGGTTGTGCGGTAAATGCTGTCGGCCCCGAACGCCATGGGCGTGTCCGATGGAATCCATCCTTGGAACGATCCCGCCACGTGCACGCCATTGGCGTCAACAGCGAGGTCTCCCATGTCCAATTGGAGAACGGTTTCATAGAGGCAAGAACCGTTGTCCGCTTCTGCTGCTGCGTCGTAGTTCTGGGCCACGGGATCCGTGCATCCAACATTGACAAGGATGGGCACAGAACCATCGGTGTCCGGCGTGGGCAATGGCGTGTCGAGGTAAAGGTGCCACTCCCCAGGTTGCAAGGTCATGGCGTTGCTCAGGCTGTTCACCGAGGTCGGCAAGCCCGTGAAGTGATCGTGCCACGTTCCGGTGTAAGGGAATCCGGGGACCATGTCGATGGGCGCCACATCGAAGTTGCCGATGAGGACTGCGTTTTGGTCTGGGCCGTACAAATGAATGCGCTTGCCCTTGCCAGAACCGTCCACGTCAAAATCGTAGGTCCCAAACACGGGTTGGTTCGCTTTCAAATCGTTCAAAGCGGCAATGGTCTTGGCCAACCCAAGTCGGTTTTCGTTGGCCAAATCGTCCCAAGGCGCGGGCTTCTCGTCGAGCTTGCAGCCTTCAGCGAAGGTGCCGTTGAGGCAGTCAAAGATGCTGATCTCGTAGCCCAGCTCGCCCCACTGCCACATCATTTTGGGCCCTGGGATGGCCAAAAGGAAGGCATGTGCCATGGCCAAGCGGTCCATCGCCGTGGCCTCTTCTTTGGCGTCGTAGCCATTCAACGCGTTGCCGTAGGTGCGCAACTCGTATGCCATGCGCTCTTCGTCGTGGCTCTCTGCGTAAGTCACCAAGTTGGGCCATTGGTAGCCGCGGTTTTGCCATGAGCCGTAGTTGATGTCGCCGTCATAGCCCATCACCGCTTGGGTGTATTCCGAGGTCATTTTGCCCCAAATCATGAACCCGCCGTTGGCCAGCGCCGTCTCTTCTTCGTTGTTGCCGAGGTGTTCCAAAATCACATACGTCCCCGGATGGTTGCCCCAGATGTCGTTCGCATAATCGAACAAGATGTCCACGCGGCTTTGGTCATACTGGTTCCACGCGCCGACGTCCGACCCCGAATCCACTTGGGTCAGCCCCTTGCTCAGGTCGATGCGGTAGCCGTCGATGTGGAATTCCTCGATCCAAAAATCAAACACACGCTTCCAAAATTCCCGCGTCCAAGGATCGCCATGGTCAAAGTCGTAGCCTGGGCTAAAGGGGTGCTTGGCGATTTTGTTGAACCAAGGGTTGTCGTTGGCCGCAGAACCGTCTGCGTCTTGGTACAACCGAACCAGCGGATCGGTGCCAAAACTGTGGTTGGGCACGATGTCCACGATGACCGCGATGCCGCGTTCGTGGCATTTGTTGACGAGTTCTTTCAGCTTGGCTGCCGTGCCATAAAATTTGTCGATCGCAAACCGGAAGTTGGGGTTGTATCCCCAGCTCAGGTTGCCCTCGAATTCATTGACCGGCATGAGCTCGATGGCGTTGAACCCCATGTACTCGAGGTAATCGAGTTGGTTGATGAGGTCTTGGAAGGTTTGGGCTTCGTCAAAATCCCGAACCAGGGTCTCGTAAATGACCAAACGGTCGGACGACGGACGTTGAAAGTCGCCATCGGTCCACAAGAAGTAGGGGTTGTCCGTGCGGAACGCGGACGTATGCCAGTTCGCGTGCGCCGAAGGGAACGCGGGCATGCCCGGGTAGTGGCTTTGCGGAACGTACTGGTCGTTCCAAGGGTCGAGCACGAGCTCGGCGTACGGATCGGCAATTTCCAGGTTCCCTTCAACCATGAAATGGTAGCGATACCAAGTGCCGGGGCTCAAGCCGCTGACTTGAATCCAGTGGCGGTTGCCGTCGACACTCTTCCGCATCAACGTGCCGTTGTTGGAGGTCCAGCTGTTGAAATCGCCCCGCAAGTGCACGTAGTCTTTGCCCGGTGCGCGCAACTGCACAATCACGGTGGAACCGTTGATGACATTCACCCCATCGCGGGTGCCGGCAGGGGGATCGAGGACAATGGGGGTTTGGGCCCAAGTGGGTGCAGCCAGCGCGAGAAGTGCGAAGGCCATCATCCAAGTCAAAGTCGTTTTCTTCGAGGCAAGCATGTCCAAAGGCTTAGTGTCAAACTCACACCAAGATACGAAATCTCAGGTGGCCTGCGGAATCAGCGCGTGGATTCCACCACCAATTCGTCCACGAACAACCAGGAAGGCTCGGTCGCGGCATCGTGCCAAGAAGGGCACGCACCGGCGTTGGCCAACGTCATGCGTACGAAACGCGCTTCGATGCCGAGCCCCTCGAGCCGCAGGGGCACGACGGTTTGGCGCGCGTCTGGCTTTAGGGCATCTCCCCAAGGCGCCTGCGCCGGCAAATCGACAAACCGTTGGCCGTCCATGGACACCGACCACGTCACCGCGCGCGGCAAGAAAATCCACGCATCCTGGTAGAGGTAGAACTGGGTTTCCAGCGCCGCGATGTCAACGGGCTCCCCCAAATCCACGGTGCACACCATGTCCTCGCCCTGCACGGCCTGCCACGCGCCGTCACGGAAGTCCTCCGAGCCGCGTCGACCGTCGGCCAAAGCCTGCGGTCCGCCGCCGGTGTAGTACTGGCTCGGCTCGTACCCCAATTCAAGAGGCTGATGGGCGGCGGCGTGTCCCGCCACGGGAAACGATTCCGTCACCCCGGTGGACCGACCGCGGACGACCACGTCCACCTGCACCGTTCCCGTGCCTTCAATGGTCAGGGGCTCCCCCACGTTGACCGCTGATCCTTCCGCACCCGAGGACGACGCGAACCGGACACGCCCCCCCACATTGCGCAAGGCCGCGTTCACTGTGACTTCGATTTCGCCCCGACGTCCGGGCCGCACCTCCAAGTCCACAGGCACGCCTTCCAATCCGGGCTGCACATCCATGAACGCCCACCGCAACCCAAGCACGTCCAGCCGATCCAAAAAGCCCTCGTACGCGCCCTCTGCTTCGGTGACTTTGGGCCCAGACCAAAGGACCTCGGCCAGCCCTGTGGCGCGTGGAAGCACCTTCCCCATCACAGCCACTTGCGGCGCGCGCTCGGTCCACATGTTGCATTCGCCGCCGATGATTTGGCCAGAATGACCCATGGCTGCCTCGGGCACTGGGACGAAGGAATAGACCTCCGCCAAATCGGTGGAGCGCAAGGGGTAATCCAAGTAGCAGTGGCTCGTGGGCGACACCACCGCATCCGTCCCCAGGTGCGTGGCCTCGATGGCCCCTTCCATCCCGCGCCAACTCTGAACCACAGCCCCCTCGGGCAATCCGCCTTCCAGGATTTCATCCCAGCCCATGATGCGCTTGCCTCGCTTGGCCACATGTGCCCCCATTTCGTTGATGAAGGCGGTTTGAAGCTCCGCCTCATCCTTCAAGCCCAAACGCCGCATTTTGGCCTGGCACTTGGGGCACGCGGCCCAGCGGACTTTGGGCACCTCGTCGCCTCCAATGTGGATCACCTCCGAGGGAAACATCGTGCACACCTCGTCCAGGACGGCCTTCATGAAGGCCATGGTGGAATCGTTGCCCGCGCAGTACACGTCCTTGAAGACCCCCCAATTCGAGGGCACAGGAAGGGTGTCTCCCGTGCAGCCGAGCCAGGGATACGCCGCCAGCGCTGCGCGACAATGGCCGGGCATTTCGATTTCAGGGATGACCTGCACGTGCCGCGCCGTCGCAAAGGCCACGATGTCTTCGATGTCCTCTCGCGTGTATGCGCCCCCCGTCACCTCGCCATCGGCCTCCGTGCGGTAGGCGCCGACCTCGGTCAGTTTGGGGTACGCCTCCACGGGCAACCGCCAACCTTGGTCTTCGGTCAGATGCCAATGCAGCACATTCATCTTTTGCAAGGCCAACACCTCAATGACCTCCTTGACAAATTCAGGTTCCATGAAATGCCTGCAGCAGTCCAAAAGCAATCCTCGATGACGCAAGTACGCTTGGTCCTCGATGTGCATGGCTGGAAGCGTGAACCCCGAAGCACATCCCTGCTCACACGTCTCGGGCAACAATTGCCGCAGCGTCGTCCACGCGCGAAACGCCGCTTCCGCATCCCCGGCCGTCATCGTCACTTGATCGCGTTTCACGGTCAACGTGTAGCCCTCCTGCCCCAGGTCATCCTCCGTGGTGCGCCAGATCCAATCCGCCTCTCGTTCCTCGGACGTCCTCTCCCAAGAGAGTTGTGCCTCCTCCAGCCACGCCGTCATGGCCGACATGTCCCACCCCTCGGGCCACATCAAAGACAGGGCTCCCTCACATCGAAATCCACGGCCATTGGCCTCGCCCTCAAGGGGCTCCACAACCTGCGGCAAGGGCACAAGGCCCGTCAATTTTCCAGCAGGCAAGGGATGGGTGCCGGGCAGCTCGCATCCCGCAATCAACCCCAACAACATAGACCCAAACAAGAACTTTATTCCGAAATGCATAACACACACTTTACAAGACACTTACAGATTCCACCAAATCACAAACCAAGTCGTAATCCACCAAATTCACGGTGGTGTCAAACAGCTTGGAACCCCCACCTTGTGAAGGCTTTCTGCAGGACGCGTGCACGGCATCCACGCCGGCTTCTGCCAACGCCGCGACGTCTTGTGGACGAACGCCTCCCCCTGCGATGACCCGCAATCCCGAGGCCATCATGGCTTGGAGTTGGGCCAGGCCATCCACAGCGCGCAGGGCGCCCCCACTGGACAACACTTCTTCGACCCCAAACTCCCTGAGGACAGCCACATCCTCCTGGACCTGAATACTCGCGTCAATCGCGCGGTGCCAAACCAGCGCCTCGGCCCCCACCGCATTCACCATCGCCTCGAGGTACGCTTGATCGAGGCCACCCTCTTCATCCAGCGCCCCCACCACAACGCGCTCAGCCCCGCAATCCATCATCACCTTGGCCTCTTCGACGGCCCATGAACGCTCTGAGGCGCTGTGCACGAAGCTGCCCTCTCGGGGACGGATCAACGCCCGCACAGGCATGCCCATGGCCGCAGCGGCCTCCACCACCACCACGTTGGGGGTGATGCCGCCCACAGACCAAACCGAACACAACTCCACCCGATGCGCACCGGCCTCCATGGCCACGGCAACATCTCGAATGGTGCTTGCGCAAATTTCTACAGAAATCATTGATTTACAATTTTCAAAGTCATTTCACATCACGCTTTACATCACACATCATTTGACGAATGTGTCGCCAGTCTCGGGGATGGGTCATGTCCAAAAATGCGCCCCGAAAGGACAACCATTCCAGGGGTTTTCCCTCCCGTTCTGCCGCCAACATGGCAGCGTGCGGCAGCTCCCGTTCCCTTCGCTCCGGTTGCAAAGGGGCACGGCGGCATCCTTCCAAAAAGGATTCGTACCGCAGCCGGAACACATTCATGCTCACCCACACCTCACCGTCCTCATCGGCCACGCGATGCACCTCCTCTTCACTGGGCTTTTCGATGAGTCGGACCACGCCTGTTTGGGGTGTGCCTTCGAACACCGCGAAGGCGCGCTCGCGGCCCTCGGGCAAACCCAACGCACTCCGAGCAAATGCCACCACGCCCTGTGGCGTTTGATGCAACAACGACACTGCCCCCTCGGGCGGGAGGTTGTCTCCGTTGAACACGGCCACAGAGAGCCCCTGCCATTCTGGATGGGCCTCGAGGCCCCGCTGCACGGCGTCTGCCGTACCCAGAGGCTTGTTGGCGCCCTGGGGAAGGGTCTGATGCACAAAGTCCACGGTCAGGCCTTGGGGGATCCATGGCTTGAGCTCAGTGGGCATGTCTTGGTCTTCGCAAGACCGCACCACGCACACGTGATCCACCCCTTCGCGCAGAAGCCGTTCGAGCAAAAGGGCCAAAAAAGGCCGGCCGGAAGCCTCCACCGGCAACATCGCCTTGGTCCGTTGGGCCAGGGCCGCGCGTTCCTCTTCACTCCAATGGTCCTCCTTCAATTCCGCTCCCTGTTTCATGCGGCTGGAGCGGCCTGCGGCCAACACCACGGCAGGGTGCTCAGGGCGGTTCCAAGGGGTGCAATGGGCGCCTTGGGCGACGGGCAACGTCCACGACGCGCGGGCACCTGCATTCCGAAGCGCTTGGTGCACGTCTTGCGCGGCGTGATCCGGACACCATACCAGCGCACATCCTCCGCCTCCAGACCCCACAACTTTCCATCCCCAAGCGCCCGCTTCCATGGCGGCATTGCCCAAAGATTCCAAGCGGGGCGTGCTCAACCCCAACCCGTCGCGCAAGGCTGCGTGATGTGCCGACATCCACGATGCAAGTTGGTCCGCCCTCTCCCAATGTGCGGCAGCACGCGCCTCGAGTTGCATGTTGCGCCACGTGGCTTGCCAGAGTGCTTGATTCTCGGCAGGCCAGTCGCTGAACCCATCCAAAGCATGGGGGTCCGCCCACCTGCCGCCGTGGGTCTCCAGCAAGTCCAAGCGCTTGACCTTGCAGCGTTGCAGGTGCCCGCGGGTGTCTTTGGGCTCTCCCGAGTCCACCACGATCCACGCCCCTTCGCTGGGCACGTCCAAAGGCTCCACTTGCCAATCGGGATGAATGCGGTGAATTCCGCCCAATGCGCTCGCCACGTGGTCCATGTGCCCACCAGGCTCCCCAAAATGCGCGACTTCGACTTTGTGGGCCCACCGTGCAAGTTCGTGGGGGGTCAAGGCCACATCTGCCACGCGCGCCAACGCTTGCATCCACGCCACAACCATGGCCGAGGAACTGCTGACCCCCGCTTGCATTGGCAAATCCACCGAACACATGACCGTACCTCCTCCCTCCACATTCCATCCCGCCTCCAACGCTTCCTGAAGTCCTGCGCGCAAAAAGGCGGATGCATCCGGCTGGGGCTCCGGCGTCAGACGAATCGCGTCGCCGGCCTTACAGGACCACGTGAAATCCAATTGAGGCGTGCACACCGTCCAAACCCCATCGGTCCCAGGCTTCACCACCATGCGGCATCCCAACGGAATGGCCGCCGCAATGACTGGAAGACCGAGGTAATCTTGGTGCTCGCCGAAGAGACAAACCCGGCCGGGCGCAAAAGACACAAAGGCTGGCGCGGCTGCGGTCATGTCAGTCCTTGCGGTGAAGAAGGAGCACGCCACCTGCAGCGGCCAACGCGAGCGCTGCGAGCATGCCCGCTCGTAGACCGTGGCCGTACAGGAACGATCCAGTGGCCATCAGTGCACCGTACACTGCCACGCAACCGAAAAAAGCCTGGGCCAAGCCTCGGCCCACCGACGACCCCTTGGTTGCGGCGCCATATCCGCGCCATCCGGCGCCAGATACTCCGGTTTGCTTGACGAACGCTTCGAGCACTTCTCGTTTTTCGGGGGGCAAGAGCCAGGCGCTGGCCAGCCACCCCAAAGTGGTGATGGCCGTTCCCCACACCAATTTCTGCCAGGACAACAACTCCGGCACAAAGGCTGCAGGAGATGCCGCCAAGGCGTCATGCACCCACGTGAAATATGCCGCCACGACCAAGGAGATGACCATGGCCGCAATCTCCGTGGCCGCCGAAATGCGCCACCAAAACCAACGCAGCAAGAACAATCCTCCGGTCCCCGCCCCCAACAAGAGCAACAAGTTGAAGGCTTGACCGGCATCCGTCAACGTCAGGCCAAGGCCTGCACCCAGGACCAGCGACACCCCTGTCGAGACCTGTCCGGCCACCACCCGCTCGCGCTCCGAGGCTTCAGGCTTGATGAACCGTCCGTAGAAATCGTGAACGAGGTAGCTCGCACCCAAATTGAGTTGGGTGCTCATGGTGCTCATGAAGGCCGCAAGCAGCGAGGCAGCGACCAACCCCAACAACCCAGAAGGCAGCAAGGAAAGCATGGCGGGATAGGCCAAGTCGTGACCGATTTTGTCCTCAGCCACGTGAGGAAAGGCCTCTCGAAGCGCATCCAAATCGGGGAACATCACCAACGACGCGAGGGCCACCAAAATCCACGGCCACGGCCGCAGCGCGTAGTGCGCCACATTGAACAACAACGTCGCGCCAACCGCATGCCCTTCATTCTTGGCAGAAAACATGCGCTGGGCGATGTATCCGCCCCCGCCGGGCTCGGCACCCGGATAGTAGCTCGACCACCATTGCACCGCCAAGGGAATCAGCAACATGGGAATCCAAGCATTGGCGTCGGACAAATCGGGAAGCAAGGAGAGTTGAGGCACCACAGCGGGGTGCGTGAGGAGGCCGTCCAATCCGCCAATCTCGGGCAAGTCGAGGATCCACCATGCCGCCCACACCGACCCGATCATGGCCAAGATGAACTGAACGAAATCTGTGAGGATGACTGCGCGAAGCCCCCCCATCACACTGTACACCAAGGTGATGCTGCACGTGACCAACAGCGTCAACCAGCCTGGCCAACCGAGCAAAATGCCCCCAAGTTTGATGGCCGCCAAGCTGACGGTGGCCATGACCAGGACGTTGAACACCAGGCCGAGGTACAGCGCCCGGAAGCCACGCAGGAATGCCGCGGACTTGCCGCCGTACCGCAATTCATAGAAGCTGATGTCGGTCAAGACGCCGGACCGACGCCACAACCGCGCATAGACAAACACCGTCACCATGCCTGTGAGCAAAAACGCCCACCACGCCCAGTTGCCCGCCACCCCTTGTTGACGCACCAAGTCCGTCACCAAGTTGGGGGTGTCTGTGCTGAAGGTGGTGGCCACCATGCTGATGCCCAAAAGCCACCAAGGCATGTTTCTGCCCGCGAGGAAGTAGCCGGCGGAATCGGTTTTGGCCTGCTTGCTGGCCCAAAGGCCAACCCCCAAGGCCAGCGCGAAATAGGCCCCAATGAAAATCCAATCCAAGGTGGTCAACTGCATGAAAACAAGGATACATCAAGCCAGGCCCAGGGTCTTGCTTCACCCGCAAGGAGTTCCAAACAATCCGAGAAGCACCAACACATCAGCCACAGTAACCACCCCATCGCCATTGAGGTCTGACGCGCAAGTCTGTGCACATTCAAACTCTGACAGCAACAAAAGCATGTCCGCCACGGCGACCACACCATCCACATTGACGTCTCCAAGGCATCCCACTGCTGGCGGATCATCCACATTGTAGTAAGGCGAGATTGGAGGGTAGGCAGGGCACACTTGGCGTCCTGTAAAGCCTGCAACAGCTGCACGGGTCAAGTCGTAGTATTCGTCGCTCGTCATGTGCGGCACATGCCCCACCCCTTCAAAAGTCACCAATCGATGATCCAGCCCCATTTCACTTGCACGAATGTGAACGGGCCAACTTCCATCCACCTGTGTGACGTTGATGCCGAGCAACGAAATGTCTCCCGTGCCATAAGGGACTGTGCCGTCGGCGGTGCCATGCGTGCTCACCACAGGCACAGGCACATCCCCTTCAGCCATCCAATCCGCGTTTCCAATGGCACCGGACATGTTGATGATGGACAGCACCTCCGAGGAGTATCCCGCATTCCCGCTGTAACCTTCCAAGCCACCACCCAGGCCTGGCTGGGTCAAGTCGATGATGTCCGGCAATTCAGACAAGTCATCGATGTAGGCCGCGTGCAGGGCAATGAACGCCCCCGCGGAGGAGCCACCGAGCACAATGCGATCGGGGTCGATCCCCCATGGGTTGCCTTGCTCTGCGTGGGTCTTTCTGAAGTATCGCACGGCCGCTTTGGCGTCATGCACCCCACGAAGCACGGACTCTTGAAGCGACGTTTCCAAATCGAACAAGTCATCAATGCCCAACCGGTAACTGATGGACGCCGCCACGTAGCCCATGCGGGCGAAATCCTCGCACAAAGGCACCACATCAACGCCGTCGTTGCTGCCCGCAAGAAAGAATCCGCCGTGGGCCAAAATCACCACAGGCCTGTCCGACACGTCGTCTCCCGCGGGCATGTACACGTCCATGTCGAGCTCTTCATTGGTCCCGGACGCGCCCACATTGGCACCGTAAACCACCTCTTGGACCACCTCGATTTCCTCAAAAATCCGATAGCGATGGCGAACCCCATCGCATTGAGCCCCTGCCCCGAGACTCCAGACCACACCGCAAATCAGGACCAAGGCCTTGCGCCTCGCCAACTTCAATGGATGTCGTAAAAATCCCTGGACCATGTGATGAAAATACATCACACCGCCCAGGGATTCAGTTCGTTGGGTGTCGAGACGGATTACTGCACCGCGAGACGTGTGGTGGTCACCACCCCGTTCGCAGCCGTCACCACCACGTGGTACATGCCGGGAGACAAGGCGCCCAATTCAAGCTGGGCCACATTCCCTTGACGCCACACGTCGAGTTGAACCTGACGGCCACCCGCGTCGAGCACGGTCACCGCATCTGTGGCGTTCACGCCTTGCACCCACGCCTGTTCGCGCGCAGGGTTGGGCATGAGCGTCCAGTGACGCACGCCAAGGTCCTGCACCGCATCGCCTCCACCATTCAAGGCGTTGAGGATGCCGCGGAATTCTTGGTGGTACAAGTTGGCCACACGTGCATCGTGCACAATCACGGTGTTTTCGTCGTTCACGTTTTCCGCGCTGGAAGACCAGTTGTGCGACCCCGTGATGACAAGCGGATCTGACCCCACCTCGCTGTGGTCGACAATGGCGTACTTGTGGTGGCAGTCGCCGCTCACGTCGTGGGCGTAGGCTTGCACGCCGTTGCTGATCAAATTGTCAAACTCGCTGCCCGTGGTGTTGACCTGCTCGATGACCCCGATGGGGCTGACAAAGAAGCTTTGGTTGAGCTCCACAATGGCATCGCCCAAATCGTCTCGTGTCAACGTCAAAAGTGCGAATTCAAAATTCGCGTTGGCGGCTTCGATTTCAGAAAGAATGGCTGCATTGGTGCCGTCGGTGGGCGAGAAGTACAGCTCCACAGGGCTGCCCCCCACGAGGAAGTCCACCGGCGTGTTCCAGGATTTGTCGGCACCGAACTTGGCGTTGGCCGCGTCGGGCGTCATGCCTTCAGCACCCCACATTTCTTCAAATTCCAATTCGTAGGCGCGGGCCAAGCTTTGGTCTTCGAGCACAATCACGTTGTTCAAGTCGCTCACGAGCTGACCCGTGGTGAGGTTCGTGGAACCTGTCAACACAAACGCAGACTCGGCGTAATCCGCGTCGCCAATGATGAACTTGTTGTGCATGCCGCTTCCTTCCCCATCGGTGCGGGGATGCGTGACCACGGAAGCGTCGAGGCTGCTGAGGCCGATGTTGGCGTTTTGGCCTTCGTAAATCCAGCGAATTTGCACGCCATTGGCAGCGGCGGCATTCACGGCATCTTCCACGGTTTGGTCGTTCAGGTTGTAGGCCGCCACGTCCAACGTGTGCTGTGCACTCATGATCCATGCAGCCACCGTGTCGTTCATGTCGGTGCCAAGGGACAGGGCCAACTCCTCCGTCGCCACACTGTGGTCCACCGGGCCGTTGAAGTAGACGTGAATGTCTCCTGAGCTTTCCGACACTGTGGCGTAAGGACGAATGGTGGACACTGCGGAAGAGCCATCCTCCAACGTGGACACCGCCCGGGCGTAGTAAATGGTGCCGGGCTCCAACCCCTCCAAATTCACGAAGTGACTTGGCGTGTTGCCTGTGAGAGCAGAAGCCGTCAATCCAAGGTCTTCTGTCAACCCATATTCCACCGTGCCGTCGCACGCCAAATCCGTGGTCCAAGACAAGGTGAAACTCGTCGTGGCCAAGTTGGTTTGGGACACGGGAGAGGTGTAGCACAATGCCGAAGCAGGAATCAGGTCCACCGGTCCGCGTGGAAGCAGTTGGTATCCGCCGAACCCGTCAAACGAAAACTGCGACACGATGCCGAGCATGTCCACCTCGCAGCCGGTGAGCTCTTGGCCCACAAGGCTGTTGCTGGTGCGCACGTAGATCACCCCGGACTCTCCTGCTGAGGTGAAATCGTAGGTGTTGTTTCCGGTGATGAAGGTGCCGGCAAGGGGGAACGTCACCCCATTGATGCGCACGAGTTGACCTTCGAGATCTTCTCCCATTTGAGAAGGGGTGATCTCCAGCGGGGTCGGCACGGTACCCGGCCCAAAGAACGTCACGTCCGTCAGGTTGGGCCCCACTTCGAGCAACCCGTTGTATTCGGTGATCTCTCCGGTCACGGAAAGGCTGTCGCCGATCTGAGGTGTGGCTTCCCATGCGGACCAATCTTCGCCGGGATAAAGGGCGATGCCCGCTGTGGCGTCCTGGAGGTAGCGCACAGAACCGAGGTTGTCGTCGCTGGTCACCACCCCGGTGACCGTCACGGTTTGTCCAATGTTGTAATTCTCGCGCATGTCGAGAATGTTCTCTTGGGCGACCAACGCGGTCGACACCAAGGCGGCTGTCAAGGCCAATGTCAGTTTCAAATTCATTCCTTGGGAGTTCTGTTCTGGAGTCCTTTCAATTCAAGTACGGCACTCAAACGCACCATGCGCGGGGGGCCGACAAACACTTCGGCACGACCACTTCCTCCTTCCAACCCGTAGCCGTTGGCCGCGTATTGAGAGTTGTTGGTCGCGTCCGACACGTAGAGCACATCGAGGGCGTTGGTCACGCTCAATCGCACACGAAGGCGGGCGTTGTCGGACACGTCAAACGACGTCCCCGCATTGAAGTTCAACAGCGAGTAAGCCGGCGTCACCCACACGTCCTTGGGCTCTCCCTCGGTGATCACATCCCCTGGAGAGAAGTTGGCGTAGTGTTGCCAGAAATAGGTGTTCCGAATGGAGAAGTAAGTGCCTCGCTTGGGCGAGTACCGTGCGGCCAAAGAGATTTGGCGTTGCGCCGCATCCCCAACCTTGACCCCATCCAAATTCACCAAGGTGTCGGCGATGGCGCCGTCGTCCAAACGCGTGATGAACGCATTGGTGGTGCGGTTGATCAAGTCCACGCTTTCGTTGCTGGTCCAGCGCCAGTTTCCGGCGGACACCACCCCTTGGATGTTGAACTTGCTCGTGGGGTCGTAGGAGAAATCCCACTCCACCCCGGAGTGCACCGCATCCGCGTTCAACAAGTTGTAGCCCAGATTTCGGTCCACATCGTCAATGACTGACAACGCCACCTCTCCCCACTCCTCGGCGCTCGCGTTGCTTTCCGCAAGTTCAATCATGGCCTCACGGCCGGCCACGGTGGACGTGTCCGCGTAGACCGACAAATTCTCGTCTTTCCACAACCCTGACACGCCGTAGAAGCGGTTCACGGGTTTGTTCTCCCACCCTGTGCGGTACGCATTGATGTTGGAGGCAAACTTGCCACGGGCGTATTTGACCCCCACTTCCACGGCCTTCACGTATTGGTTTTCGTACCCCTCGATGACGTTGTTGTTGATGTCAAACACCGAGTTGAACAACGGTGCGCGGTTCAAATACCCCACGTTGGTGTAGGCATTCACCCACTCGTTGATGTTGTAGTTGCCTCCCGCCTTGATGGTCGCGCTGTTCAACCGCACCCAGTCGGTGGTGTAGGTGGACAAGCCTGGATGGTCCGCCGTCAAGAACGTCGTGTCCATCAGCCATTCCGTGTCACCCAACACGCGATACTCGTCCGTGGATCGCACTTCGTACGTGGTGTCGTTGAGGGTCACCACGTTGGGTCGGAAGTAGTCAATGGCGCGGTACCAGCTCTGGGCTCCAGACACGTTGATGAAGGCCGAGTAGTTGTACTTGTCCAGTTCAAACTGGAAGTACGAACCGCCCCAAGCCACCTGGCCGTCGTCGTGGTAGTAGTACTTGTCGCCCGTTCGCAAAGGAGTGTCGAAGTCCGAGTTTTGGTCCCGGCGGTCGTCTGGCGCGTCGTAGTAATCGGCCCCAAACATGTCGCCCAGCGTCCGGTAGTGGCTGCCCGTGTAGTGGCGTGCATCGATGCCCGCGCTGAAGGTCAACTGGTCCGTCAACGCCGAGTTGAAGTTGGACAAAGCCCCAAACCAACGGTGGTCGTTGTGGGCAATGCGAATGAAGTTGGAGCCTTTGCGCTCGCCGTTTTCATCCACGTTGAGTCCGTTGGGCCCAAATTCAAACAACTGGTGCGCATCCCACGTGCCTTGCAGGTCCAAGGTGCCGTCGGCCAAGCGTTGCCCTGGCGTGCTGGCCAAGGCCTCGCCCCCGCCGCTGCCAAAGCTCGCATAGGCCGTGGTCGTCAACGTCGACTTCTCTGACAAGCTCCACACATCACGAACCGTGACGATGGGCTTGAAGTATTGGTTTTGACGGGGGTTGTAGCGTCGCATGCCCCCAAACGTCGTGTCCACCTGCCCAGTCTCTTCGTTGTAGTTGTAGAACACCTCCTGGTAGTTCACCATGAACTCGTTGAAGCTGCGTCCGCGGTTGACGATGGACGTTTCAGAAAGTCCATCCACCACCTCATCGTACTCGTCCACGCTGGCTTGCCCCTCCTCGGAAATCAACCGTTGGGCCAAGTCGGTGTCGTATTCGTACACCTGCATTTGGTAAGAACGCTGGCCGTGACGCTGCGGAGCGCCAAACGTCGTGAAGCTCAAGTTGTGGTTGCCCACGGTTTTTCTCCCCTTGAGGTAGTATGCGTAGGCTTCCGATTCCAAACCGTCCGCGAAGCCTTGGTTGGATTTGTAGGACCCTACGAAGTGAAGGAATCCCTTGTCTTGGTTGCCAAACACGCCGCTCAGGCTGTTTCTGTAGTAGCCGTAAGACCCCATCTCAGCCTGATAGTTGATGGATCCGTTGGCCGACTCGTCGCCACCCGTCAAAATGTTGATGGTTCCACCCACAGAAGGGATGGCGAGCTTGCTGGCCCCGAGGCCGCGCTGCACCTGCGTGGTCCGAACGACGAGGTCCAATCCGGCCCAGTTGCTCCAGTACACCCAACCGTTCTCCATGTCATTCATGGGCACCCCGTCCACCATGACGGCGAGGTTCGTTTGGTCAAACCCGCGAATCGTGACACGGGCATCTCCGTCACCCCCGCCCTGCTGCGTGGCGTACACCCCTGGCGTGGTGTTCAACACGAGGGGCAAGTCACGACCGGCCAATTCCTCCTGGATTTGGGCAGGCAAGACGTTGGTGAACGCCACGGGAGTCTTTCGAGAAATCACCACATCTGCGGAGACCACGGCCTCCTTCATGATGAGCGTCTCCATCCGGAAACGCACCGAAGTGGAAGCGCCGTCGCACTCCACCTGACGGACTTGGCTGGCGTATCCGATGTAGGACACCTCCAACGTGGCCTCGCCTTTGGGCACGGGCATGGCAAACACCCCATCAAAGTCCGTGGCGACCACGGCATTCCCCGATTTGACATAGGCCCCGATCAAGGGTTCTCCCGTCAGGGCATCTTCAATGACCCCGTTGATGGTGCACAACTGCGCAGCGGCTGTGGTTGCGCATGCCCAAAGGACGAGCGCAACAGCCCTCAAAGGCTTCAATGCAAACATGTGATTCCTCACTTGCGGACCACGCGACGGGTCGCGCGAGCCCCGTTTTCAAGGACCACCTCCATCAGGTAGAGGCCTGAGGTCACGTTGTCCAAGCGGACTTCTGCCACGCCCAAGCCATTCACGGCCTGACGACCCACTTGCTGGCCTGCGAGGTTGTGGAGGACCACTTCGCGAATCGCTGTGGCTGCACTCACCCACACCACATCACCTGAGGCGGGGTTCGGAAACACCTTCACGTCCATGGACACGGGCTGCTCTTGGACATTGGTTGTGCCGCACTCACAGGTGTGAGAGCCGAGGTTCAAAAACACCGCGTCCAACGTGTAGTTCAACGAATCGTTGGACCAGAGCGTGCCGTCCCACTCGTCGACGACGGGGTAATCGTTCAAGGCATCGGTGTCCCCGCCGGTCACGCTGGGCTTGCGAATCAACGTGTGGTTCTGGGTCATTTCTGCCCAGCCCGTGGTTCCGGGGTCTTCGCCAATCTTGCCGAAGATGTCGATGGGCGTGTTGGTCGAAATTTTGCGCAACACCATGGCGTCGTTGCCATTGAAGTACATCGTGTTGTTCTCCTCGTACACAGGGCAAACCCACAAATCGGCGGCCTCTGCAAGCTCGTCCCACACGGGCGCTTCGAAGTCCACGCCATCGGGATCTTGCTTGTCCAACACGACGACCACCACGCTGTTGGCCGCGAGCGTGCCTGACAAATCCACTTTCTGGTTGTCTTGTGCCGCAGTGGCTCCATTGGAGTAGCGCTCGAGACGGTAATCGCTCAAGTCCACTGCCGCATCGGTGGGGTTGTAAATCTCAATGGCTTTGTTGTTGCTCCATCCTTCGATGTATTCGGACATGAAGAGTTCGTCGCACTGCGCTTGGGCAGACTGGACTGTCAGGAGGGTCAAGGCCACGCAAAACGACGCTTGGAAGGTTTGAAGGATCGCTTGTTTCATGAGAAGTGTTTAGGGTCTGGATATGATTCGAAGTGATTCGTTGGGGCGAAATTACCGCGGGCTGCGTTATTTTCGACGAATCAACAATAACCAATTGTCATGCTTGCGTTTATTCCGACCAACCGTCTAGGGCGAAGCGAAATTCTCCGCGCTTGGCGCCTCTCCGTATCCCTTCTTTTGACATGGGCCGGGGCGCAAGCCATGCACGCCCAAACCGGCGGAGGCCTCGGCTGCGTCATCGATGCAGGAATTTCACCGCAAGAGGTGTGCAAAGGAGATCACGTCGTTTTGGGCGGAAACCCGACCATCCCGTTCAACCTGTCTCAGGAGTACGCTTCGATTTCATGGTCCGTCTTGGAGGGAGATTCTGTGGCGTTTGATCCGTCTCCTTACGTGCCAAATCCATCGGTTCAGGTGGACGTCACAACGACCTTTTTGGTGGAATTGGTGCTGAATGACGGCTCGGTATGCAGCAGCACCATCACGTTGATCCCCATCACGGAACCCATGCTGGACCTCCAAGGGAGTTGGACCCAATGCGGAGGCTCGACGTTTTTGTCGTTTTACAACACCTCCCCTTCCAACAGCGTGGCCATCACCTACGACGTCGATTGGGGAGATGGCAGCATGGACTCCGCCTTGCCGTTTGCCACAGCCTTTCAACACGATTACGCCTCCTTGGGGCAATACGATGTGCAGGTCAGTGCGATGTTGGGGACATGCGTGAATGAGGAAACCATTGACGTGTTCTTGGGCACCCCACCCGAACCGATTGAATTGGATGTGCCCGAGTGGACGTGTTCTGGAAGCGAGGTCGCGTTTGAGTGGTCCAACCTGGATGGCTACCCCCTGGGTTCGAGTTGGGACATCCAAATCGATGGAAGTCCGGCTTTCAACGGTGCCGTCACGGACTCCACCGCCACTGAATTCACATGGAGCTTCGGAGAGTCTGTGACCTGTTTGGATGCTTTGGCGACGCATTCGGTCTACGCGCAACTCTCAAATGCTTGCCTTCCGGCAGTGAATGCCTCGGCGAGCTTCAACATCATCATGGAGCCCGAGGCCGACCTCGTTCTTGCGGGGGACTCGTGTGCTTTTGTGCAAATGTCTCTGGGCCCTGAAGTGGAATGTCCTGGTCTGCATTCGATCCAATGGAATGTCACCAGCGAAGGAGGAGAACCCGCATCGCTTTCCACCTATTCAGGCGGTCCCCAAGCGACGTTTTGGACTGTGCAGCTTGACCCTGGGGAATACCAGACCACGTTGGAAGTCTCCAACCCCGCCTGTGGAAGCACTGCCGACACCGCGGCGTTTTGCGTCGAGATGTCTCCCCCGGGAGATTGGGCCACGCCGGGAGTGGCCAATGGGCAACAGTTCAACATTTGCGTCAACGAGGTCATCGACTTGTGGATCGACCCCATTGAATCCATCTGCGGCAGCGACATCTCGGGGGAATGGTTCGTCAGCCCCATGACCGAGGACACGGATCCTGAAGGATTTGAGACGCTTCTTAACGAGGAGTGGCACCGCAGTTGGTCGTTCCAAGCGCCAGGCATTTACCTGATTGAGCTTGAAGGCCAAATCGGGTGTGGCGACCTCGACCTCTTCGCCTCCGTCGTGGTCACGGAACTGCCTGAAGTGACCTTGACCTCCTACGACAACGGTGTACCCGATCAGGTGCTGTGTCGAGGAGACGAAGTGTCTGTCGTTGCAGAGGTCTCGGGGGTCGGATTGAACTCCGGGGCGTACGACTTGAATTGGAGTGTCCTGAATTCGGAAGGGCAGTCTCACCCCAGCGCAAGTGCATCCCAATACGGCGACTCGACCTTGATCGTTCAGAGCCATCCCAGCGCCCCCGCCGAAGACATTTTTGTGGCGCTGGAGGTTTCGTCCGCCTGCGGCCCGATTTACGACACCCTCCACCTTGAAGTGGAAGGCAACTTGCCCCTCAACTATTGGCTTGTCTCGGGCAGCGAGGGACCTGTGAACAACGGCATCCCCGAATTCGTGCAATGCCAAGGAGACTCGCTCGAATTGGGATTCGAGATCCCCGGTGCTGCAGTCATGAACGTCTACTCCCAAACGTTTGACCTCTGGGACCTGACTTTTGACGAAGCGGAAGGCACGGGTGAGCTCACATGGCTGTCCAATGGGCTCAACTGGGATTTTGAATTGGAGTATTTGAGCGCGGAAGGATGCCAAACCTTGGACACCCTTTCCTTCCGGACCATTTTCCGTCCAGAGGTGTTTGTCGATGCGCCAGGTTTGGTGTGCCAGGGGGATGCATCCCAATTCTCTGCGGTGGTGTTTCCTGGCTCGACAAGCAACTTCGAGGCCGTGAATTGGAGCGTCGGCGGCAGTTTGGTCCAATCGGGGTCAGAAACCGACTTCGCCTATGTCATGTCCGACTGCTTGAACAACCCCACCGTGACCTGCACGGTCATCGACGAATTCGGGTGCCAAGCCTCCGCTCCCGCGGTGACGGCCCCCATCAGCTGTCCGCCCAGCACCTCCTCCCAGTTCTACAGCTGCGGCGAGGAAGGCGACACCCTTTGCCAATCGTGGGTCAATTCTCCCGCGGCCGGATGGTTGCTCGACGACAACATGTGGCTGGATGAAGACAGCCTGGGCACATGTGTGGTGGTCGACTCCATGTACGTGCACCATTCACTGACGTGGTACACCACCACGGAATTGGGATGTCAGCAAACAAACCACATGTGCTGGGGCGTGGGAGCTTTGGACAGTTTGGGGCAATGCACCGAAGTGCCTTGCAGTCCGCCACCACCGCCTCCTTGTGACGCTTTTCTGTGCGAAGACTCCTTGGCTTGCAACTACGGCATCGCAGTCTGTTGCTTGGATTCATGCGTCTTCCCCGAGTCAATCGGTGCCAACGAGCTGGCATTTGACTCTCTGGTGTTTTGTCAGTCATGGACGCCATACTTGCTCGAAGCCGAGTCGCCCTGGATTGGGAATTGGTCAGGCCCACGGGTCTCGGACAACTCACAGGTCAATTGCGCTGGCACCCAGGCGTACTTGGACATTTCGGTGACCGGGGAATGGGACATCTATTTCCACGGTGGCTTGGGCTCCTGCATGGACATCGACACCGTGCATGTGGTGGTGCATGAGATTCCACAGTACGACGGTCCCAATGCATTCCAAGAGTGCCACGGGGTTGAATTGGACTTGGGCGATGTGCTGGCACAGGATTCCAGCCTGTGCTGGAGTTTGGATTGGCTTGGGGAAGAGAACAACGGTTGTGACACCTCGGCTGTTTGGCTGGTGAACGGGTCGGGCTATGTGGCCTGGAACGCCGTCAATGAATGGGGATGTTCCTCTCTCAATACGACGATTTACATCGAGGACTTGGGTCGTCCCAACGCCATTGTCGGTGGGGACACTGTGTTGTGCAACCAAGCCATCCCCAACATCATGGCCTTCGAGTTTGGGGCGCCTTATGCGTTGGGATGCAACCCGACCCAAGGGGTTTGGGAAGGACAAGGTGCCAACCTCGAATTCTTCACGGAAGTATGGACGGGCGGCAATTGCGTGGATGCTGGAGATCCATGGATTGACAGCTTGTGGACATTCACACCGGACAGCGTCGGGGTGTACGAATGGGTGTGGACCGTGACCGACTGCAATGGATGTGTGGACCGAGACACCCTCAACATCACCGTTGTGGAACCGACGCCCCCCTTGCTCCCCCAACTCACGTTCTGCATGGATGCACCAGTCGGACCGGTCACCCCGCAAGGCGAGGCGTGTTGGTTCGGGAGCGGCATCTCGCCAGACTACATCTTTGACCCCGTGGTGGCCGGCGAGGGCACCCACGAGTGGGTGGTCAGGATTGGAGAGGGCTCATGCGCCATGACGGACACCGTTGAAGTTGAAATTTTTGATGTTCCTCACATCGATCTCGTGGGCTATGGACCCTGGCCCTGCTACGGAGACACCTACGCCATGTGCGTGGAGACCGAGGACAGCTTGACCGACAACTGGGTGTACGACTGGCAGGCATTCCCGAACCTGCTGGCCATCGATACGTGCAGCACGGCATGTTGTGACATTGAAAATGTGGATGCCACCAACGCCATGGTCGTCGTCACCAACGAGCATGGCTGCACCAGCGAAGATTCTTGGATCATCAACCTCGCCCCAACCCCGGAGGTGGTGTTGACGGACAGCGTGTTCTTGTGCAAGGATGGCGGAACATACCCCATTCCTACTGCCCCCTTGGGAGGCACTTGGACCGGGGAACACTTGACCGAAACGGGGGTATTTACCGCGGAAGAGGTGGGCGTGTTTGTGCTCCACTATGAATTCATCAATGTCCAAAACTGCATGGATGAAGACAGCGTCGTCGTTGTCGTGACAGACATCCCCCAGCCCACCATTGTGACCCCTCAATTGGAATACTGCTTGGGATCATCTGCCCTGCTTTACTCCGACATGGACGGCGTGTGGAGCGGTCCTGGAATCGACGGTTCCGGTGCCATTCAACAAAGCATTCCGGGAACGTATTCCTACCAATTCACCTCCGGCAGCGGTTCCTGCTTGGCGCAGGACTCCATCGACATCACATTCTTGGAACTCCCGTTTGTGGATTTGCCCGTCGACACCATTCTTTGTCCCGGCAGCCCCCTCGAGATTGAGGTCCCCGCGGAGGCCATCGACTCGTTGAATTTGGTCAATGCCTTTGCCATTGGATGTGAAGGCATCGGTGGGACATTCCCGGCATTCACCTTTGAGCCCGAATTCACTTGTGGGTTCTCCATGGTCGTGGTGGACGACCACGGCTGCTTGGGATACGATGACATGACGGTCATTGTGCCGCTTCCCACCCCTTCCTACGCGGGGCCACCTGAGGTGTTGTGCATGGGAGAGGAACTTCAACTCGAAGGCCAAATTGTCCCAGGATGTGCGACCGAGGTCACCTGGTCTGGGGCGTTGGTGGACGAAACCGGATACGTGACTGCGGACACCGTTGGCGTGCACTGGGTCGAACTGACGTATTACGACTGCTTTGGTTGTTTTGCCTCTGGACAACGTGAGGTGTTGGTCTTGGATGCTCCCCTGCTCAGTGCCATGTGGTCAGACACGGTGGTCTGCGAAGGTGAGGAAGTCGACCTCATGCTCGACGGTTACGGGGGCAGCTTGGGATACAACTGGGACTGGGTCGACTCTCCCTTTGAGGAAAGTCCGACCTTCCCCTGGCTGGCACAAAACCCCTTGGACTCCATCATGGACTTGACGCTATGGGCCACCGCAGGGAACCTGTGCAATGCAGACAGCGTCTCCATTGACTTGACCGTTTGGCCCGCCATCTCCGCGGAGCCAAGCACCGAAGTCGGATCCACCGCCATGGTCGACACGGTGTTGTGTGCGCCTGTGTCGCTCTCCTACCAAGCCTATGCCGCTGGCGCCCTCGATTGGGTGTGGTCATCTTCTGTGTCAGTCGACACCATCGACACGTCCGTGGCTGAGTTTTCGGTCGACGTGGTGGACGAGGTGACGACCTTTGACCTGGGGGTGTTGGCCAGCCTGAACCAAAGCGCGTGCACCAGCCCATCCCAATGGACCGTCACCGTGGTGCCGGAACCTGTTGCCGAGTTGAGTGCGGTTGAAGCATTTTGCGGAGACGTTTTTGCCCCCGAAGTCGAATACACGGCGGAATACGGGGACGTGGCTTGGAACTGGACCGGAGGCGCATTGCCGACGACCTTCCCCGACGATTGGGAACTGGCATCTTGGGGAACGACGTCCCTGTCATTAACAGTGACCTCGACGCATCCTGGCGTCTCTTGTGTGGCCACCGATGAGGTGTCACTCGCTTTCTACGACCAACCAGTCTCTGGGTTTGAGTTGATCACAGATTCTGTGGTCTGTGCACCTGGAACTTTCCAAATTGTGGATGCCAGTGCCGACGCCCAAAGCATCTCTTGGTTTGTGGACTACGTCGGAGGCATCCTGACGCCGCAAGACACCCTTGACCTTCTCTTGCCCTTTGCAGGACAATTTGGGCTGACTTGGGTGGCTGAAGGTGAAGGAAACTGCACCGACACCCTGTTTGTGGCAGACGTCGTCGAAGTGCTGCCCTCTCCTGAAGCCGGGATTTGGTCCAACCAGCCGCTGGTCGTGCCATGGCGCATGGAAGGGACGGAGTTCATCTTCAACGACGTCAGTGTGGGCAACGACAGCACCATCTGGACCGTGGGTGACAGCACCATCATCGACCAAGGCATCTTGAATTTCTTGTACGAAGCGCCTGGCACTTACGCCATTGGCCAACAAGTGTTCAACGACTTCGGCTGCCAAGACACGGTGAGTTTGCGGTTTGAAATCGTCGACGAATTGAACATCCACGTTCCCACGGCATTCACCCCCAATGGCGACTTCGTCAATGACGTTTGGAAACCCATCATCGCCGGAGTGGAGCGCATCGACCAATACTCGCTTCAGGTGGTGAGTCGCTCAGGACAAATCGCCTTTGAGACCACCGATCCAGAACAAACGTGGGATGCCCTTGACGTTCCTCGCCCAGAGAAACTGGAGGACGTCCAAAACAGCGTGTTCCGCTACATCCTTCGCGTCTTGCCAAATGCCACGCCGCTCGATCCTGACCCGGTTTGGATGGAGTACACCGGGCATGTGATGATTGTGGACTGACGGGGTTGTGCCCCCTCAGGTCGTCTCGGCCTCATCCCCAGATTCGCGCTCCTCGATGGCGAGCTTGACTTTCTTGGTCAGGCCTTGCCACACGAGCGCGTAACTGTGGTCGACCAAGTCCAAAAAGGCCTCCCAAGGGACATCCCCAAACGGCTCGGGATGCACGCTGTTCCAATGTTTGGGGTTCAAATAGGGCCCTGTGGTGACGCCTTCAAATTGGGCGCGAAGCTCAGGGATGCGGTCCGGGGCGCATTTCATGCCACACCCTTCGAATTCAAAGGCGTCGAGAAGGCAAAACATCTTGCCCCCCACCTTAAAAACCAGGGTGCGGTCGTCAAAGGGAAGTTCCTCGGTGGTTCCTGGCTTGGCCAAACAATGGGCCCTCAGGCGTGTGACCACACGCTCGTGTGCGGTCATGCAGTTTTGGCCTTCTTGTCCGCGACCGCGTCCAACACTTGGCTCAACATGGCGTCCAAAGCAGACGGGTCCAACGCACTCATCGACGGACGCCACTGGTGCAACAGGTCGTTGACGGGCTCTGCACCCAAAAGGGTCATGGTGGGCTTCAAGGAGTGGCGCGTGGTGGAAATGACATTCCAGTCTTGGGCCGCCGCAGCTTCGAGAAGGTTTCGCTTGGACTTGGTGAGCGTCGCCTCGAGCGCCTCCAAAAATTCCAAGTACGCCTGGGGATCGTCGCCAAAAATGGCATCGTACTGATCAAAACGAGGGTGCATCTCCATGTGTGGAAGATACACCCTCGCAGGTTTTTGTGATGGGTCGCGGGTTACTGATACACGCGCACGTAGTCTACAGCCATGAACTGAGGGAACAACGTGGTTTCGTCAGGCGATCCCGGCCAGTTTCCTCCAACCGCGATGTTGAAGATGAAAAAGAACGGGTCGTTGAATGGCGAGTCGAAGCCACTGGTGGCCACGTGCTGCTCCGTCGTCAGTTGGAAATAAGGCTCGTCGTTCATCAACCACGTCATGGTGTCCGCAGACCACTCCAAGGAGAAGACATGGTATTCGTCCGAGAACGTCGTCGGGAAATCCGAGTACGTCACCGCACCCAAGTTGGGGTGACCACCACCGCTGATGGCGCCCCAGTGCGCGGTGCCGTGAACGTAGTTGGGCTGGTGCCCCAACAACTCCATGATGTCGATTTCGCCACACTGTGGCCAGCCCACTTCGGTGAAGTTGGCGCCGAGCATCCACAAGGCGGGCCAAATGCCCTGACCATACGGAAGCACCGCTCGGATGTCGATGCGGCCAAACTCAAACTCCTGCTTGTCGCGGGTGATCATTCGGGCTGAGGTGTATCCCGCGCCGTCTTGCATGGCCACGATGAACAGGTTGCCGTCCTCGACGAACGAATTCGCAGGATCTGCCGTGTACGCTTGGAACTCGTTGTTGCCCCAGCCTCCTGCACCCAGCTCGTGGGTCCAGTTGTCCAAGTTGATGGCCGTGCCCTCAAACTCATCGGACCAGGTCAGCGTCATGCCCTCTGGTGGGTTGGACGGAGAGTGTGGGGTGTCATACCCCTCTTCGGGAAGGGAGATGTCCAGCTCCGTGTCGTCGTTCAAGATGGTGCCTGTGGCCACCTGCTGGTTGCCCTTCAGGTATCCATTGACGGGATTCGACAACACCACGGTGAACTGCTCGTCCGCTTCCAAGCCTTCGTCGATCACGATGGGCACTTCGATTTGGGCGATGAGGTCACCTGGCTCAAACACAAGTGTGCCCGACTGGGGCTCAAAATCCTCCCCGGCCTTGGCCGTGCCTTCGACGGTTTCATAGTCCACCGTGACTTGAGCCGTGTTGCTCGCGTCGAGACGGACTTCAAAACGAAACGTGCTGTTGAAGGTGTTTTCCAACGACGTGCGATCCGCCACAAACTGAATTTCAGAGTTTGTGGGCTCGGGACCGCCGCCGCAATCAGAACACCCCACGGCAAGCGCCATCAATCCCAACCCGCCGAGCAGGTTGGTGGACCATGTTGACCGGATCATTCAGCTGCGAAAATCAAGGTGAAGTAACCACTGCCCACGGGGTTGATGCAGTCCCCTTCTTGTTGAAGGGCGCTCAACACCAGACGTTCCTCGGTCAATTCTGTGATGGTGTACGTCGGACCCGAGTCCCACACGCCCATCCAACCACAAATCTCAGCCGCATCTGTGGTCAATCCGTTGACCGTGAAGAGGTCCTCGCCGTTGGGGCCTGCTTGCAATTCAAGGGTGTACGTGGAGGGTGCCACCGTCATGGTCGTTTCGATGTATCCATCAAAGGGGTTCATCGTTCCGCCATTGTTGTTGTAGAGGAACTCGCCGTCTTCCGTGAGCGACCAACGGTCGTCATACTGGAAGTCCACGAGCGCACCTGCGGGAGACGCATACCACTCTGTCGAACCAGGCTCTGGCCCAATGGCAATCGCGCCTGCATCCGAGGCAAATTTCCACGTCTTGGGGTTGTCGCAGCCCGTGAGCAACGCCAACGTGCCTTCACAAGGCAATTCCAAGGTCTTTTCAATGGTCACACTGTCGGTGAAATAGGCCATGCCTCCTGGGGCGTGCCCCTGGTAGGAAATGCCGTACGTCCCTTCCACGTAATACACCATGGTGTCGACCGGATCGTTGCTGACCTGACCGTTCCCAAAGTCCCACAGGTGGATGAACACGTCGTCACTGACATCGGCTTCCACCACCACGCGGTTCGAGTCAATCCCGACCACACCGTCCACAGTGTCTGGGAGGAAGTACCATGCAATTTCCGCAGAGGGAGGCGCAGGCAATCCTGGGCTCGTCTCCACGTAGGGATCGCATCCCGTCAGCGCCACAAAGGCTGCCGCGGCGGCGATCAAAGAGGTGCTTTTCAGGTTCATTCGTAGCCTGGGTTTTGGGTCAATTGACCGTTGGACAAGGTGATTTCCGCGGTGGGAATGGGGAAGCGTTCGCTCTTGCCTTCCACAAACCCTTCGAGCACTTCTGCGGCGCGGCCTTGGCGCACCAAATCAAAGAAGCGGTGCCCCTCAAGTCCCAATTCCACGCGGCGCTCGTGGTAGATCACATCGAGCAAGGAACGGCCTGTGAGGCCTGCCAAGTTGATGACTTGACCCGCGGCATTTTCAAATTGAACGGCATTGGCCGTCCCCTCTTTCACGGCGAGCACGGAGGCTCGCGCACGAACGAGGTTGAGGGACGCAATGGCCGCTGCATCGTCGCCTGTGCGATGACACGCTTCCGCGTGCATCAACAGGACGTCAGCAAGGCGAATGACACGGTCGTTGGACCCTCCGTTGGGGTTGGGGTCGCCGAAAGGCGCCAACTCCGCGGCTGGGTTGAAGTACTTGCGTGGGTAGTATTCGCTGGTCATGCCCGTGGCATCTGCGGTGATGGTGCCCCAGTCCGAAGCATTGTCACCCAGCGCGTACACGGTGTATCCCAAGCGTGGGTCCATCTTTTGGATGACGTCTGGACCAATCTGCTCTTCCCACGTTTCGAATTCGTCGACGAAGTCCTGGGTGGGCAAGTTGAAGCCGTATCCACTGAACGTTCCGCGGGCGCGCTGGAACACGTTGGTGTAGGTGCCTTCACTCCAAAATTGAGCACCCCAGTTTCCACCGGAGTTGTTCGCGTATTGGATTTCCCAAATGCTCCCAGGTCCGTTTTCACCACCTTCCGTGAAGATGTTGCCGTAGTTGGGATCCAGGAAGTACTCCCCCGAGCCCACGACCTCTTCGCAACGTGCGCGGCACTCCGCCATGTTGCCTTGGTAAAGGTGCGCCTTGGCCAACAAGGCATTTGCCGCACCACGCGTGGCTCGGCCCGTCTGCGATGTGCCGTACGCACTCTTGGCAGGCAAGTTGGCCGCGGCCTCCTCGAGGTCGGCGACGATTTGGGCCCAAACCTCCTCATCCGTCGCACGTGGCTGCGCATACTCCGACGGCGCCAACGGACGCGTCACGAGCGGCACACCACCAAATGTGGTGACGAGGTTGAAGTACCAGTAGGCACGCAAGAACTGCGCCTCTCCGAGGTACGCGAGCTTGGTGAACTCGTCCATCTCAATGCCAGGGATGTTCTCCAAAGCGAGGTTGCAGTAGGTGATGCCTTTGTAGGCCGTCTTCCATTCCCCGAGCACAATGCCGCTGGAAGGGTCGCCGTAAAAGCCCTCGAACTCGAGCAAGTCGGGTTCGTCGGTGTCGCCAGAGCCTCCCTTGTCGGCATCGTCGCTGACAATGTCACCGAAGTACCAACGGAAGTGCGCACCATCTGAGATTTCGACCTGCAAGGGTGCGTAGCAGGCGATGGTGGCCGCTTCTGCGTCTTCCGCCGTTTGGTAGAAGTTGCCCGCAGAGCTGCCGATGTAGGGATCGCGGTCCAAGAAATCCTTGGAGCATCCCGTGTTGAAGAGCACAAAGACCATCAAGGTCAGCGCGCCCATCCATGAAAGGGTTGTTGCGTTTTGTTTCATCAGAACGTCACATTGATGCCCAGGTTGTAAATCCGGGGAGATGGGTAGAATCCGCGGTCAATGCCGATTTCCAGCGTGCCACGGGTGCCGATTTCAGGATCCAAGCCTGTGTACTTCGTAAACGTAAACAGGTTGTTGGCACTGGCGTAGATGCGGAACTTGGAGATGCCGACGCGGTCCAAGACCTCCGAAGGCAAGGTGTAGCCCACCATCAACGACTTCACCCGCAAGTAGGAACCGTCTTCGATGAAGCGGTCCGACACGCGGTTGTTTTGGTTGAGGTCGGAGTGGGTCACACGAGGTGTCTCGTTGGTCGACCCCTCCCCTGTCCAACGGTCCAAGGCCGAAATCGGCAGGTTGGTGGTGTTGAGGTCGTAGCGGAACATCCCTTTGTAGATGTCGTTGCCGTGGCTGCCCTGCAAGAACAAGTTCACGTCGAAGTTCTTGTACTTCGCGCCGGCCGTGAAGCCGTAGGTGAAATCGGGGTGCGGGTTGCCGATGACCACTTTGTCTTCGTTGTTGATGACGCCGTCGCCGTTCTGGTCCACAAAAATGACATCACCTGCCACGGCGTTGGCCTGGCTGGTGTCCGCCATGGCCTCCTCGTCGGTTTGGTAAATGCCCGCCGTTTCGAAACCCCAGAAGGTCGCGATGGGCAAGCCGATGTCCGTGATCGCCACGAAGTCGCCTGAGCCAAACACGTTGCCCGTGAAAATGGGCTGGTTCAAGCTGTCGACGGGCGCACCGAGGTCGGTGACTTCGTTGCGGTACGCCGAGATGTTGCCGTTCAGGTTGTAGGTGAAGTCTCCCTCACCTCCCTGGTAACCGACCGCCAATTCCGCACCGCGGTTGCGCGCAGAGGCCACGTTCGAAGGACCGGGTTCCAAACCGGCGGTGCCGGGGTTGGGAACGTAAGCCAACATGTCGATCGTGTTCTTTTCGTAGATGTCGAAAATGAGGTTCCAACGTCCGTCCAAGAAGTCCGCGTCCACACCGAAGTTGATCTGCTCACCCGTCTCCCACTTGAGGTCGGGGTTGGCGATCGCCACGGGGCCTGAACCGATGATTTGGTTCTGCTCTTGGCCGAAGGTGTAGTTCAAACCGTTCACGATCACGGGGTTGTACGCGTAGTCGCCGATCTCGGCGTTTCCGTTGCGCCCCCAGCTTCCGCGAACCTTGAAGAAGTCGATCCAGTCCTTTTCGTCAAACCATGGACGCTCGGTCAAGTTCCAAGCCGCAGAGAACGAGGGGAACAATCCAAAGCGGTTGTTCAGTCCAAAGCGGGAAGAACCGTCGTAACGCAAGGTGCCCATCAAAGACCACTCTTTGCCGAGGTCGTACGTGGCACGGACAAACTGTCCAATCCACGCGGTTTCGCTGATGCCGTCGCTGGCCCGTGGGATTTGGGGTTCCACGTTCAAGCTGTTGCTTAAGAAAGCATAGGTGGGGTCGTTCGTCGCCAAGCTGTCGCGTGAAGCCGTGATGCTCGTGGAGCGAGACTCCAAGGCTGAGTAACCTGCAATGACCTGAAGCTTGTCCTCGTTCTCGAACTCCTTGGTGTACGTGAGGGTGTTCTCCCACTGCCACGTTGACCACTTGTTTTCCGCGCGAATCAAAGAGTTGACCTCGCGGAATTCGGTGGCGGGACGGTTGGGGTCGCCGGGGAACAAAGCCAAGTCGTAGGCTGGCAAGAAGATGTTCTGAGAACCCAAAGCCAAATCCACGTTGACCGAAGAACGGAACTTCAGGTTGGGCGTCAAGTCCATTTCCCCGAACACGTTCCCCACAAATCGGTTGGTCGTCCAGTTGTCGTACGTCTGCTCGATTTGGTTGATGGGGTTCACGATGTCGCTGTCGATGTAGTCCGTGTACGCGTACTGACCGTCGGGACGGGTCACCGGCGTGACAGGGTCCATGTTCAACGCGCGCACCACAGGCGTGGCAAACTCGTTGTTGACCGCGAGGGCACTGCGGTTGATGTTCGTGAAGGTCACGTTTTGGCCCACCTTGATGCGGTCCCCCGCTTGCTGCTCGGAGTTCACACGGAATGTGGTCCGCTCAAAGCGGCCCTTCTCCCCTCCGATGATGCCATCTTGGGAGAAGTGGCTCGCACCCATGGCCATGCTCGAGGTCTCTGTGCCGTTGGTGTAGAGCACGCTGTGGTTGGACATGGGGGCACGTTGGAACATGGCTTCTTGCCAGTTGGTCCCTTGGCCCAAAGACGCGGGATCCGTCAACCCAGGCAACGCCGCCAATCCGGCAGCTGCGCGGCTTTCGTTCATCAACGTCGCGTACTCCTCCGCATTCAACAGCGCCATGAACTTCCAAGGCTCTTGCATGCCGATGTAAGAGTCGTACGTCAGGGTCGCCTTGCTTCCGCGCGATCCCTTTTTGGTTGTGATCAACACCACCCCGTTCGCACCACGCGCACCATAAATGGCCGTTGACGCCGCATCCTTCAAGATGCTGATGCTCTCAATGTCCGAAGGGTTCAAGTAGTCGATGCCTCCTGAAGGGATGCCGTCCACGATGAACAAGGGGTCCGAATTGTTGATCGAACCGAGACCACGGATGCGAATGGTCTGCGTGGAACCGGGCTGGCCCGAGTTCTGCGTGACCTGCACCCCTGCCG
>CAZGQI010000011.1:0-60975 GCA_964527895.1 uncultured Comamonadaceae bacterium | reverse complement strand
CATTTCAAAGAACAGGGCAACAAAAACCCTCCCGGTTTTCGGGAGGGCAAATGTAAGAAAGAAATCCACGTGATTACACATGCTCACGCGGGAAAATTTTTAGGAAGAACTGACGCTCATGCATGCACCTTCATCACCTGTCTGCGCAAGGCTTCGTGCACCTCATCCATCGCGGCCTCAAAACTCACCGAACGCTTCTTGGCAAACAAGTCTTTGCCTGGAACGTGGGCTTTGACTTCCACCACCTTGTTCTCACGGGTGTCGCTCTTTTCTACCCTTAAGAACACCTCGAAGTTTTGGATCTCGTTGTTGTAGGTCAACAACTTGTCCAACTTCGCTTTGACAAAATCCAAGAGGGACGCGTCGGCGTCAAAATGAATCGAATGAATCTGAATTTGCATGTCGCAACGGGTTTTACTCCCCCGTCGCCCTTTTGTTCAGCGGAGAAGCGTTGTGAAACTCCTTCAGCCTTGCTGTCGTGTGCTGGGTGTACACCTGTGTGGAGGACAAACTGGCGTGGCCGAGCAAATCTTTTACCGCCGCCAACTCAGCCCCTCTGTTCAACAGATGGGTCGCAAACGTATGCCGAAGTACGTGAGGGCTGCATTGCTGCAGAGAACTCACCTCTCCAAGATAGTGATTGACCCTTCGGTAAACAAATGACGGATACAGAGAACTCCCTGCATCCGTCACGAACAAATCGTCTCCTCCCACAGGACGATCCATCACGTGTTGCATGATGCTCTCAAGGGTTGAGGGCAACAACGGCAACACGCGTTCTTTTCTTCCCTTGCCGTAGACACGAAGCTCTTTGCGCGCTCCGTTGACATCCCCCACTTTCAAACCAATCAACTCACTCATCCGGATGCCCGTCTCATAAAGCAGTGCCATCATGCTGCGATCTCGGCGACCTTTCCAGTCCGTCGCAAACACCTCCTCTGCAAACAGCTGATTCATGGCGTGCTCTGGGACCACCTCTGGCATGCGCTTCTCCACCTTGGGCAACACCACCGACTCGGCAGGGTTGGTGTTCATGATGCCTTGACGGCGGGCGTACTTCACAAATGTGCGGTAAACACTCACCTTGCGGTGGATGGTCCTTGGCGACTTTCCCGCCTTGACCAACTCGACAACCCAAGACCGAATCCATTCGGACTCGATGGACGTCAAATCCCCGACTTCATACGCCGCCACCATGTACCTCTGCATTTGGTTAAGGTCCGACTTGTAACACCGAATGGTGTGGTCAGATCCCCTCCGCTCTTTCTGCAGATAATCCAGGAATTGGGCAATATGCTGGGGGGATTGGATCAAGGGGCAAGGCATAAAAAAGGCGATACAGCATGTGCAATATCGCCTTTTCTATCGACATAACCAAGTATTATGTCGATGAATTATCGAAGTTATATCACTCCGACTTCAAATTCAGACCGTTTTTGTAGACCGCTTTCTTGCGCATCTCACGGTTCAGCACGCTCGGCTTCACGAACTCACGACGCGTGCGCAATTGCCTCATCGTTTTTGTCTGATCGAACTTCTTCTTGAATTGCTTGAGGGCGCGTTCGATGTTGTCCCCCTCTTTGACTTGAATGCTGAGCATGGTAATTCTGATTGGGCGCCAAAAATAAGAAATTTCAGAGAAAGAACACCTTAGGCCTTCAGCAATTCTCTGCTGATGACCAATTTTTGGATTTCGCTGGTCCCCTCTCCGATGGTGCACAGCTTGCTGTCACGGTAGAATTTCTCTGCAGGAAAGTCCTTCGTGTAGCCGTAGCCGCCCAGGATTTGCACCCCTTCTGTCGCCACGCGCACACACACTTCACTCGCTTCGTATTTGGCCATCGCGCTCTCCTTAGTCACGGCTTTGCCTCGCGTCTTGAGCTCGCAAGCCTGCAAGGTCAGCAAGTCCGCCGCTTCAATGGATGTTGCCATGTCGGCCAGCTTGAAGGCGATGGCTTGAAAGCGGGCAATGGGTTGTCCAAACTGCTCACGCTCCTTTGCGTATTGCGTAGCCGTCTCCAACGCGCCTTTGGCCATGCCCAAGGCCAGGGAGGCAATGCTGATCCTTCCGCCATCCAAAATTTTCATCGCTTGGATGAACCCTTCTCCCACTTCTCCGAGCACGTTGGCCTCGGGGATGCGGCATTGGTCGAAAATCATCTCGGCCGTCTCGCTTGAGCGCATGCCGAGTTTGTTTTCCTTTTTGCCTCCAGAAAATCCGGGCGTTCCGCGTTCCACCACAAATGCCGTGATTCCGCGGCTGTCGAGCAATTCTCCTGTTCTGGCAAGCACCACAGCCACATCGCCTGTGATGCCATGGGTGATCCAGTTCTTGGTGCCATTCAACACCCACTCGTCGCCATCTTTCTCGGCTACACACCGCATGCGCATGGCGTCGCTTCCCGTATTCGCCTCGGTCAAGCCCCACGCGCCAATCCATTGACCGGATGCCAATTTGGGCAACCAGCGTTGCTTCTGCTCCTCGTTGCCAAACTGCAAAATGTGCCCGGTGCAAAGGCTGTTGTGCGCGGCCATGGACAAGCCAATGGATCCACATACCTTGGCCAGCTCTTCAATGGCCATCTTGTATTCATAGTACCCCAAGCCAGCACCACCGAACTGCTCTGGAACCAACATCCCCATCAATCCCAACTCCCCCATCCGCTGAAACAGGTCCCGGGGGAAATGCTGGCTTTCATCCCACTCCATTCGGTGGGGCAAAATTTCCCTTTGGGCAAAGTCACGGATGCTGTCGCGTATCAGGCGCTGGTCGGAGGTCAATGTAAGTTGCATGGGTTCCTGTCGTTGAGGACCACAAAGGTCGGCAAAGAGGGTTCACCGCTCCAACTCCATGCCGTCCTGTCCCTCCACCACAGGACACACACGCAAGTATGGCATCCAGGCTTGGCGTTCCGCTTCCGTGGCCGAGAGTCGCATCCAAAACACATCGAGGGTGGTGCCCTTACCCCACGCCCGAAGGACCTTTCGCGTTTGGGCTGCATCAAACAAGGGGTGGCGCACCAGAGACCGGAAGGTGACCGTATCCAGGCAGATGCCACGATGCGAATGGGCCTCCAACCTCAATGAAGGCTGGACGCGCTCAATCACGGCAGAATCCAGGCCATAGACATGATGCAGTTGATTCATGGAAGCAAATCCGCCGAGCGCGTCTCGGAATTTGACGATTCGGCGAGAGAGCACCGGACCAATCCCTGACAATGCAGCCCACTCCTCCGCACTGGCTTGATTGAGGTCCACCAGCCGTTGGGGCTTGAAGACCGCCTCAGGCCGCAGACGGTTCTTGGTTGTTGTGACAGCATCCCGTTGCCTGTGCTTATCACGCGAGCGCGCGGCATGTCGGGATGCATCGGGCACGTCCATGTCTTCTAGCCAACAGTGCAGCGAAGACACCGTGGCCCGCGGAACGTTCCTCAACCGTCGTTCCCAAGCTTGAGCCCGCCAAAGGTGACTGCATGCCAATCCCGCAATCAACAAACATGCCCAACTCCAGTCGCGGAGTTGGGCATGCCTGACGCCAAAAAACGTCTTGGATGTGTCAGTCGTACCTCTTGATTTCGCCACTCTTTACCCTCCTCATGTAATCTCCCAAATCCTCCTTCACCTCGCGGGCCATGAAATACAATCCCAACACGTTGGGGAAGCACATGGCAAAAATCATGGCATCGCCGAAGTCAAACACACTTTGAGCACTGATGGCCGACCCCACAATCACAAACACGCAAAACAGCGCTTTGTAGGTGATGTCCATGGCGCGCGTCTCCCCAAACAAGAACGTCCACGCCTTCAATCCATAGTAGCTCCAGCTGATCATGGTGCTCAGCGCAAACAAAATGACCGCCACAGACAAGACCACCGGGAACCAAGACAATGTCTGGCTGAACGCAGAGGAGGTCAAATTGATGGCCTGCAACTCCCCTGCTTGGGCGCTTGCCAAAACCCCGGCTTGGTCGTACGCGCCGTAGTCAGAAATGACGATGACCAAGGCCGTCATGGTGCAGATGACCACGGTGTCGATGAACGGCTCCAACAACGCCACGATGCCTTCACTGACAGGTTCGTCGGTCTTTGCGGCACTGTGGGCAATCGAGGCCGAACCAATGCCCGCTTCGTTCGAAAACGCCGCGCGCTTAAAGCCCTGGATCAACACCCCCACAAGTCCTCCGTACATCGCATCGCTGTTGAAGGCGCCGCTGAAAATTTTGCCGAAGGCCGCAGGCACTTCCCCGAGGTTGCCAAAAATGACCGCCAAGGCGCCGAGAATGTAAATGCCCACCATGAATGGGACCACTTTGTCCGTCACTTTGGCGATGCTCTTGATGCCTCCGAGAATGATGGCCGCCACAATCACGGCCATGATGACCCCGAAAATCCAACTGTTGCCGTAGAACATGGAAGCTTCACCTCCCGTCACGGCGATGAGTTGGCTTGTGGCTTGGTTGATCTGAACCATATTACCTCCGCCAAAAGAACCGCCAATGCATGCAATGGCGAACAACACGGCCAGCACGGCACCAAGGCCTTTCTTGTTTTGCTTGGCCAAGCCGTCCCGCAGGTAGTACATCGGTCCACCTGAAATGCTCCCGTCCTCATTCACACGACGGTACTTTGTGCCCAAGGTGCACTCGACAAACTTGGAACTCATGCCGAGCAGACCGGCCACAATCATCCAGAAGGTCGCACCAGGCCCACCCAAGGACACGGCCACAGCCACACCCGCAATGTTGCCCACGCCGACCGTGCCAGAGAGCGCTGCGGTCAAGGCTTGAAAATGGCTGACTTCCCCTTTGTGGTTGGGGTCGTCAAATTTACCGCGAACCACATCCAAGGCATGGCCAAAAGCGGTGATGTTGACGAAGCGGTTGTAGAGCGTAAAAATCAAGGCCCCTGCAAGCAGCCAAATCAACACGAACGGCACCTCGCGCCCGCCGCCAATGGGAACGGTGAAAAAGATGACGCTCATGATGGCGTTGGTTACGGGCTCCATCACCGCATTGATGCGGTCGTCGACGCTGTCTTGGGCATGGGCGAGCCATGGCACTAGGGACAGCAAGAGAAAGGCAATACGTGGGATCATAGGTGTGGTTTTGTCAAACTTGAGGGGGCTGAATGCCCAAGACGCGATTCAGCGTGCGGATTTGGTCAACGGTGCCCAACACAAACAATTTGCACGCGTCGTCGAGCGGCGTGTCTGCACTGGGGTTGATGATGAAATCGCCATCTGACTTTTTGACGCCGACGACGTTGACACCGACGCGGTTGCGCGTATCGAGTTCACCAAGGGTGGCCGTCTTGAGACCTTGAGGCAAGACGTTCACGGGGATTTCTTCCAAATTGATGGCGTCCGCACCTTGAATGCGGACGTGGTCGAGGAACTCCAACACATCGGGCATAACCACCAGCGACGCCATGTGTGCACCGCCGACCTTGTCGGGCATGATGACGTTGTTGGCACCAGCCACGCGCAGCTTGCTTACCGAGTTGGACATGGAGGCCCGGCTGATGATGTGGATGTCCGGGGCCATCTCGCGGGCGGCGAGGACCACATAGAGGTTTTGGGCATCGTCGGGCAGCGTGGTGATGACTGACTTCGCGCGCGTGATGCCCGCATTGGCCAAATTCTCGTCTCGGGTGGCGTCTCCGGGAATCACGAGCAGGCCCTCCTCGGCGAGACGCTCTGCCTTCTCGGCATCGCCTTCCACAATGACCACCGCTGTGTTGTGGTCGACCAACTCCTGCACCGCCATTTCGCCGACGCGACCCAGACCGCAGACAATCACGTGTCCACTCAATTTTTCTACTTCCTGTTTCAAGCGTGCCTCTTTGAACGTGTTTCGGTATTCACCATTGACAAAGTACGTCGTGAGGGCGGAAATCGAGTACGCGAACGTGCCCAAGCTCCCCATGATCAAAATTGTGGTGAAGACCATGCCGTTGTCGCTCAACTCCCTCACCTCTCCAAACCCCACCGTCGACACCGTGATGACCGTCATGTACAAAGCCTCCACCCAAGAATACCCTTCCACCACGACGTATCCCACACTTCCAAAAATGACCACGCCAATCACAAAAGCGACCGCGAGATAGATTCTGGGAAAGACGCGAAAGGGAAACATCATCATTGCGGTGAATCTACGACGCGCCTCGAAAGCTGCGCACCGCAAGACCGTCGCGTTTTGCAATCGCAGACGTGAATTTTGCAAATGGCTTACAGCAAGCCTTTGGCCTCCAAAGTCGTGCGCATCTGTACCGCCAGACCCTCCGCCGCGTTGGCGGCCGCCGCTTGAGATTCCTCCTGGGTGGCGTCAGCCCCAGCCGCGTAAAGGATGCCCCTGGAACTGTTCACCAACAATCCGCATTGGTCATTCATGCCGTGCTCGGCAACGTCTTCCACCGTGCCGCCTTGGGCGCCAACACCTGGAACCAAAAGGAACGCATCGGGCGCTTCTTCGCGCACTTCTTTGAGCATGGCCGGTCTTGTGGCTCCCACGACAAACATCAGCCTTTGGGCGCCCTGGAAGGTTTGGCTTTTGCGCAACACTTCACGGTACAGCGGACGATCTCCGTGGAACTCAAAATCCTCTGCCCCAGGATTGGATGTCAGTGCGAGCAAAATGGTCCAACGACCTTCGAACGCCGTGAACGGCTCGACGCTGTCCCGCCCCATGTAGGGCGCGACGGTCACAGCATCCGCCCCAAGTCCCTCAAACATGGCGCGTGCATACCGCGTGGCGGTGTTGCCAATGTCGCCGCGCTTCGCATCGGCAATCACCAAGACGTCACTCGGAATCTGTTCGACCACGCGTTCCAAGGCGGCCCACCCCGCGGCACCGTATTGCTCGAAAAAGGCCAAGTTGGGCTTGTACGCCACCGCCACATGTTGGGTGGCCTGAACCATGGCCAAGCAAAAGGCCTCCATGCCCTCCACGCCTGCACCGAACGAAGTGGGAATCTTGGTCGGGTCGGGATCAAGCCCGACGCAGAGGTAGGAACCTTTGGCCTGAATGGCAGACAACAACCCTTCCGGGGTTTGCAAAGCGATGGCAGGGGAACGCCGAGACAATCGAGGTGCGGACATGCCGCAAAGGTCGGGCAAGGCCGTTCGTGAGGGCCACCCGAACACGCCTTGGCAAGGGGGATTGTCAAAGATTTTTCAACCGCTCGGCACGGTCGGCCACATGCAAGGCCTCAATGACGGCCGTCAAGTCCCCGCCCAAGATGGCGGGCAACGCATGCAGCGTCAACCCAATGCGGTGGTCGGTGACCCTGCCTTGGGGAAAATTGTAGGTTCGGATTTTGGCACTTCGATCCCCTGTGCTAACCTGGGATTTTCGCTCAGCAGCCCGTTCAGCTTCGGCCTCGGCCCGCGCTGCATCGTACAATCGACTCCGCAACACTTCGAGGGCGCGCTCGTAATTCTGGTGCTGAGAACGGCCGTCTTGGCATTCCACCACCGTGCCCGTGGGAATGTGTGTCAAACGAACCGCACTCTCGGTTTTGTTCACGTGCTGACCGCCCGCGCCACTGGCGCGAAACGTGTCCTTGCGTACATCGTTCAAGTTGAGGTCGACATCCACTTCTCCAGCCACGGGCAACACCGCCACAGTGGCGGCGCTCGTATGGACCCTTCCTTGAGATTCCGTGGCCGGAACCCGTTGGACGCGATGTACCCCGCGCTCAAATTTGAGCCAGCCGAACACGCCTTCCCCTTCCAACCGAATCACCGCTTCCTTGAATCCACCGACTGTGCCTTCGCTCATGCCGACCCAACTGTGTTTCCACCCGCGGTCCTCGGCGTGCTTCACATACATCCGGACCAAATCCCCTGCAAACAAAGCCGCCTCGTCACCACCTGTCCCTGCCCTCACTTCCAGAATCGCATCGCGGTCGTCCGCAGCGTCGTGGGGGAGCAACATCCATTTGGCCTCTTCCACACCCTGCTCGAGTTCAGCCGTCAAGGCCGGCAATTCCGCCGCCCCAAGCTCACGCATGTCGGCATCTTCCGAATCCTTCCAAGAGGTCGCCTCGTCCCAATTGGCCAAACACGTGACAAGCTGGCGCGCCTTCTCGGCCATGGGCTTCAACCGACGATGCTCCCGCATCAACGCCGCAAAGGCTTGCTGGTCGGAGGCCACCTCGGGGTCGGAGACGCGCTTCTCCACCTCCGTGAACCGATCCGCGATGCTCTGGAGCTTGTTCACCCAACCGCCGATGGCCTCGCGGTCCAGCGCCATGACTTAGCTGTAGGTGTACGTTCCGTGAGGGCCGTTCACCGTGACTTCGGCCTTTCCTTCCTTGGCTTCGACGCGGCCGATGACTTGGGCTGCGATGCCAAACGACTCGCTCACCTCGATGATCTCCTGTGCGGTGGCTTCGTCGGTGTAGACCTCAAGCCGGTGTCCCATGTTGAACACCTTGTACATCTCTTCCCACGACGTCCCCGACTCGCGTTGAATCGTCTCAAACAGCACCGGAATGTCAAACATGTTGTCCTTGACGACGTGAAGTCCGTCGTTCAAGAAATGCAGCACCTTGGTTTGGGCCCCGCCCGAGCAATGCACCATCCCCGAAATTTTCGCGCGGTGATCTTTCAAAAAGGACTGTACCACGGGTGCATAGGTGCGTGTGGCAGACAACACCATTTGACCTGCATCCAAGGGCGATCCTTCCACCGCATCGGTCAAGCCAAAGCTGCCTGAGTACACAAATTGCGCATCGGTTCCGGGGTCAAAACTTTCGGGATACTTCGCGGCCAAGGACTTGCCGAACACATCGTGACGCGCAGAGGTCAACCCGTTGCTTCCCATGCCTCCGTTGTACGTCGATTCGTAGTTGGCTTGCCCAAAACTCGCCAAACCTACCACGACGTTGCCCGCTTCAATCCGGCCATTGTCAATCACCTCGTCTCGTCGCATGCGCGCCACCACGGTGGAATCCACGATGATGGTGCGAACAAGGTCGCCGACATCCGCCGTCTCCCCTCCTGTCGAACGGATGTCAAGGCCTTGGCCTCGAAGGTCCGCCAACAAGGATTCCGTTCCTTGGATGACCTCTTTGATGACCTCACCCGGCACCAGATGCTTGTTGCGCCCAATGGTGCTGGACACCAAAATGGGCCCTGTGCACCCCACGCAAAGCAGGTCATCCACGTTCATGATGAGTGCGTCTTGGGCAATGCCACGCCACACACTGACGTCTCCGGTCTCCTTCCAATACATGTAGGCGAGGGACGATTTGGTCCCGGCTCCGTCGGCATGCATCACCACGCAGTGGTCCTCACTCCCCGTCAAATGATCGGGCACAATCTTGCAAAAAGCCTTGGGGAACAAGCCCTTGTCGATGCCTTCAATGGCGGCATGCACCTCTTCCTTGCCCGCGGACACCCCGCGCGCAGCGTACCTCGCGTCGCTCACGACTTATTCGCCGGGCTTGTAATCGAAGCGGATGATCTTGAAGACCGTTCGGCGGTTGCGCTGGTGCGCCAACTCGCGGTCGTCTGCGGCCATGCGGTTGATTTCCGCATCGCTGACAAGCAACGCTTCCTCTCCGTAACCCACAGGGACCATGCGCGCCGCGGCAACGCCCTTCTCTTGCAAGTAGTTCACACACGTTTCCGCGCGGTCTTGGCTCAACTTCTTGTTCGCCGAAGCACTTCCACGGCTGTCCGTGTGCGCCTCCAATTGGATGACCAAATTCTCGTTGCGCTCCAACAAATCCACGAGGTAGTTCAGCGAGTCCGCAGAGTTCACCGACTCATCCACCAAGAGCTCTGCAGAGCCCAATGGGTAGAGCACCACAGGCATGTCGTATTCCTTGTTCAAAACAATTTCCTTCAAGAGGTACTCGCGGGCGAGTGTGGTGGACTCCGTCAAGCCAGCGGTGGTGAGCAAGTCGCCTGTGCCGATGTAACCTTCAGCCGCCACGTCCACATTGAAGGTCATGTTCTCTCCAATTTCACCGTCGCACAAAGACAGCTCCCCTTCTCCATCCGAGGTGAAGGCATTGGAAGAACCGTCGTTGGATTCCAAGGTGACCGTCGCACCTTCGATGGGCATGCCCGTGTCGTAGTCGTAGACATACGCTTGGTAACAGAACTCCAACGGAGGCAATTTGAACGAGTACAAATCGTCGACACCCTTGCCGCCCACGCGGTTGGAGGTGAACATGCCGTCTTCCGTGCCGTCGCGGAAGGAAATGGCAAAGTCGTCCGCCACAGAATTCAACGGGTAGGGCAACGCTGTGGGCTCCGCAAAGGCAAGTTTCCCTTCGCGTGCCTCCGCCTTCCAAAGGTCCATCGCACCGAGTCCCTCGCGGCCGTTGGTTGACCAGTACAAGTCACCGTTGTCCCGGTAGTGGGGGAACATGTCGTCGCCGGCCGTGTTGATGCTCGCACCGAGATTCTGTGGCACTGCGCCTTCGAAAGAGCCGTCGACTGCTTCGACGTACCAGAGGTCTTTGCCTCCGAATCCACCGGGCATGTCCGATGCGAAAATCAAGATGTTGTCGTCAGGAGACAAGGTGGGGTGTCCCACTTGAGAACTGTCGTTCTCTTCGCGGTTGATGAGGCCCAACGCGGAAGAGGCCCCGTAGCTGGCTCCTTGTTTTTTGGCCATGAAAATGTCACATGCCAAGTTTGAACCGTCCATGTCCATGCAGCGCGTGAAGTAAATGACCTTGCCGTCGCTGTCGAAGGTGGCTCCACCCTCATTGTGGGAGGTGCAAATGGTGTTGCCCAGAGGCTCGGGCTCACTCCAACGCCCCTTCTTGTCCATGTCGCTGTGGAACAAATCCATGTAGGCCTGGCCCGTGATGGGATCTTCGTCGGTTCCTGTCGCGGACTCACGCGAAGAAGCGAACACGAGCTCGTCCTGCTTCTTGCCCGTGAATGTGGGGCAGAAATCGTAGGACGCCGAGTTCAGCAACACCATGGGCTCCACGATGTAACGGCTCTCGGGCTCCTCAATCATGATGGCTGCGAGGTCGGCATTTTCAATGCGGCTTTCGGCCACGTCAGAATCGCCGCCCGCATTTTGGTAACGTGCGTACATCTCGATGGCCTCATCAAATGCTTCTTGGTCACGGAGCGCATCCCCGTACACCAAGAACACCATGCTGTTGCGGTCTCCGTACTTCAAGCCAATGGCCTTGTCGTACCACTCTGTCGCCATTTCAGGCTCGTGGTGAAGGCGGTACGACTCTCCCGCTTGGAAGGCGCAGTACGCCTTGAGGGCAACGTCGGACTTGATTTTGGCGTACAACGCCACGTATTCGCGCGCCGCTTCGTGGTAACCACGACGTTCAAACGCTTGGTCCGCTTCGAACGTCATGTCGCTCTGGGCAAACGCTGCGGCGGCAGCGAACAAAGAGAAAAGGATTGTGGCACTCAAGCGGGCCACGGATGCTTGCAGGTTGGTAGGCATTCCTAAATAGGCTTGGTGAATCAGGATGTGAAAGTACAGAAAAAAGGCGCCCCCTTGTGGAGACGCCTTTTCCATTTCTCGAACAGCCGATGGTGAATCGGTCCAGAGGCCCGTGACGCTTTCTCAGCACGTGAAGAGCATTTCTTGGAATTTGGGCAAGGGCCAAATCTCGTTGTCCACCAATTGCTCCAGGCGGGCGCAGTGGTTGCCCACCTCCTCAATGAGGGGCGTGACCACCGATCCGTACTTCACGGCGCGCTTCGCGATGTCGTCCATTTTGTTGATTTTGGAGCGCTCGCTGCGCAGGCTCGATGTCGACGTGTGCAACTTGCTCACGCACTCGGACACCTCCGCGAGCACTTCGCGCTGACCTGCAGTCATCGCCTTGGCGTCTTTGCCAAACACGTCGGTCAAACCGCTGATGTTCTCGATGAGCATGTTTTGGTACGCAATGGCCGCTGGGAGGACGATGTTGGTCGCCATGTCTCCCGCGATGCGCGCCTCAATCTGACGCTTCATGATGTAGTTCTCGTACTCCACTTCCTGACGGGCGTGGAGCTCTTCCGTGGTCAAAACACCGAGCGAGGAGAACAACTCCGCCACCTCTTTGCGACCCCAAACCTGCAACGCCGTGGGCGTGTCGGTGAGGTTGCTCAAACCGCGCTTTTTGGCCTCCTTGACCCACTCGTCGCCGTATCCGTTGCCTTCAAAGCGGATGGCCTTGTGCTCCTTGATGAGCTTCTGCAACTCTTTCAACAAAGCGTCGTCCTTCTTGTCACCACCCTTGATGCGGGCATCGACTGCGGCCTTGAATGCGTTGAGTTGCTCTGCCACGATGGTGTTGAGCACGGTCATGGGCACCGCGCAGTTTGCCGTGGATCCAGCCGCACGCAATTCAAACTTGTTGCCCGTGAAGGCGAACGGAGAGGTGCGGTTGCGGTCGGTGTTGTCGAGCAACACTTCAGGAATGCGGCCGATTTCAAGCTTGAGCGCGGTCTTGTCCGCAGGCGTCAACTTGCCTGCTTTGATGCTGGCTTCCAGGGCGTCGAGCAGTTCGGACAATTGCGAGCCGATGAAGGCCGACATGATCGCCGGAGGCGCTTCGTTGGCGCCCAAGCGGTGGTCGTTTCCGACGCTGGCAATCGACGCGCGCACCACGTCTGCGTGACGGTGCAAGGCCGCCAAGGTGTTCACGAAGAACGTCAAGAAGCGGAGGTTGGTCTTGGGGTTGTTGCCTGGCTTGAGAAGGTTGACCCCGGTGTTGGTGCCGAGCGACCAGTTGTTGTGCTTGCCCGAACCGTTCACACCGGCGAAAGGCTTCTCGTGAAGCAGGATGCGGAAGTCGTGGCGACGTGCCACCTTTTCCAACAACTCCATCAAGAGGAGGTTGTGGTCGTTGGCGAGGTTGGCTTCTTCAAACACAGGTGCCAACTCAAATTGGTTGGGCGCCACCTCGTTGTGACGCGTGGTTACGGGAATGCCCAACTTGTGCGCTTCCATTTCGAAGTCCTTCATGAACGCAGACACGCGCTCGGGGATCGCACCGAAGTAGTGGTCGTCGAGTTGCTGACCCTTTGCAGGGGCTGCGCCAAACAGCGCGCGGCCGGTCATGGCCAAGTCAGGACGCGCCGCGTACAACGCCTTGTCCACGAGGAAGTACTCTTGTTCCCAACCCAAGGTGGCATTCACCTTCGTGATGTTCTTGTCGAAGTACTGACACACGGACGTGGCCGCATCGTCCACCGCAGACAACGCCTTCAGAAGGGGCATCTTGTTGTCGAGGGCGTATCCGGTGTAGCTGATGAAGATGGTGGGGATGCAAAGCGTTTCTCCCCACACAAACGCGGGTGACGTGGGGTCCCACAACGTGTAGCCACGGGCCTCAAACGTGTTGCGAATGCCACCACTTGGGAATGAAGATGCGTCGGGCTCCTGCTGCACGAGCAAGGTTCCATCAAACTTTTCAATGGCACGACCATCGGCTGTGGGCGAGATGAAGCTGTCGTGCTTTTCCGCCGTGCTTCCGGTCAAGGGTTGGAACCAGTGCGTGTAGTGCGTCGCACCGCGGCTGATTGCCCACTCCTTCATGGCCGACGCCGTTTGGTCTGCTACTTTGCGGCTGATGGGGGTTCCCTTTTCCATGGCCTCCACGATGCCGTCGTAGGCTTCGTCAGGGAGGTACGAACGCATCACGTGAGGGTTGAACACGTTTTCACCGAAGTACTCGGAGATTTTGTTGGCCGGACGAGGCTGGTGGTTCGGCACGCGATCCAGCACTTCGTGCAAGGCTTGTTGACGGTTGAGGCTCATGGCGTAGATTTTTGGGCAAAAATACACCGCCCCTCCCCCTCAAGAAGGGGTCCTCAAGGAAAAAACATCAAAAATTCATCAACACCCCCTCCACAATGAGGGGGTCGATGTCAAAAACAGGTGTTTTTACGCAAACACCCCCCTTCAAATCACTCCTTGACCACCCAGCGCGTCCAAACTTGGTCTTCCTGACGCACCACGACCACCAACGTGCCTGAAGGCCAGGCGCTGGCGTCCAAGATGGACTGCCGTCCCGCCTGCGCGTGCCACACCCCCTGATCGATCAACTGACCTTGGACGTTGTGAATGCGGTACTCAGCCTGGCCTGAGAATCCCGCGGGAAGCAACGTAAGCTGGTCTTGCATGGGGTTGGGGAACACCGCGACATCGCCTCCTGCAGCGGGCTGCTCGTCCACGCCGCTGTACAAGTTGGTGGCCCAGTAAAAGGCTTGGGAGATGGACTTTCCAAAGTCGGATTCAAAGACTTTGAAGTTCCCTCCGGCCACCTTTTTAAGGCGCACGTATCCTGAACCGTCGTTGTTGGCCCAAAAATCAATGCCGTCGTCCCCGCTGTCGTTGACGGTGAATCGGTAGCACCCTTGGTTGAGCACGATGGTGTCACGGTAGGTAGTGTTCGCTTCACTGTAGCTGCGGGCCCAGTACAGTCCTCCGTCGGCGTGACGGATTTCCACGGTCGTCTCTCCGGGCACGTTGTTGGTCTTGGTCCACACAATCATGCGGTTGTCGTCCAGGCTGTTGTACTGCCATGTGGGAGGGCGACGGAAGGACGTAGACATCCAGCCGTTGGAGGGATCTTCGTCCAAATCGCCTGCCACATCTCCCCGCACTTCAAAGCGCAGCACTTCTTCGTCGTCCCCGACAAAGTAGGCCGTGGCATCGTAGGGCAATTCCACATCACGCGTTTCAAGGAACAGCAAAGGCGATTCGAACGTGAGGGTTTCCGTCACCAAATCCTCGCCTGTGATGCCGTACGTGAAGGTGACCGAAGTCAACGGTTCGGATCCTGTGTTGCGAATTCGAACCACGGGGTTTTCACACACCGGGTTCAAGCGCGACAACAACTTGTCGTCGTTGGGCGCGAGGATGTCCATCACCTCCACGTCATGGGCCATGTTGGCCGGGCCGTAGCCGATGATTTGGCCCTCCATGCGGTAGTTCCCATACGGATCGTACGTCACGTCGTATTCGACGGTGAAGCTGTCCTGTCCCGCCACGAGTGGGGTCAATTCCAAATCCTCGGTGCGCACAGGTGCCCCTGGACACCAACCTGCGCGGTCGTAGATCCAAGTCCCCCCCTGTGGGTACAGCGGGTTGTCCGCACACTCCTGCATGATTTCCCAACTCCACTCCTGCGTGTCGTTGACCTTCACACTGTGGGTGTTGTAGCAAAACTCCGCGCAGTTGTTTCCCTGCCCAAAGTCGTGGCCACTCGCCCGCGTCTTCAAACGCCACATTTCTTCGCCCTCTCCCGGCGCGTAGGTTTGAGGCAAAATGGTGGCATCCCAGTTGTTCAGGTAGTGGATGCCCTTCCAGAACGCGGTCACATTTTCCACATCGCGCGGCGGCGTGCCCTCGATGAAGGCAAACTTTAGATCAAGAAGCTCCTGCCAATTGCCGCACTGCAATTCCACGCTGTCCTTCAGGAGTGGCGCGTAGTCCGTGACATCAAACACCCACGCCCACCCGTCGGGGCCGAGCGTCAGGTTGATGCCGTAGGGTGTGATGTAGCGTGCGAGTTCGTAACGGTCGATGATTTCAAACGGCTCAGACCAGTAGTTGAGGCTTTCGTTGTTGTAAGCCACAACCTCGCCCGACAACGTGTACGTGGACAAGGTGTCGCCCCACTCCATGCTGGTGCTCGTGACCAAATCGGCAGGCCAACCGTAGTGCAAGTCGGTCCAAACCACCCCATTGCCTTCCACTTCCCAGGTCGTGACCGACATGGGAGGAACGGGAATCACGTCCGCCCACATGACTTCACCCACGGCCATCAGAGGCTCAGCACCTCCTGTCAAAATCAAGGCGGGGCGATGCGTGGCAGGCACCGCATCCAAAAAGGCCTCCCGAGGTGAGAACATCCGGCGTCCGGCATCGCCGTGCAACCAACCGGCCAGAGGACCTTGGTTGATGGCTTCGCCGTCTTGACCGTCCATGTTGATGACGCCGCGCAAGTCGTCGGCGTGCGGGTGGTCCAACAACGCATCCATCGAAGACACGTTCATGTAGGCCGCCAATGTGGGGGCCGTCAACGCCGCATCCCAAATCCGGAACGAAGCCACATCGCCGTAGTAATCGACGTCTCCGTTCCATGAGCCCCCCAAATTCATCCGCGCAATCTCTCCGATGACGTTGTCTTTGCCCGTGCCGGTCAACCAAAGCTGGCCGTTGACGTACATCCGCATGACGCCTGTTTCCGCGTTTTTGGTGAAGGCCCAGTGCACCCAGCGTCCCTCCAAAATGCCTTCACCAGCGTCCTGGTCAATGCGATCGTATCCCCCGTCGTACCCACAGTCCCAGTAGGCCCGGCTGTTGCTCCAGGGCAAGTGAACGTTGACTTCGCGCTGGTTGGCCGCGTTCACCCCTTCGAACAACGTGGTGTTTGTCGGAAGCACCGCAGCATCTCCTCGCACCCAACATTCCAAGGTGATGGTCGTGTCGATGCCGAGCAAGGCCACGGGGTCGATTTCCATGCGGTCGTTGCCGTCCATGCGCACGAATTGCGGTGCACCTGCCGTCGAGGGATCGCACATTTGGGACAAAGTGTCTGGAACGAGGAACGTCTGCACATTCAGGCCACTGCCCTCTGCCACGTTCACGCCGTCCAACGCCAGGTCCACCATCAAATTCATGTCGGCCTCACGCGCGAGGGGTTGCCCAAAGTCCATGTCCCAAGACCATGCCATGTCGCCCACGGCAAGGGGGCCGTCGGCCAGGGTGGTCCATCCAGTGGTGACAATGCCTCCGAGGGCGGTCGTTGCCGTCCAGCGGACCCGCAGCGTGGCGCGATCCACAGAGGACGCACCCAAGTTTCCTGCGCGGGGAAGCGACATGCGCCAAGCCGTGTCGCCCACAGCCCAGCCCAGGGAATCGAGTTCTGCCGCAGACCAGAGCCATTGGTGGCGGGTTTGGTCTTCCAAGGTGGTGTTGGCCAAATCGTTCATCGGCACCCCCGCCAACTGCGACCACGTTGTGGAGCCCTCCACAAACTCATGCGACGTGGTGGACAGCATGCGCCACACCGTGTCCACCGGCGCGCCGCCCTCAGGCTGCAAAATCAAGGAGGCTTCCTCAAAGCTCGCATCGTTCAAGAGGTATTGCGGATGCGACAACGCCGTGCTGTCGTAGAGCCCCGTGTGGTCGAAGAGGTAGTTGTACGTGAGGTAATCCCACTCGCCACACGCGAAACCCAAGTTGCCTGCGGTGCCGTCTTCAAAGCACTTCAAGCTGTGGTACATCAAAATCTTGCGGTACGCGGTGTCTTCTTGACTTGGAAATTCAAACCAACGGCGGCCGGGGCTGTCGTAGGCGGTGGCGGGATTGTTTTGGGCTTCCCACGTGTAGGTCTGCACCCACGTCGTGTCGCCAGGATCCGCTTGGGAAGACAAGGTCAAACCCAAAAACAAGGCCAAGAGAGAAAATCGTACGCACTGCATGATGAGGTGATTTGAGCCCCCAAAATAGCGTGACTCAACCGAACCGAGGGTTCGTCAAGACAACCCCTTGACAATCAGGAGTCGTGGATTCAAGCCTCGCGGCGACCGGGATATGCCTGCAAGGCCGCCGCCAAACACGCCACAGCGCGCTCAATCAACGCCACCTCCAACACATACGCGATGCGCACCTGCTTGGTGCCTGCGCCAGGCGTGGCATAGAAGCCTGTGGCGGGTGCCATCATGACGGTGTCACCTTCCAAGTCGAAGTGCTCAAGCATCCATTGACAAAACGCGTCGGCATTGTCGATGGGCAATTCGCACACGGCGTAAAACGCCCCTCCCGGGGTGGGCACCTTGACACCAGGAATGGCGCGCAAGCCTTCCACGAGCGCATTGCGTCGCGCCACGTAGGTGACTCGGACTTCCTCAAAATAGGCATCCGAGGTATCCAAGGCCGCTTCGGAAGCGACCTGTGCAAGCGTTGGAGGAGACAGGCGGGCCATGGCAAACTTCATCGCCGCCTTGCGCACCGCGCGGTTCTTGGTGACCATGGCGCCAATGCGCGCACCACACATGCTGTACCGCTTGGACACGCTGTCCACGAGCACGACGTTGTCTTCGAGGCCGGGAAGCTGCATCACCGATTTGGGCTTGGCTCCGTCATAGCAGAATTCGCGGTACACCTCGTCCGCAAACAAGTACAAATCGTGGTCCTTCACCAACTGGGCCAAGGCATCGAGGGCCTCTGGCGCGTAGACCGTGCCTGTGGGGTTGCCGGGGTTGCACAGCAAAATGGCCTTGGTCTTGTCGTTGATTTTGGCCGCAAAGTCTTCAATCGGCGGCAAGGCGAATCCCTGGTCGATGTGCGCCGTGACAGGCACCACCTCCACGCCTGCCATTTGGGCGAAGCCGTTGTAGTTCGCGTAAAACGGCTCGGGAATGATGACCTCATCCCCAGGGTCGAGGCACGACATGAAGGCAAACACGAGCGCTTCCGAACCGCCCGTTGTCACCAAAATGTCGTCCGCCGTCACGTCGACCTGCACGCTTTGGTAGTACTTGGCCAACCCCTCACGGTATGAGGCAAATCCCTCGCTGGGGCTGTATTCAATGACGGTGCGGGTGTCCTGCCGAACCGCATCCAACGCCACTTGAGGCGTGGCGATGTCGGGCTGACCGATGTTGAGGTGAATGACGCGCTTGCCTGCCTCTTTGGCAGCGGTGGCGAACGGCGCGAGTTTCCGAATCGGGCTGTCGGGCATGGCTTGCCCCTTGCGGCTGATGCTTGGCATGGATCAGAGGTTCAAATGCGGACGCGAAGATAGGTCGAGCGCCATGGTGCGGTGCGGCCCGATGTCCGGGATGTCGTAGGTGTCGTTCAAAAAGACAAACCCCATCCGCGCGTAAAACCCAAACGCCACTTCCCGGGCGTCGCACCACAGCACGTCCCGGCCCTGGGCGCGGACCTCTTCCGCGGCCTGGCGAACGATCGCGGCGCCAGCGCCCCAGCCCCGCACCTCAGGGAGCGTGCCCATGACCCGGAGCCGAACATCACGACCCTCGGCCCAAGGCACCGCCACCCGGTCGCAGTGCTGGTCAAAAAGCGAGCAAGCCCCGACCAAGCGTCCTTCAAACCCGGGCACTTCAATGCCCCACGGCACCTCGCCCGCCACAAACGCCCCGAGATGCAACGCACCCGGCGCCTCGTCGATGTCAATGACGCACATGTCGGGCGAGGGCTTGTGGGGCCACAGCACGCGGTGCCGCAATTCCCGGGTGCCGACCGCCGGAATCCGACGCACGACCACCTCATGCATGTCTGCAGAACCTTGGCTCATGACCTGAAGGCCTTTTCCCAATCCCGGCGGTCGCGCTTGGTCGGGCGCCCCACCCCCTTGGGCCGGTCCTGTTGGGCCAGCCGAATCATTTCCAACTTCTCCTTCTCTTCCGGCGCCGTCACATCGCGCATGTGATCCGGAACCAAGGCAGCTCCGACACGGCTTCGCGGGAACGACACCACCTCGTGGCTGAACGTGACCGCCCCTTTCCGAACGTTCACCACCTCTCCGACCTTGACTTCTCGGGCGGGCTTCACGGCTTTGCCATCCACGAACACCTTGCCTTCCCGACAGTGCTGGCTGGCCATGGAACGGGTCTTGAAGACCCTCACCGCCCAAAGAAATTTGTCGACCCTCATGACGTAGGAACATGTTGCGCCCGAAGCGCGTTCAACACCTCCTTCCCTTTCTTTTGGGAAGCAAACTCAAACATCTCGACATCTTCGAACTCCAGACCATGCCCTTTGCGGATGCGGGCCGTCAAAATGAAGGAATGCGCGCGAATGATGTTTTGCTGAGAATGGCTCGTGTATTGCGTGGCGCCTTTGAACTCGGCGAGCACCACCCCTTCCATGTCCTCGAGTTTCCACGATTTGGACTTGACCTTCAAAGGGCCCAAACGACGCCGAACCTCCAACTGCTCGAACCCCACTTCCAGCTCCGTTTCCACCAACAAGATGGCGGCCATCAGAACCAAGGCGAGGGGCAACCAAAGGATGTGATGCAGCGTGGCGAAGATGCCCACAAACAGCAAGGCTGAAGCGAGGGGAATGCCCTCGTATTGTCGTCCCATGTCCCAGGTTCTCACAGCGCCAAAGGTAGAGACGCCTGAAACTGGGTCACTCCTTCACCAAGCGAAACGCCTGGGCTTCGCCCTCGCCAAACTGCACAATCACGTGGTACAACCCTGAAGGCAAACCCTCCACAGACACCGGCTCAGCGCCGACGCCTGACCGCTCCAAAATGCGCTTGCCATCCAGGCCAACCAACTGCACTTGCCACGATTCTTGACTTTGGAATCCCTGCAATTGGAACGACGTGGCCGTCGGGTTGGGATGCAGACGAAGCGGCGCCCTATCCGTCCCCAGATTCGTCGTGGCAGACGTTTCTGGTTCACAGACCACCACGTTCAAGGCGTTCCCGGGAAGTTGTCCCAAGACATTGTCTTCCACCACCAGGTCGCCCTCGGGGTTTTTGACCTGATATCCGCACTGGTCGGCGTACGCCACAGGCATGATCACCACGAAATCCACTTCGCCTTCCCATACATTCACCATGGCGGTGCGGGAGGAAAACCCATCGTAATCGTAGTAGCCATCGCCGTCGAAATCGGGATTGAAGAAGATTTGGGATTCCAACCCTTCGTCCGAGTAAAACGCCATCCCGCCTCCATACCAACCGTACCCATCTCCATCGAAGAATGTCACCTCCATCAAGCCACAAGACGACATGTCCTCGCAAGGCTCGAGTCCGTACACGCTACAGGGGTCATCCCCAGGCGCGCCCCAATCGTCGCTGCTGAACACCACGTTGCCGTCGTTGTCAGCGATGCTGTAATCGTGGTATTGGCCCCACCCATCTTCGTTGTACACAACGTCGATGCGGTCGCCATTGTCCACCGGAATGAAGAACGACTCGCTGCCGATGTTGAGCATGGTTTCCGAGGCCACTTCGTTGCCATCGACCAGCACGTGCAAGGACGCCCCATCCCAGCCACTTGGACCTCCGTTGCCACACGTCATGGTGATGGTCCACGCGCCGCACGTCCCTTCCGGTGCCGGGAAGTCAAAGGGCATCACTTCCCCCAAGGAATGCACCACCCCGTTGTACGCCAGCATGTCCGCTCCGATGACGGGCGCCGTGTTGGCTTGAATCCCGTCGTCATCCACGGTGATGTTGACGGTGCCCGAGTTGTTGTAGGAGGACAAATTCATCCCATTGAAAAGGTCCACGCTTTCGTAAACCCCCGGGACGATGTGGGCGTACAAGATGTCGTCGATGAATTGAGACGACAACAAGGCGTCGACGCTTTCAAACCCGTTGGCTTCTGCCAAAGCGAAAAAGGCATCGTCTGTTGGGGCAAAGACGGTGAAGGGGCCTTCGGCCGGTTCGTTGTCATTCAAGATCGGCTGGCCCCGAAGTGCTTGATCCAAGTTTTCCGCCAAAAGCGCTTCCTCCAGCAGGGTGTGTTCCGGGCTTTGCACGATGACGTCCCACGTGGTTGCGCCGGGGTAGCCTGACGGCACGAGCACCTCGTCGATGACGTGAATCACGCCGTTGAACGCCTCAATGTCTTCGTGGAGGATGGTGGCTCCATTCAGCATCACCGTCCCCTCGCCATCCACAGACACCGCAATGTTTTGGCCTTCCACCGTGGGCAACAAGGCGCCATTCTGGAGGTCCTCTGCGAGATACACTCCCGGCACAATGTGGTAACTCAAGCCCGCCACCATGCCTTCTGTGAAGGACAGAAGGTCAAAAGAATTCAAATTCATCAACTCTTGGAGCCCTTCAATGGCCGGGCCGTGGGGAAGGAACACCGTGTATTCATCCAGTCCTTCCAAGCTGACGTTCGAACCTGGAAAGCCTCCACTCTGGCCGAAAAACGAACATCCGAAATACGATTGAAAGGCATACGCGGACGCATACGCATCCATGTCTTGATTCTCCCCAGACCCCCAAAAACTGAGCATGACGTCACACAGCGTTTCGGCATCCACGATGATCGTCCCAGTCATGCCCAATTCAGGCTGCACCCCAATGGAAGAGGTGAACGTGTACACGCCCGGCACATCGAAAGTGACGGTGCCCATGCATACGCCGTCGATGTTGCCCACGGTTTCCTCGAGGAAGAAAGAGACAGGGTTGCCCTCGGCCGTGCCGTCCACGTTGTGCGTGCCTTCCGCGTTCACGAAGGCCACCGTTTCCCCCACCGAAATGGTGAACTCATTCGGGGTAAAAAGGAAATCTGTGAGGTAGACCGTGGCATCTGCTTCGCATTGGGCCCACGCCGAGCTCATGCCCATGGACGCGAACAACGCAATGATTTTGAGGGAGTTGATTTTCATGGTGGGAATGGTTCAAACGGGAAACTTGGGTGTCTGTTTCAAGGGTGCCCAGATGGGCACAAGCGACAACTTTTCGGCCATAAACAACAGTTGTTTTTCAATTCACTTCATCACAACTCCACGATCATCCCGAGGCCGGGAAGGATGGCACCCGTGGCCGTCGAAATGAACCTCGGGTCATAGAACCCCGGATTGCTCGTGGACGGAATGGGGCGGCCCGTCGCTGGGTCGCGTACGACATCGAGCTGGTCGGGTTGTGGCGGCGCCGCTGCCGTGATGTTTTGCAAGTCGGCAAACACATCGAGCGACCAATTGTCGAAGAACCATTTGCGATCGATGCGAAGGTCCACTTGGTGGAAGGCGCCGTTACGCTCCGAGTTCAACAAGTTGTAATCCGGAATGGGGGCATTGAACGTCTCCCAATTTTCAATCAGCAGACTTTGGTCGAGGGCGTAAGGCGTGTAGGGCAAACCGCCACTGAACAACACCCGCGCTCCAACTTCCCAACCGCTGTCCCATTTCTTGCCGCCAGTGAAACTGACGATGTGTCGGTTGTCCCAAGAACTCGGAACCCAAGACTGGAGCACGAAGTCTTCGCCTGGATTTTGGTATTCACTGCGCACCAAGGTGTATGCCAAAAGGCCGTAATACCCCTTGTACAAACGCTGTTGGAGGAGCACCTCCATCCCGTACGCACGGCCCTCGGCGTCGAAGGTGACAGTCTCGTTGCCGACCACCCCAAAGTCCGCGCCCAAATTGGCCAGTGCGATGCCTGTGTTGGCGCTTGCAGGGGAACCGCTGTATCCCTTGTAAAAGCCCTCCACCGACACGGCCGCGTTGCGCGAGGCAATCTCTTTGCGAATGCCCATCACCAGTTGACGGTTGGTGGTGTAGGTCAGGCCTTCCGACCAGTTCAGCAAGGTGGAGGTGCTGTCGGCACCAAGCCCAGCGTATCCGAGAATGGTGTAAGCAGGCAGCTGATGGTAGATGCCGGCATTGGCGTTCCACGTCCATCCGGGGGCAAACGACCAGCTCGCAGACAAACGGGGACTGAATTGGTCGAGTGGATTGGCCAAAGGGGACGATTCCGGCAACGTCAATCCCTCCGTCGCATCGAGCAGCAGCGCACCGTCCATCCGAATCCCCGCCGACAAGGTGAGGCGGTTGTCGAGCAGCGGCCGGGACGTTTGGGCGAAGGCGCCGTATTTGGCCATCTTGAAATCCGAGCCAAACGTCACGTCCACACTCCCCACTTCCGGCACAAACACCGTGTTGCGCGTGCTGTTGTTGTACTTCGCGTATTCCGCATTCACCCCTCCGCTGACCTTCCACCCACTCGGCAAACTGCGGTAGCGCTCTGCCCGGAATTTGTTTTCAATTTCCTGGCTCACGTAATCCAAGGTCCTGGGCAAATCGATGTCGTTGTCCACGTGTTTGAAGGCGGAGTTGTTGAGCATGTTTCGGCTCAACACGAACGTCCACTTTCCGTCTTCCATGTAGCGGTCCCACTTCACCCCTTGCATGTAATTCCACTGCTCTGAAATCGGGAGGACATCGAGGATGGCCACCTGGTTGAGGTAATTGGGGGCCGCCGTGTCAGCGGCCAAATCAAGGTTCAACTCAAAGTCGTCCAGCGCGCCCAACCCAAGGACGGTGACGGCATTTCGGTCGTCGGGGCGCCACACCCACTTGTACTGGTAGTCGTTGTAGATGGGCAAGAACGGCAACCCCAGCACCTCGAACAGCAACTGCAAATAGCTGCGCCGCACGCTTGCAATGAGGCTGCTGTTTTCTCCCGTCGGACCTTCCACGGTCACCCCGAGGTCACTGGTCCCCAACACGGCGTTGGCCGTCCACTGGTCCGTGCGAGGATCTTTGAAACGGAACTCCATGACACTGCTGAGGGCATTGCCGCGGGCTGCGGGAAAGGCTCCTGCGTAGAAATCCACGCCTTCCACAAGGTCCACGTTGATCATCCCCACCGGTCCTCCGCTCGCGCCTTGCGTCGCGAAGTGGTTGATGTTGGGGATTTCGATGCCGTCGAGGTAGAAGCGGTTTTCGTTGGGTGCGCCGCCGCGGATGACGATGTCGTTTCGGAAACTCGGGATCGCAGCCACACCCGGCAACGACCGCAACGCCCGACTGATGTCTCGTCCTCCCCCAGGGTTGCGCTTGATCTCGTTGGTGCCAATGCTTCGGACGCTCAAGGGTGCTTCTTCCACCGTCGCACGTGATTCGGCGACCACTTCCGCAGCATCCACCGCGATGGCGGCTTCGTTCAGCGCCACATTCACCACCGCGGGGCGGGCGGGCGTGGTTTCGATTTCGAAGACGGTTTCAGGGGTGTAGCCGAGGAACGAAACCACAACGTTGTGCACGCCCGCGGGCACACCTTCCAAGCGGTAAGCACCCTCAAAATCTGTGGCGGTGCCTGAGGTTTGGCCCTGAAGGACCACCGACGCAAAAGGCAAGGGGGCGTTGGTGGTGGCGTCCACCACCTTTCCCAGGATGACACAACGGCCGGACTCCGTTTGGGCAGAAAGCCCAAAAACCGCACCCATCAGGGTGCAAAGCGCCAAAATTTTGGCATAAGGTGAATTTTTCAAGACACGAGCGTTCAGTGATTCACAAAGGAAACCCAGAAAACCAACGGAATGTTCGATGCCCCGACTCAGCCCAAATCAAGGTCCAACGCCTTGCGCAACTTGTCCAGCGCAGGGTTCTTCTCCACCATCAAATCGTAGCGGTCCTTGTCCGAGAGAAAAGCCTTGCGCTCTTCGAGGGCCTGCTCGCGCATTTCGAGGTGCAATTCCAGGCCTGCGTTTTTCAGATTCGTCTTGAGGTAAATCAGCACTTCAGTGCGCAGGGCGTCCATCTGCTCCCGCTGCAGTGGGTTGTTGACGGTGTACACCACCTGCAACCCCCTGAGTTCTGGATCGCCAATGGACATGGTCGCCGTCAAGGCCAAACGATCGTCCTCTCTCAGCTTTTCGACAAACCCCTTCCATGCCTTCACCAAGGATGCGACAGTGACCTCCTCGTTCCACGTCGGGTCAATCAATGCGCCCGGCGTCGGGGCGGCCTCCTCTTCTGGGGATTTGACCTTGATGTTGCCGGTGGCGGCCACCACTTGTTGCTTGGCCTTCCGCAACCCCGCCGCGCGAGGGGCTTTGGTCGCAGGTGCAGGTACCGCTGCGGGTGCAGGTGCAGACGGTGCTTCCTGCTCAGGGACCGGGGCGACCGGTTCCGATGCCAAGGGAGTTGTTGCGGCCTCGGGTTCCAGAGGTGCTGGCACAGCTTGAACTGGCTCCGCTTGGACAGGCGCGGCCTCTTGAACCGGAGCAGGCGCGGGGTGCGCAGAAGGTGCAGGGGCTGCCGCCACTGGCTCAGGTGCCGCCACAGGCGCAGGTGCCGTCACGGACGCAGCTGAGACAGATGCAGGAGCGGCCGCGGCCTGCGGCACCATCAACCCTGCGTCAGGGCTTTTTTTTTTGAGCGCCTCGTGGGAACAAATCTGCATCAGTGCCAACTCCACAAGCAGTCTTTGGTGCTGAGAGCCTCGATACTGAACGTCAGCCTTGTTCAACACATCCAATCCACCGACCAAAAAGAACAGATCCGCGCGAGAAGCTTGGTCTTGGAATTTGGCCTTGACGTCGTCTGTGGCTTCCACCAGCTTCAACGTCTGGGGGTCGCGACACACCATCAGATTGCGGAGGTGGTTGGCCCAACCTGTGATGAAATGGTGGGCGTCAAACCCGCGCGCCATGACGTCGTTGAAGAGCAACATGGCCCCGGGAATGTCACTCGCCAGGGCTTGGTCCGTCAGCGTGAAATAGGTGTCGTGGTCAAGCACGTGGAGCTGCTCCGTCACCGCTTGATACGTCAAGTTCTTTCCTGCGAACGCCACCAGTTGGTCAAACATGGACAACGCGTCGCGCAGGGCGCCGTCCGCCTTTTGGGCGATGACGTGAAGTGCTTCTTCTTCGGCGTTCACCCCTTCCTGAGTCGCGATGTGCTGCAGGTGCGCCACAGCGTCGGGTACGGTGATGCGGTGGAAGTCGAAGATTTGGCAACGGGACAAAATCGTCGGCAGGATCTTGTGCTTCTCCGTGGTGGCCAAAATGAACACCGCGTGCGCCGGCGGCTCCTCCAACGTCTTCAAAAATGCGTTGAACGCCGCCTGGCTGAGCATGTGCACCTCGTCGATGATGTACACCTTGTACTTGCCTTGCTGGGGCGGGATGCGGACTTGGTCGACAATGCTGCGGATGTCCTCCACCTTGTTGTTGGAGGCCGCGTCAAGCTCAAACACGTTGAACGACATCGCCTCGTCTTGCACGTCAAACCCGTTGATGGCACGGGCAAAAATCCGCGCCGACGTGGTCTTCCCCACCCCGCGCGGCCCGCAGAACAAATAGGCCTGTGCAATCTGCCCCGACGCAATGCTTTGTTGCAGCGTTTGCGTGATGCCAGATTGCCCCACCACGGCATCCCAGGCTTGGGGCCGATATTTGCGGGCGCTGACGAGATAGGGCTGGTCGCTCATGAGAATGCGAATATCGCGCCCTCTGAGGTGGAAGGCCAAACCCGGTTATTCACAACGCATCCCCAGTTTGGGGGCTTCGGGTGTTGGTTTTCAGAGTCCTGCGACGTACTTTTGCGCCCCATTAATTAACAAGTTCACATGAACCGTTACGAAACTGTTTTCATTATGACTCCCGTGCTGTCTGCAGAGCAGGTGGCGGAAACAGTGTCGAAGTTCCGTGCATTCGTGACCGACAAGGGCGGCAAGATCGTCCACGAGGATGCATGGGGATTGCGGAAGTTGGCTTACCCCATCCAGAAGAAGTCTACGGGCTTCTACCACTTGATGGAGTTCGAAGCTGACCCCTCCGTGATCTTGCCTTTCGAGACTGAATTCCGTCGGGACGAGCGCATCATCCGCTTCCTCACCACGAAGATGGACAAGCACCACATCGCGTACGCCGAAGGCCGTCGCGACAAGTCTAACCGCCAAGAAGCTGCCCCTGCTGAAGCAGAAGGCAACGCTGAGGCTTAATCTCTCTCGTTATGGCAGACAAGAAAGTTCGCTACCTGAACCCCATCGACATCGAGACGAAAGCTGAGCGTTACTGCCGCTTTCGCAAGAAGGGCATCAAGTACATCGATTACAAGGATGCTGACTTCCTGTTGATGTTGTGCAACCCACAAGGCAAAATCTTGCCTCGTCGTTTGACCGGCACCAGCTTGAAGTACCAGCGCAAAGCTGCACAGGCCATCAAGAAGGCCCGTCACTTGGCGTTGATGCCTTACGTTGCTGACAACCTCCGTTAATTCCCATTGCCATGAACATCATTCTCAAGCAAGACGTGGAATTGCTCGGCAGCAAGTTTGACGTGGTGACCGTCAAGGACGGCTACGCACGCAACTTCCTCATCCCTCAAGGTTTGGCTGTGGCAGCGACCGCATCCAACATGAAGGTGAACGACGAGGTGATCCGCCAGCAAGCGCACAAGGCAGCCAAGGCCAAGGAAGCCGCAGAAGCCATCGCATCCAAGCTCGAAGGTTTGAACCTGAAGCTCGGTGCCAAGGCCGGCGAAAGCGGAAAGATCTTCGGATCCGTCAACTCGATTCAGTTGGCCGACGCCATCCAAGGCGCAGGCTACGACATCGAGCGCAAGCAGATTTCACTTGCCGACGACACCATCAAGGAGTTGGGCGCGTACGAAGCGACCATCAAGCTCCACAAAGAAGTGGTCGTCACTGTGAAATTTGAAGTGGTGGCCGAGTAATCCTCCCCACACAATCGCATTGAAAAGCCCCGCCTTCAAGCGGGGCTTTTTGCTGGCCCACACTTTGTGCCACAGCGCACCTCTCTCCCCCACTCTGCCTCCTACCTTTGGGCCATGAGCGCGTTCAAACTCGACAGCCCCTTTTCACCCACGGGCGATCAACCGGAGGCGATTCGGCAGTTGGTGGAAGGCGTGAACGAAGGGAATGAACATCAAGTGCTGCTCGGGGTGACCGGTTCCGGAAAGACCTTCACCATGGCCAACGTCATTGCGGAGACCCAGCGACCGACGCTCATTCTCAGCCACAACAAAACCCTGGCAGCCCAACTCTACAGCGAGTTCAAAAGCTTCTTCCCGGAGAATTTGGTGGAGTACTTCGTGAGCTATTACGACTACTACCAACCCGAGGCCTTCATTCCCTCCTCGAACACCTACATCGAGAAGGACCTGCAGATCAACGACGAGATTGAGAAACTCCGGCTTTCTGCCACCTCTGCCCTGCTCAGTGGGCGCCGTGATGTCATCGTCGTGGCGAGCATCAGTTGCATTTATGGCATCGGCAACCCCGTGGAGTTCCACAAGAACGTGGTCAGTCTCGAGGTCGGCCAGCGCATCACGCGCAACGACCTTCTCCACCGCCTTGTCACAAGCTTGTACAGCCGCGCGGTGAGCGACTTCAAGCGGGGCAACTTCCGTGTGAAAGGGGACACCGTCGACATCCACCTGGCGTACGCCGACCATGCAGTGCGGGTTGAATTTTGGGACGACGAGATTGAACGCATCTCCACCATCGATCCGGAGAGTGGGTCGCAGTTGCACGTTTTTGAGCAAATCAGCATCTATCCGGCCAACCTGTTTGTGAGCAGCAAGGAGACGACCAACACCGCGGTTTGGGAGATTCAGCAAGACCTGGAAAAACAAAAGGGCTTTTTCAACGAGCAGGCCCGGTTCCTTGAATCCAAGCGTTTGGATGAACGAACGTTGTACGACCTCGAAATGATCAAGGAGATCGGGTTTTGCTCCGGGATTGAGAACTATTCGCGGTACTTCGACCGAAGACAACCCGGAGAACGCCCCTTTTGCCTCCTCGATTATTTCGCCAAAGACTTCCTCGTCGTCATTGACGAGAGCCATGTGACGGTGCCTCAGATTGGCGCCATGTTTGGGGGCGACCGTTCAAGAAAAGTCACCCTCGTCGACCACGGATTCCGACTGCCCTCGGCCCTCGACAACCGCCCCTTGACCCATGACGAGTTTGACAGCATTGTCAACCAAACCATCTACGTCAGCGCCACGCCTGCGGATTTTGAGCTTGAACGTGCCGAAGGGGTCGTGGTGGAACAAGTCATTCGTCCCACCGGCTTGTTGGACCCGCCCATCGATGTGCGACCGTGCGACCACCAAGTCGACGACCTCGTGGTCGAAATCCGCAAGACCTTGGCGGAGGACGAACGTGTGCTCGTCACCACGCTCACCAAACGCATGGCCGAGGAGTTGACCAAATACCTCGACCGACTCAGCATCAAATGCAGATACATCCACTCGGACGTCAAGACGCTGGACCGCGTTGAAATTTTGAGGGAACTGCGGGACGGTGCCATCGACGTGTTGGTCGGCGTCAACCTGCTCCGGGAGGGGCTTGACCTTCCGGAGGTGAGCCTGGTGGCCATCATGGACGCCGACAAAGAAGGCTTCTTGCGCAGCAACCGCAGCCTGACCCAAACGGCAGGTCGCGCAGCGCGAAACGTCAACGGCCGCGTCATCATGTACGCCGACAAGGTCACCGACAGCATGGCGCAAACCATCGAAGAAACATCCCGTCGACGCGCCAAGCAGATTGCCTACAACGAGGAGCACGGACTTTCTCCCCAACAAATCAAGAAGGAGAAGCGAACGTTGTTCGAACAAAGCGAGGCGGTGACCAACCGTCCCAAGAACTATGCGGCCGAACCCGACCAAGCCCCCTTGGCGGCCACCGACCCCATCGTGCAAGCCATGTCCGCCGCCGACCTCGACAAGCTGCTCGCCAAGACCAAGCGGGACATGGAACGCGCCGCCAAGGCCATGGAATTCATGGAGGCAGCCAGACTCCGTGATGAGCTCCATGCACTGGAGGCACGTCGCAAAGAAGTTGGCAAGTAAGTTTGCAACCATGATTCCTCGCGCTTTGTACCACGTCCTTGGCCCCGTGCTTTTGTTGCTCATGGGTGTAACGGGCGGATGTCAGAGTGCCGAATCCACCACAGCATCTGCCCCCTTGACAGAGACAGCTTGGTCCGAAGTGCCACTGACGCTGACTTCCGTTGCCGTCCAAGGGGACAACCTCCTGGCTGTGGTGCAGTACGGTGGCGGTTGTGGCGAACACACGCTTCACCTCGAATCCAATGGCCCCATGCTCAAAAGCCTTCCCCCCAAGCAACCGCTTCGGGTGGTGCATCGTTCTTCTGGGGACCCCTGCCGTGCCATGATTGTCGACACACTCGTGGCCCCTTTGACTTCCTTCCGTGGAACCCCACGTGGCACCACGGTGCTGATGTTGGAGGGATGGAAGGAAAACCTGTACTACGCATACCCTTGACCTTGAAACCATGACCCGATTTCAAACCCTTTGGATGACCCTGGCCCTGTGCGGCTTGACCCTCCAAGCTTCTGCCCAAATCACCTACGGAGGTTCTCCATGGACGGCGGGCGCGCGTCCCGAAGCCTTGACCCTGCCCGCCATTGACCGTGAGGCACTTGCCGCGGAAGACGCTGTGACGGACCGCTACAAGGAAGCCCCTTGGCGGTTTGGCGTGGAACACGAGATGGCCTTGAATCCCGTCGAACACGGGGCGTGGACGGTGGAGCAAGGCCACCGCGTGTGGCGTTTGGCCCTCGCTGCCGAGGGGGCAACGAGCATGTCTTTGAGGTTTGACACGTTCCGCGTCCCCAAAGGGGGACAACTGTTCGTCTACGCAGCGGACGGCAGCGACGTGTTGGGCGCCTTGGACCACCGCAACATGAAAGACTGGGGCGGCTTGGCCGTGGGGGTCATCGCCACTGACGAGATTGTGGTCGAATACCGTCAGCCTTTGGGCGTGGTGGAGATGCCTGAGCTCAGCATCGACCAGGTGGTGCAGGGTTACCGGGCCTTGAGCGGATGGCTGCAGGCCGACCGCGGGCCGTTTGGCAACAGCGGACAGTGCAACATCAACGTCAACTGCCCTGAAGGCGCAACTTGGGCAACCGAGAAGCGCAGCGTGGCCCTGATTGTGCAAGGTGGCTTTGGCGTGTGCACGGGGAACCTGCTGAACAACACCGCCAACGACGGAACCCCCTACTTTCTGACGGCCAACCACTGTTTGGGCAATCCAGGAAACTGGGTGTACTACTTCAATCACGAGTCCGCCAACTGCACAGGCAACAACGGACCGACCAACCAGAGCATCAGCGGAGGCACCTTGCTCGTCAACAGCGGCCAATCGGATGTGGCCTTGATTGAGTTGAGCCAAACGCCCCCTGCCGGTTTCAACGTGCAATATGCAGGTTGGGATGCCTCAGGCGTGACGCCTTCAAGCACGGTGGGCATCCACCACCCCTCGGGGGACGTCAAGAAAATTTGCTTCGACGACGACAGCCCCTCTCAACAAAATGCAGCCGGCGCGGCAGTATGGTACATCAACGAATGGGAACTCGGCGTGACCGAGCCCGGATCGTCCGGCTCTCCCCTGTTTGATCAAAATCACCGCGTCATCGGCCAATTGTACGGGGGGTCCGCGGCTTGCGCAGGCAGCGTGAACAACGGCCAACCCGACTGGTATGGACGGTTTGACGTCAGCTGGGGATTGGGGCTTTCTGACTACCTCGACCCCGCAGGCACAGGCACCGAAGTGTGGGACGGCTACCCCGATGGCGCCGTGACGTACAACAACGACGCCGGCGTGAACATCACAGGCTCTCCTGAAGGTGTGCTGTGCGGTGCGGAACAAGTGACCATTGAAGTCACGTTGACCAACACAGGCGAAAACACCTTGACCAGCTGCATGCTCGAATACAGCATCAACGGCGGGGCCACCCAACAACAGTCTTGGGCAGGATCTCTCGAGCCCTTCGAGACGGATGTCGTGACCCTTCCTTCCTTCACTTCCCAAGGCGGCACCAACACCGTGGAAGTGACGGTCACCACACCCAACGGTGTGGCGGACGAGAACGCCCTGAACAACACCACCACGGTGGAGTTCACCTCTTACGAAGGCCCCACGTTCAACTACACCTTGACCTTGGTGTTGGACGATTACGGCAGCGAAACGGCGTGGACGCTCAAGCGTTTGGGTCAAACCCTCTACGAAGGCGGTCCTTACCAAGATGGCACGAACGGCGAAGTGGTGACGGTCGATTTCTGCCTGGAAGAAGGGTGTTACATCTTCCGCATCACCGACGGTTACGAAGATGGCATGTGCTGTGACTTTGGCGATGGAAGCTGGACCATCACAGACCCCAACGGCGTGGTGGTGGACACGGGCGGAGAATTTGGAGCGTCTGAGCAGATTCAATTCTGCGCCGACGAATCTCTGGGGCTCTCCGACCTCGATGGCCAAGCCGTGCAGGCCTACCCCGTCCCCACGTCCAACGACGTGACGGTCGCGTGGCCCGAAGCTTCAGGTGAGGCGTGTGTGTTGGATGCCATGGGACGCCAGATTCTGTGCGAAACAGTCCGCGAAACCCAAACGACGTGGAACACCGAGGCCTGGGCCGAAGGAACGTACCTCGTCCAATGGCGCAGCGACGCGGGACGCGTGATCATGACCCGCATTTCCGTCGTGCGCTAACCCATGTGGCTGTCCGTTCTCGGCGCGTCGATCCAAGGCCTTTGGGCCTGGCGCTGGGATGGAGTCAAGGACCTGGACGCCGCTGAGCTGCCTTTTCAAGGCCGCGTCAGCGTGGTGGTTTGCTGCCACAACGAGGCCGCGCGCCTTCCCGAGTTTGCAGAGGGCCTGCGCCCCGCGCTGGCCGCGGCCAAACAAGCAGGCTGCGTCGTCGATGTGGTGGCCGTCAACCACGGAAGTTCCGACCGCACTGGCACAGTGCTCGATGCCTTGGCCGCGGATGAGGCACGGTGGCGTGTGGTGCACCTGGCGCGTACCATGGAAAGCAAAAAAGAAGCTTTGGCCGCCGGCATCGCAGCGAGCCAAGGCGACGTGCTCGTGCTGCTCGATGCGGATTGTGCGCCTGTGGACGCCGCTTGGCTGGTCAACATGACGCAAGGTGCAGGGACCGCATGGGATGTCGGTGTGGGCATCAGCCTTCCCCAGCCTTCGGGTTTCATCTCCTTCTTGGGCCGCATGCAGAGGCTGGAAGCCAGGCGACTGGCACAGCGGGCCGTGGGGGCTGTGGACGCGGGGCAGCCGTACCTCGCCTTTGGCCGGAACCTGGCCTTCACGCGGGACATGTGGGACCGCGTTGGCGGATTTGAGGCGCACTTCGACGTGCCTTCAGGGGACGATGACTTGTGGCTTCAGGAAGCTGTGAAATGTGGCGCTCGCGTGGCCGCCAAAACGTCCCAATCCGCCCAAACGGCCTCGGAGTGGCCCGCGACGTGGTGGCTGTGGAGACGGCAAAAAACGCGGCACTTCACCGCCAGTCCGTCCTATCCCTGGCACGTCAAGGTCAGGTTGTTGCTGCCTGGATTGGGATGGGGGCTGCTCGTCGCCGGGGTTGTCCACAATCCCTCGGGGACATCCGTCGGCCTTGCCGGGTGCGCGTTGTTGGCACGCACACTTACCTTCGGGAAGTTCTTGCACCGGGCTGGCCTGCCACGACGCGAGGCATGGGAACTCCTGATGGAACCTGTGGTGAGCGTGTTTCGGGTTTGGGCTTGGTGCAAAGGCTCAACCTCAGAATCGACCTCATGGAAGTGAATCCCAACCTCTCGGAAAAAGCGCAATACGACTACGCGCTGGTGTTGCGCGCGACGAAGGAGAAGGATCAAAAAGCCTACGCCGAGCTCATGCAACGCTACGAAGGGGCCATCTTCCACTTGATCAACCGCATGGTGTTCAGCGAGGACGACGCCGAGGACTTGACCATTGAGACGTTCACCAAGGCGTTCAAGCGCTTGAATCAGTATACCCCTGCGTTTGCGTTCTCGACGTGGTTGTTCAAAATCGCGTCCAACCACACCATCGACTTCATCCGCAAGAAGCGGATCAATGCGCTGTCGCTCGACCGCGGATTCACCAACGAAGAGGGGGACCGCATGGAAATCAGCGTCAAGGACGACGGACTGGACCCCATGGAAGCACTTCAGAAGCAGGAGCGCATCGAACGCATGCGCGAAGTGGTGGCCCAACTCAAAGACCGTTACCGTCGGTTGGTGGAATTGCGGTACTTCGAGGAAAAGAGCTACGACGAAATCTCCGAAGAACTCGACCTGCCGCTCGGCACGGTCAAAGCCCAGCTGTTCCGCGCCAGAGACATGATGGCGAAAATTTTGGAGTCGTCACGCGAAACCATTTGATTCTCGTGGCCGCCCGCGACGTCATTCTTCCCCACTTTCCCGACCTCACCGATGCGCAGCTCGACCAGCTCGATGCCATCGCGCAAACCGTGTGGGATTGGAACCAGCGCATCAACGTGATTTCGCGCAAAGACCCCGAGGTCATGGTGCGACACGTCCTCCACAGCCTGGGCATCGCCAAGGTGATGCGGTTTGAGCCTGGAAGCCGCGTGCTGGACGTGGGGACCGGGGGCGGATTTCCAGGTTTGCCCTTGGCCGTGCTGCATCCTGAGACGGAGTTTGTTTTGTGTGACAGCATTGGCAAAAAAATCAAGGTGGTTCAGGCTGCAGCTCAAGCCGCCGGCCTGAACAATGTCACCGCCATCCATGCCCGCGCCGAGGATGTGGAGGGCTCCTACGATTTTGTGGTGAGCCGCGCCGTCACCCGCATGGCCGGCTTCCTCTCGTGGCTGGATGGCAAGATCAAGAAGGACAGCGTCCACCCCCTGCCCAACGGGGTGCTCTACCTGAAAGGTGGCGATCTCAAGGAAGAGCTGTCGGAAGTGGAGGCCTCTTGTCAAGTGACCGCGCTGGCCACGTGGTTTGCCGATCCCTTTTTCGAGACCAAACAGGTGGTCCACGTCGACCTCTCGACGGCCTGAGCGCGGAACGTCCCAACATATGGGCAAAAAGAAGAGGGCCCTGGGGCCCCCTCCGTAACCTGCAAGAAAATTGAAACCAACATGGCCATTGACCATGTCGAAAGAAAGACGGACGCTTGAATCGAGGGTTGCCTGCAGCGTTCAAAAAAAACTCACCTCCGTCTTTTTATCTCACAAACATCTGTTCAGCAATGTTTTACGACTCAAATTTGTACCCCACTCCGCGGATGGAATGGAAATGTTTGGGGTTTTTGGGGTCCTGTTCGAAGGTTTTTCGGAACGCCAAGATGAAGTTGTCGATGGTCCGGGTCGAAGGCATGATGTCGTACCCCCACACCATTTGAAGGATGTCCTCGCGGCTGACCACCTCTCCCTCTCGGCCAATCAAAAGTTTGAGCAACATGGCCTCGCGCTTGGACAATTTCCTGGACTCCCCACGAGGCCCCGTGGCTTGGAACGCCACAAAGTCCACTTCGCCCTGACCAATAGAGGCCCGCTTGAGCTGGGTCCAAGCTTCGGAGGCGGTTTGGTTCATCATCCGGTCCAACCTCAAAAGCAGCTCCTCAACCAAGAAGGGCTTTCCGAGGTAGTCGTTGGCACCCAGCTTCAATCCTTCCACCCGGTCGCGTCCCTCGTTGCGCGCGGTGAGGAACAAAATGGGCGTTTCAATGCCTTCAAGCCGGGCCGTTCTGCACACGGCAAACCCATCGATGCCTGGCATCATGACGTCCAAAATGGCCGCAGCGAATCGCTGGGTGCGCAATGCCTCAAGCGCATCCGAGCCATTTTCAACTTCCACCACGGTGTGTCCCTCCCCCCTCAAATTGAGGGCCAACATCTGGCGCAACGAGGCCGTATCCTCCGCAAGGAGTAAACGAACTGGGCTTGGGTTTGGTTGTACTTTTGACATGATGGACGACACAAAGATGACGCGGCTCCACGAGATTGGAAAAAACACCATCGCCGAAGCCCTTGGACTTGAAATCACAGAGGTGGGTGATGGGGTCGTTCGCGGCAAGCTGCCCGTCGATGCTCGAACACACCAACCCTATGGTTTGTTGCACGGCGGCGCCAGCGTGGTTTTGGCCGAGACCCTCGGGTCCGTCGGATCCCACATGCTGGTCAAGGACCATGGCAAAGGCGCTGTGGGCATTGAAGTCAATGCCAACCACGTCAAAGGCGTGCGTTCAGGCTGGGTCCACGGCACGGCCACCTTGGCCCACCGCGGCGGTCGCCTCCATGTGTGGAACATTGACATTCGGGACGACGAGGACGACCTCGTGTGCACCTCTCGACTCACCGTGATGATTGTGCCTCGCCGTGACTGAGACGTTTTTTGACGACGCCCCGCGCTCTGCGTCGACCGGCGGAAAGCACGACTCCGAACCCCGGCTTTGGTGGCGTCCACCAGGCCACCACGACGTGTTCACCCTCATTCCGGACGCTTCCGGCACGAGCACATTCCACTTCGCCCCTTTCGATCCTGCGCAGGGTGCACCTGAAATGACCTGGAAGGGACATGCCGTTCGCACCGAGCTTCCGGATGTGGGCACACTGCCCCACGTTCCCACCGCGGAGGTTCAGGACACCACCCGTGAGGCCCACCTGGCAAACGTTTCGGCTGCGCTCGACACCATTGCCGCAGGAGAGCTCGACAAAGTTGTGGTGTCTCGCACCCGTGTTTTGCCCGAAGCATTGCCGCCCGAAACGGTGTTCCAACACCTCTGCGACATGCATCCCCGCGCGCTGGTGTACCTCATGCACCACCCTGCAGAAGGCACGTGGTGTGGGGCCACCCCGGAACTTTTGCTCCGCGCCCAACAGCACGACGTCGACACCGTCTCTCTGGCTGGCACCCGACGCGACGGATCTCAAGCGTCTTGGACCGACAAGGAGCGCCAAGAACAACACGTGGTCACGGAGCATGTGCTCGATGTGCTGTCTGAAATGGGCAGCACCAACCTGTCCATCCATGGCCCCCACGACCGCGCATACGGGGCGTTGACCCACTTGGAAACCCGCATTTCGGCCCACTTCATGGGCGACTTGCACCAATTGGCCAAAGCACTTCACCCCACCCCTGCGGTCTGCGGACGCCCCGTGGAACAAGCCACGGCGTTCATTCGCACCAAGGAGCAGCACAACCGAACGTATTACGCGGGATTCTTGGGGTGGTCTTCTCCCATGGGCTGCGCGTACTACGTCAACTTGCGCTGCGCGCGTTGGGCGGACAACGGTGTGGTGCTCTTCGCAGGAGGTGGGATTGTGGAAGGTTCTGTCCCTGAGGACGAATGGTTAGAGACCGAAGCCAAACTCCAAAGCTTCGCGCCCGCCTTCCTCCCGTGACCTCCACGTACCTTCGTGGCATGCAGATGAGCAGCTCCCACCCTGCGGCGGCCGTGTTGGCCTCAGTGTTGGCCGAACATGGCGTTCGGCACGCGGTGGTGAGCCCTGGCTCCCGCAACGCCCCCCTTGTCCTCGCCCTGCATCACCACCCTGACATCGACGTTCGGGTGAGCATCGATGAACGCGCAGCAGCGCACCACGCGTTGGGCTTGGCGTTGGCCACATGGACCCCTGTGCCTGTGGTGTGCACCTCGGGAACCGCAGCCTTGAACCATGGCCCAGCCCTGGCAGAGGCATATCACGCACGCATTCCCCTCCTCAGCATCACGGCCGACCGCCCTGCTGGGGTCATCGGCCGAGGACACGGCCAAACCCTGAACCAAGCAGGCGTGCATGCCCCGCACACCATCCACCACGATGTCCTGGACGAATCCGTCATGGATGTCGACACCCTGGCTGCCAAGGCGCGCCATGCGGTGCGTCAGGCACTGCACGGAGGCCCCGGACAGTCCGCCGGACCTGTGCACCTCAACGTGCCTTTCGAAGAACCGCTCTACGACCTCGCCCCTTCCGTCACCCTGCCCTCCCCTGTGCAGACGGAACAAGATTCCAGCATCGACCACGCTGACCTTGAGATCCCCGACACCTTTCGTGCTGCGCTCGATGGCGGCAAGGTGCTCGTGGTCGCAGGCCCTCGGCCTGCAGCGGTCCACCGCACGCCACACGCCACACTTGAGGTCAACCTTCCTTGCCTTGCCGAACGCGGGGCGTGTGTGGAAGGACCGTTGGTCGTGCATGGCGGCGAGCGCCTTCTCCATGACGGGCAGTGGCCCGACGCCCTTCAGCCTGAAGCGGTGATCACACTTGGCTTGCCTCCCATGTCCAAGGCGCTGCGCGCCGCCCTTGCCGGCGTGCCCCAATGGCATGTGGGTACCGACTTGGAGGGTGAAGGATCTGGTTGGGACATTTGGGCAACGTTGCAAGGCGAGGTGCCTGCTTCGGTGCTTTCCACTCCCGCCATGGCACATGCCAACCAGACATGGGGACAAGCCAAAGCCCTCCTCCAAGAAGTTCATACAGCACAAACGCCCGAATGGAGCGATTTGAGCGCCTGGAAGACGCTCGTGGACACATGGCGTAGCTGGGATGTAGAAACGCGCCCCAAAGCCCTGCATGTGGCCAACAGCGCCTCGGCACGGTATGCGCAATGGTCCGACTTGGGTGAAGTACTCGGCCCTGATGCCGTGTTCCACGCCAACCGTGGTGTCGCTGGCATCGATGGATGCACCTCCACCGCTGTGGGATGGGCTGCGGCCACAGGACAGGCAACGTGGCTGGTCACTGGAGACGTGGCCTTTCACTACGACGCCAATGCCTTGCTCACGGATCCAGTGCCTTCTGAACTTCACATCGTGGTCGTGAACAATGGCGGCGGCGGGATTTTCCGGTGGCTTCCAGGCATCAAGCATCCCGACCTGTTCAAACGGCATTTCGAAACCCCACCCAACCGAACCGTCGAAGCACAGGCGCAAGCCATGGGCGCAACCCACTTTCTGGCCACGAACGACGTCGAGTTGCGTCAGGCACTCACCGTCCTGGGTCACACCCCAGGCCCCACCGTTCTCGAAGTCCAGACCCCTTCGGCCCAAAGTGCCGAGGTCCTCGCCGATTGCCTCGCCGCCTTTCGCCGAGAAACAAAATCAACTTTTGGTTGACTCAAAACTGAATAAATAACTCATATTCAATTTAATGAAAATCAAACCATGGATTCAAGCCGCACGCCTCAGGACGCTTCCTTTGGCCATCACATGCGTGCTGCTTGGCGGGGCGGTTGCCCGCGCCCATGGCTTGGATGAAACGGGATTGGCCCGCTTCACACCCGTGGTTGTGGGCGCCTTGGTGACGGTGGTGCTCCTTCAAATCCTGGCCAATTTTGCCAACGATTACGGCGACTTCACCAAGGGCACGGACACCGCTGCTGGCCGCACGGATCGGGCATTGGCCTCCGGACAATTGACCGTCTCCGCCATGAAAAAGGGCGTGACGCTCACCGCGATTGGCGCCCTGATTGCCGGTGTGGCGACGTTGGTTTTGGCCTTCGTACCTGGGGCCGTTCAGGGCACAGAGGGGGTGACCCTTGACGGGGCGCGCATGGGCCTTCTCGGCGCCTTTGGCGTGGCTGGCATTGTGGCTGCCTTGCGCTACACCATGGGAAAACAAGCTTATGGATACCAAGGACTTGGAGACGTTTACGTCATGCTTTTCTTTGGATTCATCGGCGTGCTTGGCGTGGGGCTTTTGGTGGCCCATGAAGTGCCTGCGACCTGGGTGTTGCCCGCGGTGTTTTCGGGATGCATGAGCGTCGCCGTCCTCAACCTGAACAACCTGCGTGACCACCAATCGGATGCCCTCGCCGGGAAACGAACCATGGTCGTTCGCCTGGGATTCGAAGGCGGCAAACGGTACCACCTTGCCCTGTTGGGTGTGGGTTGGGGCGCCTTGCTTTTGTTTTTCCAAGGACCTTGGGAAGTGGGCATGTGGCGGGGCACCATGTGGTACGCCCTGCTCGCCTTGTTGCACGCCCGGCATGCCGTGGATGTGTGGCGCTGCGACGACCCTGCCACCCTCGATCCCGAGCTGAAGCGGATTGCGTTGAGCACGTTTTTGGTGGCGCTGTTCATGTTCATGGACCAAACACTCGGCGCATGACCCCGAATGACATTTGGCCTCCCGCTCCTGTGCTCCGTGGACTCCGCATGGCTGTGGTGCCTCACCCTTTGACGTTCAAGACGCCTGCGATGACTTCGCGGGACACGCTGACCGAAAAACCCACGTGGTTCTTGGTGGCCGAAGACGACCAAGGCCGCATCGGCATCGGGGAATGCAGTTTGATTTTGGGCTTGTCCCCGGAGACGGGCGACATGGCACAAGCCGCCCTCCAAAGGGTGGCCGAGAGCGGATGCCTCGATGCCATGGCCGTTCCTGCGTCCTGCCCTGCCGTTCGATTTGCAGTGGAAACGGCGGCCTGGGACTTGAGCCAAGGGGGGCGCGGCGTGATTGCCGAATCGCCATTCTCTCGCGGAGAACGCGCCATCGACATCAATGGACTTGTGTGGATGGGCCCTGTATCCAACATGCTCCAGCAATTCGAAGACCTCGTGGCACGCGGCTTCACCACCCTCAAATGCAAGGTGGGCTCCCACGATTGGGCGCAAGAACTGCGCATGCTCACGGCCGTGCGAGAGCGTTGCCCGTCTTCGGATTTCACCCTGCGCGTGGATGCCAATGGGGCGTTCAGCAAGGTGGGATTGGAGGGTGCGCGTGCACGTTTGGAAGCCCTTGCCTCTCTGGACATTCACAGCATTGAACAACCCCTTCATCCCGAGGACCGTGACGGACTGGCGGCGCTGTGCGAGGAGAACATCGTCCCCATTGCGCTTGACGAAAGCTTGATTGGTGTGCATGCCTTGACGGAACGCATGCGGCTTTTGGACCACATCCGGCCACAGCACTTGGTGCTGAAACCCTCTCTGATTGGCGGGTTGGACAGTGCGACGGTTTGGTCTCGGTTGGCCGAACAACGCGGCATGGGCTGGTGGGTCACCTCTGCCTTGGAATCCAACATTGGCTTGCAGGCCATTGCCCAATGGGCGGCCGTGCATCCTGCCCTGGCGGATTCACCTGTGCCCCAAGGCCTCGGCACCGGGGGCTTGTTCACCAACAACATCCCTGGCAACCTCGCCATCGAACAAGGCACGCTTCTCACCGCCTCCCAAGAGGCCCGCGAGGAGTCGGCCTGGCGCCAAGCGCTTGAAGGTGCCGTTCGCCACCTGCCCGGATGTGGGTGTGGCGTCAACCACGACGCCCCATGAGTGCCTCGGAATCAACGCGGGGCACGTTTCGATGGGGTCAACAGGTCTGGCCTGCCACGGCCATTGGTGCCGCTGAATTTCGGCGCACCCAAGCCAAGCGCGCGGCGTGGCTGGCCGAGGCGGCCGAGGTTTGGCTTCGCTGGTGCCGCGGTGATGAACCGGGCATGGTGGTCCAAACCTCAGGCACGACAGGCACCCCCAAGCAGGTCGAGCACAGCCGTGCCGCGGTGTTGGCGAGTGTGTACGACACCCTGAAGCACTGGAACCTCGGCGCTGGCACCCGCGCCTTGCTTGCCTTGCCAACTTCCTTTGTGGCAGGTCAAGCCATGATTGTTCGAGGGGTGGTCGGCGCGTGGGACTTGGAACTGATCGAACCGTCCTCGACCCCGAGCTGGAGTGGCGCCAAGGACTTCGTGGCCCTCACCCCCCACCAAGCCCAAGGCTGGGTGAACGAAGGGTCCGGCACGACGGCCAAGTTGCTGCTTGGAGGCGGTCCCGTGTCCCACACGCTGTTGGGCGTATTGCTCGCCTCGGGACGCGTGGAAGAAGTGTGGGAGAGCTACGGATTGAGTGAGGTGTTGACCCATGTCGCCACGCGCAAACTCGCGGACGTCACAGACCTGCAGAGTCCCTTCCACCCTCTCCCCAGCGTGACCATTGGGACCAACGAAGTCGGCTGCGCAGTCATTCACGCGCCGTCGCGGGACGTCTCCCTCGAGACCCGCGATTGCATTGAAGAACTGCCCGAGGGCGGGTTCCTGTGGTTGGGCCGTGCCGACGACGTGGTCAATTCGGGAGGGGTGTTGGTGCACCCTGGCGAAGTGGAGCGCGCCTTTGAGACCTTCATGCCGGCGTGGGTGTCGGACTGGGCCGCCTTTGGAAGGGCGGACGACACGTTGGGCGAGGCCGTGGTGCTGCGTTTGGCCGGGACGGTGCCCGAGGGCGTGGATGCCGAGGAGATCCTGGATGAATGGCGTGAAAAGCTGAAGGCCGTGTTGGGTTCCGCCAAAACGCCACGCACCCTGGAATGGGGGGAACTCCCCCGGACCGAGCGCGGCAAGCTGCAGCGGCGGCTGTTGACTTGAGTGGGGGTTTGGACTTCAGGGCTGGCGCAACCCACCTTTGCGGCATGAACGCCGACCGCCCCACCGACGCCCGTCCCATTCTCGTCTTCGCCACCCACAACCCCAACAAGGTGCGCGAGCTGCAAGAAATGCTCGGCGACCGATACCAGATTCAGGGCCTGACGGACATCGGGTGCCATGAGGAGATCGTGGAAGATGCGCCCACCTTGGAGGGCAACGCCCAAATCAAGGCCCGCCATGTGGTCAAGCACTACGGGCTCGATTGCTTTGCCGACGACACCGGCCTCGAAGTCGATGCACTCGATGGCGCTCCCGGGGTGTACAGCGCGCGGTATGCTGGAACCCATGGCGACGCCGAGGGCAACATGACCAAGCTTTTGGCGGAGCTCGAACGCGTGGGCGCCACAACCGAAGAAGCCCGGGCTGCGCAGTTCCGCACGGTCATTTGCTTGATTCAAGAGGGCGAAGAACACCTGATCGAAGGCCAATGCAAGGGGTTCATTGAACCGGCACGGAGTGGTGCGGAGGGGTTTGGGTACGACCCCCTTTTCAAACCAGAAGGCCATTCCTGCACCTTCGCAGAAATGGCCTCTGAAGAGAAAAATGCGATCAGCCACCGAGGCCGCGCGGTCCGCGCGATGGTGGCGCGGTTGCTCACATGATTGTGGAAAAGCCCTTTGATTTCTTCCCGTTTTTTTGGGTGAAATGCGGGGCGCGACGTTGAGGGAGGCCGCATCTTTGGGGTGATGAATTACCTCGACTTTGAAGAGCCAATCCAAACCCTGCGTGAGCAACTCGAGCAGGCGAAGGAGATTCAGGACAAGAACGACCTGGACATGACGACCACCGTGGAAGAACTGGAGGTCAAAATCCAAGAGGTCACCAAAGAGCTCTACGGCAAGCTGACCCCCTGGCAGCGCGTGCAAGTGAGCCGCCACCCTGACCGCCCCTACACCCTCGATTACATCGAAGCGCTGACCGAAGGGAACTTCCTCGAATTGCACGGGGACCGCACCGTGAAGGACGACAAAGCCATGGTCGGTGGGTTGGGCGAATTGGATGGCCGTCCGGTCATGTTCATCGGACAGCAAAAAGGCGTCAACACCAAGATGCGTCAGTACCGCAACTTTGGCATGGCCAACCCAGAAGGGTACCGCAAGGCCCTGCGCCTGATGCGCCTCGCGGAGAAATTCAACCGCCCCGTTGTGACCCTCATCGACACCCCAGGCGCCTACCCCGGCTTGGAGGCGGAGGAGCGCGGGCAAGGCGAGGCGATTGCCCGCAACTTGCTCGAGATGTGTCAGCTTCGCGTGCCCATCATCTGCATCGTCATTGGTGAAGGTGCCTCGGGTGGCGCACTCGGGATTGGCATCGGAGACAAGGTCTTCATGATGGAAAACACGTGGTACAGCGTGATCAGCCCCGAATCGTGCTCGAGCATTTTGTGGCGCTCATGGGACTACAAGATGCAAGCCGCGGAAGCCCTCAAGCTCACGGGCGATGACATGAAAGGCCTTGGACTGGTCGACGACATTGTTCCCGAGCCACTCGGCGGCGCCCACGCCAACCGTGAAGAGACCTTCGCCACAGTCAAATCGCTTCTCCTCAAAGAACTCGACAAACTTCAAAAACAAGACGCCGACAAGCGGATCAACACCCGCCTCCGCAAGTTCTCCAACATGGGGGTCGTTGCAGGCTAACATCTGTCCTTGAGTTGGTTACTTTTGCCCCTGAATTCACAACACACATGCGCATATTTTCTACCATGCTCGCTGTCGTTCTCCTCGCGGGATGCAGCTTGCCCAAAATGATCAAGACGGTTGAGGAGATCAACCTCGAAGTCACCCCCTCGCCTGTCGTTCTCCAAGGAGATGACGTCACCATTGACATCACAGGAAAGTTCCCCCCCAAATACTTCGCCAAGAAGGTGATTGTGGCGGCAACCCCTGTTTTGGTGTGGGACGGCGGTGAAGCCGCCTTTGAAACAGCCAACTACCAAGGCGAAGACGCAGCCGGCAACGGCACCGTGGTGAGCTGGGAGAACGGCAAGTCGTTCAGCTACACGGCCACCGTTCCTTACGAGGCTGCCATGAAGGACAACGCACGCCTCGAGTTGCGCATGTCTGGCGCCCAAGGCGACAAGACCGGGGAGTTCCCCGCGATCGAGCTCGCTCTTGGTGTCATGGCCACCCAAGACTTGGTTCAGCCGGACGAGCAGTTTGTCATCGCCTCGGACAACTTCCAGCGCGTGATGACCTACGTCCAAGACGTGACCCTCAACTACGGATACCAGAGCAGCTACGTCAAGAGCACGGAGTACCGCGACGAAGACTGGAAAGCCGCCAAGGACCTCGTCGCCCTCGCCGCTTCTGCGGACAGCGTGAGCGTCATCGGTGTGGCAACCCAATCCTACGCGTCTCCTGAAGGTGAAATCACCTTGAACGAAGACCTCGCCATGGACCGCGCCAACAGCGCCAACAAGGCGGTGACCCGTGAACTCAGTCGCAAGAAAATCGAATTGGAAGAGTCTGCCGTTCGTGCGATGCCCAAGGGCGAAGACTGGGAAGGCTTCAAGAAGGCCATGCGCGCCTCTGACATCGCGGACAAGGATTTGATCTTGCGCGTCCTCGAGATGTACAGCGACAAGAACAAGCGTGAGGAAGAAATCAAGAACATCGCGAAGACGTACAAAGAAATCGAGGAGGGCATCCTCCCCGACTTGCGTCGCTCTCAGGTGGCCATTACCTACACTGTGGAAGGCTACACCGACGAGGAATTGATTGACTTGTCCAAGAACAACGCAGACATCTTGACGGTCGAGGAGTTGCTCTTCGCGGCCACCTTGTTCGAAGACTTGAACGACCAACTCGAAGTCTACCAAAACACCGCTCGTGTGCACGGCGACGACTACCGCGGACACAACAACGTCGGTGTGACGTTGATGGCCCTCGGCCGCATGAAGCAAGCAGAGGAAGCGTTCAACGCGGCCAAGGCACTTGCTGCCAACAACGGCACGGTGAACACCAACCTCGGTGCCATCGCCCGTCAGAACGGCGACACAGACGCTGCCGAGACGTACTACGGCAAGGCAAGCGGAGGTTCGGAGCTCAGCTACAACAAAGGCGTACTCGCCATCACCCAAGGCAACTACGGCCGTGCCATTTCCAACATGGGAAGCAACGGCACTGCCAACCTCGCCCTGGCCAAAATCCTCAACGACGACGCCAACGGCGCGCGCACCACGTTGGAGAACTCCGGCGACGACAGCGCGATCACCAGCTACCTCCTCGCCGTGTGCGCTGCACGCCTCAAGGATGCTGCCGGTGTGAAGAAGCACGTGGAAGCGGCCCTCGCCAAGGATCCCACGTTGCGCGACCGCGCACAGAACGACTTGGAGTTCCGCAACTACAAGTCTGCACTCGGCATGTGAGCCACCTGAATTCGACACGCAAAAGCCCCGCCATTTGGCGGGGCTTTTTGTTGCACGAAGGTCAAAAGACGGATGGAAGGAAGCTCAGCTGTGGCGAAGGTGCAGCGCAGCCTGCCAGAGGTAGACTCCAGCACACACGCTGACATTGATGCTCTGCTTGACCCCGTACTGCGGCATTTCCACCACCAGGTCACACGCCTCCAGAACGTCCGGCGCAACGCCCCGGACCTCGTTGCCAAGGACCAAAGCCCAACGGTCTCCCTGAACGGGCTTCCACTCTTGCAAGGCCACACTGTTCTGCGCTTGCTCCACTGCGGCGACATTCCAACCTTGGGACTGAAGGTGCTTCACTGCGGACAAGGTTTCCGCGTGGGCGTTCCATGGGACATGGCCACTGGCGCCGAGGGCGCTCTTCAAAATGTCCCGATGAGGGGGATGACAGGTGATCCCACATAGGTCCAGGCCATCGATGCGGAACGCGTCCGCGGACCGGAAGCAGGCACCGACATTTTGGCCACTGCGGATGTTGTCCAGGACAAGGCGGACCGGCAACCGTTCCGCTTGTCCAAACGCTTCAGCCGAGAGGCGCTCTCCGAGGCCTTGAGCCGGCATTACTTGATGCGCAGGCTGTAGGGCAAGCGGGCTTGGATGGGGTCGCCCGTTTCCACCATGCGACGCACTTGCCACAATTCACGCAGGAGTTCTTCTTCCACTCCGGTGAATCCGAGCGCGTGCAAGCCGGCCTCAACGCCGGTCAGGTCTTCCACGAAGGACTCAAAGGGATCTTTCGCTTCTGGCAAGGCCACGCGACGGATGTCGTCCTGCTCGATGCTCGCAAGTTGCGCGGCGTAAGCGACGGCGTATTCCAAGTCGCCAATCTCGTCCACGAGGCCGTTCTCCAAGGCGTCATTGCCAGTCCAGACACGGCCCCGGGCGAGTTCTTCAACGCGTTCGCGGGTCATGTTTCGACCTTCGGCCACACGCTGGGTGAAGGCATCGTACACCTCGGTCACGCTCTCGTTGATGGCCGCAAGCGTCACTGCGTCGGGGGCAAACAAGCCATCGGGCTGTCCCGCATGGTCGTGGAGGGCCACCTCGTCAAACGTGATGCCCACGTGCTCCTCAAGCATGCCACCGAGGTTGGGAATCATTCCAAACACCCCGATGGATCCGGTGATGGTGGTCGCGTTGGCGAAAATGTGGTCGGCAGCGCAGCTGATGTAGTACCCGCCGGATGCCGCGAGGTCACTCATGCTGACGACAAAGGGCTTGCCCGCTTCTTTGAGCAAAATGGTCTCACGCCAAATCACATCGCTCGCCAAGGCACTTCCGCCAGGAGAGTTGACGCGCAACACGACGGCCTCCACGTCTTCGGCTTCCCGCGCCTCACGCAGGGCTGTTGCGATGGTCTCTGACCCAATGGTGGAAGCGTCTCCTTCCCCGCTTTCAATGGCGCCGACGGCGTAAATGACGGCCACGTTGCCTCCGAGTTCTGTCGCGTCTTCCTCGCCTTCCTCTTCTTCCATCTCTTCCAAAGCCGCAGTCAGGGCTTCCACGCCACCGAGGAAGCGCTCTGCCAGCGTGTATTCGCTCAACGAAATCAGCTCGGGCTCTTCGCCGTCCAACTTCTCCTCGAGCAAGGACATCAACTCGTCCTCATAGAGCAGGCCATCCACCAAGCCTGCGTCCACGGCGTCTCGCGGGCCGCGAATGGCGAGGCGGTTGGCGAGGTCGTCGAGGGTGCCTTCTTCCAAGTTTCGGGCGGTCTCCACGTCGGTGCTCATGTCCCACCAAAACCCTTCCAGCAACGCGGTGAGTTGCTCGCGGTTGGCCGCGCTGAAGTTTTTGCGGAGGAAGGGCTCGACTGCACTCTTGTAGGTGTTGTCGGGTCCGCGGACCACCGTGACGTCGATGCCGAGCTTCTCAAACATGCCTGGGTAGAACATGCTTTGGCTGCGCAGGCCGTTGAGGGTCATGCCGCCTTGGGGGTGCAAGTACACCTCATCCGCCGCAGAGTTGAAATGCAACGCGCGCTGACTCATGCTCTCAGACCACGCCACGATGAACTTGCTGCTGTCCTTCAAAATCTCCAATCCCGCCCGAAGGTCCTCCATCATGGCCGGCATGACCGAGACATCGGCGACGTTGAGCAGGACGCCTTCGATTTGGTCGTCCTCTGCGGCGCGCTCGAACGCATCCAAAATTTGGTTGAGGCCGACTTGCATGTTGGGTTCCAACCCGCCCAAACCAAACGAGAACGGCACGTCGTTGCCACCGCGCTCCACGATGGGTGCATTCAACGTCACTTTCAAAATGTTGGCCTCCTCCAAGTCAATGTCGGCCCCGGCCATCGGGTCGGCGTCCGCCAACGCGCCCACCAATCCGCCCACGAGGACACCGACAAAAATGAAAATCAAGACCGTGCCTGCCACAAGCAGGCCCAAGGTTGAGCCGATCGCGGAGCTCAAGATGTTTTTTCCAAATGAAGACATGGCCTCAAAAGTAGGCCAAGGCCTGCGATTGGAAGTACCTTGGACCCCAACGACTGTGAAGATCATGAGGACTGTGTATTTGGGGCTTGGGACCAACCTGGACGACCGTGACGCTTGGCTTGACCAAGGGCTGCGCCTGCTGGAACACACCTTGGTGGAACGCCGGGCTGTGGTGTCCATGTCGCTCTCCGCGCGCTACGAAACCGAAGCATGGGGCATGGCCACGGGCGCGCCCGCCTTTCTGAACATGGTCGCAGCCGTGGAAACCGCCATGCCCTTGCCCGAGCTCTTGGCTTTGGGATTGGAGGTGGAACGCGAGTGTGGCCGCGTGCGGGACCCCGAAGCGAAGGGCTACTCCAACCGAACCCTCGATGTGGATGTCCTGTGCACCTCCACGGGGGAGCGCTGTGCACCCGACAATGGGCTCGACCTTGAGGTGCCTCATCCGCGGATGATGTCTCGACGGTTTGTGCTCCAGCCTTTGGTGGATGTGGCGCCAGATTTGGTCGTGGAAGGTCAAGCCATCCAAGACGCACTGGACGCCTGTCCTGCCGAACCTGCCGTGCTGCTGCGACGCGACGAACCCGCCGAAAAAAACTGAGGAGATGTACGCGAGTTTGGCCATTGAGGGCGGCATTGGCGCCGGAAAGACCACCTTTTCAACATGGCTTGCCCAAGACTTGGGTGCGGAACTGATGCTTGAGCGCTTCGAAGAGAACCCCTTCCTCGAAAAGTTCTACGAGAATCCGGAGGCGCATGCCTTCAGCGTGGAGCTGTCGTTTTTGGCAGACCGCTACAAACAAATGCAGGGGGCCATCAAAAGCCGCAACCTCTTCAAGCAGCGTCTCGTGGCCGATTACAGCTTCGCGAAGAGCCTGATTTTCGCCAAGGTCAATTTGCCCAAGGACGAATTCAAGCTGTTCAACACCATGTTCCAAATGATGTCGGCGCAATTGCCGCAGCCGGAAATCATCGCCATCCTCGATCCGGGGCGAACCAGGCAAGAAGCCCAAATCGTCCAGCGCGGACGCGATTATGAACAGAACCTGCCTGAAGGCTACCTCGATCGTGTGGCCAAAGGCTACGAAACGCATTATCGTCACCACCGCGGCTCGCGGGTGTTGTGGGTGGACACGTCGGCGCTCGACTTTGTGGCACGGCCGGAGGAATTGCCCGTCTTGCGTGACGCCATCTTGACGCCGCGCAAGCCTGGCGTGCACCACATCAAGGTGAAGGCCTAACTTCACGACATGGCCCATGTGAAGAATGCCTTTGTGGACTTGGCGGATTGGCCCGAGTTGGACGAAATCCAACTCGCTCCAGTGCTTCCCGCGTATGCCAAGGCACGGGCCCTTGTTTGGAGCGTGGTGACCTTGGGGTTGGGACTGGCCTTTGCGGGGCCACTTGCCGCCATTGCCTATTGGGGGGACAAAGCTCCGCCTCGGGTGCTGTGGTTGATCTTCGGTGGACTTTGGTTGCTGTCCATGGGATGGTGGGCGTTGGAAGAATGGAAAGGATGGCCCCTGCGCGGCTACCTCGTGCGCGACCGTGACGTGGTGTACCGCCGTGGTTGGTGGTCCCGAACCATCACGGCTGTGCCTTTCACCCGCATCCAGCACAGTGAAATCCAGCAAGGACCGATGGGTCGGTGGCTGGGATACTGCACCCTGAAGCTCTACACCGCAGGTGCATCTGGCGCCAACCTCGAAATCCCAGGACTCAGCACGGCCACCGCTCGAAACATCCGCCGCATGTTGGAAGACCTGAGCCATGAGTGACTTGGCCGCGCCGCGTCGGCAGCACATCGTGGGGCTGCTTGTCTTGATTGGATGGCAGTCTCGCCTCATGCTTCGCGCCGCCTGGCCCATTCTCATCGCTGCCTACGTGCAGCAGGACAGCGACGCCAAGTATTTCTTATGGGCCATCGCCGTCGGGGGTGGGTTGACGTTGGTGGGTGCTGCACTTCACTTTTGGCGCTTCACCTTCAACGTGAGCGCGGACAAATTTCACGTCCACAAGGGCATCTTCGTTCGCGAAAAAATCAACATCCCCCTTGAACGCGTGCAAGCCGTGCACATCGAACAAAACTTGATTCAACGGCTGTTTGGCGTCAGCGGCGTGCGAGTCGATACGGCAGGGACGTCCGGATCTGAACTTCGCATCCATGCCCTGAAATGGAACGAAGCCCAGGCCCTCCGATCCCTTCTCACCGCCGAACGCTCCGACGCCAGAGTGCAGGACGGTCAGACGAGCTCGGAAGCAGAGGAAACCGCAACCCCAACAAGGTCCACGCCGCGACGCGCGCTGATGGACCTCGACCTGTCCACCCTTTTCAAGGTCGGGTTGTCCCAAAACCACCTGTCCAAGGTGGCTTTTGCCATTGGGGGGCTCGTTACCTTCCAAGGCTTTGCATGGGAGATCGTGGCTGAACTGTGGGCGAGGGTGCCCAGCCTGTGGCGCACCATCCTGCTTTTCCTGTCCCCCTTGCTCCTCGTTTTCTCCCCCGTGTTGATCGCCTTGGGGTCGGTCTTGATCTCTGTGTTGACCAGCGTGTTGAGGCATTGGAAGCTCCAAATTTGGGTGGAAGGATCCAAGGCCAAACGCACAGCCGCCATCCACCTCACACAAGGTCTGCTCAACCGACAGGCCATGCAGATTCCCATTCACAAGGTCCAATCTGTGATGTGGGAAAGCACCTGGATTCGCAGGCTGTTCACCATGGACACCGTGCACATTCGGCAGGCCGCTGCCGGTGGCGCCGTCACCTCGGACGACTCAGGAGGCATGGAAGGAGGCAATGCGATGCGCATGGGCATCCCCGCGATGAACGCCACGCGCACACGCCAGCTCGAAGCCCTGCTGTTCCCCTCCTGGCCCCAGCGCAAACTCGTCACGTTGCGTCCAGAGAAGTACGCGTTCTGGGTTCGCTGGCTGCGCCGTTCCTTGGCCCTCACCCCTTTTGCCGTGGGACTGGGCTGGTGGCTGGGCGTGGGTTGGGGTGCGGCCTTGGGCGCAGTGCTTTGGACGTGGAGTGGCTGGCTCTCTCGTAAGGTGTACCGGGGCCAATGGGCCACCACGGACGGACGCCATTTGAGCGCCCACCAAGGGTGGTGGTTCCGGAAGCGGGTCATGATTGACTGGCACAAACTCCAAGCGGTGGAATTGACCCAGAACCGCATCCACGCGCGTCGCAATGTGGCCCACCTGACGTTTCACACGTCGTCTGGGGTGGCCCATCTGAGATTCTTGCCCACCAATGTCGCCCGAGAATTGCGGGACCTCGCCATGGCCCAAGTCCACGCCCACCGCGGACCTTGGATGTAAGGTCCTGCACGCCTACAGGCTGAGAAGGCCCACGCCTTACTTTTGCCGCCATGAACACCCTTCGATTCTCCTTGTTTTGGGCAGCCATGTTGGCGATTTGCACCACAGCCACGGCCCAAAACCAACCCATCAGCCTCAGCACTGAAGTCTCGACCACGTACTACACAGATGGTTCTGCGGATTCCAAATCCCGCATGCTCTTCTACGTGGGAGATGGTCCTGCGCAACGCATGGGATTCATTGGGGGACGACTCAAGCCCCACCTGAATGAAGCGCCTGAGGTGCAAGCCAACTACAAGGCCTTCCGCGCCTGGGGTGCCGCAAGCCAAACCTTGGCCCTCACGTGCAGCGCAACGCTCATCGCAGCCATTTTTGCGGAAGACCCCACTCCAGAGCCAGGCCAAAGTGCGTTTGCCGCCAACCTCTTGCACTACAAGTGGGGCATTCTGTCTGGCGTGGCCTACCTGACCACAGGCATGATTGCGTCAGGCAAATTGGAGAAGACCATCGAGACGCACAATGCCGTCATCTCTCCAACCCTTTCTTCCACAGGCCTCGGTCTCCAACTCCGGTTCTGACATGACTTTTCAACGACTCACCACTGTTGTCGCCTTGATGGCGGGATGCCTTTGGGGCACGGCCCAAAACCAAACCGCCGTCTTTGAGGACGGCCGCAAAATGGACTACAACCTCCTCAGCGAGGATTGCGAGGACATGAAACCACTTTGGCTCCATTGGGGGGCCTTGGGAGAGGGCTCCATCTACGGCGCCCAAATCGACACTTGGATTCCTGGCAAAGCACGCATCCAACTCACCACCAGCATCTTGGGCACCAACGTGCTTCAGGGCGACCGTGACGATTCCGTGTATGTGGATGGCATTCGGCCTGGCGGAAGACCTTGGCGTCTTCGGGGCCATGTGTTCCTCAAGTCTTGGACCAAAAGCAAGACCAAGCGCATCTCCCTGAAAAGCGAATCCACCGGCTACAAGGAAGTGACGAGCTACACCATGGAAATGGAGATGCCGCGCACCAGCTACCTCTCATTCCACGGTGGCATTGGGTACCAAAACCTCGCAGCCACGGAGGACATCAACTGGCGGGAAATTGCCCTTGGGGTGAGCCTTGTCCGCGCACGCCACCTGGATTTTGAAGTGTACGACGAAGGCAAAACGGGTGCGCTCCGTCGCCGAGGAGGATCCTTCATGGAACTGTATGCCGACGCCTTGATTTTCACCGGCGCCGATCCCTACACCGTTTCGCTCTTGGAAGAGTACGCGGCCGAAGGACGCGAACCCCGCAGTCTCGGGATGGAAGTGGCCTGGAAAGGGATGGCGACGGGCTCGGGCAAAGGTGGATTTGGCATGTGGTTGAAAAGTGGCGTCATGGTGGGGCCTTACCGCATCCACCCCCTCTTCGGCGCCGGATTCTCGTTCTCATTGATGGACGACGCCCGCAAGGTTGGGTAAGATGTCCACACGCTCGGGTCGCATGGGACGTTCCTGCACGGCATTGGCCATCCTGCTGGTGTGGTCCGGATGTTCGGCGTTGAACTTCAACACCACATTGGTGGTCGAAGACATGCCCCAAGGCGTTGTGCTCGAACGCGATTTGAGCCTGGATGAGGACGGTGTCAACTGGCGCGAAACGGTGCCCGGTGGTGTGGAACTCTCCAACCACGAGCCCTACCATCTTCTCCGGTGGAGTCAGCCCGGACATTACCCGGAAGTCCACCCCCTCTTCCCTACGAAGCGCAACCCGCTCAAGTGGCTGGATGGTGCCGCCATGGTTGGCGGTGCCTGGCTGATGGGAAAGGGCATCGAACACGAGGCCAACGGCACAGGCCCCGAGGAACCTGCCGTGCTCATCGGCACCGGGTTCTTTACGGCCTTTTTTGCTGGACTGGGGTTGATCCTGCCGCCCAAACGCGTGTACCCCAATGCCTTTCAATCGCCCCGACTCACCCCCATGCCTGCAAGACAGACAGACGATCCGTGGGTGGAGGTTCACGCCGTGGATTTGGCCATTCAATCGGGTCAGTACACGTGGCGGAATTACCGAGATCTCGAGGCCTTTGACGCCAGAAAGGCCTACCACCAAGGACAGCTCGACGAGGCCGTCATCCTCGACGACAGCAACCTTGACGCGGAGGTGTTGGAAGTGCTCGAGGAATTGGAATGGTCCCTTCCAGGCGAAGTCACACGTGCCCCATGGGACGAAGTCGACAACGAAACCCTCGGATTGCACGGACGCCTCACCCATGTCTGCGAGCATCGGGTGGGCTCGCTGATCCGATACGAAGCCACCTCGCTTTGGGCGATCCACAACCCCTACGACATGGTGACCGATACGTTGTCCATGACCAGCTGGTCAACGTGGTCAGGATACGTTGTCGGAGGAGGCTTGAGACGGGACCTCATCAGCGAGGCCCTTCGCTTCGCGGCCACCAAGGCCGTGGGCAGCCAAGAGGACGCTTGGCCATGGCGCGCCAACCGTGACGTCGATTTTGAATCCGCATGGAAAGCCACGTGGGACAGTCTGCACATCGAACCTGGCACGCCCCACGACAAGCCCAAAGTGTCGTCCGCCCTGCCCTCCGTGGTGACCGTGTTGGGGGAATCTTCGTTTGGAAGTGGGTGTGTCCTTGATGCCGCAGGATGGATCGTGACCAATCACCACGTCGTGGAGGACACCATGGACACGTGGACCGTCAAGTTCCACGATGGGACGGAACGGGAGGCCGAGGTCGTCCGTTGGGACCCTGTGCGGGATTTGGCCTTGATTCACGTGGACACCCTCGGCTTGACACCACTCCCTTGGAGCACCAGTCCTCCGGACATTGGCGACGAAGTCTATGCAATTGGTACGCCCCTGCGCACCACCTTGGACGCCACGGTCACCCGCGGCATTCTCTCGGCCAAACGCGGCGGAAAAACCTACCAAACCGACGTCTCCATCTCCCCTGGAAACAGCGGAGGTCCCTTGCTCAACGACCGCGGCGAATGGATTGGGGTCGTGAATGCCAAGGTGGTGGCGGAAGGGGTGGAAGGCATTGGGTTTGCCATCCCCTTGGGAGAACTGATGCCCGGTCTCGGAGTGCACCGCTGAAGGACGAAGGCGCTTGGTGTACCTTCCGTCGCATGAAGCGAAGTGACTTTTTGAAGATCGGCAGCCTTTTTGGCGGCGGCATGTTGGGCGGTTTGGGCTTGGGACTCTCCTCTTGCTCGGTCAACCCCACGGGCAACGCAGACGGCAAATCCTCGTGGTCCGAAGTGACCGGGTCCATGTCCGCGCATGCTGCCCCAGCGATTCCCAAGGTGCGGGTCGCCATGCTCGGGCTCGGAAACCGCGGAAGCTCCCTGATCGAGATGCTGGAATGGCTCGTCACGCAAGGCCATGCCGAAATCACAGTCTTGTGTGACGTTCAGCCCGCGTATGTCCAGCGCGCTGCAGACAAAGTCGCTTCATTTCAATCGGCCGCTCCCCTGCGCATCGAGGATCCCTCCGGGGAAGGATGGCGCCAAGCCTGCAATCCGGAACTCGCGGACTTGGTGGTCATTGCCACGCCTTGGCACCTTCACACCCCCATGGCCTTGCACGCCATGGAGCAAGGACTTCATGCGGCCAGCGAAGTTCCCATTGCCTACACCGAAGAGGATTGCCTCTCGTTGGTGAAGACCTCAGAGCGCACCCAAAAGCATTGCATCATGCTGGAGAATTGCTGCTACAACGAAGAGGAATTGTGGCTGCTCAACATGGTGAAGAACGAGGTTTTCGGCGAAGTCACGCATGCTGAATGTGCCTATCTCCACGACTTGCGGGCGCTGTTGTTGGATGCCACGTACTACCACAACCGTTGGCGTTTACGTGAACATTTGGAGCGAGATGGCAACCTCTACACCACCCATGGCCTGGGGCCGGTATGCATGTACATGGATGTGCTTCGCGGGGACAACCTCAGCCATTTGGTTTCGATGAGTTCCAACGAAGCGGCGCTGTCCAAGGCCCTTCGGGAGTCGGACGATCCCGAGTTGCAGGCGCTTGCCTCGCAGGTCAAATGCGGGGATGTGAACACCACGCTCATTCGCACCACGGCCGGCAAAAGCATCATGCTGCAGTTTGACACCCACACGGGGCGTCCGTATTCGCGGCTCAACAAGCTGACCGGAACGGGCGCCGTGCACTACGGCTACCCATCGCGTCTTTACTTCGACCACGGCCCCACGTGGGACTGGCACCGTTGGGAGGACGACGATTCTGCCGGTGTGGCCCGCGAGGCCGCGGTGCACCCCCTTTGGGCCTCGCTCCAAAACACCATCGTCAACCACGAACAAGGACATGGCGGCATGGACTTCGTGATGATGTACCGTCTCATCCGCTGCCTGAACGAAGGTGTGGCGCTCGACCTGAGTGTGTACGATGGGGCGCTTTGGAGCCTCGTTGGCGTCCTCAGCGAGCGCTCGGTGGCCCAAGGCAACCAACGCGTGGACATCCCGGATGTGAGCGGTGGCTCATGGCAAACCAAGCGCGAACACCCCGTATTCAGGGAGGTCTAACGCCCTCGTGAGCCCAGGCAGAATGTCTGTCGCGTTGAAATGACGTTTATCTTGCCGGCCATGAAGAACTTGGCCTGTTTGGTGGTGCTCGGATGGTTCAGCGCGTTGTCGTGGGCGCAAGTGGACAATGAGTTTTGGTTTGTGGCCCCAGAGGTGACGGCCTCGCATGGAGACAGTCCTGTGCTCTTGCGCTTCGCCACCTTTGACGCCCCCGCAGACGTGGTGGTGGACATGCCTGCCAGCGCAAACTATGCGACGTACAACCTCACGATTCCCGCCAACAGTGCGCTGAGCATTGACCTCACTGACTCGCTCTCTTGGTACGAAAACCAGCCGTTCGACGAAGTGCTTGACAAGGGAATTCACATCACGAGCACGGCCAACATTTCGGCGTATTACGAGGTGAACATGGGCGACAATCCGGACATTTTCGCTTTGAAGGGCAAGAATGCACTCGGGACTTCTTTCCATCTGCCGTTCCAAAATTTCACGGACAACGGGTTCAACACCACTTCGGGGGTCGACATTGTCGCCACAGAGGACGATACAGAAGTCACCATCACGCCCTCCCAGGATCTGATTGGGCATCCGGCTGGCATCCCATTCACCATCACACTTCCTGTGGCGGGATCCACGTACGCTGCTAGAGCTGCGGGGTCTGGAGCAGCGCAACACGCCACTGGCACGAAGGTCTCCTCCGACAAGCCCGTGGCCGTCACCTTGCACGACGACTCGGCGAGCGGGGCCATGTTTGGCGGTGTTTGCCTTGATTTGATGGGAGACCAATTGGTCCCGGACAACGTGCTTGGAACGGAGTATGTGGCCGTTCACGGATACCTCGGAGGGCACGACCGGCTGCAAATTGTCGCCACAGAAGACAACACAACAGTCACGGTCGATGGTGGTGTGGTGGCTGTGTTGCAGGAAGGAGAATCTCATTCCCACGAACTGAACACGCCCTCTGCCTTCATTGAAGCGTCTGCCCCTGTGGCCATTTGGCAATCCACCGGTTTTGGATGTGAGTTGGGAGGTGGTCAATTGCCCAGCGTCAAATGCACCGGGTCCAACTCCACCGTGTTCGTGCGCTCCACACCAGAGACCATGCGACTGAACATTTTGGTCCCTGCAGGAGGCCAAGGGGATTTCTTGTTCAACGGCAACGCTGGCGTATTGACTGCCGGCATGTTCGCCCCGGTGCCCGGAAACACCAACTGGCTCTTCGCGCAGGTCACCACCTTGGAAGGTCAAATCTCTGTCGGCCAAGCCACCCGCGTTGAAAACACCTCCACGGTATTTCATCTGGGCATCATCAATGGTGGTGCGAGTTCGGGGACGCGATTTGGATATTTCTCAGACTACGGGTCCTTGAGGTATCAAGCCATCAACCAAACGATCCACCCTTGCCTGGGCGACTTGGTCACGCTTGAAGTCGATCCCGTCGAGAATGGGCTGTACGAATGGACGGGACCCAACAACTTCACCGCCACAGGACTGGAGGTGGACCTCGGCACGGTGAATTTGCAAGACAGCGGCACCTACGTGGTGCAGGGATTCACCGGCGAATGCGAGATCGAGAATGACACCATTGAAGTCGTGCTGCACTCGCCCCTCCCCGCGCCTGGTCTTTCCGGCGATCTCGAGGCGTGCGAAGGAGTCACTGCAACCGTGGGTGCAGATGTGGAGACTGTCACCTGGACGGGGCCCAACGGATTCACCTCCGAAGGGCAATACGTCGTCCTTCCCAACCTCACCACAGCAGATGCAGGCGTGTATGTGGCCACCATGATCGACCCCTACTGTCCCGTGTCGTCCGATTCGTTGACAGTGACCGTGGTGACAGAGGAGGACTTGGCAGTGGTGTGGGACGACGAAAAGGAATTCTGTCCCGGCCAAGAGCTGTGGATCAATCTGCCGGGAACGTTGGCGGCCGACAACCCCGAGGTCGAATGGTATTGGCAACCCTTTGGCAGCGCAGATGCGGAGCTGATTTCCTCGGACTTGAGCTTGCTCGTGTCAGACATCGGTACGTATTACGCCGAGTCCACGACAGGCGGAGCGTGTGCCGTGACCAGCGAAGGCGTGGTGGAAGTCACCCTCGCCGATTGCGACCTCGTGGTGCCCAATGTCATCACCCCGGGCAACGACAACCTCAACAACCGCTTCGTTGTGACCAACCTGTCTCAGTTTGACTACTCCACGATTCGGATCTACAACCGTTGGGGAACGGAAGTCTTCCATCACGACAATTTTGGCAGCACCAACGGATGGCTGCCGGGGGACGACGTTTCAGCCGGGATGTACTTTTACGTGTTGCACATCGCGCGCGGAGACGAACTCATCTCTGTGACCACAGAGGAAGGAACAACGACCTACACCGAGCCAGGCACCATTGACTTGCACGGAACGCTCACCGTCATCAAGTAAGGGATTCCAAAGACTTCAGCGCGTAGACATTCGCCTCAATCCTCGTCAGGTTCCGCCGACGCCAGCGCTCGGAAGGACTCTTCCACCAAAGGGGCTTTCTTCAATCCTTCTTCCTCGATCTTGCCGTGAAGTTCTTCGAGCTTTCGGCCCGCAGGAACCACACGGGCGTCCCATGACCCCACGGCATCATTGTACTTCTTCACCGCCGTTTGGAGCCCCTTTCCGACCCCCGCGATGTGTCCTGCATAGGTGGTCAAGCGGCCATGAAGTTCTGCTGCCTTGTCGACAATCAATTGCGCGTTGGCGTTCAGTTCATGCTGCTGCCAGGTGATGGCAATGGAGCGCAGAATGGCAATCAAGGTCGTGGGCGTGGCAAAAATGATCTTGTTTTGAAGTCCGTCTTCAATCAATTTGGGGTCCACGTCAATGGCGGCCGCAAACGCTGATTCAACCTCGAGATAGAGGATGACAAAGTCCGCATCCGTTTCGAAATGCGCCCAATACTCTTTTTTCGAGAGCTGGTTCATGTGACCGCGCAGGTCCTTGGCGTGCTTCTTAATCAGGTCGCTTTTTCTCTCCTCTCCTGGTGCCTCGAGGGCCTCCATGAACGCATCCAAGGGCAACTTGGAGTCCACGACAATGTTTCGGTTGTCGGGAAGGTTGACCACCATGTCAGGTCGAAGCCTTCCACCGTCCTCGGTGGTCGTGGTCGTTTGCTCCGTGAAATGGCAGTGGGCCGTCATCCCGGAGAACTCCACCACCCGTCGCAAGCCGATTTCGCCCCAGCGCCCGCGCACACGGGAGTTTTTAAGGGCTGAAACAAGTGCACCTGTCTGTTTTTCAAGGGAGGCTTGACTCCCCTTCAACCCTGTCAACATTTCAGCCACCTTGCCAAACGTTTCCATGGATTGCTTTTCCACTTGGTCGGTGCGCAGTTTGTGTTTGTCGATGGACTCGCGAAGGGGCTTGAGCAACTCCTCAATGGCCGCCTTTCGCTGGTCCAAATTCCCTTCTGCCTGCTTCACCGTTCCTTGAAGGTTTTCCTTCGCCAATTCCAAAAACTGCTTGTTGCTCGTTTGCAGGGCTTCGTTGGCAGCTGATTTGAACGTGTCCAGCAACGCCTCCTTTGTGGAATCCAAAGCTTCTTGACGCGACTTCAAATCGCTCTTGAGTTGCACGACCTCTTTTTCCAAAGCGAAACGACTTGCTTCGTGCTCTGCAAAAACCCGGGCCTGTTCGGCAGCGGCCTTGGACGAGGTCATCCATCTTCCAACCAACCATCCTGCGATGGTTCCTCCCAATGCCAATCCCAAAGTCATTCCTTCCATGGTTCAATTGCGGATGTGCCTGTCACGGCCGATTCATCGTTTAAAACTACTGAAATTCGAGAAGGCGAAGGTGGTCAGGTGCCTACTTCATTTCCACTTCGTCTGCGAGCCAAAGTTGACCGCGATCCACAATGGTCAGCAATCTCATGATGCCTTCTTTTCCCTTTCCATCGACGACTCGAACGTTGGTGTAGCACACCTGTTCAGGCACGCCTGCGTCCAATTCTCCTCCACATTTCACGTAGATCACTTCGACGGGCTTGAGGTACATGAATTCAAGGTCATCTTGGGCGCAAGACCTTCTGTAACTCCGTACCCATTCGTCGCAAAAGCTCTCTGATTTCCAGGCGTCCCGAATGGGCGCCACCTCTGATTCGAGCTTGCGACCAATGGCTTCGTTGAATGCGCCGAAAAACGCATCCCAGCGAGGGAGGACTTCCGCCAGTGCAGCGAGATCGTTTTGCGAGCCCGATTGGGCCACGGCTTGGGCAATCTCCATGGCACTTTGAAGGAGCTTCTCCTCGGAGGGCATCGCAATGGATTCGGACTGAGCTGACAGGATTGAGGGTGTGCAAACGAGCGCACAGGCAGCGAGAATGCTGCAGACAATTTGGTTTTGCATAGGGTCAAGGTAAATCCAAACCTAGAACGCCCACCTCCACTGTTTGGTGTGTTCCCCAGCTTTTTTTTGCTGCGTTTGACGCTCGCTGGGAATGAAAAAGCCCAACCAAATGGTCGGGCTTTTTTGTTTTACCAAGTTCGGACTCACTTGCCAAGGACCTCGGCCATCTTGGAGCCGATGTCGGCAGGGCTGTCCACCACGTGGATGCCGCACTCGCGCATCACGCGCTTCTTGGCTT
>CAZGQI010000010.1:0-63320 GCA_964527895.1 uncultured Comamonadaceae bacterium | reverse complement strand
TGGCGGAAGCGGAAGAGCCCGATCACCACAACCGCGCGTTTGACATGAGCTACGGTTGGCATTTCCACCACTTGACCAACCAGGTGGCTCAGGGAAAGGAGCCCGTACAAGTGCTACGCGATTACCTCGAAGAGGAGGCAGAGCGTTTCCCCAGCGATGCGTACCGCATGGGATTCATCACCAACCACGACGAGAACAGCTGGAATGGCACTGTGGAAGAGCGTTACGGCGACGCCGGCGACGCCATGGGGGTGCTCGCGGCGACCTTGCTGGACATGCCGTTGGTGTACTCTGGCCAGGAATCGTACAACCGCGACCGCTTGCGCTTCTTTGAGAAGGACACGGTGGAATGGGGCGACTACAGCAAGGCCGACTTCTACCGTCAGCTCAATGACCTCAACCACACGCGCGAAGCGCTCTGGAACGGCGATTTTGGGGGCGCACCTCAGGTGTTGGAGACGAGCGCCGACGCGCATGTCTTCGCCTTCCAAAAAGAGAAGAACGGAAGCACTGTTGTGGTGATCCTCAACTTGTCAGATGCCCCTCAAGAGGTTTCGTTGACCCTGCCCGACGCGCCGTTGAAGGTGGTGATGGGCGAAGGAGAGCTCGGTGACTGGTCTGAAGGCCAAACCCTCGGCCCCTGGGGCTACTGCGTTCTCGCAACGGACGCTTGACGTTGACGTAACCGCGATTCGGTCCGTCTCGTGACGGGCTGGTGTACCTTCGGTCCATGAACATGAAACGCGTTGCGCTCATTGCCCATGACGGGAAGAAGGACGAGTTGGTGGCGTTTGTGCAAGGGCACATGGACTGGTTCTCCCAATGCGATTTGGTGGGGACGGGAACCACGGGCGGGCGCATCGAAGCACTCGGATTGACTGTGGAGCGTTTGGCGTCTGGCCCCCTCGGAGGGGATGCCCAAATCGCAGCCCGCATCACCGAAGGCAACCTCGACGCCGTCATCTTCTTCCGGGATCCCATGGGCAAGCACCCCCACGAACCCGACGTGAACATGCTGTTGCGTCAATGCGACGTGCACAACGTGGCGCTCGCCACCAACCGTGCCACGGCAGAGTTGCTCGTGCGCGCCGCGCATTTGGACGGCGCATGAGCGGCGTGGGCCGGCGTGGCACAGGCCCTTGGCCAAGCAGCAACACCGATGCGGTGGTGACGGCCTGGCTCATGTCACGGCTGTCTGACGTGGAAGGAGAGGAACGCAGCGGGATGGCGCGGTGGCTTTTGGAGTACGTCAGTGGTAAGGGGAAGGGTGAACGGATGGTGGCCGACATGCGTTGGCACGAGTCTCAGTTGGACCGCCTCGCGGTGATGGCGGACCGCCTCAACGAAGGAGAACCCATTCAGCACGTTCTCGGGGAGAGTTGGTTCGATGGCCTGCGCCTCGAGGTCGGCCCAAGCGTGCTCATTCCCCGACCCGAAACCGAAGAACTTGTGGCGGCCATGGCAGACAAAGTCGCAGGCCTCGAAGGGCCCGTTCGCGTCGCGGATTGGTGCACGGGGTCGGGATGCATGGCGTTGGCCATGAAACGCAGGCACCCCCATGCCGAGGTCGTGGGATACGAATGGTCCATGGACGCCCTCGAGGTGGCCCGGTCCAATGCGCGATCCGCAGGCATGGACGTGCATTGGTTTCACGCAGACGCCTTGCATGCGGAACAGCCTGAAACGCCTTTTTCCGTGGTCATGTCCAATCCGCCCTACATCCCCGCTCCAGAGCGCAAAACCATGCACGCACGTGTCACACAGCACGAGCCGTCCATGGCGCTGTTTGTGCCTGACGACGACCCGCTGGTGTTTTACCACAGCATTGCATCGTGGTGTGCCCAAGGGGCGCTTGTGCCTGAAGGTTGGTTGGGGTTGGAATGCCACACCGACAAAGCCCATGAAGTCGCAGGTTTTCTTGAGGGGCAAGGGGGTTGGAAACACGTGGACATTCTGCACGATTTGCAAGGACTTCCACGTCACGTCGTGGCGCGGCGTGCGCTACCTTGACCCCATGGAAGTCGGTGCACGAATTGCGCAATTGAAGGAGGAGCTGCATGCCCACAACCACCGATACTATGTGCTGGCTGAACCGGTGATTTCGGACCGGGAGTTTGACGCCCTGTTGGACGAACTCGCCAAGCTTGAAGCCGCGCATCCTGAATTCGCCGACCCCACGTCGCCCACCAAACGCGTGGGAGGGGATTTGACCGACAAGTTTGAGAAGGTGGCGCACAAGTCGCCCATGCTCTCGTTGTCCAACAGCTACAATGCGGAGGAAGTGGCACAATGGGCCGAGCGCGTGCAGGCCGGCCTGCCCGACGAGGAAGTGGAGTTTGTGGTGGAGTTGAAGTACGATGGCGTGGCCATCAGCGTGTGGTACGAAGACCAAGCCATGGTCAAAGCCCTGACTCGCGGGGATGGCACCACGGGTGAAGATGTGCGGGCCAACGTGGCCACCATCAAGACCCTGCCGCTCCGGTTGAACCCAGGCGCCCCCAATCCCTTGGAAATCCGAGGGGAGATCTTTTTTCCATGGCCTGGATTTGAAGCGTTGAACGAATCTCGGAGAGAGGCGGGGGAGCCGGAGTTTGCCAACCCACGCAACACGGCGGCCGGAACCCTCAAGCTGCAGGACAGTGCTGTGGTGGCCACACGCCCCCTGGACTGCATGGTGTACAACATCGATGCCGAGACCATGACCGCCATGGGCATCGCCTCGCACAGCGAGGCCGTGCGCGAAGCTGCCAAGTGGGGCTTCAAGACGCCCCAAGGCCGAAGTCTGGAGGTGGTCACCAGCGTGGAGGCCATCATGGATGCGGTGGCCCATTGGGAGGAAGCGAGACACGATTTGGACTTTGCCATTGACGGCTTGGTCATCAAGGTAAACCGATACGACCAGCAAAAACGCCTCGGCATGACGGCGAAGAGTCCGCGTTGGGCTCTGGCTTACAAGTTTGAGACCGAGCGTGTGAGCACCACACTGAAGGGTGTGAAATACCAGGTGGGCAGAACGGGGGCGGTGACCCCGGTGGCCGATTTGGAGCCCGTGCTGCTGGGCGGAACCACCGTCAAAAACGCGTCGCTTCACAACGCCGACCAAATGGCCAAACTCGACCTCCGCGAAGGCGATGCCGTGCTGGTCGAAAAAGGCGGGGAGATCATTCCCAAAATCGTGGGCGTCGACCGCAACGCGTCGTCGGCGGGCGACTTGTTCTCGCAAGCCATCGCCTTCCCGGGCACGTGTCCGGAGTGCGACACGCCCCTGATTCGAAAGGAGGGGGAAGCCCAGCACTATTGCCCCAACAGCGAGACGTGTCCGGCGCAAGTGCGCGGCCGCATCAACCACTTCATCTCACGCAAAGCCATGAATGTGGATGGACTGGGGAAGGAGACGGTGACGCAGCTCGTGGAAGCAGGGTTGATTCGGGACGTGGCGGACCTGTATCGGCTGACGGCTGAGGATTTGCTGCCCCTCGAACGCATGGCCCAAAAATCCGTCGACAACCTCCTTCAGGGACTGGAGACGAGCAAGTCGGTGCCGTTTGAGCGGGTGCTCTTCGGTTTGGGCATCCGTCATGTGGGCGAAACGGTGGCCAAAAACTTGGCCAAGGCCCTCAAAAACATGGATGCGTTCAAATCCGTCTCTGTCGAAGACCTGATGGCTTTGGAGGAAATCGGCCCCATCGTGGCCGAGAGCGTGGCCAGTCATTTTCAGGACGCGACGTTCCTGGAGGTGGTGCATCGCCTGCAGGAGGCGGGGTTGCACATGGAGGTTGTGCTTGAGGAGCCCTTGGGCACGGCGCTCGAAGGCGAAGTGGTCGTGGTCAGCGGGGTCTTTGAAACGATGTCACGCGACGAGGCCAAAGCGGCCGTCACCAACCACGGTGGCCGTTTGGTCGGGAGCATCAGCTCCAAGACCACCTTGGTGTTGGCCGGCGACAAAATGGGCCCCAGCAAGCTTCAGAAAGCCGAGAAGCTCGGCATTCCCTTGATGGATGAAGCGGCGTTCTTGGCCCGCATCGGCGGTCAGTAAATGACCTCGAGGGTGGTCTGCAGGTCGCCCTTTTGGACGCCGCCACAGGTGGCCTCGTACGACACCGAAACGATGTACGATCCCGGATCGACCACCTGGCCATTGGCGCGACCGTCCCATTGCAAGGGCATGCCGTTGTTTTGAAAGAGCACATCGCCCCAACGGTTGTACACCTGAATTTGGTAGGTGTCCATCATGGTCAAGACGTTCGTGTCCTCGTGTCCAGGGACAAACGGCATGAAGCGGTCGTTGTTGCCGTTGTTGTCCGGGGTGATCACATTGGGAAGCACCATGTCGCTCAAGTCGAGCACGTCCACGCTGGATTGCACGTCCGCCGCTTGTTTGACGCTCGTGGTGCAGCCGTTTTCGAGGAATTCGACCACCATGGTGTACACTCCGGCCGTGCTGAACACGGGATCCACGTCGCTGGAGACGACTTCACCTGTCTCGGCATGCATCCAAGACACCAAGGGAGTGTATTCCTGGGGGAAGATGTCGGTTCCATTCATGGCGACCTCACGCACCACGCAATCGAGCGTGCCGTCGAGGTAGCCCAACGTGACTTCGGGGAATTCGGTGTCTTCCATCATCACCACCTCGTCAGATGCGGTGCAGCCGTTGTTCAGGTTGGTCACGGTCATCACGTAGGTGCCTGCGGCCGTGGCATACGCCGTGGCGACGTCGGTGGCCCCCTCAAAGGCGCCATCTTCGGTCGTCCACGCAATGGCCGCAGCAGGGTCGTTCGCGGTGGCGCCAAGCAGTTCCAGTGTGGGATTGGCACAGGTGATGGTGCCGGGCAAGCCCGCCTCCACGTCAAAGCGCGTCGTGTCGACGAGCACCGTCATGCTGAACTCATCAGAACACAGCAAGCTGCTCGTGCCGGGATAGGTCACCTCCACCCCAAGGGTGCCAGGGGCATCCATGTCAAACGTCATGCCCTGTCCAACTTCGACGTTGTTGACCGTCCACGAGTAGTCCACGTATTCGGCAAAATCAGACACCGCCTCGCAGGACAAGACGCCACCGTTGGCGCACGTCAAGGTCTGGCCTTCGCTGGCGAGGGTGACATTCACTTCCTCCACGATCACGTGAACCTCATCGGTGATCGACACGCCACATTGGTTGGTGTAGGTCACGGCGAGGGTGTTGCTCGTCACGCCAGTGTAAAAGGGCGCTTGGAGGGTGGCGTCGCTCACGACGTTGCCCGGCGACCATGTGTATTCGGTCACGTCCAAACCACCCGCCACCAACTGCACGGCAGATTCGGGGCAGGCATAGATCTCGGTGTCGGTGCCCGTGGCGTTTTCCGTCAAACACACGCGGCCCACGTTGAAGGCATCCGTTGTTTCCGCAGTGAAGCCCCAGGTGGCGAAGCGTTCGCCGTCAAAGATGTCTTCCATCAAATCGATGCTGGCCACCAAACGCTCCTCACAGTCGAGGTACACACGCATTTCAGGACCTGCGGGGTCCCACACGATGTCCACGAGGTGGTCTTCGCCGTCTTCCAAATCCCCACCGTCCACAAACGCGGCCACGGGCCCCGCTGTAAAAGAGTCAGGACCGTCCGTGTGCACGTACGATCCGTGGTTGATCATGGCAATGTGGTCTGCGTCGATGTCGCCCAATTCCGTTTGGGCGCGGGTGTCAAATTCCACCCCAAAGGCACGGTCCAACGCACCGTATCCATCCACTTCGGTTCCTTCCGTCTGAAGGGCCCAAACCATGCCTTCCGCACCGTGCGGGATGCTTCCAAAATTCAAGCGCGCTTGAATGTGGAAAGGCTGGGTCAAGTCCAAGCGTTCCTCCGCCCATACCGATCCGGCATTGCTGGCCGGTCCGGTGGTCAATTCCACACAGCCGTCGCCCAGCGCAGCGGCAGAGCCGTACGTGGTGTAGGTGGTCATTTGGGCAGATGCAGACACGGTGAATGTCAAAGCAGCTGCGAGGGATAGGGTAGAGAGATGACGCATGATTGCTACGTTTCAGACATGTGGACTTACGCCCGTTTCCCCCTTGGGGTTACATTCTGATGCAGATTTTCTTCATGCGGAGGCCCAAACAGCACCCTTGACGCTCAGCACGTTGCAATTCACCACGAGGCTGCAACCTTCGGGTCGGCGTCGTTCCCGTGTCATCCAGGAAGGTGGGGCGCGTCGCCTCAGAATTGGAAGGACACCTTCAAATTGACCCGTCGTCCCGTCAGGAAATTGGGCACCGCGTAGTACCGCCCGTTGACGTCTTGGATCCAGTTGTGGTTGATGGTGTTGTTGATGCCCAACAGGTTGAACACTTCCAGCGAGACGAGTCCACTTCGTGCGTCATCGTCGCTGAACATCACGCGGGAGAAGCCCACGTCCACACGGCGATAAGCCGGCGTGCGCAACACGTCTTCGTAGCGGTTGAACGACGGCGGACCGTAGGGCAAGCCAGATCCATAGAACAGGCTCAACAGGACCTTGTAATCTGGATTGCGTGGCATCTCGTCTTGGAAGAGCAAGCTGAAGCTGAAACGCTGGTCCGCGGGCCGGGGGATCATGCCCGGATAAAATGTTACCGTGTCGGTGATGACGGCATACGGACCGGAGTGGTAGCCGGGAACGACGCGCAATCCGTCTTCGTTGTAGTACTCCTCGTAGCTGTCGTCGTTCAGGTCTTCCTCGGTTTGCAACGCCGACATCCTCAACCAGCTTTGAATGCCTGGGATGAACTCTCCATTCACCATGACATCGAGTCCTGTGGCGTATCCGGAACTGTTGTTTTGGGCGTAGTAGCGCTGTCGAACGTTCTCAATCTCGTAGGGAATGAGGTTGTCTAAATCCTTGTAGTACAACTCGCCCACGAGCTTGAAGGGGCGCCCTTTCGATTCGAACTGGTGGTCGACGCCTGCCACAGCATGGATGGCGCGTTGTGGCGCCACGTCATCCTTCACCAGGCCATCCAGTCCACGCATTTCACGGTAAAACGGCGGTTGATAATAATACCCGCCAGAAAGACGGTAGGATGTTAAAGGCTTGCCCGCGGGCGTGAAGGACGCGTGCGCACGCGGCCCCCCGACGAGGTGGGTGTTGCGTCCGGCGGCCCAGGGGTCGGGAAGGACGGACCAGCGGTGGGCGCGGAAGCCGAGGTTGACATCCAGGTTTCCGGCATCCGTCGCCCACCGCCAAGTGTCTTGCACAAAGGCCGTGCTTCGGTGGGCCGACACGGCGTTGTTCGCCTGAACGTAGTAGGGAAGGGTGATGGACTGGTCAGGGCGTCCGCCGGGTCCGGCGTAACCGAGGTTGTCGGCAGGGTGGGGGGCGAAGAACCCGGCGCTGTCGACCACGTTCCATTCCGACACGACATCGTCGAACGTTTCGTACCGGTGCTTGAGGCCCCACTCGAGTTGATGGTCGCCCACCAAGAAGTTGCCCTTCACGGCCGAACTGAGCACGCGCGCAAACAAGGTGTTGCGCCCGTGTTGCAGGAAGCCACCCACGCCAAAGGTGTCACCCTCGTCGAAGGTGTCCCCGCCGGGATCGCGTTCCAATTCGCTCAGGAAGTACTGCCCCAAGACGTCGAACGACTCGCGTTCGGCCGTCTGGAAAATGGAGTTGATCCAACGGATGCGGGAGGTCTCGGTGCTTCGCTCGAAGGCCAGGGCCCCAAAGCCCGTTTCGTAGCCGGATTGTTCTTCGCCGTCGTAGTAGACCGTCAATCGGGCGGCCTGGTTGATGGTGCCAATGTTCGTTTCGCGGGTGGCGGGCAAGAACCGGTAATCGTTGCTGCCGTACACGCCAAGGGCCTGAATTTCCCAAGGGCCGTACCCGTCGGGGTCCCAGGTCAGGTAGGTTTGGGCGTCGAGGTAGGTGGGGGCGTACTCCCCTCGTTCGTCGAGGGTGGACAGCACGTAGCTGTTGTTGCGGTAGCGAACCCCCATGTTGATGCGCACGGGCCCCGCCACATTGTCGTGCTGGATTTGGGCGCCCAGGGCACTCGCCGACACCCGGGTCGCTGGACCGGTGGGCTTGCGGTAATGGATGTCGAGCACGGAGCTGAGTTTGTCCCCGTATTTGGCCTCAAATCCCCCTGCACTGAATTCAATGCGGTCCACCATGTCTGGGTTGGCGAAAGACAAGCCCTCTTGCTGGCCGGAGCGCACCAAGAAGGGGCGATAGACCTCGATGTCGTTGACATAGACCAAATTCTCATCAAAGGACCCCCCGCGGACGTTGTACGCACTGCTCAGTTCCGAGGTGAAGTTGACAGGGGCCTGGAGCAAGGCGTCCTCGATGGTCCCACGTGGGGTGGGGATTTTGCTGGCGAGACGTGGGTCGATGCGCTGCACTGTGACGTCCTTGGGGCCGTCGCCCACCACTTCGGCTTCACCCAGGTTGGTGCCCGGGGTCAGCTTGAAACGCTGGGTCATGTTGGGGCGCTGAAAGGTGATGCGCTCGGTTTCGCTGCTGTGGCCGACAAACGACGCCTTTACTGTCCAAGGACCTTCGCTTGGAAAGACGATGCTGAATTGCCCGTCCCGGTCTGTGGTGACGCCCAGACGGATGTTTTCTTCCACCAACACGGCGGCGCCGGGCAGAATTTGGCCACGGGTGTCGGTGACGGTTCCGGATAAGGTAAACTGTCCGTAGAGGCAGGAGGCGAGAAGCCATCCCAACACCCCGAGCCCCAGTCCGCGCAACGTCATTGTCGCTTCAGGTCTCCGTCGCGTAAGGCTTGCAGGAACTTGGCCCACGCCACGGGGTTCAACAAGTTGACAGGGGGAGCTTGTCCCGAGTAGCCCGCCTGAATGGCTTGCGCAGACAGCACGTCCGTGGCGGTGGATTGGCCATCGCGGCCGACCTCAATCAAGCGGTCGTACATGTCCAAGGGGTCCATGTTCGCATCCCACGCGGGGTCCAGCCCTTGGTTGGGCAAGCCCAGGGCCAAGAACTCTTTCTTGAACCGCTCCTTGCTGGGCCATGGATACACAAAGGCGTCGGCCATGTTGACGGTGTCGCGTCCCATGGGTTGCACCAAATTGACACGTCCCATTTCGCTTCCTGCTGGGATGATGGCTTGGTGGGTCACGTAGCCCACACTCGAAAACTCAAGCGTGTCTCCCTCCAACGCCGGAAGGCTGAAAAAGCCGCGGACATCCGTCATGGTGCCGCGCCGGTCCCTGGCCCGATACACCGTGCAGTACGGCAGGGGAGAGAGCGAGTCGCCCGTCACCACGAGGCCGCTGACTTGCACCACCTTCGTTTCGGTGGAATCCGTCGGCACTCGGTCAGAGGTCCAGGCTTGGGCAGTCAGCCCGGCGGCAAACAACCCCAACGCCAAAACACATGTGAGCAAGCGATTCATAAGCTGTGGAAGGTACAACGCATCAAGCGCCTTCTTCGTGTGCAGTTTTGAATTCGCTGGTGAAGTGGAAGGTGATTTCAGGAAAATTCTGAATCTCCATGTTCAGCATGAACTGAGAAGGGGCGAGGTAGACTTCCAAACCGTCTTTGTCGCGCACGATGTCTTGCGCCTTGATGCGACGGAACTCCGACATCTTCTCTTCGTTGTCCGATTCGATCCAGCACGCCTTGGAGTAAGGCTTGGCCTGGAATTCACACTTGGCGCCGTACTCGTGCTCGAGGCGGTATTGAATGACTTCGAATTGAAGTTCCCCCACGGTCCCCACAATTTTGCGGTTGCCCGCTTCCCGGATAAACAGCTGGGCGACGCCTTCGTCGGTAAGCTGTTGGATGCCTTTCTCGAGCTGCTTGCTCTTCATGGGGTCCTTGTTGACCAATTCCTTGAAGATTTCAGGTGAAAAGCTCGGAATGCCCCGGAACTGCAAGTCTTCGCCTTCGGTCAGGGTGTCGCCAATTTTGAAGTTGCCCGTGTCGTAGAGGCCGACCACGTCGCCGGGCCAAGCTTGTTCCACCACGCTTTTTTCCTGGGCCAAAAAGCTCGCCGGATTCGCAAACTTCAGCTTCTTGTCCAAGCGGGTGTGCTGGTAGAAAGTGTTGCGCTCAAAGCTCCCGGAACACACACGGAGAAAAGCGATGCGGTCTCGGTGCTTGGGGTCGATGTTGGCGTGGATTTTGAAGATGAAGCCCGTGAACTTCGATTCGTCAGGGGCCACCATGCGGGAGGAGGTTTCACGCGGTTTGGGGTTGGGTGCGATGTCCACAAAGGTGTCGAGCATCTCTTGCACCCCAAAGTTGTTGACCGCACTGCCAAAGAACACCGGGGCCAACTTGCCTTCGAGGTAGGGCGCCGGGTCCCACGCGTCGTACACGCCCTCAATCAATTCCACGTCCTCGCGCAGTGTATCGGCGTGTTCGCCCACCAAATCGTCAAGCGATGCATCGTCGAGGGAGTCGATGGCGACCACGTCTTTGGCGACCTTGGTTTTGTCCGCTTGGAACAAGCGCAGGCTCTTGTTGTACAGGTTGTACACGCCTTGAAAGGTGTGTCCCTGCGAGATCGGCCAGGAGAGGGGGCGGACTTGGATGTTGAGCTTGGCTTCCACCTCATCCAGCAGGTCGGTGGGGTCGCGGCCTTCGAGGTCCATCTTGTTGATGAACACAATCACCGGCGTGTTGCGCATGCGACACACCTCCATGAGGCGCTCGGTTTGGGGCTCCACACCTTTCACACAGTCGATGACCAAAATCACGCTGTCCACCGCAGTCAAGGTCCGGTAGGTGTCCTCTGCGAAATCACGGTGACCAGGCGTGTCCAGCAGGTTGATGAGCAAATCCTTGTAGTGGAACGCCATCACCGACGTCGCCACCGAAATGCCACGCTGGCGCTCGATTTCCATGAAGTCCGACGCGGCCGTCTTCGTGATCTTGTTGTTCTTCACGGCCCCCGCCGTTTGGATGGCCCCCCCGAACAGCAGAAACTTCTCTGTCAAGGTGGTTTTTCCTGCGTCAGGGTGGGAGATGATGGCGAACGTGCGTCGACGTTCGATTTGCTGTTGGATCGCGGCACTCATGGAACGCCCAAAATTACGCCTTCCGCCTCGACTCCACGAGCGAAGCCAGCAATTCCTCCCAGGCGGGAATCAACTGGGACGGACGGCATTTCGCAGCGTAGTCTCGGCCCTTGCGCGTCCTGTCGGCCAGGGCCTCAGGGGATTCCTTCATCAGCACGGCAACGGCTTCGGCCATGGCCTCCGCGTTGCGCGGCGGCACCAGCAGACCACGCCCGGCGTCCAAAAGCTCAGACGTTCCACCGGCATCGGTCCCAATGACGGGCACTTCGCGGGCCATCGCTTCGAGGGTCACAGTCCCAATCGTTTCGGAATCGCTTGTCATGACGAAGGCGTCCAACGCATCGTACACGGGGAGCACATCGGCTCGGGCGTCCAAAAAATGGGCGCGGTCTGCGACGCCGAGGGATACCGCGTGCTCGACAAGCGCGGCACGTTCGTCTCGATCGTTGTCAACCGTGTTGTCTCCCACGAACAGCCAATGCACGTGTTCAGGGAGGCGGGCCAGGGCTTGGAGGGCGGTTCGCTGTCCCTTTTTGGGGTCCAGCCGTCCCACCGTCCCCAACAACCAAATGCCTTCTGGCAATGCAATGGCTTCGCGGAAGGCGCTGCTCGTCTCGGCTGGGGCGAACCACCGGTCATCGAGGGGCAGAGGCAGCACGTGGCAGCGTGCCTCGTCAATTGGGGTGCGGGCCAAACACTCCACCTTGAGGTGCTGAAGCCCACAGACCCAAGCGTCCACGCGGCGGTAGCGCAGCCAATGCCAAGGCGCTTTTTTGGCCCGCGGGATTTGCATGGCTTGTTGCATGACAAGCGCTGCCCCCAATCCTCGAACCGCACGTCCGGCGAAGGCCAAATCGCGCCGATCCCGAATCCACAACACGTCAAACCCCTTTCCTCGGGTCCACGTCGAGATCTGGCCCTTCAACCTCCCGGACGACATGTCCGGAGCCGGCGACAAGGACAACCCCCATGCGAGGCCTTGATGCCATGATCGGGACCCCACAGGAACGACGACTTCCACACGATGTCCTGCATCGCGCATCCATCGGGCCATCACCAACATGTTGCGTTCAAGTCCTCCCCAACCTTTGGAGGAGGTAAAAAAGCATATGTGGTTTTGATTCAATGGATTGTACTTGGATTGAATTCAGCGTCGGTCTGGGCGAATCGTCAGCTCGCTGACCACCCCGCGCCCCCGACTTTCCACCGCAAACAACACGGCATCGGCCACGTAATTGGCTTCCATGCCATCGTCAAATTGAGGTCGGTAATTGGCCCGAAGCTCCTCGTTGGTGGTGCGGTCGATGAAGGGTGTGTTGACAGCCCCAGGGTTGATGGTCGTCACGGCGAGGTCGTTGCGGAATTCGGTCCGAAGCGATTCTGACAAGGCGAGCACCGCGTGTTTCGTGGCGCAGTACACGCCGCTGTTGGGGAAGACCTGTCGCGCGGCCAAAGAACCGATGTTGATGACATGTCCTTTGTTCTCGAGAAGAGAGGGCAGGGCGGCGTGCAACGTCGACAACACGCCAGAGATGTTGACGTCGATCATCGCGTGCCATTCTTGAAGCGGTGCCTCTTGGAGCGGGTTGAAGTAGCCGATGCCCGCGTTGGGGATGACCACGTCCATGCCGCCCCAAGCCTCGGTCATGGCGTCCGCGCAAGCGCGCACGCTGTCGGGTGAGGTGACATCACACGCGTGAGGTTGAATGGTGCCTGAAGCGGCCGCGGCTTGTTGGGCGAGTGCCTCAAGTTTGTCTGTGCTCCTGGCAGCAGCCCAAACCCGATGGCCTGCCTCGGCCAACGTCAAGGCGCATGCTTGTCCGATGCCGCTTGAGGCGCCGGTGATCCAGATCCGAAGGGGGGTGTTGTTTGTCATGTCGATGTTGTCAGGGATTTGATTCCCATTGTGCAAGGCCAATCACCCGGTCGTAGCCGTCCCAGTCTTCGTAGTGGACGACGAGGGTGTAGAGGTTGTTGGTTTGGAAGTGTGACCCCTCCAGGTCGCGGAGTTCGCCAGGGTCGCCGTCGGGGCTTCCTTGTTCGCGCACCACGTAGTGGTAGTTGTAGTATCCCTGTTTCAACAGGTGTCGGTGTGTGTACAGGCCTTGGGCGGCGTCGTACGTCATTTGGAATTCGGGCAGACACCGGTACTGAGACATCGCACCCACCAAGAACACCTCGCGATCGACCAGCGGGTGTTTGGTGTTCAGGCGCCAGTGCACCCAGACGTAATCGCTGCCGGTGTAGGGGTCGAGTCGGTCGTTGTGCGTGACCATTGCGCCGTGGATGTCCTCGCCGCCGCCGAAGTAGTCAAACGTGCGCCGCTCGTCGGTGTCCAAGTAGAAGTAGAAGTGGTCGGCACGCTCTTCGAGCCTCGCCACGCCACGGGCCGTGAATTCGAGGCCTTTGAGGTCGGCAAAGCGGTGCGTGTTGCCCCCTTCGAACACGTGTCCCGAACGTTGAAAATCGATTTCGGACCCCTTGATGAATCGGGGTTCAAGCCCTGCGATGGCGCGATCCCATCGCCAGTTGGGCACGATGCTGATGTGCAATCGGTCGTAGGGGTCGGAGAGGGAGTAGTTGTCTTCGAACACCGAGAAATGGACCTCTTGGTGGGAACGACGCAGCGCGAGGTCGTTGGGTTCGCCGGTTTGGGCTTCGACACGGCAGAGGTCTTCGAACACCACGAAACGCCGCGTGGCCACCACCCGCTCTGGGGCATAGGGGTCGAAGACTTCGAGGAGGTAGTTGCCGCTGAGCGTCCAAGCCAAATCGGCGTTGGGCAACCGCAAGCTGTGGTGGGTGAAGTCCACTTTGGTGCCAAAACTGGCCTCGTCGTCCTCCATCGGCGTGCTGTAAAATCCTTGGATGTACTCGCTGGGGTGCAGGTCTGAGGGTGCCCAGAAGCGGTCGCAGTGCCTCACGCGAACCTCCCACGCCGTGTAGTTGCCTGACAAGTCGTCCAGGCGCAATTCCAGCATGCCTTGGTCGAGGGGGACCACGGGTGGGGCAAGAGGCTGGCCGGCAGGGTGAAACAGCACGGTCGCCACAGCGGGATCGTCTGCGGGAAGCGTGGGGAACCGCCCGTCCTGTCCCCATGAAATGGCCTGGCACGCCAAGAAGGCGACCAGCAAACCACGTTGAATGCCCTTGAACCAAGTCATGCCCCAAAGTTCGACGGAAATCCTTTCACGATTTCCCTTTGCGACCGTGGACAAATCTGACGGGGTTTTGGGCTGTTCTTTTGCATTGTGGGGTCTACCTTTGCGCCCCGAAAACCTTTGGACATGTCCAACACTTTGCGAATCAAAAAGGGAGTTGACATCCGCCTGACGGGTGAACCCTCGCTTCAATGTGGTGATGCACCACAACCCAAGGTGGTCGCCATTCAGCCCACCGATTTCCCAGGTTTGACGCCCAAACTGGCCGTCAAGGAGGGAGCTCAAGTCCAGGCCGGAGACGCCCTGTTCTACGACAAGACCTTCACCTCCGTCATGTTCGCGAGCCCCGTGTCGGGCACCGTCAAAGAGGTGGTGCGCGGCGCCAAGCGTCGCATTCTTGCCGTGACGGTCGAGTCGGACGGTGCCGGCACCGCCAAGGACTTCGGTCCATGGAGTGGGGGTGACCGCGAGGCTTTGGTCGCGCACATGGCTGCTGGCGGGGCATTCGCCACGATGCGCCAGCGTCCCTTCGACGTGCTCGCCAACCCCGCCGACACGCCTCGCGCCATTTACGTGAGCGGATTCGATTCGGCTCCCTTGGCTGCAGACACAGGTGTCGTGGTGGAAGGACGCATGGACGACCTCCAACGCGGCATCGACGCGCTCGGCGTGTTGGCCGGCAATGGTGGCGTGCACGTTGGAACCCTTTCCGGAGACAACACCCTCGGTGCGCTGAAAGGCTGCACCCTCACTGGATTCGCAGGACCGCACCCCGCCGGCAACGTGGGCGTGCAGATCCACCACACGGCGCCCATCAACAAGGGCGAGGTGTTGTGGACCATGGGGCTTCAAGACGTGATCAACCTCGGAAGCTTCCTCCGCACCGGCCATTACAGCGCGGCGCGCGTGGTGGCTTTGGGTGGTTCTGAAATGAACGACCCGCGTCACGTCCGCACAATGGCCGGCGCGAAGCTCAGCGACCTGGGCGTTTCCGCCAAAGACGGAGCCCGCATCATCAGCGGCAGTGTCCTTACGGGAACGAGTGCAGGGGCGGAGGGCCACCTCGGCGCGTTTGCCACGCAAGTGGTCGCGTTGCCTGAAGGCCACGACCCCAAGTTCTTGTTGACGGAAGGCTGGCTCAGCCCAGGCCTCAACAAGTTCTCCATGAGCCGTGCGTACCCCACGTGGCTCATGCCCAAGAGCAAGCAATACACGTTGGACACCAACCAAAACGGCGAAGACCGCGCATTTGTGGTCAGCGGCCAGTACGAAGCGGTGTTCCCCTTTGACATCTACCCCGTGCACTTGATCAAGAGCATCATGGTGAACGACATCGATGCGATGGAGAAACTCGGCATCTATGAAGTGGCCCCTGAGGACTTCGCGTTGTGCGAGTTTGTGTGCACCTCGAAAATCCCTGTTCAATCCATCGTGCGAGACGGTTTGGACGCTTTGAAAGTGGAACTCGGTTGATCCAATCGGAACAAAACGCAAGAATCAGATTACGATGAAAGCCATTCACAATCTCCTTCAATCGGTCAAGCCTCACTTCGAAGAGGGCGGCAGCCTGTCGCGCTTTTGGGTGGTGTTTGACTCTCTTGAAACGTTTGCCTTTACCCCTGGACACGTGACGCACAGCGGCGCACACATCCGGGACGGCATCGACCTGAAGCGCACCATGTTCTTGGTGATCGTGGCCATGATTCCCTGCCTGTTGTTTGGCATGTGGAACATCGGACACCAGTACCACTTGAGCTTGGGTGCATCCTCCGACCTCATCGCCAACGTGATGGTGGGGGCGTGGAAAGTCATTCCGCTCATTGTGGTGAGCTACGGCGTGGGCCTTGGCATTGAATTCCTCTTTGCCGGCATGCGCGGGCACAGCATCAACGAGGGCTACCTCGTGTCGGGCATGTTGATTCCACTCATCATGCCCGTGGACGTGCCGCTTTGGATGGTGGCTTTGGCCGTGGCCTTCGCGGTCGTGGTGGCCAAGGAAGTCTTCGGTGGCACGGGCATGAACATTTTGAACGTGGCCCTCACGGCGCGAGCGTTCTTGTTCTTCGCGTACCCCAAGCAATTGAGCGGTGAGATTTGGATCCACGACGTGGCGACCAGCAAGGCTGGAGGCATGCTTGTTGACGGCTACACCGGCGCGACGGCCTTGGGTCACCTCGCAGGTACCGTGGGAACGGCGGCCTCTGAGGCCAGCGCTGCGACCATGTCCATGTTCGCGGAAGGAGGGATGTTCTCCCTCAGCAACTGTTTCCTCGGCTTGATCCCCGGCTCGGTGGGCGAGACGTCTGCGTTGGCCTGCTTGATTGGCGCGGCGATCCTCATTTGGACTGGCATCGGCAGCTGGCGCATCATCACGTCGTTCCTCGCGGGCGGCCTCGTGATGGGCTTCTTGTTCAACCTCATCGGCGCCAACGCCTACATGACCATCAGCCCCATTCACCAAGTGGTGATGGGCGGATTCATGTTTGGCATGGTGTTCATGGCCACCGACCCTGTGAGTGCTGCCCAAACCAACAAGGGCAAGCTTTGGTACGGGTTCTTCGGCGGCTTGTTCAGCATCATGATTCGGGTCTTCAACCCGGCCTACCCAGAAGGGGTCATGATGGCCATTCTCTTCATGAATGTCATGGCACCGCTCATTGACCACTACGTCATCGAAGGCAACATCAAGCGCCGTGAAAAGCGCCTGACTGTGGCTGCAGCGTAACCTGAAACACCAACGATCAAGACAAACCTCATGGCGATCAACAAAAACGGAACCGGCTACACCTTTGGCTTTGCCATTGTGATGGTGGTGGTGGTGGGGGCGGCCCTTGCGGCCACGGCGATTTCGCTGAAGCCTCTCCAGCAAGCCAACGCGGCCGACAAAAAGATGATGGACATCCTCGGGGCCATCAAGGTGGACGCGCAACGGGACAACGCAAAGGAGCTCTTTGCGGAGTACGTCACCTCGCGGGTGTCCATCAACGCCTCCGGCACCCAAGTGGCGGTGAAGCAAGGGGAGGTGAACGCAACCGACGCGACCGACCCCTTCAACATTGACATCAAGAAAGACTACCGTTCTCACAAGCCTGCGAAGGGCGACCTCGCATGGGGCAGCGCGGACGACTTGAACTTCCCCGTCTTTGAATGCCAAAAGGAAGGCGAGACCTACTTCGTCGTTCCCATGGTGGGTTCAGGACTGTGGGGTCCGATTTGGGGCTACGTGGCGCTGGAAGGCGACATGCAGACCATCTACGGTGCCAAGTTTGACCACAAGACGGAGACTCCCGGTCTCGGTGCTGAAATCAAAGAGGACTTCTTCACTGTTAAGTTTGAAGGCAAGACCCTCGCGGAAGTGGGGCCAACCTACTTCTCTGTCTTGAAGGGAGGCGCCGTGACCAACGAGCACAGCGTCGACGGCATCACCGGGGGTACCATCACGTCCAAGGGCGTGGATGAAATGCTCAACCGCACCATGGGCATCTACTTGAAGTACTTCAACAACGAGCAACGCGCGCAACGATGAGCACTGACACCAACACCGCGGTCGAGACCAAGCGCGAGAGCTTGTTCAGCAAGAAGAACCGCAAACTCCTCAAGGATCCCCTGGACGACAGCAACCCCATCACGGTTCAAGTGTTGGGCATCTGCTCGGCGCTGGCGATCACCGTGCAGCTCCAGCAGGCCGTCATCATGAGCCTTTCTGTGCTCTTTGTGATGATTGGCGGAAACGTCATCATTTCGTTGCTCCGCAACCTCGTTCCAGACCGCATTCGCATCATCGTGCAGCTCGTGGTCGTGGCGTCGCTTGTGATCATCGTGGACCAGGTCTTGAAGGCCTTCCAACCAGACATCAGCGAAAAGCTCTCGGTGTTTGTTGGACTGATCATCACGAACTGCATCATCATGGGCCGCCTCGAGGCGTTCGCGTTGGGCAACAAGCCCGGCCCGTCGCTCCTCGACGCCATCGGCAATGCGATGGGCTACGCGTGGATTCTCCTCGTGGTCTCCATCGTTCGTGAGATCTTCGGAAGCGGGGCCATCTCGCTCCCCGGCATGGGCCAAGTGAAGTTCTTGCCCACCAGCTGGTTCATCTCTGAAGGAGGGTTCTACGAGAACAACAACTTGATGATTTTGCCTCCGATGGCCTTGATCACGGTGGGCCTCATCATTTGGATTCAACGCAGCCGCAACCAGGCACTCATCGAAGAAAACTAAGACATGGAATACCTAAGCATCTTCGTGAAGGGCATCTTCATCGAGAACATGATCTTCGCCTACTTCCTGGGCATGTGTTCATACCTCGCGGTGTCCAAAACCGTCAAAACCGCCAACGGCCTCGGCCTCGCGGTGATTTTCGTGTTGGGCATCACCGTGCCGATCAACTACCTCCTCGAGAACTACGTGCTCAAGGAAGGTGCGCTGGCCTGGCTGAACCCCGAGTACGCCAACGTCGACTTGAGCTTCCTCAGCTTCATCATGTTCATCGCGGTCATCGCGTCGATGGTGCAGCTCGTGGAAATGATCGTCGAGAAGTTTGCGCCAGCGCTGTACGGCGCCCTCGGCATCTTCTTGCCCCTCATCGCGGTGAACTGCTCCATCCTCGGTGGCGCCCTCTTCATGCAAGACCGCCAGTACCCGAGCATCGGGGAGGCCACGGTCTTCGGTTTGGGCAGCGGCGTGGGATGGTGGCTCGCCATCGTGGCCATCGCGGCCATCCGCGAAAAGATTCGTTACTCACACGTGCCTGCGCCACTCCGTGGTTTGGGCATCACATTCATCATCACTGGACTCATGGGCATCGCGTTCATGAGCTTCATGGGCATTGAAATCTGATCAGACATGACGACCACGCTGATTCTGACCATCGCCTTCTTCCTCACGGTCATCTTGATGCTCGTGAGCCTCTTGCTCTTTGTGAAGGCCAAACTCTCGCCCTCGGGCAAACTCAAGATCACCATCAACGGGGAGCAAACCATCGAGGTGGATGGCGGCTCCACGCTTCTGACCACGTTGGGCAACAACGGGGTGTTTTTGCCATCCGCCTGCGGCGGTGGCGGCACGTGCGTGCAGTGCAAGTGCCAGGTGAACACGGGTGGAGGTTCAATCCTCCCCACCGAAACGCCCCACTTCTCGCGCAAGGAGGTGGCGGACAACTGGCGCCTCGGTTGCCAGGTCAAGGTGAAGGAAGACATGGAGATCCAAGTGCCGGAGGAAGTTTTCGGCATCAAGAAGTGGGAATGCGAAGTGGTGTCCAACTACAACGTCGCCTCCTTCATCAAGGAGTTCGTGGTGCGCTTGCCTGAGGGCGAGACCCTCGACTTCGAGGCAGGGGGCTACATCCAAGTGGACGTCCCCACGACCACCGTGGAGTACAAGGACATCGACATCACGGCGCACCCTGAGCACCACCCCGACCCCAATACCTTCCAGTCGGAGTGGGACAAGTTTGGATTGTGGGACCTCAAGATGGTCAATGACGAGCCCATCGTCCGCGCGTACTCGATGGCCAACCACCCCGCCGAGGGCAACATCGTGATGCTCAACATCCGCATCGCGACGCCACCATGGGACCGCGCACGCAACGGTTGGATGCAGGTGAACCCGGGCATTTGTTCTTCGTTCGTCTTCGCCCAAAAGCCAGGCGACAAGGTCACCATTTCCGGTCCTTACGGGGAATTCTTCATCAAGGAGACCGAGGCAGAAATGGTGTACATCGGCGGTGGTGCCGGCATGGCGCCGATGCGTTCGCACTTGTTCCACCTCTTCCACACGTTGAAGACAGGCCGCAAAGTGACGTTCTTCTACGGTGGACGTTCCAAGCGTGAGTTGTTCTACGTGGACGACTTCCGCGCCATCGAGAAGGAGTTCCCCAACTTCACATTCCACCTCGTGTTGTCCGAGCCTGCCGAAGGCGACAACTGGAACGAGAAGAAGGACATCCACGACGAAGGTGACGGCTTCCTTGGCTTCGTGCACAACGCGGTGATCGACCACCACTTGAAGGACCACGAGACACCCGAAGACATCGAATTCTACTTCTGTGGACCGCCCATGATGAACCAGGCGGTGCTGAAGATGTGTGACGACTGGGGCGTCCCCCCTGAAAATGTTGCGTTTGATGACTTCGGTGGCTAAGCCAAGTCTCGACCGAATCACAAAGGCTCTTGCGGTTGCAGGGGCCTTTGTCGCCTTCGGGTGCGGCGAGTCGCCACAGCTGCAAGAAGACGCACGGGGCACCGAGTGGGTCCATCGCGGACCCGCCCAAGGCACCACGTACACCATCAAGTACATCGCGCCCGATTCGGTGCCTCAAGCGGCCATCGACGCCGCCCTCGAGGAAGTGGACATCGAGATGAATGCCTGGCGGGCGGAATCGGCTTTGTCCCGTTTCAACGCCTTCACACGGACAGACACGGTGTTTGAAGTGGCGGACGAGGCCGGGGTGTGGTCGCTTCTTTGGGACATCTCGAGCGACGTGCACCGCGAGTCGAAGGGCGCGTTCGACGTCGCCATGGCGCCGCTGATGAAGCTTTGGGGCTTCCGCATGCAGCACCGCGATGTGGTCACGCCTGCCATGGTGGACAGCGTGCACGCCTTTGCGCGCTTCCGCACCGACGTGGTGGATTTCAACGAGATCGAGCATGCGTCAGGGTTGGCCGTGGGAGGCCACTTGTCGAAGGGTGACCCGCGGGCTGAACTGGATTTCAATGCCGTGGCGCAGGGGTTCACCGTGGATGGCTTGGCGGAAGTCTTGATGGACCATGGCGTGATGGACATGATGGTGGAGCTGGGCGGCGAGGTCAAATGCATGGGCACCAACCTTCAAGGACAGCCCTGGCGCATTGCCATCGACCGACCTCAGGCCGAGGGGCGCACCTTGCAGGCCGTGTTGCCGTTGGACAACCAGTCGGTGTGCACCAGTGGGAACTACCGCAAGGTGACCGTGGTGAATGGCCAAAAGCTGTCTCACACCCTCGATCCCCGCACAGGGGCTCCCGTCACCCACAGCTTGCTCAGTGCCACCATTGTCACCCCGAGTGCGGCCTACGCGGATGCCTATGCCACGGTGTGCATGGTGCTTGGTCCGGACCGTGGCGCGGCATGGGTGGACAGCCTGCAACGCGCAGGCAAGGAAGTGGAGGCGCTGTTCATCATGGACGGCGGGGGGGAAGACTATTCGTTTTGGGCCACGCCGCAATTGCGGAATGCTTTGGAGTGGTTGGAACCCTTGTCGGAATACGACTCTCCCTCGACGAAGTAACCCGGGTTTCAAGAACAATTGGCGGGGTTGGCGTATTTTGCTTCTGGAAGGGCGCGAGCGCTTCCGCTTTCAACCAAACGCAACTCACGTCCCATGAAGCCTGAATGGTTCACTTCTCGGCACCAAGTCCGCCCCCTTTGGTTTCTGTTTTTGCTTGTTGTGATGACTTGGCAGTCCACGACTGCGCAGGGCTTGTTCAGCCATGGTGCCGCATGTGGATGTCCCGAGTTCGCGTTGCGTGACACGGTGTGGGTGTCCGACAATGCGGGTGCGGGTGTTGGAACGGAGACGTGGACTTGCGATCACCTTTACGTCTTGACCGAACAGGTGTTTGTGAATGCGTTGGACACCTTGACCATCGAGCCCGGCACGGTCGTGCTTGGTATGGCAGGTGAGGGCCGTCAGTCGTTTTTTGTCCCCACCAACAATGCCGTTGGGGGTGCGGCCACGGTAAGCTACACGGTCTACCCAGGGACGTTGATTGTCGCGCGTGGCGGGTACTTGCATGCGGAGGGAGCTGAGGCGTGTCCGATTCAATTCTCGTTCTTGGGCGATCCATTGGACGGTTCGGTAGGCATGGATGTGCAGGGGGAGTGGGGAGGCTTGATCCTCTGTGGCGGCGGCGCAATCAATACCTTGTACCTCGAAGGGGTGGATCAACCGTCCCAAACAGGCGGCATCGGCACGGGCGAAGACCGCGCCGAAGGGGTGGTGGACCTCTCGGGTCAAGACCGTCATGTCTACGGTGGCAACACCGCGCCATTGGCTTCTTCTGGAACCCTCAAGTACTTGTCCTTGCGTCACGGCAGCACCAACTTGGGGTGGAACAATGCCCTGAACGGCAACGAGACGGATTTGCTTCAGCTCGCGGGATGTGGCGAAGGCACCACATTGGATTTTGTGGAGCTTGTGGCGTCCGCCGACGACGGCCTTCATGTGTTGGGGGGCACGCCAGACGTGCGCCATGTGGTGAGTGCCTTTCACGCGGAAGACGCGTTTGAAAGCGACCAAGGATGGCAGGGGACTGGGCAATGGCTGTTTGGCCTTCAGGACACGGCCTTGGCGCACCCGACCAACCCCCCTCACGACAAATTCTTGTGGCGAATGCAAGGCGACGACTTTGAGGAAAACAACGTGGACTTCACTTACGAGCCGTACACTTCACCGTGGATGAGCAACCTGACCTTGCTTTCAAATGGCGGTGCCCACGCCGTGGGGGTGCAAAGTTTGCCTGCCGGCGATTGGTTCAATTCCGTGGTTGCTGGGGTGTCAGAGGCTGGGATTGAGTTCCGTCACCTGTATTCCTGCGATGGATTTCCCGCGTTCATTCCCATGGGCTTGCCTGGTGGGTACGGCATCCTGCGGATTCAGAATTGGCGCATTGAGGGCACCCCCGAGAGTGCTTCAGAAGTGACCCCCGGGGCTTACAGTGGCCTGTATCCTACAGGAATTGGACTGGCCATGCCCTCCATTTTGGCCGACAGCAACAACGTCCTGGGCTCCATCGTGGTGGATCCCACGTTCACCATGACCAACGGGTTTGTTTCTGAGGGCCTGGATCCACGTGCACTGACGGAGGGGACGGTCTCTGACTACTACCAAACCTTGAATGGAGAACTGGAGGAGGTCACCTTTCATGGGGCGTTTGCGCCTGCGGTTTTGCCATGGTTTGAAGGGTGGAGTGCGTTGTCCGCGCAGGGACTCTTCAGCGGCGCAATGCCCGGTCCGGGATGCACTTATCCCTTGGCTTGCAACTACAGTGCCATGGCCACAGAAGACGATGGCTCATGCGAGTTCCAGTCTTGCGCAGGTTGCACCTACGAATGGGCCTGCAATTACGACGCCTCTGCGGTGTTGGACGACGGGACCTGTGAACGAGAAACGTGTGCAGGATGCACCTTCGTCCTGGCGTGCAACTACGATCCTGCGGCAACCCAAGACGACGGTTCTTGCACCTACGTGGAATGCTCGGGCTGCACGTTCGAAGGTTCGCCCAATTACGACCCGACGGCCCTGATTGACGACGGCAGCTGCACCTTTGAAGGGGTGGGCAACGTCTGTCAAGGCGACCTGAACGGGGACGGGGTGATCAGCACCTTGGACCTGCTCGATTTTCTCTCCGTCTACGGGGAGGCTTGTCCAGAGTAATCTTGCTAAGAAGGGGAGCGGTCAGGGTTGCTCGGCTTGGCAGGCGTCCTGAGGCCGCGCGCCGCAGACAGTACAACCACCGTCTTCGCTGCGCAACATGGGGTTGTTGCTGGCGCATGTGCCGCTGAATTCACCGCCTGGCTTCACCAAGATCTTGATGGCGATCCCCGCAAATGCGAGGCCGAGGAGGCCAATGGCCAAGATGATTTCCGTCCATCCCATGGGACAAAGATACACGGCGATCCATGGCGGCCGCCTCTTGGGTTTGTTCGTATAAAATTATATGGCTATATTTATGTTTATAAGTTTTTGCCATGCTGTCACTTCGTGCATTTTGGGCGTGGGCCTTGTTGGGGTCTACGTCAGTGTTTGCCCAAGGGCTTCCCGCAGGGGAGGCCTGTGGTTGTCCCGCAGTGTCTTCTCGGGATACCGTGTTCGTGTCAGACAACAACGGCGCAGGTGTGGGAACGCAACATTGGACGTGCGATCACTTGTATGTGTTGACGGAACAGGTCTTCGTCAATCCAGGTGACACCTTGACCATCGATCCTGGGACCGTGGTCTTGGGGGTGGAAGGTGAGGGACGCTCGGAAGTGGATGTGACGGTCAACTTTGGGGTGGGGAGTGTTCGTGACGTGACCTACAATTCTTACCCAGGCGCCCTTGTGGTGGCCCGCTCCGGTTTCTTGGATGCCCAAGGCAACGCCGATTGCCCCATTCAGTTTTCTTTTTTGGGCGATCCCCTGGATGGTTCCGTGGGTGTCGATGTTACCGGACAATGGGGTGGATTGGCCTTGTGTGGCGCAGCCCAAACCAACACTTTGCACCTCGATTTGTCCTTTTTCGGCGCGCCCTTCTTCACCACAGGAGTGGGAACGGGCGAAGACCGAATTGAAGGCATTGTGGATTTGAGTGGGCAAGACCGTGAGGTCTATGGCAGCAATGCCGACCCCACTGGTTCCTCGGGCATTTTGACCCATCTGTCCATTCGACATGGAAGCACCAATTTGGGGTGGACCCAATTTGGCAACGGAAATGAAACCGATTTGCTTCAGCTCGGCGCGTGTGGCTCAGGAACGGTGGTTGAGCACATCGAATTGGTGTCTTCTGCCGACGACGGCCTGCACATTTTGGGAGGCTTGGTGGAGGTGCGCCACATTGTGTCGGCGTTCCATGCGGAGGATGCCTTCGAAAGCGATCAGGGCTGGCAAGGGTCTGCACAATACCTGCTCGGCATTCAGGACACGTTGCTCGCACAGGCCACCAATCCTCCAGGTCCCTCATACGTCTACGACGCAGAGGGCGATGACGTTCAAGACAACAACATGGACCCCTCCAGTGAGCCGTATTGTTTGCCTGCCATGGCGAATCTCACCTTGATCACCAATGGGGCCAACCAAGCTGCGAGCTACCACAGTTTGCCCGGTGGCGATTGGTTGAATTCGGTGGTGCACGGGGTGAAGGACGCGGGCATTGAAATCCAGCACTACTTGACGTGTGACGGGTTCAACGCCATGTTGCCCAACCAATATGGATTTTTGACCTTGAGAAATTGGCGCGTTTGGGGCGATGAAAGCCAAGGAGGAGACATCCTGCGCGGCCGATACATGGGCAATTACGGCGCACAAAGCGCCTTGGAAGGCTGGTTGACCGACAGCACCAATGTGATTGAATCGGTGCTTGTGGACGGCGCATTTGCGCTTGAAAATGGCATGATTGTCGACGGCTTAGACCCCCGTACCCAGACTGGCGGCACCGTGAACGATTATTACTTGCCCTCCGATGACCGCCTCGAGCCTGCAACGTTCCATGGGGCACTCGAGCCGGAGGAAACGCCATGGTTTGCCTCCTGGTCTTACCTCGCCCAACAAGGGTTGATCGAATCTGAGAATGTGGTCGAAGGTGAAGGCTGCACCTATGCGTTGGCATGCAATTACGACGCTGCAGCGACCACCGACGATGGCTCTTGTGAATTCTCTTCTTGTGCGGGTTGCACCTACGAGTGGGCTTGCAACTACGACGCCTCAGCAGTGTTGGACGATGGCAACTGTGAGCGCGAGACATGCGGGGGATGCACCTTCGTGCTGGCGTGCAACTACGACCCTGCAGCGACACAAGACGACGGATCTTGCACCTACGAGGAATGCCAGGGCTGCACCTTCCCGGGTTCAACCAATTACGATCCCACTGCGTTGATCGACGATGGCAGCTGTGAGATTGAAGTCGCCGAAACGTGCTATGGCGATCTGAACGGCGACGGGGTGGTCAGCACCCTCGACCTCCTTGACTTCTTGTCCGTGTACGGCAGTGCTTGCGGGGACTGAGCCCGCGTGACAGGTCAGCCGATGATGTTGCGTACGTCCTTGAAGAACGTCCGCAGGGCGACTTTGGGCTCGACGCCGTGCTTTTGAGCCTCCTCCAACACGCGTTTCGCGCCCAAAATGTTGGTCAAGCGGTCTCCCAATTCAGCCACGTCGTTGGCGTCGTCGTCCATGGACGCGTAGACCTCCTGCTCGAGCTTGTCGAGGGCAGCCATGTCGTGCTCGGCAATGAGCTTCCGAATTTCAGCGGCATTCATGAGGCACAGGCTTGGGCGAGCTCAGACACCTTGTCTTTTTTCGCGGTGGCGAACTCCTCGATCAGCTTGCCGTCCTTGAAACCGGCGAAGTAGGGGAGGTCGTTGATCTTGAAGGCTTGTTTTACATCAAGGTGCTCCTCCACATCCACATCAATGAAGGTCACATCGGAGAGGGCTTCGTCTGCTTTCAAGGAATTGACGTGAGGGGCCAACAACTTGCACACCCCGCACCACGATGCATGGAAGCGAATGAAAAGGCGGGGTTGGCTTTTGATTTGGTCGATGAGGTCGGGCAATTTCATGTCTCAGATGTTTCGAATGCAAACATGCAAACAAGTCGGGACGAAAGTGGTTCGATTGCGACCCTTTCTGTGTCATCTGAGGCACACAAGGACAACTACCTTTGCCGCATGAATACACGTGCACAGCATCTCGAGGCGTTTGGGCGGTTGTTGGACATCATGGATGACCTTCGGGAGAAGTGCCCATGGGATCGAAAACAAACCTTTGAATCCCTTCGCCACCTCACCATCGAAGAGACGTATGAGTTGGCCGACGCGATCCTGGACAAGGACGTGGACGAGATTCGGAAAGAGACAGGCGACTTGATGTTGCACATGGTTTTCTATGCCAAACTCGGATCGGAACTGCCGAAGGAGCAAGGGGGCTACGACATCGCGGATGCCCTTCACGGCATTTGTGACAAGCTTGTGGAGCGCCATCCCCACATCTACGGGGATGTGGATGCCAACGACGAGGAAACCGTCAAGGCGAACTGGGAAAAGCTCAAACTCAAGGAGGGAAAGAAGTCGGTGCTTGAAGGCGTCCCGAAGTCGCTGCCCAGTTTGGTCAAGGCGTACCGCGTGCAAGACAAGGTGCGTGGCGTGGGGTTTGATTGGGACAATGCAGATCAGGTTTGGGACAAGGTGAAAGAGGAGTTGGGGGAGTTGCGCGAGGAATTGGAGGCCCCAACGCCAAACCAAGGGCGGGTCGCCGATGAGTTTGGTGACGTCCTGTTCGCGCTCATCAACTATGCCCGATTCGTGGACGTCAATCCGGACGAAGCGCTGGAGCGCACCACGCGCCGGTTCATCGGCCGCTTCCAACACCTTGAGGATGCCGTTCGGGCCGACGGCAAGGACTTGACCCAAATGTCCCTCGCAGAGATGGACGTGTACTGGGATCGCGCCAAGGCCTCGGAGAAGGAGGGCTGACGACCTGAGGCATGCGCAATTGAAGGCGCCGCCGTACCTTCCGGTTCCTGAACAAACGCGGCATGGTCATGCGGCCACCGCACATTGAACACACAACATGAGAATTTGGATTGCAGCGGCCTTGGGCTGCTTGATGGGCGTTGGCGCTTGGGCGCAACAAGAGACCCCGCAACGCGTCAACACCAACGTGTTCCGTCAGTTGGGACAGGAATTGCCCACGCCCAACGTGTACCGGACGGCGTCTGGTGCCCCGGGTCACGCCTACTGGCAACAAAAGGCGGACTACAACATGAAAATCCGTTTGGACGACGAGACGCAACGCATCGACGGCTCCGAGACCATCACCTACACCAACAACAGCCCTGACGAGCTGCGCTACGTTTGGATTCAGCTGGACCAAAACGTCCGCGCGTTGGACAGCGACAGCTACAAAATCCGCGAGTCCTCCTTGGACGGCAGAACTTACTTCAGCGATTTGGAGCGTTTGGAACCCACGTTCGACGGGGGATTCAAAATCCAAAAGGTGGTGGACGCCGCGGGCAAAGCGCTCGACTACACCATCAACAAAACGATGATGCGCATTGATTTGCCGCGGCCCTTGAAGCCGGGCAACCAATTCAAGTTCAGCATCGATTGGTGGTACAACATCAACGATCGTATGGAAATCGGAGGCCGCAGTGGCTACGAGTACTTCGAAGACGAAGACAACTACCTCTACACCATTGCGCAGTTCTACCCACGCATGGTCGTGTACAGCGACAACGAAGGATGGCAGAACAAGCAGTTCCTCGGCAACGGGGAATTCACCTTGAACTTCGGCGACTACCACGTTGAATTGACCGTGCCCTCGGACCACATCGTGGCCTCCACAGGCACGCTGTCCAATCCCAAGTCAGTGCTGACTCCAGCCCAACGCCGCCGGTTTGAGCAGGCGAAGAAGGCATTTGACCAGCCTGTGGTCATTGTGACCGAGGAAGAAGCCCGCGAAAACGAAGCCACCAAGGATTCAGGGGAGAAGACCTGGATTTTTGACGCCAAGAACGTCCGCGACTTCGGCTGGGCGTCAAGCCGGAAGTTCATCTGGGATGCGATGGCTGTGAAGGTGGGAAACAAGACGCCTTTGGCCATGAGCTACTACCCCAAGGAGGGCAACCCGTTGTGGGAGCAATACAGCACCAAGGCTGTGGCCCAAACCCTCAAGACGTACAGCAAGCACACCATCGACTACCCTTATCCGGTGGCCATTTCGGTCAATGCCAAGAGCATCGGCATGGAGTACCCCATGATTTGCTTCAATTATGGGCGGTGTGAGGAAGACGGCACCTACAGCGAGCGCACGAAGTATGGCATGATTGGCGTGATCATCCACGAGGTGGGCCACAACTTCTTTCCCATGATCATCAACTCTGACGAGCGTCAGTGGACATGGATGGACGAGGGGCTCAACACGTTTGTTCAGTTTTTGACGGAGAAAGAATTCGACCGCGACTATCCCTCGCGTCGCGGCAGTGCCCGCAACATCCGGGACTACATGGGCGGGGACAAGACGCGGATCAGCCCCATCATGACGAACTCGGAGTCGATCTACCAGTTTGGAAACAACGCCTACGGCAAGCCTGCCACTGCGCTCAACATCCTGCGCGAGACGGTGATGGGGCGCGAGTTGTTTGACCATGCGTTCAAAGAGTACAGCCGCCGTTGGGCGTTCAAGCACCCGTCGCCTGCGGATTTCTTCCGGACCATGGAGGATGCGTCAGGGGTGGATTTGGACTGGTTCTGGCGCGGTTGGTTCTACACCACAGACCACTGCGACATCGCCATGGAGGACATCAAGTGGTTGCAAATGGAATCGGGCGATCCCGATGTGGAAGCGTCGTTGCGCAAAGCGGCAGACGAGCGCAAGCCGGCAGACGTCACGCAGATGCGCAACGCAGACGGCGGCATCCCACAGTCTTACCTGGAGGCCGACCCCACACTGAACGACTTCTACACCACCACAGGCAAGTACGAGGTGCTTGAACTGGACCGTCAAGAGGCTGCTGAGGCGATGGCCAAACTGAGTGACGACGAGAAGGCCCTCTTGGCCAGTGGCCAGCAGTACTACGAGATCACGTTCCGCAACATTGGCGGGTTGGTCATGCCGTTGATCCTCCAATTCGAATACGAGGATGGCGAGCGTGAAGTGCGTCGCATCCCTGCGGAGATTTGGAAAATGAGCGAGCCGACGGTGACCAAAGTGTTTGTGACCGACCGTCCCGCCACGCGCATCACGTTGGATCCCTACTTGGAAACGGCGGATGTGGACATGGGAAACAACGTTTGGCCCCCACGGCCGGAGCCCACGCGCTTCGAAGTCTTCCAAGGCAGTGGCTACAGCCGCTACCGCTCAGGAGGGGAGAACCCCATGCAGCGCGCCCGTCGCGATGCAGCGCTCCAAGCGCCAGCTGAAGGCGAATAAGGGGGCGCCTCGCTCAACCGAAGATCATCATCAGCCCGATGGCGGCTGTGGCCAAGGCCACACCCCATCGGGCTTCTTTGTTGGGTCGGTCTCCGAGCAGGACCATCCCTGCGGCCGTGGCGAGCACGATGACACTCAAGTTGAGCAAGGGGATGACCATGGCGCGTTCCATGATTTGGACGTCGAAGGCGAGCAACAAGAAGTAGAGGGATGCAAAGTTGGTCACGCCCAACAGGACGCCTCCGAGCAGGTCTCGTCGCTTGGGCATGCCGTGACCGAGTTGGATCTGATGTGCGACGCCTACAAGGCCGCCCAAGGTGAAAGGCACGGAAGCAAACGCCATCTGCATGCCTGGTGCATCCAAACTCGAGTCTGTGGAATACCAGCCAAACACCAAATCAATGCATCCGCTGCCCGCGAACATCACGAGGGGCATCCACCAAAGTCTGCGAGCGAGGCCAGAAGAGGATGGGGTGCTTTCACCAGAGCGTGAAGACAGGTACACCGCGGGAAACGCAAGTGAGAGTCCCAACCACTGTCCCCAGTGGATGTCATGCATTCCATCGGCCAAGGCCAACACCAATACCGGAATGGCCATTGAAAGTTTGGTCGCGATGGTGGCCACGCTGATGCCGAGTTCTTGGGAGCACGTGGCGGTCAACCGAAAGAGGGGATAAAAACACACGCCAATCAGAGAAAGGGGAACGATCCAAGGTGCTTGGATGCTGGCGTGCATGGCGTCAACGCCTCCCGCGAGCATCCAACCCAGTCCGCCTGCCACGAAGTAGTTCACTGTGATGGCCCATGCGGTTCGGATGCCCCAGCGCTTAAAGCTTGGGAACAGCAGGAAGATGACAACCGTGCTCAGGATGGTGGCCAGAAAACTCAGCATGGCGCTTCCTGATTGTGCCAAACCTCGAGCACATCGCGCCCCAACAGTTGGGTGTCGCTGGAAGGCCAGGAGGGAGTCTCAGGAGCCTGCAATCCAGTCTGAATTGCATCAGGGGCCTGCAGGACTTGAAGCTCGTCCCAACATCCAGCATCCAACACACCACGCGCCACCCGAGCGCCACCTTCAACCATGCATGCCGCCACATCGCACTTCGCTTTGACTTGCGTCCACCACGCCTCAGAGCAGACATTGCCTTCCAGGCCAACCACGGCGTATCCTTTTGCGCGCCATGCGTCCATGAGGCTTGAAGTGGCCCGTGCTGGTGGGCACAGCAACGTGGCAAACCCAGGTTCGCCGTGTGGCGCACCCTCTGTCCATGTCGTTTGGCCTGAAGTCAGGATGAATCGCTTGGGACTGCGCCCGGGAACGAGCCTCGTTGTGAGGGCAGGGGTGTCCACAAGCCATGTGCGCATGCCCACGAGGATGCCGTCGTGTGCTGCACGCAGGCTGTGCGTGTGACGGCCCGCCGATGCGCCTGTCAAGGGGTGCCCTCCGCGTCCCGCAACGGCGCCGACTTCGGGGTCCAGGTACCCGTCACTGCTTTGGGCCCACTTGAGCGTGATCCAAGGCCGAGGGGACGTCATGGCATGCACAAAGGGACGGATCAACGCGCGCGCCCCACGCTCGAGGCACCCCACCTCCACGTTTACACCAGCTTGTGTCAACCGAGATACTCCGCGACCGGACACTTTGGGGTTGGGGTCTTCCATCGCGACCACCACGCGGCCAATGCCACGCGTCAGGAGCAAATCTGCGCAGGGGGGTGTTTTGCCGGTGTGACTGCAAGGTTCCAAGGTGACGTAGGCCGTGGCGGAGGACAGGTCCGCGGCTTTTGGGACCTGCTTTAAGGCATTGACTTCCGCGTGCGCCTGACCAAAGGTGGCGTGCCACCCTTCTCCCAGAATCCGTTCGTCTTGCACCACCACACATCCAACCATGGGGTTGGGCCACGTCGTCAGACGGCCCCGTGCAGCGAGTTCAAGTGCCCGTTGCATCCAGCGGAGGTCGCTGGACGTCCAGCTCATGCGTCTTTGTTGCTGCAGGCCTGGAGGGTGTTCTGCATGAGCGAGGCAATGGTCATGGGACCAACGCCGCCAGGGACTGGAGTGATCCAGCTGCACTTGGGGGCCACGTTCTCAAAGTCGACGTCGCCTGTGAGGCGCGAACCCGACTTTTTGGAAGCGTCAGGGATGCGGTTGATCCCCACGTCAATGACGACGGCCCCATCCTTGACCATGTCCTCGGTGACGAAATGCGCCCGGCCAATGGCCGCCACCAAAATGTCGGCCCGTCGGGTGTGCTCCGCCAAGTTTTGGGTTCGGCTGTGGCAGACGGTCACGGTGCAGTTTCCAGGCGCCCCATTGCGTCGGAGCAAAAGCGCCATCGGCGTGCCGACAATGGAGCTGCGTCCCAGGACGACGGCGTGCTTCCCTTGGGTGTCGATGCCAGCCCTGTGCAGCAGGGACATGATGCCCATGGGGGTGGCAGGCAAAAAGCAGGGGAGGTCCAAAGACATTTTCCCTGCATTGACCGGGTGAAACCCGTCGACGTCTTTGGTTGGAAGCACCGCTTCCAAGACTTCTTGGTCGTCAATGTGGTCGGGGAGAGGGAGTTGGACAATGAAGCCGTCGATGTCCGGATTGTCGTTGAGCTCGCGCACGACACTCAGCAGTTCGGACTGGGTGATCGAGGTGGGTTTCTCGACAAGGGTGCTCTCAAACCCCACGCGCGCGCACGCTTTCACTTTGTGCCCTACGTAGGCACGGCTGGCCGGATTGTCTCCCACCAAGACGGCCGCGAGGTGGGGTCGTTTCAACCCTCGATCCAAACGGGCCTGAACCGCTTCGGTCAATTCTGCTTCGATGGCCAATGAGGTGGCCTTCCCGTCCAAAATCTGCGTCATGCTGCGAATCTACAAGTGCGTGTCAAAGTCATCATCGACCGCGGCCTGGCATGCGCATCCCGGGGATGCGTGGCATGCCTCCTTTGGCCATCATGCCCATGACCTTCTTCATGTCTTCAAATTGCTTCAGCAAGCGGTTCACCTCTTCCACACTTCGTCCGCACCCTTGGGCGATGCGGCTGCGACGGCTGCCGTTGATGATGCCGGGCTCCGCGCGTTCAGAAGGAGTCATCGATTGAATGATGCTCTCAATCCCCACAAACGCGTTGTCATCCACATCGATGCCTTTCAGCGCCTTGCCCATGCCAGGAACCATGCCAAGCAGGTCTTTGACATTGCCCATCTTCTTGATCTGTTGGATTTGGGCCAAGAAGTCGTCGAGGTCAAACGTGTTCTTGCGGAGCTTGGCTTCAATGCGTTGGGCCTCCTTTTCGTCGATGGCCTGCTGGGCGCGTTCGACAAGCGACACCACATCTCCCTTGCCCAGGATGCGGTCCGCCATGCGCTCTGGGTGGAACATGTCCAGCGCATCCATCTTTTCACCAGTGCCGACAAACTTGATGGGCTTGCCCACCACGGAGTAAATGCTCAAGGCAGCACCGCCGCGGGCATCCCCGTCAAGTTTGGTCAAAATCACGCCGCTGAAGTCGAGGCGGTCGTTGAATGCTTTGGCCGTTTGAACGGCGTCTTGTCCCGTCATGGCATCCACCACAAACAGGATTTCATCGGGCTGCACGGCGTCTCGAACCGCGGTGATCTCGTCCATCAAGACCTCGTCAATGGCCAAGCGACCTGCGGTATCGACGATGACGGCACCGTATCCTTCAGCTTTCGCCTTGGCCATGCCACGTTGGGCAATGCCCACGGCATCCTTGACCCCCGGTTCAGAATAGACATCGGCTCCGACGCTTTCACCCACCACGTGAAGTTGGTCCACGGCTGCGGGACGGTGGACGTCGCATGCAATCAAGAGGGGCTTTCGGCCAGACTTGGAAATCCGCGCGGCCAATTTTCCGGCATGCGTGGTTTTACCAGCACCTTGAAGGCCGGCCAGGAGGATGGTGGAGGGCTTGCCTTTGAGCTCCATGGGCGCTGCTGCCTCGCCCATCAACTTGGTCAATTCCTCGTGGGTGATTTTAATGAGGAGTTGTCCCGGTTGAATGGAGGTCAGCACCTCACGGCCAAGGGCTTGTTCCTTGACCGTTTTGACAAAATTCTTGGCGGTCTTGAAATCGACGTCTGCGTCGAGCAGGGCCTTTCGGACCTCTTTCAAGGTATCGCCAACGTTGACCTCTGTAATGGATCCGTGGCCTTTCAGGACTTTGAAAGCGCGTTCAAACCGGTCTTGGAGATTTTCAAACATGGAATGGCAGGCTAATTTGGGCTCTGTTCAAGGGTGAGCAAAGGTAGTCGTTGTTCGTCCGGACCGCGAAAGGCATTTGCTTGGATACATCATGGTTGGTTGAGCTTCAATTTCATCGACGAATTAAAAAAAATCGTCGCTTATTGTATAATTAATTGAGACGAGTCGTATATTTATGGTGAAATAATCTTTTCTCATCATGCGAACGAACATTTGCCTCGCCATCATGGCACTCTTTGCTTGGATGCCCGTCACAGGGATCTTTGCTCAGTATTCGTTGACTGTGGAGGCCTCTCCTGCGGTGAACGTAGAGGGTACGGTTTACCGATTCTATGTCAATGCCAACGACCCCACAGACAAGATTTCTGCGGTGTTTGGAAACGACCAAGCGAACCTGGTGATCAATGCCCCCGACGGAATTTTCAACAGCTCCTTCAACGCGAGCTGGAATGCGTCTGGAATCAATGCCGCTTTCCTGGGGACCTTCCCTGAGATGGCGGAAGACAGTTACGCCACAATTGGGCTTGACGGGCCCGCGTCAGCTTCTGGTCTCGACGGCGCTGCTGATCCTTCGATTGTGGAGGACGGTGCGTTGTCTCCAACGATTTCGGAGTTCTTCACCGTGGGCGGCACCAGCCTCAATGTGTCGACGCTTGTAGGCGGTTCTTGGTACACGTTGAACACGGCCGCAAATGCGTTGCCAGTGGATGGTCGTTGGTTGGTTGCCCAAATCACCTCCACAGGTGCGCTTTCAGGCCAAATCAACTACCAAATCTTCCCACTCGGCGTGGGGCAAGATCAAGTCCAAGTGAGTGAGTCCTTCGACACAGCTGCAGTTACGGACATTGAGGGTTGCACTGATTCTTCGGCTTGCAACTACGATGCTTCTGCAACCTTGGATGATGGCAGTTGTACCCAACTCGACGCATGCGGTGTGTGTGGCGGTTCAGGTGTTGATGCCGATGCCGATGGCATCTGTGACGACGTCGACGACTGCGTGGGGCCAATCGACGGCTGCGGTGTTTGCAACGGCGACGGAACGACTTGCACGGGTTGTGCGGATCCTGCCGCCAGCAACTACGACGAAAACAACATCTTCGCCGACAATGGTCAGTGCGTGTACGCGACCACGTTCAACGTGGACATGAACTGCTTCGACAATGCAGGTGCAAGCCTCAACGGCTTTGACAGCTTCTACGAGGTCTTCGTAACTGGACCTGTCTTTGGATGGGCAGCGAATGACGGCTACAACCAACTCACCGACGAGGACGGCGACGGCATCTACACTGTGACCCTCGATTTCCCTGCGGGAGACGTGGAGTACAAGTACGCCATTGACGGCTTCGCCGACCAAGAGCAATTGGTGGACGACATGCAAAATGAGGGCGACTGCGCCCCAATCACGGACTTCGCGGGATACGCCAACCGTCAGGTGGCGGCCGGTTCAACCACGAATGACACCTACGGGTCTTGCACGTCGTGTGAGGATCAAGTTGTTGTGGAGATGTATGACCTGACGCTTCAGGTCGACATGACCCAATACGCTGAGGCCTATACGTATGGTGGCGTCTTCGTCAACGGCGGATTCAACAGCTGGTGTGGCACTTGCAACCCCATGAGCGACGAGGATGGTGATGGCATCTGGACGGTGACACTCAACCTGGCTGCCGGTACGTACGAGTACAAGTTCACATTGGACGGTTGGAATTACCAGGAAGAATTTGCGGGCGGCGAGTCTTGCACGTCCACCATCGATGGCTTCACCAACCGCTCGGTGCTCTTGGAAGCGAACACCACGATGCCTGCGGTGTGCTGGGAGTCTTGCGACGTTTGTCCTGAGATCGATGACGTGTTGGGTTGCATGGACGAAAGTGCCAACAACTACAACGCTGAAGCGACCGTGGAGCCAGAGAATTCTTGCTTGTACGACTTGACGGTGTCTGTGGACATCTCCCAAACGTCGTTCACTGGAGTGACCCTCGTTGGAGGATTCAACGGCTGGAACAACGGTTCAAACCCCATGTCAGATGACGACGGGGACGGCATTTACAGCATCACGGTGTCCGTGACCGCGGGAGCTCAAGAATACAAGTTCTTGGGCAACGGCGATTGGGCTCTCGCAGAGAACTTTGACGGAACGGAATCCTGCACGACTGATCCTGCTGAATTCGTGAACCGTGTGATTCTCGTGGAAGGTCCTACCACAGTGGATGCAGTGTGCTACAACTCTTGTGAAGCTTGTGTGGCAGGCGAAATCTTCGGTTGCACCGATTCAGCAGCGAACAACTACAACGCGGACGCCACTTCTGACGACAACTCATGCTTGTTCAACACCACCTTCAATGTGGACATGAGCTGTGCAGGCACAGACTTTTATGAAGTGTTTGTGACAGGTCCTCTTTGGGGATGGCCAGCGAACAACGGTTTCAACCAACTGTTGGACGCCGACGGCGACGGAATCTACAGCGTGACCATTGAAACGCCAGCTGGCGACGTTGAGTACAAGTATGGCATTGACGGGTTCGCAGATCAAGAGAACTTGATTGACGACATGCAGAATGGTGCCTCTTGTGCGCCTGTGACAGACTACAGCGGGTACGCCAACCGTTTGGCGCCCTCAGGAAGCACTACCGATGACACTTATGGCAGCTGTGAAGCTTGCCCTGATGAAGTGGAGGGCTGCATCGATGAAACTGCGTGCAACTATGACCCTGCTGCCAATGTTCAGGCGTTTGTTTCTGTTGGAAGCGGACAATTGAGCATTGACCTGACCGCAGGCTCTTGGCCTTCTGAGATTTCTTGGACGTTGAACGGTGCCTTGTATGGTGCGCCATACTCAGGCATCATTGACTTGGAGCCTGGCATGTACCTCATCGAAGGATTTGACAGCTATGGTGACGGATGGAACGGAGCGTCCATGAGCATCACGGATTTGGGCTCTGGTTCAACCTACGCCCTTGAGGTTTCAGGTTCTGCTGCAAGCGTGGAAGTGGAGGTGACTGGTGCGATGGCTTCAACATGTGATTTCGAATCTTGCGCTGGTTGCACGGACGAGACCGCATGCAACTACGATGAAACTGCAACCTTGGACGATGGCACCTGCGAAGCTGCCGACGACTTGACAGGCTGCGGTGACACGTGCTTGGACGGGGGTGTGCTGTACGAATTTAGCATCGCTGACCAATACAGCGACGGCATGTGCTGTGCCTACGGCGAAGGTTCGTACACCATCTTGGTGAACGGCGTCATGCTTGCCACGGGTGGTGACTTCGGAGCTTCTGCTTCAGAGCGTTTCTGTGCACCTGCTGACGCTTGCGTTCAGTTGATCATGGTGGCCGACAACTACCCAGGAGAGCAAACGTGGAGCCTCACCGCCGATGGCGTAGAACTCGCGGGCGCTGGATTGGACGGTTCGTCAGCGACGTACAACTTTGGCACTTGTGTGGAAGGATGTACCGATGCAGCTGCTTGCAACTACGACATGGACGCGAACGTCGACGACGGTTCTTGCTTCTTTGCCCCCGAGTACTATGCTTGCGACGGCGAAACGTGTTTGAACGACAGCGATGGTGACGGCGTATGCGACGAGCTCGAAATTGAGGGCTGCGTGGTGCCCACCGCCTGCAACTACAACATGGATGCCACGGACCTCATTCCTTGTGTCTATCCCGATGCTGGCTACAACTGTGACGGCACGTGCATTGGAGATGCCGACGGAGATGGTGTGTGTGATGCCAACGAAATCGAGGGTTGTCAGGACAGCAGCGCGTGCAACTACAATGCAGATGCGACAGATGCAGGTGATTGTGATTTCACCAGCTGCTTGGGTTGCACGGACGATGCGGCTTGCAACTACGACACATCAGCCACGCAAAATGACGGCTCTTGCGACTACTGCTCTTGCGCTTCCGACGCAGACGGCGGTCAAAACGGGTTCAACTTGTCCGTGGAGACGTATGCTGAAAATGGCGTTCAGGGAACCACCACGTACCGTGTGTACGTGACCACGCCCAATGCCACAGACTTTGTGTCTGCCATCGCAGGTGATGAAATCAACCCATCGTACTTGCGCACGAGCACGTCGTTCTTCCAAAGCGATTTGGGTGGATTGACTGCAGACATGATCAACCCCTTGTTCTTCTCAGCCTTCCCTGAGTTGGCTTACGACAGCTGGTTGACCATCGGCATTGAGTCTGCCCCAGTGCCAGGCGATGGTACGGCAGCTGTCACTTTGGCTCAGGCCGCCGGTGACACATGGGCTGTGGACTTTGAAGCAGGTCAAAACCTCGAACTCAACAGCTTCTTCGGTGGATCTTGGTTCACGACCAACCTCTCCACCAACGGCGTGGCTGGCGACGACCAAAAAGTCTTGGTCGCCCAGTTGACGACGGATGGAACGTTGACAGGACAACTCTATGTGCAGGTCTTCCCCGAAGGTGTGGGTGCCAACGCAGAGTACTTGACCCTGAGCTTCGGCAGCAGCACGTGTGGTTGCACGGATGAGAACGCTTGCAACTACAACGCCGGTGCGATTTACGACGACGGATCTTGCGTCATTGCAGGCATCTACACCTGTGAGGGTGTGTGCGCCAACGACGCGGACGGAGACGGTGTGTGTGACGAACTCGAGATCGTGGGATGTTACGACGAAGAGGCTTGCAACTACAATGCCGATGCCACGGACGAAGGTGCATGTGAATACGTGGAGCCAACGTTGTTGCCAGGTGACGCACCTGCGTGCGGACTGTTCTTCAGCGGTTACGCCGAAGGTTCGAGCAACAACAAGTTCCTCGAGATCTACAACCCAACCGACGCTGCCATCAGCTTGGACGGCTACGCTTACCCAAGTGTGAGCAATGCTCCTGACAACGGTGCAGGCAACTACGACTTCTGGAACGCGTTTGAAGAGGGTGCTTCTGTGGCCGCAGGTGATGTTTACGTGATTGCCCACGGCTCTGCCGACCCAGCCATCTTGGCTGAGGCAGACGAGACGTTCACGTTCCTCTCGAACGGAGACGACGGCTTCATGCTCGTGATGGGAACGCAGGATGACTTCATCCAAATTGACGCCATCGGTGACTGGAACGGCGATCCCGGATCTGGTTGGGACGTTGCAGGTGTGTCTGCAGGCACAAAGGATCACAGCTTGATCCGCAAGTCTGACATCACCAACGGCAACGGCGGCGACTGGATCGGCTCTGCCGGCACGGATGCCGACAACAGCGAATGGATTGTCCTCGACCAAAACGATTGGACGGGTCTCGGCAGCCACGACTTCACCGGTTCATGCGGTGGTGGCAACTACGCTGTGGTCTACGATTGTGACGGTGTGTGCTTGAACGACGCGGACGGCGACGGCGTGTGTGACGAATTGGAGATTGCCGGTTGTACCGACAGCGGTGCCTGCAACTACGACAGCGCAGCCACGGATGATGATGGCTCTTGTGAGTACCTCACGTGCGCAGGATGTACGGATGACACCGCGTGCAACTACGACGAGACGGCCACCATCGAAGACGGCTCTTGCGCTTACCCAGATCCGTTCTTGGACTGTGAAGGCAACTGCTTGAACGACCTCAACATCAACGGCATTTGTGATGAATTGGAAGTCTTGGGTTGCACTTACCCCGCGGCTTGCAACTACGACATGGACGCCAACGTAGATGACGGTCAGTGTGACTTCAGCTGCTTGTTGACAGGTTGTACTGATCCCGCAGCCGACAACTACGATGCTGCCGCCACTGTGGACGACGGAAACTGCTTCTACGTCGGTTGTGTGGATGAGAATGCACTCAACTACGACAGCGGAGCCAACTTCCCAGGTGAGTGTGACTACTGTGAAGGCGACTTCAACTACGATGGAGAAGTCGACGTCAACGACTTGCTTGACTTCTTCCAGCTCTGGGGCAACGTCTGCGAATAAGACTTGAATTGAGAAAAAAAGGGAACGGGTCACCTTCGGGTGGCCCGTTCTTATTTTTGGGCTTTCATCAGCGCAGCATTCTTCATGACCCCGCAAGACGACGCCAAACGCGAACAGCTTCGCGCCCAATTGAACGACACGCACACTTGGCCGTGTGTATTCAAGTTCAAGTTCATCATGCCTTCGAAGCCGGAGAATGAAGCGACGCTGCGTGCGATTTTTGGGCAGCAAGCCATGTTCCAAATTCGAGATTCGAAAAAGGGGAACTACCGCGCGGTCACAGTGGATGAAAAGGTGGAGGGGCCGGATGACATTTTTGCCCGGTACGAAGCTGCAGCCACCATTCCAGGCATTCTTTCGCTCTAAGCCATGGAGACGCTGCAGTGGACGTTGTTGGTGGGTTTGTTGGGCATGGTGGTCTTTGTCCTGTGGTCTCGATTGAAGTCGTCCTACGCCCGCGGCGTGGCGCCGCGTGTGGACGTCGATTGGGAAGGAGAGGCGGTGGAGCCTGGGAACGGGACTGTGGAGGTCTCCGTTCGGGTCAAAACTTCAGGGGAGGTGCGCATCGAATTGCGCGGACCTGGGGAGGTCCGTGTGGTGGTTCATGAGGGGGTATTGGCTGAAGGCGTACACGCCTGGAGTATGGAGCGCCCCACAGCGCAAGGAAACTGGACCGCCCACTTGACGTGTGAGGGTCACCGCTCAGAGCGAAGATTCAGCCTTTGATCACATGCGCTCGGGCATGTCAATGCCGAGCAAGTTCATGCCGTTGGAGACGGTGGTGCTGACGGCTGCACACAAGGCCAACCTCAACTGACGCACATGGTCGTCCTGTTCCTTGGCGATCGGATGATCTTGGTAGAAACTTGAGAACGCCTTGATGAGGTCGTAACAGTGGTTGGCAATCAGGGAGGGATCGTACGTGGCTGCAGCTTCTTGAACCACAGAGGGAAAGGACAACACGCCTGCCGCAAGGGTGCGCTCGGCGGAATCCATCGGGGTGTCAGACGACCATGCGAGCTTGTTCACCTCCACACTTCGGAGGATGCTTTTGCAGCGCACCACATTGAATTGGATGAAGGGCGCGGTGTTGCCAAAGAAGTCGATGCTCGACTTGGGGTCAAACATCATCGATTTGGCTGGCGCCACTTTCAGCAGGAAGTATTTGAGTGCGCCGTGGCCGACTTTTCGGGCCAAGGCGGCTTTGTCTTCTTCCGAGAAGTCGTCCACCTTGCCGAGTTCGTCTGAAATGTCACGCGCGGTGGAGCGCATCTCGAGCAGCAGGTCGTCGGCATCGACCACAGTGCCTTCACGGGACTTCATTTTGCCTTCAGGCAACTCCACCATGCCGTAGCTGAGGTGGTGGTTTTGGTCTGCTTGGGCAAAGCCCAATTTCTTCAGGATGAGGAAGAGGACCTTGAAGTGGTACTCCTGCTCGTTGCCCACGGTGTATACCTGGCGGTCCAATGCGGGGAAGTCTTCGAACCGCAGGATGGCCGTGCCGATGTCTTGGGTCATGTAAACGGCAGTGCCATCCCCGCGAAGGAGAAGTTTCTCGTCGAGGCCGTCTTTGGTGAGGTCCACCCAAATCGAGCCGTCCTCCTTTTGGAAGAACAGGCCCTTGGCGAGTCCGTCTTCGACGTGCTTTTTGCCCAAGAGGTAGGTGTCGGATTCGTAGTAGAGTTTGTCGAAGGTCACGCCCATGTCCTCGTAAGTGGCGTCGAAACCTTCGTACACCCAGCCGTTCATCGTTTTCCAGAGTTCGACCACTTCGGCATCGCCGTCCTCCCACCGTTGCAGCATGGCACGGGCTTCTTGCATGATGGGGCTTGCGGCTTCTGCGTCTTTGGGATCCAGGCCTCGCGCCACGCCCTCGGCCACCTCGGCTTTGAAGGCCTTGTCAAAGGCCACATAGTAGCGGCCCACAAGCTTGTCGCCTTTCTCGCCGGTGGAGGCAGGGGTTTCACCGTTGCCCATCTTCTGCCAAGCCACCATGGACTTGCAGATGTGGATGCCTCGGTCGTTGATGATTTGGACTTTCACCACGTCGTGGCCCGCAGCTTCGAGGATGCGAGAGACGCTGTAACCCAGGAAGTTGTTCCGCAGGTGGCCCAAATGCAGGGGCTTGTTGGTGTTGGGGGAGCTGTACTCCACCATGACTTGAGACTTGGATCCCTTCTGGGCAAAGCCCCACGAATCGGTCAGGGCGTCTTTCAACGTGCTGGACCAACTCTCGTTGCTGAGCGTCAGATTCAGGAACCCCTTGACCACGCCGTAAGCGACAATCCAAGGGTGAGCTGCGGTCAAAGCTTCTCCGAGTTTCTCCGCAACGACGTGGGGAGGTCCGCCCGCCATGCCGGCGAGGGGGAAGACCACCACGGTCCGGTCACCCTCGAATTCTGCTCGGGTGGTTTGGATTTGAATCTGCTTGTCTGCAGGACGCTTGCCAAATGTGGCCTCAAACGTGTCGAGAACCGCGTCGTGCAGTCGGGAGTCGAGAAGATGAATCATGGAAACAGGTCAGGACGGGGATTCAAGCGGGAGGTGCACTTCGGCCATCATGCAGCGCGCCGAACCTCCTCCGCAGGTTTCAATGGTGTTCAAATCGTTGTGAACGAGCGTGCCAAACTGCCCCAGCGTCTCGCGTTGGGCAGGAGTGAGCACGTCAAACGCCGCTTGGCTCATCACAATCAAGGTCTCGCCTCGGGTGGTTTGGACCTCGAGCATGTTGCCGGCGAAGTGGTTGATTTGGTCTTCGGTCAGGGGCACCACGGCCAACCCGTCTTCCGACAAGGACTCTTCGAGAAGTTTTCTGTCCTCGGGGTGGTCGACACAGTCCAAACACACCGCCGCCCAGCCCGTGCCAATGGCCATCATCACGTTGGTGTGGTAAATGGCCTTGCGTGCATCTCCCACGGATTGAAAGGCCTCAAACACCACGCCTTCGAGGTCCATGGCTTCGCACCACTGTTCAAAAGCATCGCGGTCGGTTCGGGGGCTCAATGCCGCATAGGCTTTGCCGTGGATGCGGTCGAGCACCATGCTGCCCGTGCCTTCCAAGAAGGCGTCGTGCGATTCGAATTCGGTGAAGTCCACAATCTCCTCCATGGCAAAGCCGTGGGCGTGCACCAGGTCGTGAAGGATGTCTTCGCGGCGTTCTTGGCGACGGTTGGGTGCAAACATGGGGTAGAGGCCCACCCGTCCGTCGCTGTGAAAGCTCACCCAGTTGTTGGGGAACAGGGCGTCCGGGGTGTCGGTGGAAGGATCATCGTCCACGACAATGACGTGGACGCCGCGCGCCCGTAGGTCGTCGACCATGCCGTCAAATTCGGACAATGCGACATCGTGAACGTCGTCCACTTCGGCGTCCTTTTGGTAATGGTTGTTGCCTGCCGTCTCTTCGTTTTTTCGAAATGTGGCCGGGCGAACCATCAAGATGTTCGCGGTGCTTTGGGAACGGGTTGGGTTCATGCTGAACAGGTTAGGCTTGGCGGAAGAGGGGCAAGGTGACACAGCGGAGTAGGCCTTCCATTTTCGCGGTCTCTTGCAGAGGGGTGGTGTACACGCGATACCCCCAATCGAGAAGCTGTGCATTCACGCGCTCAAAGGTCGGGCAGGAGACCACATCCTCGGGTGTGATGGAGATGAGGTTGCACTGCATGTCGTACATCTGGTCGGCATCGACCTCGAGCAGTTTGCCTTCGAATTGAGATCGAATGAATGCCCGGTCTTCTTCGTGTTTGAATCCGTTGGCGTGAAAAAGGGCATGCCCGCCAGCCAGCACACTCAGACAACAGTCCAAATGGAGGGCGTTGGCCCGCGGATCATCGTCCGATTTGGTCAACTCAAACCCCCGAACGCGCCAGTCGGTGTACTGGTCGGAAAGCCAATCCAGCGCAGCTTCGTTGGTGCGCGCGGTGGTGTAGGCGCCAAAGTCTTCTCCAGCGCTGTGACCCACCCAGATTTCGCCGTTCATGGGTATCACATCTCCGCCTTCGACGCGCACTCCGTCGGGCGGGGTCAGCACGTGTGCAGCACGGACGTCCGTCAACAGCGGCGCGATGCCTTGCCACTCTGCAGCACGGTCGGAGATCATGCGTGTGGCGACGAGGCGATCGTCGATGACCACCCCGACGTCGCGCGCGAAGATTTGGTTGAGGTCATCCAATACCTGAGGCCGCAGTACGCGGATGTCGTGGGCTTCCAGCAGGACCGCAAGTCCATCCAATTCCGCCATGCAGTCTTTCTCGACGGGAAAGGTGCCCGCGCGGATGTGCTCCTTCGACTTGGGATCGTACGCATCTTGGAGAAGGGGGGTGCCTCCCATCGATTTTGCCGTGCCCACCACAACCGTGTGCAGGGCATCCCATTCGTTGACCGCGCGAAGGTTCATGGTCTTAGCGCTTGTCGAAGTGCTCACGCTTGTGACGCAACAACTCCAGCATGGTTTCCTGCGTCATCATTTCCGCAGCCAGCTGCGGGGATTTGCTGATTTGGGGTGGCAGGAACATGCAGTGCAAACTGTCTTTGCTGCTGAGCACGTACATGGAGGACTCTGCGTTCACCTCAAACTGGCGGATGCGCGCGGTGTCTCCATCTTCCACTTGGTTGAAGTCGAAGTACGCGATGGCGTCCTTGCCGTATTGGTCTTGGAGGGTCAAACGCATGCCTTCCGGATTGCCTTCGAAATTCTCGAAGAAGTCCAAAAAGTAATTCAGGTCCAAGCCGAGCAGGGCCACTTGTTGATCGCCCTCGTCCACCCATGGGCTGGCGTAGCGGATGTGGCATCCACCGGCACGGTTTCTCAAGCCGTTGTGGAACCACTTGTCCATCATTTCCTTTTGGACCGTCAGCATGGCGGTGTCGGCTGTGCGGTGACCGGGGAAATGCTCAAACATCGCGTCCCATTCGCCGACGTTGGACAAGTGGAAGTACGTGTAGAGGTCGTCCAGCACCACGGCGAGGGAATCGTCTCCCATGAAGTTGACGAGGCTGACCTTGTCGACCGTGATGCTCAAGGGATCCAATTCCGGGTGCACTTCCAAGTCGGGAACGGCCACCACGTTGTCGGGGGCGTCTTGGGAGACCTTCAGTTTGGACGAGCCTTCTGAAGAGGAAGGGGGCGTTTCACAGCTTTGGAGTGCCAGGCCAGCACAAATCGTTGCCCACAATGCAGGCGCAAACACACGTTTCCAAGTCATGTTCCAAAGATACGCGGAGCCACCTCGTCGGGCCCCTTCGTCAATTGACGAAAAACGAGCTTCCGTCCTGAGGCGATTGTTGAATCAGACGACGCGTCATTTCGATGCGTTCCAAAAGCGATTGTTGCATCTCCTGAACTGTGGGTTGGCTGAGGATTTCAGCGCGTTGCATGGCGTCAATGCCCAGGTGTTGAATGAGGCGAACGAGTCCCTGATTTTCCAAGTTGCCCACGTACATGTCGTGTGCCTTCATGTCCTGGATCAAGGCGTCTCTTGCATCGGCACAGGCCTTGCCCAAAGGCCAGTTGGACCACTCCCGAATGTCCTCGACCTCACCCAACGGATAAGGAACAACGCCCGGAGTTTCATCCATGTTCTTCAAGCGGAACAGCCCTGTGCCCGTGACGGCCACGTCGCGCTTGCCTCCCGAGTGGCGCTTTTGCACCGTGACCAAGCGCATTTTGGCACCCACACGCCAAATTTTGGAATCGTTGAAAAAGGGAATGCCAAACTCGTCCACATGCATGGCTTCCAGATCGTTGAACAACACCTGATAGCGTTGCTCGAAGATGTGGAGCCCCACGGTTTCTCCCGGCATGGGCAACAAACGCAGAGGAAACAGTGGTAGAGGCATGGCGCGAGGTTACGATTTCCATTCCTCGCATCTCCGGCTTTCGTCACCAAGCCCTCACTTGGAGGGCTAAGGCCTCACATCAGAGGGACGGCAACGCCTGCGAATCCACGGCTGCCATCGGGATACATGCCCTCGAGCAGGAGTCCTTCCTCGTTGTTTTGGGCGGCACGGGCCACCACGCGCTCCACGTCTTGCAGACCAGTCACTGGCGAGCCATCGATGCGCAAGACGATGAAGCCTTTGCGGATGCCTTGCTGCGCCCATGCGCCGTTTCGAAGGTCGGTGACCATGACGCCGCCGCGCAATTGGAGGTTCTCGCGAATTCGGTCGGGGACGGGTCCGAGTGCGACGCCCCAAGCCGCTTCGAGTTGGTTGATCCGTGGCGCAGCTTTGGGAAGCTCCGCGTTGCTGCTCGGCGGGTTGAGCGTCGCCGCGCCTTGACGGTTGGTCAAGGTCACGACCACATCGCGCCTCGTATGCCCGCGCTGCACCGTGACGCGAACCTCGTCGCCAGGTCGGTGTTTGGACAGTTGCTCTTGAAGGGAGGGGAAGGAGCCGACGTCAATGCCATTGATGGCCAAAATGCGGTCTCCGTTTACCATCCCCGCTTCTCGTGCGCCGCCGTCAGGACTTGTGGAGGCCACCACCACACCGGGTTCGCGCGCGCTGACTTGGATGCCCATGTACGCACGCTGCACCCGACCAAATTCCCGAATGTCCTTGACGACCTTGGCGACGATGGAGGAGGGGATGGCGAAGGAATAGCCCGCGTAGGAGCCTGTCTGGGAAGCGATGGCCGTGTTGATGCCGATCAGTTGCCCCTCCAGATTCACGAGCGCGCCTCCGCTGTTGCCCGGGTTCACGGCCGCATCGGTTTGCAGGAAGCTCTCCACGGGGAAGACTTCGCGGGAAGCATCGGCCTCGAGCAGGCGAATGTTTCGGCCTTTGGCACTGACAATGCCCGCCGTCACGGTGGAGGTCAAATTCAAGGGGTTGCCCACGGCCAGCACCCATTCGCCCACCTGCACTTCGTCGGAGTTGCCCATGGTCATCGCAGGAAGGGGTCGGTCCGCTTCAATGGCCAGGACGGCCAAATCCGTGCTCGGGTCGCTCCCCACCACACGGGCCACATGCGATTCTCCGTCGGAGGTGTTCACGCGCACCTCCCGCGCGCCTTGAATGACGTGGTGGTTGGTGACAATGATCCCCGATTCGTCCACCAAGACGCCGCTTCCCGAGCCTTGTGTGATGCGTCCGGCGGCCATGCCCAACATGCTGAGCCAAGGGTTGCTTTGGTCCGCCACAAGAGAGGCAGTCTGCACGTGGACCACGGCATCCACAGACGCAGCGGCGGCGTGGACAAACGCATCTCCGCCCGCCGTTGCTGCGACGGGCGCAGGCCAATTGGGTGCGGCCGTGGAGGGGGTGGAGGTGAGCTGGACAGGTGTCGACTCCAGTGCGGAGGACCCGCGTGAGACAAGTGTCAATGTGGTGGCAACGCCCAAAGAGAACAAGGTTGCGCCGCCCACCAGTCGGAAGAACAACGGGGATTTCATGGTCTTGTGCATGTGTCACAAAACAACGCAAGCGCCCCGCCAGGCTTGCCCCGCAAAATGTCAAGAAATCTGAACGCTCCTGGGCGTTTACTTTTCTTGGCTGAGTCCGATTTCGCGCAAGCGCTCGCTCAGGTACTGGCCGGCTGTCGTCGCGGGGTCTTTGGGGGTGCTGCCTTCGGCCACGCATTGAGGCAGTGCGGCCAAACTCATGCTGGGAACCGGGTGGCAGAAGAAGGGCATGCTGAAGCGTGGCTGTCCCCACAATTCTCTCGGTGGGTTGACCACGCGGTGGGTGGTGGATTTCAATTCGTGGTTGGTCAACCGCTGGAGCATGTCGCCCACGTTGACGACGAGGTGTTCGGGCAAGGCCTTGACCGCAGTCCAGACTCCTTCCTTATCCATGACTTCCAATCCGTCGGCAGATGCACCCACGAGCAGCGTGATGAGGTTGATGTCTTCGTGCTGGCCGGCGCGAACGCTCGAATCAGGTTCTGACATGATGGGAGGGTAGTGAATCAAACGCAAAATGCTGTTGCCGCCGGGGACGAATTGCTCGAAGTACGCCTCGTCCAGTTCAAGGTGGAGGGCAATGGCGCGAAGCATTTGGCGTCCCACGTCTTCCAGGCTCTTGTACAAGGCATCTGCCTGAGGAGCCAAGGCCGGACGCTCAGCGACATCCGCGTTGGGAGGGTAGTTGTCCATGTCGGCCCCCTCTGGAATGTGGGTTTGTCCCACTTGCCAAAACTCCTTCAAATCGGCTGCATTGGAGTCTTTGGCGTGCTCAGTCCCAAAACTCACATACCCGCGCTGGCGGTTGTGTTCAGGATGCTCGTGAAGGAGTTTGGTCTCCGTGGGCAACGCGAAAAACGCTTCCGCCTCAGAGTACATTCCTTCGATGACACGCGGGTCCACGCCGTGGCCTGAGATGGCCGCGAAACCGACCGAGCGGTAAGCGGCACCCAAGTCTTGAACGAAAGCCGTTCGCTGCTCGGGGGTGCCATGGGTAAAATGGCTGAGGTCCAAGGTGGGAATGCCGGCCACAAAATCAAGGTGGGCCACGGAATCAGGTGGGTTCTTCATGACGAGGAGGTTGGGGCAAAGTTCGCAATTCTCAGACAGATGCGTGCCCTGCGATGCGAATCAGGAGTTCGGACAGCGTTTGGCTGTGTGTGCGCCACGCGAATTGACCTTCGATGCTGTGTTTGGCGCGGCGGGCCATGTCACGGGCTTCCGCGCTGGCGCCAAGGAGGTCATCCACGGCTTTGGCGAATGCAGCCGCATCTTGGCAGACCACGGCGTGTCCTGTGCTCGGCAAATTCAGCGGTGCAAAGGCATGAGGAGAAAGGACGCATGGGACCTCGGCGGCCATGGCTTCCAGCACCTTGTTTTGGAGTCCAGTGCCAATGCGCAACGGCGCCACAAACAGGGTGGCTGCGCGGTACTCGGCGGCAATGTCATCCACCCAACCCGTGACGGTCACCCTGTCAGAGGCCAGGGCTTGCACGCTGGCTTTGGGCTGGGCGCCCGCCAACACCACGCGGACGCTGGGGTGCTTGACGAGAGGAAGGATGTGTTCCACCAAGTGGTGGGCGGCATCCACGTTGGGGGCATACGACATGTTTCCCGTGAACAGGAGCACGGGGTCGCCCTCGGGGGCGGATTCAGCAGGTGAAAAGGCGCTCAAGTCCACGCCGTTGGGCACGAGCTCAATCCGGTCGCGGTCGCCGTGTGGAATGAGCAAGCGGTCGTTGCGCGAAATGATGGTGGCCCCGTCGAAGTAGTCGAACACGCGCGACTCGTAGCGGGCAAGACGCGTGCCTTCGGTGCGGAGCAGCCATTGGTAGGGCTTCATGACCAAGCGCGTTTCGTTGTTGGCGCGCCGATGCATGCCCGCACTCAGCGCATCCATGTAGTCCAACACCTTGGGGACTTCGTGGAGGTCCTTGACGTATTCGGCGCAGCGCACCAATTGTCCGTAAATGACGTCGGGCGCACATCGTGCCGCGAGGTCGCGGATTTGACGCTGCACGCGAGGCTCCGTAAACCAAATCACCTGAAAGGGCTTGTCCGAGGCCCACGCCCAGGCCATGCGCCAAAGCCGCCGCATCCATGAGAGGCGGTACACATGCAGTTCATGGACCCAAGGAGAAAGCGCCTCTCGTTGCGCGGGAGTGGCGTCTTTGGAGCTCAAGCAACACAAAATCACTTCGTGTTCCTCGCTCAGGTGCTTCAATTGGTGGAACAGGCGCAGTTTGTCTCCCTTTTCGAGGGGGAAGGGGATGCGCGAGGACATGACCAAGATCCTCATGCGTCCACCCACGATTGAAGGTGATCGGTCAAAATCCGGGCACGTGCGCGGTGGCCGAGATGGTCCAAGGCCCATTGCCGTCCGGCTTTCCCAAGTTCAATGGCAGTTTCTGGCGATTGAATCAAACGCACCAAGGCCTCGCTCATGGCGGGCGCGTCGTCCGCCACCCAGACATGTTTGCCAGGCGTCAAGTCCATGCCCTCCATGCCCTTGGTGGTGGTGACCACAGGGCGGCCTGCGGCGAGTGCTTCCGCCAATTTGATGCGCATGCCTGAACCCGCGTGAAGGGGGACCACCACGATGCAAGGGGAGTTGTACGTGGCTTGGGCATCTTCCACCTCGCCCAGGACATCGATGCCAAGGGGCTCGTTGGAGGTCCAATCTTCAGGCATGTTTCGGCCTGCGAGCAGCAGCCGGAGTTCGGGCGAAGTTTGGTGAACCAGCGGCCAAACCTCGTCCTTCAACCACTGTACGCCTTGGACGTTGGGTGTCCAGTCCATGGCACCGAGGTGCAGCACCGCGTTGGGTGGGGTGTCCATCTCAGAGTGGGGGCGGTTCTCCACGTCGAGCCCAAAAGGCAGGGCAATCACCCGTGACGCGTCTGTCGACGCGGGAAGGTGGTCCCGAAACCACTGCGCGTCATTCGCGGTGATGGCCGCCACGGCATCGACCGCATGCAGAAGCTTGCTCTCTTCTGCGGCGAGCTTGGATTGAAACAGGTTGAGCAGCCATTTCTTGGGGCCAGGCCCCATGCCTTGGGACACGTCTTCCCACAATTTGTGTTCGACGTTGTGTGCCCGCAACACGATTTCGGCGTCGCTCAGCCTGCGGATGGCAGGGATGTAAGACGTGGTGAACAGGGACTCCAAGAGGATGATGTCGTACATGTCCACCCGCAGCGCCTCCTCGATGGCGCGGTCCATTTCAGGCACGTGAAACCGGCTCAAATGGTAGCTCTCTCCCGTGATCACGTGGCTCAAGGCGTCCCGGAGATTGAGTTCCGTGTCTGCAAAAATGGCCTCGATGGCGGTGGCTTCGAGGTAGGTGTGGTCGATTTGGTCTTGAAGAAACGGGTGCTTGTGCGTGTGAAGCGTCAGCACCTTCACGCGGTGCCCCTCCTCAAGCAACCCAGTGGTCAGGCTGTCCATGGCGATGCAGCCTCCATCCACGGCGGGACGGGGCGGCTTGTGACAAATCTGAAGGATGCGAAGGGGAGCACTCATCTCGGCTGCGAAATTAGGACGAACCCCATCTTGGAATCCACCGACGTTCTTTCGTTGTGCTCCACATCAGAAATGCAGCCAATGGAAGCAAGGTCATGGTGCTCAGCCACATGCCGGACCAAGGGGAGAGGCTTCCCACTTTGACCAACTGTTCGCCGAGCATGGACAGGGAGTAATAGAGCAAAAACAAGCACAGGGCCAACAGGGTGGGAACACCCAAGCCGCCGCGTCCGACCAGCGCACCGAGAGAACTTCCGACCAGAAACAGGACCATGCACCCCAGCGCAAGGATGTACTTCCGGTGCCACTCGATGTCGTGTCGGTGCTGGCGAAGCCGCTTGCCTTCCATGTTGGAGACGGCATTTTCCAAGCTGCGAATGTGGTTGCGGGTGGTCTCTTTGGCCTTGTCGAAGGCGCGGCCGCGGGTCACGGGATTCAGCGAAGCGTGCCAAGGCGTCAACGGCGCCGCTTGGGGGGTCGATCCGGCATTGGCGAACCATCCTGTGGAGTCGGCCAAGCGTTCCAAGTTGCGCCTGCCATATTGCACCAAATCCGCCCGCTCACGGGCAATGTTGTCCTTCAGGGAGTCGCTGTAATGGCTGAGCTCCGCGAGGTTCATCCGCTCGTAGGACCGGCGAAACAGGTCTTCGTTGGCCATGGAAAAATCGAGGCTGTGGAGGGGGATGCGTAGGGTTTGGGTCCCAAACCGACTGTGGATGTGTGGATGCACGCGTTCCTTGTTGCGCGACATGGTCTCTTGGTGCTCTTCGTAGCTGACGCCCTGTTCCAATTCCACCACCAAGGCGCCGTCGTCCTGGGTCATTCGTCCATGTGCTGCGTGGACCACGAGGACGCTTCGGCCCTTGGGATCCCGGTGATCGTGAATGAGTACGTCGTCGAGGGTGCCGTCCGGGTGCTTGGTGCCGACGCGGATGGAAAATCCGTCAATGCCGTTGTAGAACACGCCTTCGCGAATGTTGAGGGCGGGTTTTTGTTTGGTGACGGAATAGAGCAGGGCACGGAAGCGCATGTTGGCAGCCGGCCATCCGGTGTTGCTGAACCACAACGCGCCGCTGCAAATGAGCGTCATGCACAGCACCAAGGGTCGAAGGATGCGGAGGAAAGACATGCCCGAGGCCTTCATGGCCGTCAATTCACTGCGCTCGGCGAGGTTGCCCATGGCCATGATGGAGGCGACGAGGACGGCGAGCGGGAGCGCGAGATTGACCAAACGCGCGGACGCGAAGACCATCAATTTGAAAACCACCCAGAGATCGAGGCCTTTGCCGATGAGGTCGTCGGCGTACACCCACAGGAATTGCATGTCCAAGATGAACAGCGCCACGGGCAGGGTGACGGCGAAGGGGCCGAGAAAGGCACGAAGCATGAGCCGAGACATCCGCACGTCGCGAAGATACTCGTCCGAAGTCGTGTACCTTGGCCGGAAAATCACCGAATCCATGCGTTTCACACGAATTCAATGTTGGAGCCTGGCTGCCACAATGGCCGCTGGAATGCTCCTTTCAAGTTGTTCCACGCCCACCCCAGAGGGAGGCGACTTTGCGCCGGCACCCGAGATGGAGTCCAAGGCGAGTGCCCCAGATGACAACGGCTTTGTTTGGAAGACGGAGCAATTCGCGGACCTCAAAATTGTCCGCTACCAAATCCCTGGCTGGGAAAAATTGAGCCCCAAGCAGCAAGCGTTGGTGTACTGTTTGAACATGGCGGGCCTCAGCGGTCGCGACATCATGTACGACCAAAACAACCGCTACAACCTCCGCATCCGCCGCCTCCTCGAGAACATCTACGTGAACTACGAAGGCGACCGCAACACGGTGGGGTGGCAGGCATTTGAGGTGTACCTCAAGCGCATTTGGTTCTCCAACGGCATCCACCACCACTACGCCAACACCAAGCACCAGCCCGAATTCAGCGAGGCCTACATGGACCACTTGCTGGCCGAGACGGGCAACAGCCTGGACGCGGAATTGCGCGGCGTCATTTTCGATCCCGCGGTGGAGTCGAAGAAAGTGGAGCAGGACGGCTCCAAAGGGCTCGTGGAGAGTTCAGCGGTGAACTTCTACGCGTCCGACGTCTCGACCGAGGAGGCCAAGGCCTACTTCGAATCCATTGTGGACCGAGGTGACCGGAGCCCCGTGGAATACGGCTTGAACAGCCGTTTGGAAAAGGACGCGGACGGCAAGGTGTTCGAGAATGTCTACAAGCTCGATGGCTTGTACGGGGAGAGCATCGCAGAGATCATCAAGTGGTTGAACGAGGCGATTGAATATGCAGAGAACGACAAGCAAGCGGCAGCGCTTCGCAACCTCGTGGCCTACTACGAGACAGGCGACCTCGAAAAGTGGAGCTTGTACAACATCAACTGGGTGCAGGACACTGACGGCGATGTGGATTACATCAACGGGTTTGTGGAAGTCTACAACGACCCGCTCGGCTACACCGGCAGCTATGAGACGATTGTAGAGATCAAGGACTTCGACGCCAGCGCGCGCATGTCCACGCTCATGAACAGCGCGCAGTGGTTTGAGGACCACATGCCGTTCATGGACGCACACAAGAAGTCCGAAGTGGTGGGCATCACGTACAACGTGGTGAACGTGGCCGGAGAGGCGGGCGATGCGTCGCCAAGCACGCCCATTGGGGTGAACCTGCCCAACAGCAACTGGATCCGTCAGGTGCACGGGTCCAAGTCCGTGTCGCTCGGCAACATTGTGAACGCCTACGACAAGGCAGCAGGGGGCGGCATGCTCGAGGAGTTTGTGCACGACGATGCAGAATTGATGCGCGTCAAGGCCCACAGCGAACTCGCAGGCAAACTGCACACCGCCATGCACGAAGTCATTGGTCACGCCTCAGGACAGCTTGAGCCCGGGGTTGGGACGCCCAAGGAGACCATCGCCGAGTACAGCTCGACCCTCGAGGAAGGGCGCGCAGACTTGGTGGCGTTGTACTTCCTGCTCGACGAAAAGATGGTCGAGCTCGGCTTGATGAAGACCCTTGACGTGGGTCGCGCCGAGTACGACAGCTACTTGCGCAACGGCATGCTGACGCAGCTCCAGCGTTTGGAGTTGGGTGCGGACATTGAAGAAGCGCACATGCGCAACCGCGCGTGGGTCAGCAACTGGTGCTTCGAAAAGGGTCAACCTGAAGGCGTGGTCGAAAGGGTGGTGCGCGACGGCAAAACCTACATCGACATCAAGGACTACGAGCGCTTGCGCGAGTTGTTCGGAGAGTTGCTCCGCGAGGTCCAGCGCATCAAGTCCCAAGGCGACTACGATGCCGCCAAGGCACTCGTGGAAGGCTACGGTGTGAAGGTGAACCAAGAGGAGCACAAGGAAATCCTCGATCGCGTGGCGGTCTTGGGTGTCGCTCCATACGGTGGCTTCATCAACCCAGAGATGAATGCCACACGCGATGCGGACGGCAACATCACTTCGGTGGAGGTGACCTACCCCGACAACTTCACCGGCCAAATGCTTCGCTACAGCGAGCACTTTAGCTTTTTGCCAGACGTGAACTGAGGAAAGGCTGACGCGAGCCATTCGCACCCACCATGAAGTCAAGGGCCCCGTCGTGCAACATCACGACGGGGCTCTTTGTTGTTCCTTTGCACTCCTGAAAAATTCACCTCCATGATTCGAATGTCTCTCCTCGCATGTGCCTTGGTTGCAGCCACGTCCATGCACGCCCAAACCCCTTGTATCGATGGTTTTGCCGGCGATTACCCATGTGAGGGTTTGGATTTGTTGTCCGTGCGTTCGCTTGAAGAATTGGGGGGAGGCGCCAACGGCAACGATTGTTGGGGATGGGTCGACCCGGAGTCGGACCGAGAATTTGTGCTCTACGGCCGGTCCAATGGCTTGTCAGTGGTGGAGGTCACGGACCCTGTGAATCCGGTGTTTGTGGCGCGCGTCCCGACAGCGACGGTGCAAAGCTTGTGGCGGGACGTGAAGGTGCACGACAACCACGCCTTCATCGTGAGCGAGGCGGCAGGTCACGGCATGCAGGTCGTGGACTTGACAGAGGTTCTCGACGTGGAGTTGGCTCCCGCGACCTTGACGCCCGTGGCGGTGTACTTGGGCTTCGGGAATGCCCACAACATTGTCATGAATGAAGCTTCGGGCCATGCCTACGGGGTGGGGACCAACACCGCCGGTGGGGGGCTGCACGCCGTGGACGTGAGCGATCCCACGTCACCCATGGTGGCAGGCACCTACGACGGCGCGTACACCCACGACGCCCAGGTCGTCATGTACGAAGGGCCAGACGCGGATCACGCGGGACAAGAAATCGCGTTTTGTTTCAACGGCAGCGCCGGCGTGGCCATTGTCGATGTGACCGACAAGACGGACATGCAACTCGTCTCATCGTTCAACTACACACAATCGGCATACACCCACCAGGGGTGGCTGAACGAAGACCAAACCATGGTCTACTTCAACGATGAATTGGACGAGCAGGGATTTGGCAACGGCACCAGAACGTACATCGCAGACGTCAGCGACTTGGACAATCCCGTGGTGTTGGGCTTTTATGAAGCGGACAACACGTCCGTCGATCACAACCTCTACATCCGAGGAAACAAGGTGTATGCGTCCAATTACATGAGCGGGCTGCGGGTGTCTACGATTTTGCCCAACGGCAACCTCGAACCGTATGCGCACTTCGATGTGCGTCCCGATTCGGACACCACGTCGTTCTATGGCACGTGGAGCAACTATCCCTACTTCCCCAGTGGCAACATCGCCATCTCTTGCCGTGGGGTGGGGTTGTTCATGGTGTCGGACCCCAGCTTTGTGCCGACCGCGGTGTCGGAGTCGCTTCCTGCCGTGGAGACCTTGGACGTGTATCCCAACCCTGCACGAGGCACCGTGACCTTGTCAGGCATGGCTTCGGCGGAGCGCATGCGGCTGTTGAATTTGGTCGGCAAGGAATTGCGCCCTTGGCAGCGCGTCCCTGGTTTGCAAGGACTGAATGTCGATGTGTCCGACCTCGGCGAAGGCATCTACTTCATCCAAGCGGAGACCGGGACAGGGGTGCTGCGCACCACGCGCTTGGTCGTCCAGAAGTAAGGTTTCAAGTCTGAAGGAAGTTGAACGCGCTCAGCTGCGGGCGTTCATCAACTCGTGCATGATTTCCCGACAGTCGTTGGGGTGCAATGCGCGACGCAGTTCGCCTTCGTGGGCGAGGCTGATGGTGCCGGTTTCCTCACTCACAATCCAAACCAACGCGTCGGTGACCTCGGACAATCCGAGCGCAGCCCGGTGACGCATGCCCAATTCGACGGGGAGGTGGGTGCTTTGGCTCACGGGCAATACACAGCGAACGCCGCGAATGCGGCCCACGGCGATGTAAAGGCCGCCGTCGTGCATGCTGCACTCCTTGTGGAAAATGGCCTCGATGAGTGGGGCATAAATGTCCGCAACAAGCTTGGTCGAGCTCTGGATGTGGTGGGTGAGATCGGATTGACGCTGCACGATGATCAAGGCGCCTTCTTTCCGCGAAGCGAGACGCTCCAAGGCCCGAACGACTTCCTCCACGGGAAAGGCAGACCGGGCTTCCTGCGTCTTTTGGGGCAGGAAGCGAATCAGCCACTCGGGCGGTTCCTTGAACGAGGCCCGATCTCCGATGGAAAACAGGAATTGCCTCAATTCTTGCTGGAACACGATGATGATGGCCAAAATCCCGACGGCAATGAATTGACCGAGGATTTCGCTCATGAAGTTCATGCCCACCAGGGTCACTACTTGCCAGATGATGTAGATCGCAAGCAACCCCAAGAAGACGGGGATGGCGGAAGTGCCCTTGGTCAAACGGTAGAGCCAATAGACAATGAGCGCGACCAACACAAGGTCCAGCGCCTGCACGCCCATCTTCACAAAGGGGGCGATGGCTTCCCACAATTCGAATGCCAACAGTCCAAAGGTCATGGGTTCGAAGTTCGGGATTCTCTCAATGCGGTGTGAAGCTTGACCACTTCGACGGCTTCCGCCACGTCGTGGACGCGAAGGATGTGGGCGCCTCGGTCGACCGCCCAAGCGTGAAGGGTGGTGCTACCGTTGAGCGCGTCTGAGCTCGGGACATCGAGAACTTTTTGAATCATGGACTTGCGGCTGACGCCCACAAGCACGGGGCACTGGAGGGCATGGAACTCAGGGAGGGCGTCCAGCAGGGCGTAGTTGTGCGCGACCGTCTTGCCAAACCCAAAGCCCACATCGGCAATCACATCTGTGACACCCGCATCGTAGGCGCGGAAGAGCTTGGTTTGAAGATTCTGGTACACGTCGCTGACCACGTCGGTGTAGGTCGGGTTGGCCTGCATCGTCGCGGGCGTGCCCTGCATGTGCATCATGACGTAAGGCGCGCGGGCGTCCGCCACAACCTTCCACATCTCGGGGTCGGCGTCGCCGCCCGAGACATCGTTGATCAGGTCGGCGCCGGCATCCAGCGCTCGGCGGGCCACCGAAGCGTGAAAGGTGTCAATGCTCAGCAGGGCGTCGGGGTGGGCCTTTCGGAGGGCGGTGAGGACGGGGGAGAGGCGCGCCCATTCCTCGTCCGCACCGACCTGCTCGGCGCCGGGCCGGGTCGACTGGGCCCCGAGGTCCAGCACATCGGCCCCTTCACGGAGCATCCGTTCCGCCTGAGCCACGGCGCGCCCCGTGTCCTTCCACGCCCCGCCGTCGTGAAACGAGTCGGGCGTGAGGTTGAGGATGCCCATCACCCAAGTTTGGTGAAAACTCCTCAAGGAACCGCGGACAGAAATCGAAGGGGACAAGACCTGCATTGTAACTTGCCGCAAGTTAGCATGGACACCCTCGCCCAATACGACGCTTGCCTCGCAACTTGTGAGGATTTGTTCAAGCGAAAAACCCTGGATTATGGCACGGCATGGCGCATTTTGCGTCCGTCGTCGCTCACAGACCAAATCTTCATCAAGGCCAACCGAATCCGCACCATCCAGCAGGTGGGCGAGTCGAAAGTGGATGAAGGGGTGGAGTCGGAATTCATCGGCATTGTCAACTATTGCTTCATGGCGATGGTGCAATGCCGTTTGCCCGAAGATGCGCCCATGGAACTCGCTGCGGAGGAAGCCAACCGGCTGTACGATGCGTCCAAAGACGAGACCCGGGCGCTCATGCAAAAGAAGAACCACGACTACGGCGAGGCGTGGCGCGACATGCGCATTTCGTCCCTCACGGACCTGATTCTGATGAAGGTGCTGCGGGTGAAGCAGATCGAAAACAACGACGGCAAGACCGTCGCAAGCGAAGGGGTAGAGGCCAACTACATGGACATGGCCAACTATGCACTCTTTGCATTGATTTTGAGTTCAGAACACCCTTCTGAATAAACCAATTATTCAAGATATGTTGAAGGCACTTGACGGATTGACTTGGCTCTCGCGGATGCTCGTGGGGGCGCTGTTTGTGGTCTCGGGATTGATCAAATCGAACGATGCCCTGGGCTTCATGTACAAGCTTGAAGAGTACTTCGAGCCGGGTGCGATGAACCTTGAATTCCTTGCACCTTGGGGCTTGGAGTTGGCCGTGTTTGTGTGCATCGCGGAAATCTTGTTGGGCATCGCCATTCTCGTGGGGGCGTTGCCTCGCCTGACCGCCGTCTTGACGACCGTCATGATGGTCTTCTTCACGTGGCTGACGTGGTACACGGCAACCTGCGACCCCTATGGCACGAAGCAAATCGTGGACGCTTCTGGCGCGGTGGTGGAAATCGCCAACCAATGCGTGCTGGAGTGCGGTTGCTTTGGCAATGCCATCCCGTTGACGGCGTATCAAAGCTTCCTGAAGGATGTGGTGCTCTTGATTTTTGTGGCGCCCATTTTGCTCAGTGCCTTCCTGGGCCGCATCCAATTGAATACGCCGCGTCAGTCTACGTTTTTGTACGCGGGCGCTTTGTTGGTGACCTACTTGTTTGCTGAGGGGATGTTGCAGTGGGGATTCCCGGTGTTGTATTTGGCCCTCAACCTGATTGCGGCAGAGGCGGTGAAGCGTCGCAGCAACCACGCCCAAAAGGAATGGTTCATGGCCCTTGCCGTGGTGGTCGTCAGTGGCTTCGTGCAGTACTGGACGTTGGCCCACTTGCCGCTCAAGGACTACCGTCCGTACGCCGACGGGGAGAGCATCATTGAGAACCGGATGACCGCGGAAGAATTGGGGCTGGAAGGGCCAGAGTTTGACAAGGAGATCCGCTTCTACCATCCTGAAACAGGTGCGGAGACCCTTGTCATGCAGTCGCGCTACATGGATGAAAAGTTGTGGGACAAAAACAACGCGCCTGGCAAGACCTTCAACGAGACGTACCCGGAGGGAGATTGGGAGAACGCCAAGGAAGTCAAGATCAAGGACGGCTATGAGCAGCGCATCATGGATTTCCAGATGGTTGATGCCAGTGGATTTGATTTGACCGATGACATCCTCTCCTCTGACAAGCCAGTGTTGCTCCAAGTGTCGAAGGATTTGGCAGCCATGTCGACGGTGTGGCAGGACGACTTCAACGCCCTTGGCCAAGCGGCGGGCGACCGTGGCTGGTCCATGTACGGCCTCACCAACGCCACGGCGGAAGAGCATGCCGCGTTCTCAGCCGAGAATGGCGCGACGTACCCGTTCTTGACGTGTGACCAAACGGAGCTCAAGATTGTGGTTCGCGCCAACCCGGGGCTCGTGTTGATCCAAAACGGGGTGGTGCTGGAAAAGTGGGCGGGACGCGATGTTCCGTCGCCCGAAGACCTCGCTGAATTGCTCAACGGCCGCTGATCATGCAGCGCGTGCTTCGCCAACTGGCCCAGGGGTTGGGCGTGCTTTGGGGAAGCGTGACGTTGGTGTTTCTGATTTTCTCGCAAGTGCCGGATCCGGCGCGCGCCATCGCAGGCCAAAACGAACGCACCGAAGCCATCGAGGCCTTCCGCGCCGCCCACGGCTTGGACTTGCCCCTCGGCGCCCGGTACCTGCGCTTCCTCGGTGAGCTCTCGCCCCTGGGTCCCACCGACGACGGCGCTTGGGGACTCAAATGGCCTGGTTTGGGCACGAGCTACTTCGGGGGGCGTCCGGTGGTGGATGCCCTTGTTGAGGCTTTGCCCGCCACCATGTTGCTTGCCTTTGCGGCCATGGGACTCGCCCTCACCTTGGGCATTGCCTTGGGCTTGATGCTCGCATGGCGAGGCGACGGGCCTTTGGCGCGTGGCATCATCGGCGTCGCGACCTTGGGCATGAGCGCCCCGTCTTTCTTTGTGGCCATCTTGGTCGCGTGGGGACTGGGTGTCGTGTGGCACGACTACACGGGCCTGCCCGCAACGGGGGGGTGGCGCGTGCTCGACCCGTTCGAAGGTCCCCAAGTGGCGTGGAAGCACCTCATTTTGCCCGCCTTGACGCTGGGCATCCGGCCGCTCTCGGTGGTCATCCAACTGACCCGGAACGCCGCCGCCGACGTGTTGGAAGAATCCTACGTCCGGACGGCCCGGGCCAAAGGTCTTGGGGGGTGGCCACTCATGCGGCGCCATGTGTTTCGCAACGCCATGAACCCGGTGCTGACGGCCGCCAGCGGCTGGTTCGCCAGCATGTTGGCCGGGGCGGTGTTTGTGGAGTACGTGTTTGGTTGGAACGGCATGGGACTGCTCATGTTCCGCGCGCTGGAGCAAGGGGACCTGCCGGTGGTGATGGGAGGGGTGCTTGTGGTGGCCACGACGTTTGTCGCGGTCAACATCCTCGTGGACGTGATGTACGGTTGGCTCGACCCCCGGGTCAGTCTGAATTGACGGCGTCCGCCGCAGCCCAAGCTTCGACGCTTTCTTGGATCCATCCCGCCAGCTTTTCGGCCATGGCGTGGAAGTAACGCTTGGTTTTGTAGCTGGACACCCATTCGATGCCGCGCACCGCGTTGGTCAGGAAGAGTTCGTCGGCTTGGAGGAGGGTTTGGGGTGTCAAGGCGGCCTCATACACCTTCACCCCATGGTCCATGGCTGTGCGAATGAGCACCGACCGCATGATGCCCCCGACACATCCATCGTCCAAGCTTGGCGTGTAGAGCACCCCGTTGGACACGACAAACAAATTGGACCGTGAGGATTCGATGATGCGTTGTTCCGAATTGAGAATCAGGGCGTCGCCCCATCCACGTTGGGCCGCATGACGCGCTGCATGGATGTAGACCGTGCTCGCCAGATTTTTGAATTTGCTGAGGGGCCCGAGGTGCTTGACCAAATCCTGATAGATGTCCACATCCAAGCCTTTGGCGGGGAGGCCAAACCCTTCCTCGGTCATCGTCGTGGCGGTGGCCACCCAACTCACCTCGTCCGTCTTTGGCGCATACGCACCTTCGCCTGCGCGGAAAGCCGTCAGGCGAATGCGCACGTCGCTGCGTACGCCCCATTTCCCGTGCCATTGATGGATGGCGGTTTGTACGGCATCGGGTTGCAAGGAGTCAGGAACGGTCATGCCATGGGCCTCCAAGGCTGCGTGGAGGCGCTGCACATGAAGCGCCAAAAACGGCACGTGTCCGGAGGTGAAGCGCATGGACTCGAACACACCGTCCGCAAGCAGAAAAGCCCGGTTGGCAAATGCCGGGGGCAATTCGTTGGACGAAGTGAGGTGTCCGTCGACCAGGAGCGTGTCCAGTTTCGCCATGGGTTGAAGATACAGAGGCGGTCTTAGGAATGCTCAGACAAGATGTGGTGAACTGCGTCGAGCAGCGGCGCATTGACCCCAATCAAGACGCCGCGCACACCTACGGGCGAAGCCGCATCCAGGTCGCGCTGCTTGTCGCCGACCATCCACGACCGCGCAGGGTCGAGTCCGTGCTTTGCGCACGCCCGCTCCACCATCAAGCTGCCGGGCTTGCGGCTCAGCGATCGCCCCGTCGAGGGGTGATGCGGGCTGTAAAAGATGTCGAGGAGGGGCGTGCCGTTCTTCTCGCATTCTGCGCCCAAGAACGCGTGAATTTCCGCCACGTCTTCGTGAGTGTACAGCCCCTTGGCGAGCCCGCCTTGGTTGGTGATGAGCACCACCTCAAAGCCTGCGTCACGCGCCACGCGCAGCGCCTCCATCACGGTCGGCAGAATGGTGAATTCAGACAGGTTCTTCGTGTAATCGCCGGGGTCGTGGTTGATCACACCGTCGCGGTCGAGGAAGAGGCAAGGGCGCAGGCTCATGGTGCAAACCTAACATGTCAAGCCGAGCCCAAGCTAGCAGGAAGGAACAACTTCTGACAAGCCGTTCGAATCCCTCGAAAAGAACAAGAAACTGCTCAGCACGGACAATGTTGGCGACGGTTGACACGTGATTTTGAGGGTTAGATGCCTGATTCAAAAGAACAAATACGATGTTTCGTCGGGTTTTTGAGGGAATTGGGGTATTTTTATGTCATCAACAACCCATTCCACTTTGTCATGTTGCGGTTCGTCTTCATCTCCATGTTTTCAGTGTTCTGCTGTTTTTCTGTCCATTCTCAAACGGATTGTCCGAATGCCTATAACGTCGACGGGGACGGGACTGTGACCATCATGGACCTCTTGGGGTTGCTTTCGGTTTTTGGCGATTCCGATTTGGACGGGAATGGGGTATGGGACGGCGAGAACGCACCCGGTTGTGTCAGCGGCGAAGATGGCGATGGCGACTGTGTCGTGGATGGCTGTGTGCCTTACGACGACAATGGCGACATGGCTGTGACAGTCGGAGACCTTTTGGGGCTTCTTTTGGTGTTTGGAGATTTCGATTCGGATGGGGACGCGATTTGGGACAGCCAGGACGCATGCGTGGATACACTGGCATGCAACTTTGCCGCGAATCCGACCGAATCTTGCACTTACGAAGGCGATGATGTCAACGAAAATGGTTTGTGTGACGATGACGAAGTGACCGGCTGCACCTATGCTTTCTCGTGCAATTACAACGAAGACGCCACCTTCGATGACGGATCGTGTGCGGACGACGTCGATGACGATGACATTTGTGACGATGTGGACGACTGCGTGGGCGCACTTGACGCCTGTGGCGTGTGCAACGGCCCCGGTGAGATTTATGAGTGCGGCTGTGCCGACATCCCTGAAGGAGACTGCGACTGCGACGGCAACCAGCTCGATGCCATTGGCGTGTGTGGTGGAGACTGTGCGGAGGATGCCAATGACAACGGCTTGTGTGATCCTGACGAAGTGACCGGCTGCACCGATGCTTCGGCCTGCAACTACACCGAAGATGCCACCTTCGACGACGGCTCATGTACCCAATTCGACGCATGCGGTGTCTGCGGCGGTCCTGGCGCCATTTACGAATGTGGATGTGGCGATATCCCCGAAGGAGACTGCGACTGCGATGGCAACCAGCTCGACGCCTTGAGCGTTTGTGGCGGTGACTGCACGGCAGACGCCGATGCCGATGGCATCTGTGACGACGTCG
>CAZGQI010000009.1:0-64989 GCA_964527895.1 uncultured Comamonadaceae bacterium | reverse complement strand
CGTGGCACTCATGGACTCTGCCCGAGAGGTGCCCAAGACGCGTTGCAGCGCCCCCCCAATGATGCGGATGATCCACTTCATGATGCCCACGTGATAGAGCACCGCGATCAGGGCGGCGAAAAACACAATGATGGGCAGCACCTTCAGGGCAAAACTGAACCCCACACTTTCGGCCACAAGTCCCCCAAACAGAAAGCCGATGCCGGCATCTCCATAGGAGAGCAATTGATTCACGCCTTCGGTCATGGACGCGAGCAAGCTTTGCCCCCAAGACACCTTCAGCACAAAGGCCCCAAGGCCAAACTGCAGGGCAAACGCCCCCAACACCGTTCGCCAAGAAATGGCCTTCCGATTCCGTGAAAAGGCATACGCGATGCCCAACAACACGCCCATGCCCACAAAGCTCATCAACATGAGGGCAAGCTAACGCGGAATTCGTATCTTCAATGGACCTCGAGGGAAATGCCCCTCCTGTCCTTTCAATCTGACTTGATCATGTGTTCCATCACTGCCCTTCTCGGCCTTGACCAAAGCACCGAAACCCACCGCGACGCCGTGATCCACGCGTCATCGAAACAGCACCATCGCGGCCCGGATTGGTCAGGTGTGGTCCAAACGCCCACCGCCGTTTTGTCGCACGAGCGACTGGCCATTGTCGATGTCGCGAGTGGGTCGCAACCGCTTCGAGACCCCGTCCACGGAAACCTTTTGGCCGTCAATGGAGAAATCTACAACCACCGCGCGCTGAAGCGGACGCTGTTGCGCGAGGCCTCGTTCACCACGGAATCCGACTGTGAGGTGATCTTGCCTTTGTACGCCCAGTTTGGGGCGGAGTTGGTGCAGCACTTGGAGGGCATGTATGCGTTTGTCCTCCTCGAACCCGAGAACGGCCACTGGCTCATTGGACGCGACCCCATCGGCATCATCCCTCTCTATTACGGCAGGGATTCGGAGGGGCACACGTGGGTGGCCTCTGAGATGAAGGCAATTGAAGACGTGTGCGTGGAGGTGCAGCCGTTCCCTCCTGGACACACCTTGTCCGACACCGACGACACTCCTGTCCAGCGTTACGAGCGAGACTGGATGTCTTGGGACACCCATCCCAAGCTGCCCTACAGACCACAAGAGTTGCACGATGCGCTCGACCGCGCCGTGCAATCGCATCTCATGGGTGATGTGCCCTACGGATTGCTCATTTCAGGCGGCCTGGATTCCTCTGTGGTTGCGGCCCTTGCCATGCGTCACGCAGGCCGCCGTGTGGACGATGAAAATGCGTCGCAGGCGTGGTGGCCCAACGTGCACAGTTTTGCCATCGGCCTGGAAGGGAGCCCCGATTTGGCCGCTGCCCAACGTGTGGCTGACCACATTGGCACGACGCATCACAGTTTGACTTACACCGTGCAGGAAGGCATTGACGCCCTGAGTGAAGTCATCAAGCACATCGAGACGTACGACGTCACCACCATCCGCGCGTCCACCCCCATGTACCTCATGGCCCGTCGCATCCGGACCATGGGCATCAAAATGGTGCTCAGCGGCGAAGGCGCGGACGAGCTCTTCGGCGGCTACCTCTATTTTCATTTGGCGCCCAACGCGCGAGAATTCCACGAGGAAACGGTGCGAAAGGTCTTGGATCTCCACAAGTACGATTGTGCACGGGCGAACAAAAGCATGATGGCGTGGGGCATTGAGGCGCGTGTCCCCTTCTTGGACAAGTCGTTCATCGACTACGCCATGCGCTTGGACCCTGAGGCCAAAATGGCCGGCAACGGCAAACTTGAAAAAGAGGCCATTCGCCATGCCTTTGAGGGCCTTTTGCCCGAGTCCATTTTGCGACGCCAGAAAGAGCAATTTTCAGACGGCGTGGGCTATTTGTGGATCGACACGCTCAAGGCCCAGGCAGAAGCGCGCGTTTCAGACCAAGATTTGGCCCGTGCGGCCTCGCGCTTTCCGATCAATCCCCCCACCACCAAAGAAGGGTATTGGTACCGTGAGATGTTTGAACAGCACTTCCCCTCGGCCTCTGCGGCCTCGACGGTCCCTGGCGGAAAATCGGTGGCATGCAGTACAGAAAAGGCTTTGGAGTGGGATGCCCGACTGCAAAACGTGGTGGACCCGTCCGGTCGCGCGGTCACCGGCATTCACGAAGACGGGTACGACGCCTCTCAGGATTCGTGACCGCCCAGACCGTGCGCTTCGAAGGCGAACGGCATGAGGTTGACGGCGCTTTCTGAAATCATCACGTCTTCGTGGCGGACCTGAAGAATCACACGCATGGGCTGTCCTTGGCGACGCTCGGCCTCGACAAGAACCTGCCGGCACCCTCCGCAAGGCATGAAGGCCTCTGCGATGGCTTTGGGGGACGGTGAAACAATGGCCACAGCACGCATCACCGCACCGGGATGTTGGGCGCCAGCTGCAAAAACGGCCACGCGTTCTCCACACATGCCGGACGGGTAGGCTATGTTTTCCTGATTGCTGCCGCGCACCACCGTGCCGTCTTCCAATCGCACGGCCCCTCCGACCTGAAAAAGACTGTACGGGGCGTACGCCTTGGACGCGGCTTCGTGCGCCTCACGAAGAAGCTCGCGGTCAGCCGCGTCCAAGTCGTCGGGGCTCCACACCGTCAAGGTGCTTCGCCATTCTCGTGTTGTTGGTTGTGCCATGGGCGGCGTCCAAGTTACTGACAACTCGTCCCAAAGACCGACAGCAAAATCAACACATCGTCCACGGCCACAAAGCCATCGCCTGTCAAGTCCGTCGTGCAACCCGCTTCGCAACCAAATTCCGCAAGGACCAGCAGCACGTCGCCCACTTCCACGGCTCCGTTGCCATTGAGGTCTTCTGTGCAGAGCGGCGTTCCGTCGCAATTGAATCCGGGATCGGCGTAGAAGCACTCCCCTGGATCTGTGGCGGTGCCGTCGTAGTTGCACGCCGTTTGGTCTTGGCAACCGGCGCATTCACATGCGTCGCAGATGCCGTCCAAATCGGCGTCCGCCAAGCAGGTGCCATCGCAATCCACTTCGCACGTTCCACATGAAGTCACAATGGACGCTGGGTACTCGCAAGAACCGTCTTCCTGGTTGGCCGAAGCGTCGTAGTTGCACGCATTCTCGTCCGTGCATCCTGCGACCGCCGCAATGCACGAGCCGTCGTCCTCTGTTGCCTGAGGGTTGTAGTTGGTCGCCGTTGGATCTGTACAACCTGGGACGCTTGGTGACTCCAAACAGAAATTCGCGCTCGTCGTGCTTCCAAATTCCCCTCCAGATGCCAGCACTGTGCCTCCCGAACTCAATTCAAACGATCCCGCTCCGAATGCGCAGCAAATGCCGTCGCCGTAACTGTCGTTCACTGTCAATGTATAACACGCGTATGGCAGGCATACAGTTTCGGAGTAAGTCGTGCCCGTGGCTGCGTAAGGCCCGCCAGACCATAACGTCACACCCTCTGCATCGGTGACCGTCCAAGTGGTCTCTCCGGGATAATTGTCCGTCAAGACGGTCATGGTGACATCCCCTCCAGAAGTCGTTTCAAACGAGGTGGTGTATTCGTTGTTGGAGAGGTTCTCATCCGTTGCCCCCGTCAGTTGCACCGAGGCGTTGGCCACGTGAGCTCCATCCGCCAGGGCAATACAAGCACCAGCCTCACAAAATTCGACGTCCACACCTTCCCCGCTTCCGAGCGTGCCGGTCCAATTCACCACCAAGGGGGTTCCCTCGTCGATGGCAAGGGTTACTGTGAAGGCGTTGACCACCTGTTGCCCCACATTGAACACCGTCACTTTGGGGTCGAGGACACTTTCACAGGTTTCCGGGTTCAACCCCTGCGCTGACACGATCGCCACATCATCGTCGATGTCACCCGCACCAGGGGTGATGCTGAAGTTGGCGTTGCTGATGTCGAAGAACACGTTGTTGCTGGCCTTGACCTTGATGCGTGCCTGAGAGGTGGTCACGTTGGGCACCAGCACCGAGGCACTTCCATCGTTGGGGGTGCCCGCCACAAGCAACGTCGGGAAGGTGTAGCCTCCGTCTGTGCTCAAGAAGATGTCCACCGAGCTGCAATTGACCCCATTGCCGTTGGTGCCTGCCACATCCCAGGTCACAGGCAGCTGAGTGTTCCCAACCGCACTCCCACCTCCATTGGGTGCCTGCACAACAAACGGGCCCGCGTTGGCCGTCACGTTCAGTGACTTTAAATCGTCCGCAAATCCTCCGCCACCGGCACGGTTGTCGCGGATGGTGCATTTGAAATTCAATCCGCGGCTGTAGGTCGGCAAATGCTCACCAATGGTCGTGGTGTTGTTCAACAAATCTTGGGCACGAGGGAACGTGCGCGTGGGCGAAGCAGTGGACGAGAACGACCTGAAAATGGGCTGGTTGCCAGACGGATTGGTCAGGTTGTTGTCGCCAGAGGCCGTCGCTGGACCCAAATCGTATTGCTCCCAGTTGTACGTCACCGCATCGCCATCGGGATCCGAACCCGTCGCCGTCAACTCGAAGGGGGTTGAAATGGGAATGGTCAAGCCGTCCACCCCGGCACTCACCACGGGAATGCCGTTGCCCGTGGCCGTTTTCACGGCGCACGTGTTGCCATTTCCATTCACCGTGAAGGCCACCATTTCATTGATGCTGTGGTTGTGGAAATGGTCGTCTGAATTGCTCTGCAAGTTGGGCGCACAAATGCCCGCATACCCCATGATGGTCGAGGCCGAACCAGGCTCATAGGCGGCCGACGATGCACGGTTGCAACTGTTGTTTTGGGTGTGGTTGCCCCCGTACTGGTGCCCCATCTCGTGAGCCACGTAATCCACGTCAAAGGGATCGCCGACCGGAGCCCCTTGGCCGGTGACCCCGCCTGCCTTGCTTCCTCCGCAAGGAGACTGCAAGTAGGCCACGCCACCGCCGCCCGTGGAGAACACATGACCGATGTCGTAGTTGGCAGAACCGATGACGCTGTTGCACGTATTGATGTTTTGGGACAGCATGCTGCCACCGTTGCTGTTGGTGTAGGGATCGCTGCCTGAGTTCAAAAACACGAGCTGGTCGTTGTTGGGGACCAATTCCATGGTCAAACACACGTCGCGCTCAAAAATGCCGTTGACCCGTGCCATGGAGGTGTTCATCGCCGCCAAGACACTTGACACAGTTCCTCCGTGGAATTGGGCGTATTCCCCCGTGCACGCCAACGCCAGTCGGTAGGTTCTCAGCTGCGAGCCGTTGTCTGCACGGCTGGTGGCGATTGCGGGGCGTCCCATGACCTTGACTTCCTTTCCAGAACCAGCCGTGGGGCCAGCTTTGGGTGAAGTGCTTTGAGGCAACTCCAGCGCCATGCAGCCTTCGGCTTGCTTGGAAGTCGTGCGGTAAAACGCCGTTCGGGTGTACGCAATGACTTCGTCACGAACGCCTGGGTGGTAGGGGTCGATGTACACGGTCTCCCCTTCCTTCAAAATCATGGCGTGGAACCCTTGGGGCGTCATGTCAAAGCGCACCGTGGCTTCTGGGGAATCCACCCCTTGCCCAGCGAACACCTGAATCTCGGGGAAACGCGCAGCCAATGCCGGTGCCATCACAGGACTGTTGAGCACGGTAAAGCGCTCCATTTCCCCGTCAGGCATGGGCAATTCCAACATCCAGGACGATCGCGTCGCCTCGAAGGCCTTGCCCGTGGGAACCTCGCTCAACCAAGATTCCAAAGACGCCACATCCACCTGAAATGCGCGGAACTCTGACACCTCTGTGGTGGGCGCATCGGTCCGAGTGTTCCGGGGCGTCGACCAAAAAGAAGCTTGTGCGAAAGAGAGGCCCGTAGTGGCCAACAAACATGCAGTGGTCGCGAAACACGGCAGAAGGCGTTGACAATGTTTCATTCGGAGGTGGTTTTGGGTTGTAAAAGGCGTCACCGACGCTTGGGTTCGGCAAACACTTCTGTGTATTCTTTCAAAAGGGACAACTGCTCTTTGGCCGGTTCAGGAAGCCGATTGGCCCAGCGCTGGAATTCGGCACCAAACGCCCGCCTGAATTCGGGAGACTCTTTCAATACTTGGTTGTTGAGCCGTTGCAGGTTCTTCCGGACGTCCCGCAACAAACGCTCATGAACGAGCAGCAAGCGCTGCCGGGCAGTCCAATTGCCAAACCTCCAAGCCACCGAATGTTGCGTGGCCGCCGTCATCAATTCCTCTTGCAATCGCGTCAGAAACGCGGCGTACTTCTTGTTGCTGTCCTCCATGGTCCTCTTCTTTTTGACGTGACGTTTTCATCCGCGTTGCCTCCTCGAAAGAACCAATGCACTCAAAAACATGTTCTTGCGTGAGAACATTGTTCTTCTTTCCTTGCAACAACGCGATGACAGAAAATACAACCAAATCGCCAAATTTCCATGCATTCCGCATCCTTGCCGGGCTGCTCGTCGGCATGATCATCGCTGTCATGGAAGGGTGCACGTACGAGGTGGCACTGTCTCCCCTGCCTTGTGGGGACATTGCTGGCGTGTCCTTCGCAGGAGACATTTTGCCCTTGCTCGACGTGCATTGCAACGGGTGCCACAGCGGCGGCAGTCCCAGCGCAGGATTGAATCTGGAAAACCACGCTTCGGTGGCGCAAAGCGTGCTCGAAGGCAGCCTTCTTGAGCGTCTCAACTTGCCCCAAACCAACATCCGCATGATGCCCCTGAATGGGAACCCTTTGCCAGCATGTGACATCGCGCTGTTCCAGGTTTGGGCTTCGGAAGGTGCTCCCAACAATTGACCCCACTGAGACCCCATGAACCCATGAAGACTCCCCTTTTTGGCTCCTTGCTCGCCCTGCTTGTGGTGGGAATCGCCCCCGATGCAGGTGCGCAACAATTCATGACACGTGAAGGGCATGTGCACTTTTTCTCCTCAACCCCCATCGAGGACATTGAAGCCGACAACCGGCAGATGAGTGGGCTGCTTGACGCATCCACCGGCGACTTTGCCTTTCAAGTCCAAATGCGCGCCTTTCACTTTGAAAAGGCCCTGATGGAAGAGCATTTCAACGAGAGCTACGTGGAGTCAGAAACCTACCCCAAGGCGACGTTTCAAGGACGCATCGCGTCGTGGGAGAACATCCCCAACGATGGCCAGCGACACGACGTGGTGGCCGAAGGAGAGTTCGACATTCACGGGGTGACCCAACCCCATCGCATTGAAGGCACGATGCAGTGGGTGGACGGCGCATGGAAGCTCCAGGCCACCTTCGAGGTGACCTTGGCCGACCACAACATCGTCATTCCCGCGGTTGTCAAAGACAACATCTCCCCCGTCATCGCCATCGATGTCGAGGCCCAAATGTTGCCGCGATGAAGCGCCTGAATTGGTGGCTCGTTGGCCTGGTCTGGATCGGCTCAAGTGCACTGCATGCCCAAGGCCTGCTCGACGAATTGAATGCCGTGACCGAGGAGCCCACGCTTCCCGTTCGCGCCACCTTCAAGGACACCCGCATCGTGAACGTGCAGAGCAACGAGACCCCTGCCGAGGGCGTTCTGCACTTCGTGATTGCGCACCGCTTTGGCACCCTGAGTTCCGGAGCGTACGATTTGTGGGGGTTGGACAACGCCCAAATGCGCATGGCGTTTGACTACGGCATCACCGACGGCTTGGCGGTCGGGGTCGCGCGCAACACCTACCAAAAAACCTACGAGGCCAATGTCAAAGCGCGGCTTCTGCGGCAGAAAACAGGCCCCGAAGCCTTCCCGTTGAGCGTGACGTGGTACAGCGTTGCCATGGCCAACGGCACCCGGGTGCCCCCCGAAGAAACACCCTATCCCTTCACCCGCAGGTTGAGCTACGTCCATCAGGCGGTCGTGGCGCGCAAAATGAGTGAGCGGTGGAGCTTGGCCCTCGTCCCCTCCTTCGTGCACCGGAATTTTGTGCAAGAAAGCGGCGAGGCCCACGATTTGGCGTTGCTCGGCGTGGGCGGCCGATGCAAACTCGGACCGCGGTTCAGCGTCAATGGCGAATACCACCACTTTCTGACACAGTCCTTCGGCGATGCTTTTTCTCCCAGCCTCTCTCTCGGCGTGGACATTGAGACAGGGGGCCACGTGTTTCAACTGCACATCACCAATGCCCGCGGCATGTTCGAGCGATCCTTCCTCGCGGAACCCGCTGGAAGCTGGGCCAATGGCGACCTGTATTTTGGCTTCAACCTGAGCCGCGTTTTCACGGTCAAATCGTGAATGCGTACCTTTGCCTCACGTGGCCCTGATGCCGCGTGCGTGTTTCACCGAAATCGGCACGCCCCCTTTGAAGTTTGCACGAGGCAGAACGAAGGCTTGACAGATTCGGTGCGTAAGCCACAACGTATTTGATTCGTGGCGAACCCATTTTCAATGAAGTTTTCTGACATGGGCCTGCACCCTCAGGTGCTCGAAGCCCTCATTCCGCTCGGTTACGAGCAACCCACCCCCATTCAAGAACAAGCGATTCCCCACGTCCTCAACGGCCGTGATGTCATGGGCATCGCCCAGACAGGGACAGGCAAAACCGCCGCATTCTCGCTGCCCTTGGTCCACCACCTCGCCCACAACATGATGCATGGCCGCGCCGTGCCTCGCGTCTTGGTACTGACCCCCACCCGTGAGCTCGCGGCCCAAATCGACGACAACGTCAAGGCCTACGCCAAGAACGTCAAAGTGCGTACGGCGTTGATTTTTGGCGGGGTGAGCCAGCACAAGCAAGTCGCGCAGCTCCGGAAGGGCGCCGACGTCCTCGTCGCAACGCCCGGCCGACTGCTCGATCTCTGCAACCAGGGTTTGTTGTCGCTGGAGTGGATTGAATTTTTGGTCTTGGATGAGGCGGACACCATGCTCGACATGGGCTTCATCCACGACATCCGTCGCGTGATTGCCATGCTTCCCGAGAAGCGACAAAGTCTGTTTTTCAGCGCCACCATGCCGGAAAGCATTGTCAAACTGTCGAAGACCATCCTGACCGACCCCATCCGCGTTGAAGTGGCCCGCGTCAGCAGTGCCGCGGAGACGGTGGAACAGCGGATGATGTTTGTCAGCCAAGGTGCCAAGCGCGACCTCCTCGTCCAGTTGTTGAATCAACCCGAAGTGGAGACCGCCCTGGTCTTCACCCGCACCAAATACGGCGCGGACAAGGTGGTGCGCTACCTGAAAAAGAACGACATCCGCGGCGAAGCCATTCACGGCAACAAAAGCCAGCCTCAGCGTGAAAAGGCGATGAACGCCTTCCGCAAGGGCAAGATTCGCGTGCTTGTGGCCACGGACATAGCGGCCCGCGGCATCGATGTCGAAGGCGTCAGTCATGTCATCAACTTCGAAATCCCCAACATCAGCGAAACATACGTGCACCGCATTGGCCGCACTGGACGTGCTGGACGCGAGGGCGTGGCCATTTCCATGGTCAATGAAGGCGATGAGCGCAACCACATGCGCGACATTGTTCGGCTCATCAAACGCGACATCCCCTTGGAGACGGACCACCAGTGGCACTTGGATTTGCCCGAAATCAAGGCCGACTCCAAGACCCACAAGGTGCCCAAAGAAGGCGACGCCCAAGGCGGCAATCAACCCTCACGGAAAAGCCGAGGGGGTCAGGGCAAGCGCAGTGGGCAGGGACAACCCTCCAACCGACGCGGCGGGCAGAAGAACGGCTCACGCCAAGAAGGCCACCCTGAGGGACGCCCCAACCGCGAGGACCGACCCCAAGGAGAAGCATCCCAACAAGGACGTCCCAGCGGCAACCGCCGGTGGAAAAAGAAGTCCAAATTCCGAGGCTCCAAGACTCAGGGCTCCTGATTTCAAGTTTGGCTTAACGACGGGGACGCATCGCGGCAAGCTGTTTCGACAGGAAGCGTGCCAGCGGTGCCGTCTCCGCCTGTGCCCCGCGTTCGCGCCACACCAACGTCACTTCCTCCCCCAAGGCTTGGCCGCTGGCGTGAAGAAGCATCACGCCCACGTGCACCATGGCCACAGGCAATGAAGGGTCGGCACACAACCCCAAGCCCAGGCCGTACAGTTCTTCCCCCATGGTGTGCAGCTCCGCCTTCGGAACTTCGAGCAGCGCCTTGAGCACTTCTCGATGGACACTGGTGTCTTGGCAGGAGTCAACCGCATCCAGCATGGCCCGCGCCTGACCTGCCACGCAGGACGGGTCCTTGAGCGCGGCATGACGCAACACCCACGCAGCCTTCCGGGGCACGGTCCCTCCTTCCGGCTGGGCAGAAATGCGAATCAAATCGTGCACCCATTCGGGGTGACGCGTGGTTTCCGCGGCAAAGGCCTTGGCCTCTGTGGCGGGCAATCCTGTGCGAAGCTTGGCTTCAGGAAAGCTCATTCGTAGCGCGGCTGATTCCAGATTTTGAGGGCATCCGTCTCTTCGATTCCTTCCAACACCTCGGTGATTAGTCCGTCGCTCAACCCGACTTTCAAGTCGCGCCGTTCGTAGATGTTCTCCCCCACCAACACATCCACGAACGGTTGGTCCCCGTCGTACTGAATGAGACGTTCACTGACCGCCAACACTTGCTTGCGCTCGTCCAACACCACATCGGCGGTGGCAGAATAGCCCGCACGAAGGAATTGTCCCCCTTCAAGAATCACCGCGGCTTTGATTTCAAATTGGATGGCACCTCCTTCCGCCACACCTTTGGGTGCGATGTGCTCGAGGGTGGCTGGGATTTGGCTTCCTTCAATGGCACCAATGGTCAAACGAATGGGCATGCCCTCGTGAAGCTTCTCCACTTCGCTCTCGTCGATTTTGCCCACGAATTGCAAATCCGCCATGTCCGCCACCGAGGCGATGGTGGTTCCCTCGTTGAAGTTGTTGGCCTCAATGACGCTGTTGCCTTTCTTGATGGGCACCTCGAGCACCATCCCAGACACCGTGGCTTTCACGAGGGTGTTGGATGCATTGCCGCCCCCGCGGGCTGTGACGCCTTCTTGCACAATGCGAAGGTTGTCCTCGGCCGCGTAGAGCTCCTCGCGGGCTTGCTTGAGGGCAAGCTCTGTGCGTTGCGCCTCGGCGGGAGCGAGCACACCGCGGGCCAACAGGTCGGCGTTTCGGTCGTGGTTCAGCTGCGCGTCATCCAAGGTGATCTGCGCCCTGGCCAAACGCGACTCCGCGTTGCTCAACGCCGCCACGTCCGGCACGATCATGACTTCGGCAAGCACGTCGCCTGCCTCCACGGCATCTCCTGCTTCCACAAGCACCCGTCGCACAATGCCTGACACCTGTGGCTTGATGAGGATCTCTTGACGTGGCTGGACGCTACCCGAGGCGAGCGTTTTGAGGACGATGTCCGCCACCCGCGGCGTTTCCGTGCCGTAAGTTGCTTCGGCCTGTTGTTCCTGGTCGCGCAGATGCTTGACCGTGTACACCGTGCCCGCCAACACGAGCAAAACGCCAATCAGGAGGGCAACAAGTTTTCCGTTTTTCATGACTTGAGATTCTGAGATCAAATTAGGTTCGAAGGGCTTCCACAGGTTGCACACGCAACGCACGCAATGCAGGCAACACCCCGGCAAAGGCACCGAGGATGGTCATGGTTGTCAGTGCCGTGACCAGCACATCAAGCGTGACGTGGGGATGGCGAAAGATGCCGTTGTCTTCGGCACTGACGAGGTAGGTGTCCAAGGCTTCGAGTGCAAACACGCCGAGGATGCCGCCGATCAATCCAGCGAGTACGGTCAGCGTCAAGGTCTCCACCATGATTTGCACGACGATGTTTGCAGGCGTGGCGCCCAGCGCACGGCGCACCCCCAGTTCGCGGGTGCGCTCTTTGATCGTGATGAGCATGATGTTCATGATGCCAATGACCCCTGCGAAAAGTGCAAGCCCGCCAAACACAAACGACACCCAGCGGAAGGCGCCGAACACCGTCGACATTTCTTCGTGCATCTCGGCCATGCTCCAATGGCCAAACCCGCGCGGATCGTCGGGATGGACGCTTTTTTGGGCTTTCAGAAGACGGAGCACTTCCGCCACCGCAGTGTCCCCGGGCACGTCCTCTTTGATGAGCAGGCTCAGCCACCCCACCCTGTCGCCCATGTGGAACGCGTGGTTAAAGGTGGTGTAGGGCGTGAAAATGCTGTTCTCGGCCTCCTCCGCATCTTCGCCCGTCTGCTGGCTTTTGTACACCCCCACCACGGTGAAGGTCACCCCCTGGATTTGGATGTGACTGCCGAGGACCTGTTCCTCCCGGTCAAAAAGCAGCTGCCTTACCCGCTTTCCAATGACGGCCACTTTGCGTCGATCGTCGAGATCGCGTTGGTTGATGTACCGGCCCTCGGTGATGAGGATGGGGTCGATGTCCTTGTACACGGGCATGTCGCCGTACACGCCGCACGCTGCTGTTTTCAATCCATGCGTCACGTTGTTCCCGCCGCGCCAGCCGCCGAGCTGATTGCGGGGAGCCACGGCGTCAAGCGTGGTGGCATTCTCCACCAGGTATTCCACATCGGGGCTTGTGAGTTCAATCCATCGGCCCCGAGGGTAACCCTTGTAGGGTAGGCTCGTCGACTCGCCCCACAGAAACGCACTGTTTTTCACGCGGTTGCCCATGTCGGACTTCACGCCTTCTTCCAGGCCGTTTGACGCCCCCACCGTGATCAAGATCATGAACAAGCCCCACCCCACGCCGAGCGAACTCAGGAACGTGCGAAAGGGGTTGCGCAGGAGCACCTGCGCAAGTTCAATCCACGGATCTCGTTCCCACCACCTCATTCGTCACGCAATGCTTCAACAGGTCGAATGGCCACTGCCCGCAAGGCAGGCCCCAAGCCACTCGCGAGCCCCACAAGCACCAGCACGCCAAGGGCAAAAAGGGCAATGCGGTGGTCGACCTGGGGGTTTTGGAAATATTCATGGTCCGCCATGGGGGCCACAACAGACAGCAAACCAACCGCCAACATCAATCCCAGGCTGCCACTCACGAGCATGAGCACGGTCGATTCCATGACCACCAGACTCACAATGCTGCCATTGGTGGCGCCGAGCGCTTTGCGCACCCCAATTTCTTTGGTGCGCTCTTTGACGCCGATGGCGAGGATGTTTGCCACGCCCACGGCACCCGCAAGCAACGTCATCAACCCAATGCCCCAGATGAACAGGCGGATGCCTTCAAAGATGGAAGCATACATGGCGTATTCCTCGTTGTTGTTGTCCACCCGAACTCCCCTGCTGTCGTCGGGATGAACCGCTTTCACGTCTTTCAACCACGAAAGCATGCGCCCGCTTTGGGCCACGGTGGCTTCCGTTTCCATGTCGCCCGTGCTGTAGAGGATTTGGTCCACCCACCCATCTGTGCGGTACAGCTGCTGTGCGGTGGAAAACGGGATGTACGCCACCCGATTTTCCCAGCGTGAACCTGGATCCTCAAAGGTGCCCACCACCTGAAACAACACGGCATTGATGCGGATGAACGCCCCAATAGGATCACTTTTCCCAAAGAGGTCTCGCACGATGTTGGGGCCGACGACGGCCACCTTCCGCGAGTCGCTTACGTCCCGCTCGTTGATGTATCGTCCAGAGAGCAGCACCGAACGCTCGAGTTCAATGTGTGCCGGATCCACCCCTCGGACGCCATAGCCGCCGCCTTTGTTCTCCCCGTCCGGATTCTCCCACACGATTTCGGCACCCCACAATCGAATGCGGCGGGAAAAAGCAGGAATTGTGTCGGCTTGGCTGGCAATGCCTGGCAGATCGGCATTGGTCAGACGGACGGGGCGGTTGCTTTGGTTGCCACGGTATGCGATTTGCGTGCGGCCTCCTTCAACCCAAATGCTGTTGACCGCATCGTCCGCGAACTGACCTTCTACGCCGTGCTGCAAGCCGTAGCCAAGGCCCTGCATGACCACCAAGATGAAAATACCAAGGGCCACGCTGACCCCTGTGAGGGTCGTGCGCAACGGGTGGGCCATCACATTGTGAGCCACCTCGAGCCACGCGTCGCGGTCAAACATGGCCTTGGGATTCAACCAAGCCATCTCGAAGGCGAATGGTCCTTCCGCATTCCGCGGCAATCTCCGATTCGTGCGTGACCACCACCATCGTCATGCCTTCTGCATTGAGTTCCTTCAGCAAGGCCATGACGTCTTCGGATGTGGCGCTGTCCAACGCCCCTGTTGGCTCGTCGGCAAGGATGACCCGCGGGGATGCGGCCAGCGCGCGTGCAATGGCGACCCGTTGTTTTTGGCCTCCGCTCATCTGGGAGGGCAAATGGTTGGCCCATTCAAGAAGTCCCACCCGTTCCAACAAGGCATGCGACCGACGCGCGCGCTCCTTCCTCGGCACCTTTTGGTAGTACAGGGGCAATGCCACATTCTCCGCCGCCGATTTGAAGGGGATCAAATTGAAGCTCTGAAAGACGAATCCCAGCATCTCGCGCCGCAATTCGGCGGCACGACGCTCCGAAAGTCCGGCCATGTCTTTCCCATCCAAACGGTACTGCCCTCCGTCGTACGCATCGAGCAAGCCCAGGATGTTGAGGAGGGTCGATTTGCCGGAACCAGACGACCCCATGATGGCCACGAGCTCCCCGGAAGACACCTGCATGTCCACCCCCTTCAATACCTGCAGCGATTGGCTGCCTGTGGTGTAGGATTTGGTGATGCTTTGGAGCTCAATCATGCCCGCGAAGATACAGGTGGTCCTATCCCTAACCTTGGACCACTTGGACTTGTTGCCCGGGTCGACAACTGTTTTTGGCACGCTCCTTGGTTTTGAGGTTCGAAACCGCCGTTTCACTTTTCAAATCAACGCCATGATTCGACCCCAAACCTCCTTCGAACAACTCCTCCTCGCCGCTGCCTTGGTGGCCTTGCTGCTGGGACTGAGTGTCGCTGCCTCCGCCATCACACTTCCTCCATCCCATGAGGTGATGGTCCAAAGTCACATCGACCACGTGGTCGTCTACGAACAAGGCGCCCAAGTCGAGCGCCTCGCCCATGTGACCCTCGACCAAGGCACCAACATGATTGTGTTCCACGACCTGAGCACCGCCATTGACCCCTCCAAAGTCCGTCTGTCGGGCCGTGGCGATTTCACCGTGTTGGGCATCAGTCACCGGTACCACACCGACACCTTGGGCGGTGCCAATTCCAACGAAGAGCGTTTGCGTCTCAGCACCTTGCGCAACTCCCTGAACAAGGACATTCAACACGCCCAAACGAGGCGTGTGCTTTTTGACCGCGAAGAACAGCTCCTTCTCCAAAACCAAGACTTCAAAGTCAAGGACACGGGCGTCGATTTGCAACGGTTGATGGAGGCCACTGCCTTTTTCGAGACGCGATTCCAACGCATCCAAGAGGGACGTGAGGACATCGACCGGGAGATTGCCTCTTTGCAAAGCGAGATTCAGGCCTTGGATTTGGCCATGCAATCCTTGCCGACCCTGCGCACTTCTACGTCGCTTGAGATCACCGTCCGCATCGACGCGCCCGAAGCCACGTCCGGGGAACTCGTGTTCAGCTACTGGATGCAACAGGCCGGCTGGACCCCGAGCTACAACGTTCGCGTTCAGGACGTCAGCGACCCCCTGAAGCTGGAATGCCAAGCCCTCGTTCACCAAACCACGGGGGAGCACTGGGAAGACGTCACCCTGACGGTGGCGACAGGCACCCCTTCGAAGAACCGCACCAAGCCCAACCTGCAACCTTGGTACATCGACGGCACCCAAGGCCGCGCCAACGGCAACACCTCGGTGGCTTCCGCCAATGCCTGGCTCAAGGCCCAGCCCTACAACCCCACCGTGCGGGAGGTGCGCGGACAGCTCTATGACGCCAACGGACAGCCCCTCGTCGGGGCCACAGTCATGTCTGCCGATGGCCGAACACGTGCCGTCACCGACATCAACGGCTTCTACAATTTGCAAGTGGCGCAAGGCACCACGGCCCTCTCCTACCGAAGCATCGGTTATGCCGTCGAGACAATCAACATCTCGAATCCGGTGATGAATGTGTCGCTCGCACCCAACTTGGAGGTGGTGGAGGTCTTGGCCGTTGCGGAAGACGCCGACGACATGACGGAAAGCTTGTTTGGCCGAGCGTCTTCTCGTCGACGCGAAGTCGAAGAAGACCTGAGCTTCGTGGCTGTGGACATTGCCCATTCGCCCACCCAAACGCGCTTCAATGTCAACGCGTCCTACGACATCCCCTCAGATGGGCATCCGCATGCCGTCCGCATCCAAGATCACAGCCTCGCCGCGGAATACCTGCACCAATGCGCGCCCAAACTCGACCCCCAAGTCTACCTGACTGCGATGTTCACCGACTGGGAAGATTTGGACTTGATGAACGGCCGCATGCACATCTACTTCGGTGAGGACTACGTGGGGGAAAGCCAGCTGCGTTTGGACTTTGTGGAAGACACCCTCGCCATTTCACTCGGGCCCGACCCCAACATTGTGGTGAGGCGCAAGCGCACGTTGCGGGAGGACAAGGTTGGCGCCTTCACAGGAAAAAAGGAATTCAACCGCGAATACACCTTCACCGTGATCAACCGGAAGAAACACGACATTCACTTGCAATTGGAGGACCAGCTTCCGCTTGTTCGAACCGAGGAGATCGTCATCGACCGACTCAAGCTGGACGGCGCCAAGGTCCATGAAGCCTCGGGGCAAGTCATGTGGGATTTGACCGTCAAGGCAGGAGACCTCGAGGAACGCAAAATGCGCTACGTCATCGAATCTCCCCGAGAATTGATGGTGCTTGCCGACTGACGCGCCCTTTGAACCATCTGCGCCGCATGACATCTTCAAGCTCATGCGGCGCAGTATGTTTACGGCATGCCCGCTTTGCCCCCCGTCTCCGACGCCCTGAAACGCGCGTTTGACCCTGCCCGATTTGCCGACGCCGCTGCCGAAGCTTCGGAAGCCCTGACCGGCCACTTGGAACGTGCACAGCAAAGGCACGCAACTTCCTCCTATCCCGCGCCTTCGCCGGAACAGGAACGTGCGCATTGGCAAAACGAGACGTCTTGGACGACGGGGCGCAAAGGGATGCACGATCAAGTCATCGCGCGCTCCAACCACCTGCACGATCCCCGGTACATGGGACACCAGGTTTCAGCCGTCCTTCCCGAGGCGGCCACCACAGGCATGGTGACGGACCTGCTGAACAACGGACAGGCGATTTACGAGATGGGGCCCAGCAACGCTGCCCAAGAAGACCTCTTGATGTCCGAAATCGGGGAACAACTCGGCCTCCCTCTTGGATGCGGTGGCGTGTTGTGTCACGGGGGAACGCTTGGCAATTTGGTGGCGCTGATGGCTGCGCAACGCAAAGTGGCCCAAGACATGGGGTTGGACTCTTGGCAGGACGGCGTTCGCGCATTTCCAACGCCGTTGGTCGTCCTCGTTTCAGCCAAGGCGCACTATTGCATAGATCGCGCGATGCGCACCATGGGTTGGGGCGGCGATGGCACCGTGCTTGTCGAAACCAACGAGAAACACCAAATGTGTGTGGACGACCTCCAGGCCCAAATCAAGCGCGTGCACGACGAGGGAAAACGCGTCCTCGCTGTGGTGGGAAGCTCCTGCACCACAAGTGCCGGCGCCTACGACCCCCTCGAAGGTCTTGCCGCAGCGTGCAAGCAACACGGCATTTGGTTTCACGTGGACGGGGCCCACGGGGCCTCCGCAGCCTTCAGCGACGCCCACCGTCACCTCGTCAAGGGCATCGAATACGCAGACTCTGTGGTGCTCGACTTCCACAAAACGTGTGGGATTCCCGCCCTCTGCACCGGCGTGTTCTATGCCCGCCATGCCGAAAGCTTCTTGCCTTTCTCCCAGCATGCCGAATACCTCTGGGACGACGCCAAAGACCTCGATTGGTGGGACACCGGCAAACGCACCTTTGAATGCACGAAGCGGATGTTGAGCACGCGGTTGGCGGCCATCAAGGCCGAGTTTGGCTGGGGCATTTGGGCAGAACTCGTGGACCGCATGTGGGCTTTGGGACAAGCGCTCGCCACCTTGATCGAGGGTCGCAACGGCTGGGAATTGGCGATGGCGCCGCAGGCCAACATTGTGTGCTTTCGGCCAGCGCCTCGCGAACACCTCCGCGAACACCTTCATGCCGACAGGTGGAACGAGGTGGTGAAGGCGCTGCGCAAACGTCACTTGGCCGAAGGGGCTGGCTACGTCGTCCAAACCGAGTTCGGGGGCAACGTCTGGCTGCGCTGCACGCTGATGAACCCGTTGACCGAAGAAGCCGATCTCGTGCACATGCTGGATGAATTTGAGTCCCTCCTGCCCTCCGTGCTGGCCGACTCAGCCAAACCCTGAACCCATTTGACATTCCTTTCGGACAGCGCACAGTTGCCTTCAATGGCAGGTGCAATACGTCAATGGGCGAATCCGTGGATCACGGGGATTTCAATTTGGCCAGGACGGCATCCACGATGGTGTCCAAGGATTCGTCCTGCGCCAAAGCCGCCCAATGAAGGGCACCACTTTCGCAATCGACAAAACGCATGGAGGTCATGGTGCTTCGGTGGTCGCAGGACCTGCTGACCAACACGACGCCCTTTGCGCCCGACAATTTGCCCGCTTCCACGATGCTCGATTCGTCGTGCAATCCGGTGAGGTTTCGGCGTTGCTCCAAGCTCACCACGTCGAGGGCGCGCCGCTCCAGCACACGGTACGTTCCCATCAATCGAATGCCCACGGCCGCCTCCAACATGGAAGCCTGCGAACTGCCTTGGCAAGGGGTATTGTCCAACGCCACGACAAAAATGTCCTCTCCAAGGTCACTGCGGCTTTGGACTTCCACACGCACGTTTTGGTTCTCGAGCTCAAACACTTTGGCCTCTTCGAGCGATTTCATCACGTAGTGTCTGCTGCGTGGATACCCCAAAATCCATGCCAACGGAATGACAAACCCACTGAACAAGAGTGCTTTCACATTCACGCGGGCGTCTTTGGAGATCTGGGTGTTGAGGTCTTCGTACCCCTCCTTTTCCAAGCGGACATTCAACACGGTTCCACTGACCTTGGCGTCGCGGTGGCGCATGGGCGTTTGGCCCACGTAGAGGCCATCCGCGTATACGTCAGCCTGTGTGGGGGAAGAGGTGATTTTGACGCTGCTCGAACAGGACGCCAACAAAAACAGAGCCGCCAGAAACCCAGCTGACGAACGGAGGAAAGTGGAATGAAATGGCATGCGACGAGGTGAAGCGCAAAATTAATGCCAGTTGCTTGCCCATCCCTGTTGTGGGATGAACGACCTTTGCGCCCGCAAACCCCCACCTCATGAGCGGAATCCGCAACGTGGCCATCATCGCCCACGTCGACCACGGCAAAACGACCCTCGTCGACAAGATCATTCACCAGTGCAACGTCGTCGACGAGCGCAAAGAAACCGGTGAACTCATCCTCGACAACAACGACCTCGAGCGAGAGCGCGGCATCACCATTCTGGCGAAAAACGTCAGTGCCACTTGGAAAGACGTCAAAATCAACCTCATTGACACCCCAGGTCACGCCGACTTTGGCGGAGAAGTTGAGCGGGTTCTGAAGATGGCTGACGCTGTGTTGTTGGTGGTGGACGCCTTTGAAGGGCCCATGCCACAAACGCGGTTCGTGTTGGGCAAGGCAATTGAGTTGGGGCTGAAGCCCATCGTGGTCATCAACAAGGTGGACAAAGAAAACTGCACTCCTGATTTGGTGCAGGAGCAGGTGTTTGACCTGATGTTCAACCTCGACGCCACCGAAGAGCAACTGGACTTCCCCACCGTTTACGGCTCCGCCAAAAACGGCTGGATGGCCGAGGATTGGCAGCAGCCCACCACCGATGTCACCTACCTCTTGGACGTCATCTTGGAGCAGGTGCCAGAGGCGCCCTACGTGGAAGGCACACCACAGCTTCAAATCACGTCGCTCGACTACAGCAAGTACACGGGTCGGATCGCGATCGGCCGTCTCTACCGCGGCGATTTGCACGCCAACAAGGACTACACCCTCTGCACCGCGGAAGGCAACAAAAAGGTCCGGGCGAAAGAACTCTATGTGTTCTCGGGCTTGGGCAAGGAGAAGGTCGACCACGTCCGGAGTGGCGACCTCTGTGCGATCACGGGGATGGACGGGTTCGAGATTGGGGACACCGTCGCCGATTTGGAAACCCCTGAAGCCATGGAGCGCATCGCAGTCGATGAACCCACGATGAGCCTCCTGTTCACGATCAACACCTCCCCCTTCTTGGGCAAGGATGGCGACTTCCTCACGAGCCGCCACATTCGCGAGCGCCTTGACGCGGAGCTGCAGAAGAACCTGGCCCTGCGCGTGGAAGCCACCGACAGCGAGGACAAATGGAACGTCTACGGCCGCGGCATCCTCCACTTGAGCGTGCTCATCGAGACCATGCGTCGAGAAGGCTACGAACTCCAAATTGGCAAGCCTCAAGTCCTCTTCAAAGAAGTGGACGGCGCCACCCATGAGCCCTTCGAACACCTCGTGATTGACGTGCCCGAAGCCACGGCCGGCAAAGCCACAGAGCTTGTCATGATGCGCAAGGGCATGTTGCAAGTGATGGAAGCCAAGGGAGACCTCCAGCATTTGGAGTTCCGCATTCCTTCACGTGGGCTGATTGGACTGCGCAACCAAGTGCTGACTGCCACCGCCGGGGAAGCCGTCATGACGCACCGCTTCGACGGCTATGAGCCCTTCGCAGGAGACCTCGCCACGCGCAGCAGCGGCTCGTTGGTCAGCATGGAAACCGGTCAGGCGCGTGCCTACGAGATCGACCGTCTTCAAGACCGCGGCACGTTCTTCATCGATCCCGGAGAAGACATTTACGCTGGCCAAGTGGTGGGCGAGTCGGCGCGAGACATCGACATGGAGCTCAACCTCATCAAAGGCAAGAAGCTCACCAACATGCGTGCATCCGGTGCGGACAAGGGGCTGCGTATCGCCCCCGCCAAGAAGCTCTCTTTGGAGGAGCTCATGGAGTTCATCAACGACGATGAATACCTGGAAGCCACACCCAAAAACTTGCGCGTGCGGAAGATCCCCAAGCCCAAGTCTCCGTTCGGCTGATTGTGAAGAACTCTGTGGGCATCCTGTGCCCTTGGGTAGATGTGGCTGCTGAAAGGGCCCCGTACCTTGGCTGAATGCAAATTCCTGTCATTCGCTTCAGCCGCGACAAATCAGACTTCACCAAGACGCTTCGCGCCCGGGTGGATGCCTACTTCAAAGAGCACAACCTGAGCCGTAAAGGAGACTGGCGACTGCACCTCAAGACCGGTTTGATGATCGCCCTCTACTTTGTTCCCTGGGCTTTGATCACATGGGGATTGGCAGGAGGCGGATGGATGTTCTGGGTGGCCGAAATCGCCATGGGCATGGGTTTGGCTGGCATTGGCATGAATGTCATGCACGACGCCAACCACGACGCCTACAGCGACAAGAAATGGGTCAACCTGTGGGTGGGTCGCATCCTTGACTTGGTGGGTGGCAACGCCGCCATCTGGAAAATTCAACACAACGTCCTCCACCACACCTTCACCAACCTCGACGGGCTGGACGAGGACATCGACATGCATCCCATCATGCGATTCAGCCCTCTGAAGCCGCGCTACTGGTGGCACCGTTTCCAGCACATCTACTCCTGGTTCTTCTACTCGTTGATGACGCTGTTTTGGATGATTGCCAAAGACTGGCTCCAAGTGCGTCGCTACCACAAGAAGGACCTCATCCGCCCTTCAGGCAGCTCCGTGGCCAAACTGTCGACCTCGCTCGCCTTCACCAAAACGCTGTACTTCACCTACATCTGGGTTCTGCCTATGGCTCTCAGCGGCGTGCACTGGTTGCAAATCCTTGGTGGATGGGTGGTGATGCAGCTTGTGGCTGGATTCATCCTGGCGGTCATTTTCCAGCCTGCACACGTGATGGAAGACCATGACTACGTTCCTGCCGAAAAAGGCGCAGTCCTTGACGTTGACCCCTTGACACACCAATTGCGCACCACGTCCAACTTTGGCACGGGCAGCGCTGTGTTGACCTGGATGTGTGGCAGCTTGAACCACCAAATCGAGCACCACTTGTTCCCGCAAATCAGCCACATCCACCTGCGGAAGTTGGCCCCCATCGTCAAACAAACGGCAGAAGAATTCGGCATTCCATACCGAGCTTCCACCACCTATTGGCAAGCCCTAGGCTTGCACACCCAAATGCTCCGGTCTTTGGGCACCGTACCACAGGCTTCCGCCTGAGCGCAATCTGTTTGTCAGGGGTTGTGAACGACACCGGTTCGGTACAGCGTGTCGCCTTGAAACAGCACGCCACGGACGGGCCCCACGCGCCCAAACCAATTGAGACCCGCTGGACGGTCCACGACCTCCAACGTGATTTCACGGCCTGTCAACACCTCTGACCACCTGAGCGTGTCGATGCCCATCTCCAATCCCCGGTTGATGTAGTAATGGCACTCGTCGTCCTCCAAGCGCAAAAACACATCTGCGCTGGACGTGCTCCAACCCACCGAGGACAACACGCCGGTTTCTTGGCGCTCTGGTTCTGAACCGTCGTGGGTGATCGGCCTGAAAACCGACAACAACAGCAGGAAGCAACACACCAATGCTGTGCCGTGAACGCCGCCTTGTGCTGTGTAAGGCGGCCCCTGCTTCAGTTCGCGCTCCACCAGAACGAGTGGCAGCATGACCCCGAGCGTCAAGAGTCCTGACATGACGAGAATGGCGCTCTCCCCTCCCCATCTCCACTGCGCCAAAGGCGTCCAAAGCACCATCCAAATGGTCCAGTCTTTCATCACCTGAAAGGACCGGGCTTGGGCATGATCCCACGCCTCCGTGGAAGCCATGCTACGACGCGTCCGATACCCGTAGGTCATGTTCGAAGCATGGGGCGGAAATCGATGCAGGACATAGGTCAACCCCACCATGAATGCTGCGGGAAACCAGAGCAGAATCAAAGACAACAGATCCATGGCCAAAAGATGCGTCACATGGAATTACCTTCAAGGCATGAAACGCATTCTTTTGGTCCTTGGCGTGACCATGGCTCTGGCCACTGGTTGTTCGACCACCACCGTTCGCAGCACCCAACTCGCCCAAGGCGCTGCCCTGCTTGCCATCGAGCCCGTAAAAGCCACCGTGGTCGTGGACACCACCGCCACATTGCAAGCCGTCTCCACCACCAAAATCATCTTGGGCATCTTCCGATCCGGTGACCGCGAATTTGCCGAATATCCCGGCATGATTTTTCAGCGGGGACCGGGCAGCCGCGAACGCAAGGCGGCGATTCACAAGGCGCTCAAGGGCACCGATTTTGACGTCATGGTCAATCCCAAGTACATCGTCCAACAAAAGCACCGCCCCTTCGTACGCACCACCACGGTGCAGGTGGCGGGATACGGTGGGCACTTGGTCTTTGAACAGCCTGAGCCATGAAGATTCAAGTTCTTGTTTTTTTGGGCCTCAGCTCCTCTTTGTACGCCCAAAAACTGGACGAATCCCTGATGCAACAATCCAGCTCACGCGATGGTCAAGAATGGCAGTGGGACGTTGGGGAGCCTGGAGTGTGGAACGTTTGGCTCGATGTGGATGCGGGGGTGGCCGAGCTCTTTGAGCCCAACGACGCCAACAACGACATCCGACGCGCCGCCGTTCTTGGACATCCCGAATGGAACAGCAACACCCTGACCAACGTCGTCAATCGCATGACCAATTCTGGGTTTGACAATGCGGTGTACGGCGTAGACAATTACTTGCCCCGCGCCGTGAGGATCGGAGCGTCCCGAACGGTTTGGCAAAACCTCAGTGCAGGCCTTCAAGTGGGGCGAACCACCACCCCCGCGTACATCGAATGCACGCGCGCCGACGGCAGCACCACGGTGGCCTCCTGGCATCAAGTGCGTTATGCCGACCTGATCGACCAGTACCTCTACCTCGACGATTTGTACAACGGCGACCAATGGCGCTACCAAAACAACAGCGTCTTCACGAAAGGACTGACGGGGTGGCGACTGGAACTTGTGGCACAGCAAGAGCTCGCCGTTGGACTGGGATGGATGGCCAGCGTGGGAACGACGATGGGACTCCAGCAATCCCTGGAGGCACGCGCCGTCGCGTTGTCCGGCGGTCAAGGCCTGTTGGCCCCGACGGAAGATGCCGCCACCCTCACACCTGTGTCCGTGGCCGCGGCACCCCACGTGACCTCTTTGGGTGTGACCTACCGCTACGGCGCCTTGGTGACCGGCCTGAGCTGGTCAAGTGTCTTTCTCACCGGCAAGGACCGCAACGGTTGGGTTGCGGCCGGAGCCGACGCCGTGGAATCCCTCCGACAGGCCCGGTTTCGAATCGGCATGACCTTCTGAGCCATGGATGTCGTGGTGTTGACCGACAAGCGTTACCTCGGCCCTTCTTCGGGCCAAGGAGAGCCCATGGAAGGGTACACCGACAACCTCTTGACCGAAGACCGTTTGGTCATGGACGCCCTCGAGGCGTGTGGACTGACGGTCGATCGCAGGGCGTGGTGTGACACCCTCATGGATTGGTCTCTGACGAAGGCGGCACTGTTCCGAACCACGTGGGATTACTTCGACCGTTGGGACACCTTTTCCCCTTGGTTGCATCGTGTCCAAGGCCAAACCAGGCTCTTCAACGCCGCCCCCATCGTCCACTGGAACCTGGACAAACACTATCTCCAAGACCTTGAAAAACGCGGGGTCAAGGTGGTCCCCACCGCCTTCATCCGACGCCAATCTTTTCTTCCGTTGTTTGAATTGATGGCCCGACGCGGATGGTCCGACGTGGTGATCAAGCCTGCGATTGCGGGTGCCGCCGTGGATACCTACCGCGTGACCCGCGCCGGCGAGGTGGCCACTTTGTCGCCTGAACCCCCATCCACCGGGGACAGCGAATCGCTTTGGCATGCGCTTTTGGCCAAGCAAGACATGCTTGTCCAGCCCTTTCTCCCTCACGTGATCGAGTCAGGGGAAAAATCCCTGATTTGGATCGACGGTGAGGTCACCCACGGGGTCCTCAAACGTGCGAAATCGGGAGACTTCAGGGTTCAAGACGACCACGGCGGCACCGTGGCTCCCCTTGCAGTGACGCAAACCGACAAGGAACTGGCGCAGGACATCATGACCAAGTGCCTCCAGCACTGTGCCTCTCAGGGTTGGGAGGCGCCCTTGTACGCCAGGGTGGATCTCATGCGGAACGAAGAGGGAGAATGGCTGGTGTCCGAACTGGAAATGGTGGAACCGGAACTGTGGTTCCGATTTCATCCAGAGGCCGCTCAGACTTTGGCACAGGCCATCAAGGCACGACTCACCGCTCTCGCTTGACGGCCTGCGTTTCCGGACTCAGGGGCGCACAGCGTCGATTTCCAAGGTCAAGGTGTCGGTGTCCAAACGAAGCAACAACCAGGCTCCAAGCTGCTGTTCCAGCGCCCATGAGGTGTCGGTTGAATCTTGGGGAGCATGGGTCACATGAACCCAAGGGACCATCAATTCGCCTCCGTCGCGTTCGACGTGACGACGGTTGGCCACTTCCACCGCCACAATGTCCTCGTGCTGGGCCAAGATTTCAGCCGGCAAGGACCCCGGCAACTCTTGCCGCTGCATGTCGGCCATGGCCGTTCGGAGCTTGACCAATTCGGCGTCCCGAAGGGACAACGCGGTTTGGCCTTCGGCGTAAAGGTTGACCATGCGCTGCAAATCCTCAAGGCCTGAAGGGCCGTCGTTTTGGACGACTTCCAGGATGGCTTCGGGCATGCGTTCGCTGAGCTTGCTGGACCACTGTGCAATCAAGTCGGCCGGTACCGTGGCCCCCAGCAACACCAAGTGGGCGACGGGCCTCCCTTCCACAAATTCCACCTCGCGCTTCACGACTTCGGTTCCTGGAAACTCGACTGTCTCAGACACAAACGCCTGAATTTTGGATGACGTCACCGAGCGGCTGACGGTGTTGTACAAAATGAACGCAGAGGGCAACACCAAGGCGAGCAACCCAAGGGTAAAGACGCGCTTGTACTTCTGCTCTTTGGCCGCATCCAAGGGCTGGGCAATGGGAAAGCGCAGGTACCGAACCACCAGCGTCGTCGAGGTGGCGATGAGCATGATGTTGATCAGAAAGAGGTAAAGCGCGCCGAAGAAGTAGGTCGCATCGAGGTGCGCCAATCCATAACCTGCCGTGCAGAGGGGGGGCATCAGGGCCGTGGCGATGGCCACCCCGGGAATCACGTTGCTTTTCTCTTTCCGCGAGCCCGCCAAAATTCCTGTGAGTCCCCCAAAAAACGCCACCATCACGTCGAGGAACGTCGGCGTGGTTCGCGACAACAACTCGCTCCCTGCCTCATTGATGGGACTGATCAAGAAATACAAGGCCGAGGAAAGGATGGCGATGCCTGTGGCGACGCCCAAGTTGCCCAACGACCGTCTGACCAAGTCGAGGTTGTTCACCCCCACCCCCAATCCGACGCCCATGATGGGGCCCATCAAGGGGGAGATCAACATGGCGCCGATCACAACGGCCGTGGAGTTCACATTGAGGCCAATGGAGGCGATGACAATGCTAAACACGAGGATCCACACGTTGAAGCCTCGAAATTCCGTGTCTCGTTCGATGCCCTCCATGGTTTGGGCTGGCTCTGCCAAGTCGACAATCCGCAAACGGTCCAGCACATGTGGCCGCAGCAACGCCACGGTGTCTTTCCACCACGTGACAAACCCGGACTGGGGATTTGTGGGATTCTCTTCTGATGCACTCATTCCATTCGACCTTTGCACGCGACCGAACATTCGGACGCCGTTCAAGATTACGTCAGGAATGGACATTGCCTACGCCCCGTGCTATGTTTTGGAGGTTCCGGAGGGCCACCGCTTCCCCATGGAGAAGTATGCCCTTCTGAAAGACCAAATCCTGCACGAAGGCATCGTCTCCGAGTCCAACTTCTTCGAGCCAACCACCATGCCCGAGGAAACCATCCTCCTCGCCCACGACCCCAAATACTGGCACCGAACGCTGCGCGGCGAGTGGACGCGACAAGAAGAGCGACGAAGCGGCTTTCCGTGGTCTGCGGCCATGGTGGAACGCGAACGCGTCATCATGCAGGGCACCCTCGATTGCGCCAAGAAGGCCCTCGACTCAGGCACCGTCGCCATGAACATCGCCGGCGGGACCCACCACGCGTACGCCGACCGCGCCGAGGGCTTTTGCATCCTGAATGATTTCGCCTTGGCGTCCAAATGGCTCCTCCACTCCCAAAAGCTTGAACGCGTGCTCATCGTCGATTGCGACGTTCATCAAGGCAACGGCAGCGCCGTACTCCTCGCGGACGAACCACGGGTCACCACGTTCTCCATGCATGGGGCCTCCAATTACCCCCTGCACAAAGAGGCAAGCGACCTGGACGTCGCGCTGCCCGACGGCACGTCAGACGAAGCCTACCTCAGCTTGCTTGAATCCCACTTGAATCAACTCATCCCCAACGAAGGCATGCGGCCCGACTTGGTGATGTACCAATGTGGTGTGGACGTCTTGGCCACTGACAAATTGGGGCGGCTGGGCATGAGTCTCGAAGGGTGCATGACGCGTGACCGCATGGTGTTCCAGCGCTGCGTCGAACACGACATCCCCGTGGTGTGCGCCATGGGAGGAGGCTACTCCCCTCACGTCAACACCGTGGTGCAGGCCCACGTCAACACCTTCCGGGCCGCCCTGGACGCGTGGACTTGACCCGGACCGCAGCCGGAGTGCAATCAGTGCGCCACCACCAAAGGCGTGGCGCCGGAATTGGTCTGAAGCACGTACATCCCGGGAGACAACGACTGCCACACGACCCGCGTTCCTGCGACGGCGCGACCCTGATCGAGGGTTTGGCCCATGGCGTTCACCAATTTCCAATCCGTGGACTGCGCGAACGTGGCAAACACGCGGCCCACTGAACTGGCGGGGTTTGGAAACACGAGCGGCGCAACCTCTTGGCTGAAGTCCTCCACGGAGGTTTCCGCCGTGTAGTCGTAGCCACCACACACGTGCACGTAATCTTCGCATGCCCACTCCCCCAACTTGCCTGCAAGCGCGCTGATGGTGAGGTCGTAGTAATCGGGGTTCAAGACGTCGACATGGGGCACATGTCCCGCACCTTCCACCGTGATGAAGCAATGGTCGAGGCCGATCTCCTCGGCTTTTTCATGGACGATCGAACTGCCATCCACGTCAATCAGGTTGATGCCGAGGTACGAGATGTTGCCTTCGCCGTAGGGCACGGTTTCATCGTCTGTGCCATGGATGCTGAACAAGGGTTCGTTTTCTCCCAAATCCATGAAATCGGCCGTTTGGAGTGCACCCGCAATGTTAAACACCCCGTTCACTGCGCTGCTGTAGCCCGTGTTTCCTGACAGTCCTTCAAGACCACCGCCCATGCCCACGTCGGTCACGTCGATTTGGGCTGGAATCTCGCTTTGCTCATCCACGTAAGCGTGGTGGAGTGCGATGAACCCACCCGCGCTGACGCCGCCCAGGTAAATGCGGTTGGTGTCAATGGCCCAGGGGTTGCCGTAGTCCACCGAGTGACGGAAGAAGCGCACTGCTGCCCGGCTGTCGTGAACGCCACGCCATACGGCTTTGACAAATTCCGTGGGAAGGTCACCGAGGATGTTGACCCCGAGACGGTAGCTCATCGACGCCACGACGTAGCCCATTTGGGCCAAATCCTCGCACAAAGGAACCACATCCAAACCATCGTTGCTCCCAGCCAAGAAAAATCCGCCGTGCGCAATCACCACGAGGGGACGCGCCTCTTGGGTGTCTCCTTCAGGCGTGTAGACATCGACCGCCAGCTCTTCAGGCAAAAAATTGACGTTGAAGTTTTCGCCGTATGGAATGTCATAGTCCACAGCAAACCCGTCGAACGCACCCGTGTAGCGGTATCGGTAACCGTCGCACTCATCCTGCGAGAACGCAGGAAACGCAGCCGTCAGCACACAGAGAAAAGCGAGGGCCTTGAGCCCCGGGGAGAACGCAGTTTGGATCATGTTTTCAAGTTAAATTCAACAGGGACCAACAAGGTACAGTCAACCTTCTCAAAGTCCTGTTTCTGAACCCCAGGTTCTCTACTTTTGCGCCATGTCACAACACCGCATCCTCGTCCCCGTGGACTTCACTCCTGTGTCGACCAACGCCGTCAAGCACGCCATCGCAGTCGGCAAGGCATTGAACAGTGAATTGCACCTCCTCCACATCGTGGCCAAAAAGAAGAGCTTCGCAGAGGCCCGTCAGCGACTCGAGGCCTTTGCCAAAGAGCAATTGTCTTCGTTCGAAGGGGTTGTGAAAACCACGGTTCGCATTGGACACTTGTTCGACGACATTGACGACGTCTCTGTGGAAATGGATGCCAACCTGGTCATCATGGGAACCCATGGCCTGAAGGGCATGCAATTCATCACGGGCGGACGGGCCCTGAAGATTGTTCGAGAATGCTCGGTGCCGGTGATCATCACCCAGTCGCGCCCCATTCGCGAAACGGGATACGACGACATTGTGGTGCCCCTCGACCTGCATCAAGACACCAAGCAGAAGCTGGCCATTGTGGCAGAAATGGCAACCTACTTCAAAGGACGAGTGCACATTATTTCGCCTGCGGAGTCCGATGAGTTTTTGGGCAATCAGTTGCGCCGCAATGTGGAGTTTGCCTCCGATTACTTTGAAGAGCGAGGCCTCCAATTCACCACCAAAATCAGCGAGCACGACTCCGGGGCCTTCGTCAAGGATGTCGTTCGTTATGCCGCCTCTATTGAAGCGGACTTGATCAGCATCATGAACTTCCACGAGAAGAGCTTGATGGGCATTTTGGGGACGTCCTACGAGCAACAAATCATCACGAACGAAGCGGAGATCCCTGTGCTTGTGCTGAACCCCTTTGAGACGCGCATCATCCGCCAAACGCCCTTCTCCTTCTAAGCCAATCAGGTGAAACACCTGCTGCTGGTCCTCGCTGTGTCCCTCGGGCTGGCGTCGTGCCAGAACGAAGTGATCTCAGTCATCGACCTGTCCAAGGCGTATTGGCAGTGGTCATCTCCTGACTCCTCAGCCATCCGTCCTTTTGACGCATGCATTCCAGGCCATGTCCTCGAGGCCTTGGTAGACGCTGACCTCGCTCCGAATCCAAACTTGGGTACGCATGAGCGCGATGTCCAATGGGTGGAGAGCCTCCCCTGGCATTTGCGGACACACCTCCCCAACAACGGCGTGACCTCTGACAGTGCGGTGCTTTGCCTTGAGGGGGTGGATACCTATGCCTCGGTCTTTGTCAACGACGTGCAGGTGTTGTCCGCCAACAACAGCCACCGTTCGTGGACAACTGCCCCCTTCCCTGTGACCGAAGACGGCTGGACCATCGAGCTGCGTTTTGCTCCGGTCGCGGAACGGGGACAACAGGCGCTGGATGCCCATGGCCTTGAGGTTCCTGCAAGCAATGAGGCCAAGCCCATCGGAACACAGACCAGCCCCATGACGCGGAAACCAGGGTATCAGTTTGGATGGGATTGGGGACCGCGCCTTGCCGGTCCAGGCATCTCCGGTCCCATGCACTTGCGCCCCTGGAATCCTCAAGCGACTGAGGCACCGCCCCCCCCCGTCTGCACTGTCCTCCATGCGGATTCTTCCCTGGCACGCGTGGCCGTGCGACGGCACGAAGGCTGGACCCTTGACATCACCTTTGAAGGTCAAGACGTCCCTTACACGTGGGCTGGAAAAGAGGTTCAACTCAAGCGACCCGCCATGTGGTGGCCTGGAAACATGGGAGCACACCCCTTGTACGAGTGGACTTGGACGCACCTGCCATCGGCCACTGTACACAGACATGTCTTGGGAATGCGGACGCTCAAATGGGTTGAGCAGGCGGACGGTTGGGGAACGTCGTTTCAATTGGAGGTCAATGGCATTCCCGTACACGCCCGCGGTGCCAATGTGGTCCCTCCAGACTTTCACCAAACCCAAGACGCCACGAGCTGGAAGACGCTCGCCGCGCAAGCGCGGGATGCGAACATGAACATGGTGCGGGTTTGGGGAGGTGGCGTGTACCCCCCGGACGCGTTCTTCGAAGCCTGCGATGAACAGGGGTTGCTCGTCTGGCAAGACTTCATGTTTGCCTGCGCCATGGTTCCCGACGGCAAAGCGTTCACGGAAAACGTCAGGCGGGAAGCACAAGAACAAGTTCGGCGGCTGACCCATCACCCTTCTCTCGCGCTTTGGTGCGGCAACAACGAGGTGGAGCGGGCATGGCAATCTTGGGGATGGCAAGACATGTACGACCTGCACGGGCCAGACAGTGTGCGTCTTGCAGACGCGTATCACAAGATGTTTTACGAGGTCTTGCCCCAAGTCGTCTCTCAAGAATCTGATGCGTTTTACCTCCCCACTTCCCCGACCTTGGACAGACGAAGCGGCGACGAGCATGCTTGGGGGGTGTGGTTTGGGCTGGAAGATTTCAGCTACTACAGCCGCCACAACGGCCGCTTTGCCAGTGAATACGGGTTGCAGAGCCTGCCTTCGAGGCACACTCTCGAGGAAGTGGGCATCGACGCGTTCACGGATGAAGCCCTTCAATTTCGGCAACGCAGTCGAATGGACTGGCTTGAGCCGGGCTTTGACGGCTGGGACATGATGCATTACTTCATGTCCAAGACCACGGGTGCGCCTGCCCCTGAGAATCTCGACGATTGGATTTTCAAGAGCCAATGGACGCAAGCCGAAGGCCTTCGCCAAGCCTTGGAACGCCACCGAACAAGTGAAGATCGTTACGCAGGCTCCCTGTACTGGTCGCTCAACGACGTTTGGCCCGCGGTGTCTTGGTCGACCATCGATCACGCCGGGCGTTGGAAGCTGGCCCACTACGCTGCGCGGCGTGCGAATGCGCCACGCACCGCGCTTTGGATGCGACAACGGGAAGACTCCCTTTGCTTGGCCCTTTTCAACGACTTGCCGCAGCCAACCTCGGGCATCCTTCATGTGGCCACCAAGGATTTTGAGGGGCGTGTGGTGCACGAAACATCTGTGCCGCTGGACGTCTCCGCGCGGCGTTCCCTTTTGGTCAACCTTGGCGAGATGGCCCTGTGGTGCGGGCAACCCTTCGACACTTATTTGAGTTGGCAATGGCAAGATTCCACAGCAGTGTGGTCGTCCTCCTCTTCTGCACTTTGGCGTGCTCCGGTCGAGGCCCGACTCCGCGAGCCCTTCGTGCAATGCACCCCTGTCGGTGGCGGATTTGAACTCTTGGCCAACACCTACGTGCCCCTTGCGCAGCTGACGGCCAATGTGCCGGGACATTGGTCGGACAACGGCATGGCCTTGGAACCTGGCCAAACTTGTGTGGTGCAGTTCACCCCCGAGACGCCCGTCGCGACCACCGACATCCACGCGGTCGTTCGTTGCCAGACCAGCGTCCCTCAGTGAAGGGCCACAATCTGCAGCGTGCTCGGCCCAAGTCGCACCTCATCCTCCACTTGAGCGCCATGCCATGCCTGTGCCAATGGAGCCTCCACGCTGACGCCCAAAACGAGGCCTTCGTCGAGTGCGAGTTTTCCAAAAGGCAGTCCCACCAACACCCACGGCCCCGTGGTCTCCACCAAAACCCCTGCAGCAACACGAACGGGTGCGATTGACACCTGCTTGAGCCGGGTCAATTCATCAAGTGCCGATTGACTGCGCTGCAAGGTGTCGTTGACTTGACGCATCTCTTGATGGATCATGGCCCGACCGGTTTCATGCTTGTCGCCGGCCGTGCTTTTGGCTTCGGATGCCAACGAACCGTGGAGGGAGGAAAGGTGGCTCTCCCCCTCTTTCACAGCTGCTTGAAGGTGCGACTCCAGCGCGTCGAAGATGTCGTTCTTCGTCATGGTGGAAATGTACATTTTTAGGGACTTCTTCAAGTGTATTGTGAAAAAAGCTCCCCACCTCAGCGCGAGGGGCGGTGTATCTTGCGGGCAAATCAAATTTATTCTCATGACTTCGTTTTCTGATTTGACCGGTGCGGTGACCAAAGACATTCAAACCACATTGACTGCCCAAGAAGCCTTCAACTGGCTTGTGGAAGGGCACGATCGCTTCAAATCTGAATCTCCACGCTCACGCAGCCGCGCAGAGATGTTGGAAGGGGCTGGTGGTGGCCAATTCCCGTATGCCGCCGTGTTGGGCTGCATCGACAGTCGTGCGCCCATCGAGCAGATTTTTGACGCCCAAATCGGAGACCTCTTCGTCGCACGCGTGGCGGGCAACGTGGTGAACCCTGACGTACTGGGCTCGTTGGAGTACGCCTGCAAATACGCAGGCACCAAAGTCATTTTGATCTTGGGACACACCTCCTGTGGCGCCGTGGGCGCTGCCTGGGGTGGTGTGGAAGACGGCAACATCACCGGTCTCCTCGCCAAGATCAAGCCTGCGGTCGACACCGTGCAAGCCAAGGTTGGATCTGACGCCACACCAGACAATTTGAACGCCTGTGTGGCAGAAAACGTCCACGTGGCGTGCGACTCCCTTCGCGCCCAAAGCGACATCCTTGCTGGACTCGAGAAAGACGGCACCATTGTCATCGCCGGTGGCGTGTACAACGTGGCCAAAGGCGAAGTGGCGTTTTTGACCAAGCCCTGATTCGCCCAGATGTCGACCCACTTCTTCCGCATTCTCGGAGCCACGCTGGCGCTCTTCCTTTGGATGAGCACCCTTGTGGCGCCTTGGATGGTGGAACGTGGCGAGGACATGCTGTGCCTCACCGAAATGGAGCACAGCGAACAAGAAACAGAAGGAGAAGAGCTTTCCTTGGAATGGGACGAAACCACTTTTGAACAACTTGCCGCGGCGTTCTTTTCCGCGGAAGACTGGCACATGGCGCACCTTTTGAATCTGCGCCTTCACGAGCGTCTCGACGCTTCGCGGTTGCTGGACCCTCCAGACCAACGCACCCTGTAATGGCCACATGGTGCTCCAAGCAGCGCCAGGCCACCGTGTGTTTTTCTGACGTTCTCAATCCATTCCTCATGTTTCAGCATATCGGGCGTGATCTGCCCTCTTCCATTGTTGTTTTTCTCGTTGCCCTCCCCCTCTGCCTCGGCATTGCCCTCGCATCAGGTGCGGCACCCATTGCCGGATTGATTGCCGGCATCATCGGCGGCATCATTGTCGCTCCCATTTCAGGCAGCCATGTCGGCGTGTCTGGTCCCGCAGCCGGTTTGGCTGTGATTGTCTACGACGGCATCCAAGAAGTGGGCTTTGAAGCCTTCCTGTTGGCGGTTGTGATTGGCGGCCTTGCGCAACTCATGCTTGGAATTGCGCGCGCAGGCATCATCGGGAAGTACTTCCCGGCAAGCGTCATCCAGGGCATGCTCGCCGCCATCGGCATCATCATTTTCATCAAGCAAATCCCGCACGGCCTCGGTTACGCAGGTGCGGAAGGCACCACAAAAGCCGACAAGGTGTTTGACGTTCTGTTGTTGTTGGGCGACAACCTTGCTTACGCTGCACCGACGGCAATGACCGTCACGGCCGTGTGTCTCGTCATCTTGTTGTTCTGGGAAACATCCATCATGAAAGCCCAAAGCTTCACCAAAGTCCTGTCGGGATCCCTCGTGGCCGTGTTGGCAGGTGTGGTGGTCAACCTCTTGACGAAAAGTGGCGCTGGGGCGCTGACCGCCAAGCAATTGGTCGACGTTCCCACGGGCCACGCCGCCAACGGCATCGACCCCACGGCTTGGGGATCCCTGCTCACCTTCCCAGACTTCGCAGCCATTGGCGACAGTGCCATTTGGATTTTGGGTGCCACCATCGCCGTAGTGGCGAGCCTGGAAACGTTGTTGTGTGTGGAGGCCACGGACAAGTTGGATCCTGAAAAGCGTGTGACCCCCACCAACCGCGAACTGTTGGCCCAAGGGGTCGGAAACACCGTCAGCGGTTTGATTGGAGGACTTCCCATCACCCAAGTGATTGTGCGTTCTTCAGCGAACATCCAAACCGGCAACGCCACCAAAATGAGCGCGATCCTCCATGGCGCATGGCTTATGGTGTTCTTCCTGCTCGCGCCCACGCTCTTGACCTACATCCCACTTGGCAGCCTCGCTGCCGTGCTGTTTGTGGTCGGATACAAGCTCGCCAAGCCGGCCAACTTCAAGAAGATGTTTGACAGCGGCATGGCGGCGTTCATTCCTTTTGTGGTGACGATTTTGGCCATCGTCTTCATCGACCTCCTCAAAGGCCTCGGCATCGGTCTGGTGGTGGCGCTGATTGCCGGTCGCGTGCTGCCTGCCAAAAGCGAAGCCTAAACCTTCACATCCTCCTGCTTGCGGGAGGCCTCAAGACTTGGCACCCTGGGTGAGCGCACGCAGCTTGCGCATCTCCAAATCGTCCAAGGGACGGTAGGTGCCCACGGGCAAATCTCCGAGTTCGACGTTCATGATGCGTACGCGCTTCAGGCGTCGAACTCGGTAGCCCAACTCCTCGCACATGCGACGAATCTGGCGATTGAGCCCCTGCTTCAAAATGATTTTGAAGGATTGAGACCCCGTGGCTTCCACCTCGCACGGCATGGTCACCGTATCCAAAATGGCCACCCCTGAAGACATCTTCTGAACAAATTCGGGCGTGATGGGGCCGTTGACGGTGACGTGGTATTCCTTCTCGTGGCCGTAACGGGCGCGGAGGATGTCGTTGACGATGTCGCCGTCGTTGGTGAGGAAAATCAACCCCTCGCTCATCTTGTCCAAGCGCCCGATGGGATAGATGCGGGTTGGGAAGTTGATGGCGTCAATGATGTTGTCTTTTTCACGGCGCGTGTCGGTGGTGCACACGATGCCCACAGGCTTGTGGTAGGCGATGACAATGCGCTCTTGGTCGCTGGTGGCCACTTCCACTCCGTCCACCGCCACGCGATCACCAGGCTGCACGCGGGTGCCCATTTCGGGGACCACGCCATTGATGGTGATTCGTCCCTGCTCCAACAAGGCGTCCGCCGCCCGGCGTGAGCAATGGCCAACTTCACTGAGGTACTTGTTGATTCGGGTTCCTTGGGGTGCTGTGTCGCTCATGGATGCCAAAGGTCGTGAATGGTCCCTCGTGCTGCAATGGAACACTTACCTTCACCCTGTGAATTTGTCAGGCGCACAATCCTCCCCCTTTCACTTGGACCCCATCTCGCCTTTTGCAGGCGTAAAAGGCATGGCGCAATTGAAAAAAGAAGCCCGGGCCTTCTTGGACGCCATGGCCGCTGACTCGGTGGCCAGCGCTTGGGTGCCGGACCTCACTTTGCGTTGGAGACAGATTGAATCTGAGATTGAGGATAAAGGCACTTACACCCACAGCAAGAGAGAGTTGCAGTTTGGAGCAAAGCTCGCATGGAGGAACTCCAACCGCTGCATTGGACGGCACTTTTGGCGCACCCTCCAAGTGCATGACGCACGGAATTGTGAGACGGCTGAAGAGGCCTACACCCATTTGGAACGCCATGTCAACACCGCCTTCAACGGGGGAAAGATCACCAATGTCATCACCATCTTTCCTCAAGCGCAGAGCAGTGAGGATGTGCCTTGGCGCATGGCCAACCACCAACTGGTGCGTTATGCCGGATTCACCCAGCCCGACGGAACCGTGTTGGGCGATCCCGACAGCGTGGACTTCACCAGCTATTGCCTCAAGCAAGGCTGGGACGCGCCCAAGACGCCGTGGACGCCCCTTCCCTGGGTCATGGTCCAACACGGCAAGGCCCTTCCCCCTCGGGATGTCTTCAAAAATGGCGCGCTTCTGCCCCACGAAGTCATCATCTCCCACCCCGACTTTCCCGCCACGCAGGATTTGGGATTGAGGTGGTACGCCGTTCCGATTCTGGCCGACATGGCCTTAAAGATTGGCGGGGTGGTCTATCCTTTTGCCCCCTTCAACGGCCACTACCTCGGCACGGAAATCGCCGCCCGCAATTTGACGGACCCGGACAGGTACAACGTCCTTGAGCCGTGGGCGCAAGCGTGCGGCATCTCCACCTCGGCCAAGCGGGCGCTGTGGCAGGACGAGGCTCTGGTGCGGCTGAATCAGGCGCTGCTCGCGAGTTTTGACAATGCAGGCGTGACGGTGGGCGACCACCATGAACTTGGGAGGGCGTTTGAGCAATGGTGTCAGGCCGAGCAGCGTCAAGGCCACGAAGTGCCAGGCGATTGGTCCTGGTTGACACCGCCGATGTCTGGCAGTTTGACCCCCCAATACCACAGGCATTTCTCCAACGGGGTCATCACCCACACCAACTACTTCTACCAAGCGCCTCCGACAGTGAGCGGCATGACCTTCACCTCCAAGGCCAAGGAGACCCACCGCCTTTTGGCGCCGGACGCTTTTGAAGACAACGATGTGCCGAAACGCTGCCCTTTTTCTTCGCTCAGCAAAACCTTTCAATCTCTCTGGAAATGAACAGCCACGAAATCGATTACACCATTTACGGCGACGACTTGCAGGCCGTCGAAATTGAGCTGGATCCCCAAGAGACGGTGGTGGCGGAGGCCGGGGCCATGAACTGGATGGAGTCGGACATCGCGTTTGAAGCGCGGATGGGCGACGGAACGGCGGCCAGTTCAGGCATTTTGGGTGGACTGATGTCCATGGGAAAGCGTGTGCTGACGGGCGAATCGTTGTTCATGACCCACTTCACCAACCAAGGTGTGGCCAAGCGTAGGGTGGCCTTCTCCTCCCCTTATCCCGGCAAGATCATGCCGGTGGATTTGGCGAAGCGTGGGGGCACACTCATGTGCCAAAAGGACGCGTTCCTTTGCGCGGCCAAAGGAACAAAAGTGTCCATTGCCTTCACCAAGCGCATTGGCGCCGGCTTCTTTGGTGGTGAAGGCTTCATCCTTCAAAAACTTCAAGGGGATGGCCTGGCCTTCTTGCATGCAGGCGGCACCGTGGTGGAACGCCAATTGAACAACGAGACCCTTCGGGTCGACACCGGTTGCATTGTCGGGTTCACCCCAGGCATTGACTACGCCATTGAGGCGGCAGGCGGATTGAAATCCATGTTCTTCGGTGGCGAAGGGCTGTTTCTCGCCACCCTGCGCGGCACGGGAACGGTGTACCTGCAAACCCTGCCCTTCAGCCGTCTGGCAGACCGCGTCATTCGACATGCGCCCGCGCTGAAGGGATCTTCCAAGGGAGAGGGTTCCATGTTGGGAACCTTGGGACGGATGGTCGACGGAGACGGATTCTGACCTCGAGGTCCTCAGTCGGCGAACACCACGGTTTTGTTGCCGTGGATGAACACGCGGTCTTCCAAGTGAAGCCGCAGCCCCCTGCCGAGGGCCTCGCGCTCACACATTCGGCCTTTGCGGCGCAAATCTGCGGGCGTATCTGTGTGTGACACCCGAATGACTTCTTGCTCTATGATGGGGCCCTCGTCCAAGTCGGCGGTCACGTAGTGGCAGGTCGCCCCAATGAGTTTCACCCCGCGTTCAAAAGCTTGGTCGTACGGCCGGGCACCAATGAAACTGGGCAGGAAGCTGTGGTGAATGTTGATGATGCGGCCTTGATGCTTGTCGATCATCCCGGGGGGAATGATCTGCATGAATCGCGCCAGCACGGTCAAAGACACGCCGTGTTCGTCCAGCAAGGCATCGACTTCCTTGAACGCCTCAGCCTTCGGCTGCCCTTTGAAATCCACATGATGGAATGGCACGTCGTACCACCCGGCATATTCCCCCATTTCTGGGTGGTTGGCAATGACACAAGCAATGTCGCAGGGCAACTCCCCGCTTCGCCACCGTTGCAATACATCCACAAGGCAGTGGCTCGCCTTGGTGGCCAACAGCGCCACGCGGGGTTTGTCGGCGAGCGAGGAAATGCGCATGTCCAGTTGCAGCTCACGCTTCAAGTCCGCCAAACCATGCTCGAGGTGTTTCCGCGGCCAAGGTGAAGCTTGGGAAGCAATCTCGTCTTGGGTCACTTCGTACCTCATGAAAAAGTGACCGGACACTTCATCCGAGTGCTGCTGCGCCTCGAGGATGGTGGCGCCCAATTCGGCCAAACACGCACTCACCTTGGCCACGACCCCGCGCTTGTCCGGACAGGACAGCGCGATGCGCCAACTTTCTCTTTGCCCCTTTTCCATGAAACTGAAGATAACCATGGATTTTGGTTTCTGCCAATGAGGCCCTTTGGAACACTTCTCTGACTTTGCCTACCTTCGCGTTCAAATTTCCAAGAGAATGAAAAAAGTAACTTTCCTCCTCGGCTTCGTGGCCGCCGCTGCAGCCTTCACGGGTTGTGAAGAGCCACTCGCATGTGAAGAAGGCAACAAGGCCACCCTCACTGTCTACAACTACACTGCCTGCACGCCCACCATCGAAGTGGATGGTGACGTGGTCCCTGGCGGAGAAGACTTGGAACCCACATTGTTCGTGGACATCCCAGGCGACTCTGTCGTCATTGAATTGGACGAAGGCACCTACAACGTTTCTGCCGAGCTCTCTTTCATCACCCTCTGCACGGAGCGTGACACCACGATTGAGACGATGTGCGGTGGCAACTACACTTGGAATTTCTACTGAGCCACAGGCTTCAGTTCATGAAAAAGGCGCCTCGCGGCGCCTTTTTTTATGCCCCCTTGTTGGGCATCACTGTCCGAGAACCTGAAGCTGGGCACTTCGCACCGTGCCCGTAGACGTGCGCAATTGGTAGACGTACGTTCCGGCGGTCAAACCATCCACAGAAAAAGACGCGAGATGCCTTCCGGCGGGGCGGCTTGACGCCGTAAGCCAGGACCGCACTTGTCGTCCCTGAAGGTCGTAGAGCGACAAGGTCACCTCGGCCGCATGACGCAAGTGGAACCCCACTTTGACCTCTCCTTGGGCCACCGGGTTGGGCCACGCAGGGAACAGGTTGTCGTGTTGGTAGACGACCATGGTGTTTTGGTCTGGGGTGGAGAGCACAATGTCTTCATCCCCCTCTTCGTAAGGCACCCCTTGCAAAAAGAGGACAAACATTTCCTCCGTGGTGAAGTCCCCCCACCACATGGTTTCGGGCGGATCGTTGGGGTTGAAAGGATTGTCAGCCGTGTTGTCGTAGGTGCTGTACGCCTCCAAAATGTAGCCCGCAGGCAAGTGCACCATCTGGGGGTAGGTGAAAATCCCCTGCCAATTGAAATCCCAGTCTGGGATGGAAATCAGCGGAATGGTGTCTTGGGCGTCCTGAGACCGGGCAAACACCTCCCACGCCTTGCCCAACAAGTGACAGTGCGGCGTGATGCTGATCAAGCTCATGTCCTGACCGATGGGCATGGAGCCGTGGAACGTGGTGACCTGGTTGGGCGGAATGACAAACGATCCCCACCCCCCGTCGAGGTGGGAAGGATTCATGATGTACGTTTCCACTTCGCGCTGGATGGGTTCTTGCGCGAAGAAGAGGTTGATCTCGGTTTGGTCCACCTGCTCCACGGCTGAGGGGCCGTAGTGCATTTGGAGCAGCAAATGGCTTCCGGGTTCGGCGACGTGGCCAATGGTGGGCGGAAATTCGAGCGGCGGCGTGCCAGGCACCCATCCGCCAAACAGGAATTGCTCCACATCCACGCCGTAATCCCCGAAGCTCTCGTAGCCCGGGTTGGGGTCGGCGGCGTCCATAGACTGGGCCTGAGCAATCACGGAGGGATTGTCCGTGTACCCGATCAAGGCATGGTGGTCGACCGCACTGTTGCCAGGCCGAATTTCCACAGCTGCGATCTCGGTGGATTCCGTGAATCCTGTCGGAATGACAAAGACCTGATATTGGTCTTGCATGTTGCCCAAATGCGTGAAGGGCTCTGGCATGCTTAACACGAGGTCAGGCTCGCCGATTTGGCTTCCTTCAGGGAAATCGGGCAATCCTGGGTTGTTGGCGGGATCGCCTTCAGGCATGCCCTGCTCGACCCATGCGCTGATCAACGCCTTTTGGTCGTCGGTCAAAAAACGCTCCCCACGAAGGGAGCTGTAGTTGTGGTCCGGGGTCCACGGAGGCATGTAGTTCGTCTGCGTGACATACTCGATGAAGGTGCCAAATGCAGCCACCTCCTCGTACGTGGTGAAGGGCATAGGGGCGATTTCGCCCTCCCGATGACACTCCGTGCATTGGGTGTAAATCAGTGGAGCGATGTCTTCGTGAAACGTGACCGTCTGTGCCTGAAGACGCGGCACGGCGGCCAGGCCCAAGGCGGCAATCACAAGGGTCTGTGCCGTCATGTTCATGATTGGAAGGTACTCCGGAATGAAAGGCGGTTCAACTTTTGGCTTGCCGCGGGTGTTCTACTTTCAATCTTTGTACTCATGACTCGCATCGCTTTTCTCGCCATGGGGGCTCTCGCTTTGAGGCTTTCCTCCCCCGTTCACGGCCAAATCACGTACGGCCTCCAACAAAACGTCATCCCCTGGCAAGAGGGCCTCTACCTCGCGGGGTACGAGGTGTTGAGTGACACGTGGATTTGGGCGGACACGTTGGCGTACGCCGAAGGGTTTGGGTTGGGGTCTTCCACCTACGACCACTGGGAAGACGACTACGTCTTTTTGGGACTTCCCTCTGGGAGCCTGGGCGCATTGCAATGGATGGAACATCCAGTCGATGGGATTTCAGAGCCTTTCTTGTCCAACGTCCCCGGGGTGCTTCACAGCATCCACCACGACATGCAAAGCAACACCTTCTACGGCCTTCAAGGCTATGGGTTGGACAGCACCTGGGTGGATTTTGGCGACGGAAATGGCTACTGGGAGATCAACAACTGGGCCACCCAAGTGGTCCAAATTGCGCCGAATCCCGGAGAAGTGAGTCTGGAGGTCGTGCTTCAATTGCCTTGGCTCGAGGGGGTGGTGGCTGGGGCCTCCTGCTTTGACAGCGACACCCATCGGTTTTTCATTTGGGGCATTGACAACCAAGGAAACGGGCGCCTTGTGGCGGTGGATTGTGAGAATGCCACCATCTCTTCCGACGTGTCACCAGAACTGGCCGCCAACCAAAACGTCAGCGAGCTCGAATACAACATCGTGGACGGCATGCTGCTCGGGTTGCGTTCCAACTACCTCGGCAATGGCAACGCCGACATGGAATTGATCCGCTTGGACCCAGAGACTGGGAACATCACCCCCCAATTGGAACTGCCGCAGGTCGGCAGCTACACCCCTGACGGAACGGTGTTTGACCAGCTCAACCGAATCTACATCCTTCACTACTACCAGGGCACGGGGCTCAACCCGCGCATCTTGTCCGTGGATGCAGGAACCATGGAAATCCTGACTGACGTCGCCCTCGATGCCAATTTCCTCGAGCTGGAAATGAGCAACGCGTTGTTCGCGTCTCAACGATACGCCCTTGCGCAGGTGATTGCACCTCTAGCCACAGGCGTGTCAATGGAACTGGGGCAATGGGTTCACCGAGGCGCTGCGCCATGCCTCGCCGAGCAGTTTGACCGAGCGGGTCGGTTGGTGAATCAAGTCTGGCTCATGCCAGGAGATGCGTTGACAGTGCCACGTGGATTTTGGATTTGGGCGTTCCAGCAAGGCGAGGTGCACGAATCGCACAAAACATTCCGTCGCTGATTCTCGCTCCTTCCCGGGTCATGTGCGACCTTCAACCCATGACACTTCGAAACATCCTCTTTGCCTTGGTTTTGGGCGTCGGTTTCCCCACCGTGCAAGGGCAAGCCCAAACGCCAGATGCCCGAGGGTACATTGTTCAGGTGGGCGACACCGTTCCAAGCTTTTCGTTGACAGACGTGAACGGCCAAACGTACACCGACCAATCCTTGCTCGGCCAAACCTACATTCTGCAGTTCACCGCGTCGTGGTGCAGCGTGTGCCGAAAGGAAATGCCGCATCTCGAGGCTGAAGTGTGGCAACCCTTTCGCGACCGCAACTTCACATTGTTGGGGGTCGACCTGGATGAACCAAAGGGCAAAGTGGCCGCGTTCGCCTCGCAAATGGGCGTCTCTTACCCCATGTGTCCCGACGACAACGGGACGGTCTTCTACAGCGTTGCCGCCCCAAAATCCGGCGTGACCCGAAATGTGGTGGTGGATTCTGACGGCCGCATTGCCATGCTCACACGGCTGTTTGACGAAGAGGAATTTGCACGCATGGCGACGTTGGTGGACCGGTTGACGTCCACCCCGTAACGGCCTCTGCCCCTGTTCAGCCGCGCGCCCACCCTGCCCATTCAATCTCAGGGCGACGAAGCACTTGATACGTGGTGTTGAACAACGCCACAACGGCATGTCCAGCCCAAGCGAGGAAGACACTTTCCGTTTGAAGGGTGATCCAACAGATCAACACGCCTGCAGGCAAACAGGCCAAGGTCTCGCCCATGCCTTTGTGGAAATGCATGACCGTGTAAAGCATGGTGCTGATGCCAATGGCCGGCCACACGCCCAACATCGCGGCCAGCGGGAACAGCAAGTAACCGCGAAACATGACCTCGTAGCCTGCCAGGTAACACATCCACCCCAACGCACTCCATCCCAAGGTGGATGCAGACCACACCTTGGCTTCGATTTGGGGATAGTTTTTGGCCACCTCTTTTTCTCCCACCACAGTCATGAGGAGAGCGCCTGCGACAAGGGCACTCCAAGCAAGCATCACACTCGTCGGCCATTGACTTGGCCAAGCCACGCCAAGGTCGGCAAGTGAGAGACCAAACTGCGCCATCAACATCGCCGCCGGGATGCCTCCCAACACGAACAATCCCCACACTTTCACAGCCACAATGCGGATGACTTTTCCGCGATCTCCCGGCCACCTCTCCTCCACCCATGACTGAAAACTGGCATGGTAATGGGCCCACCAATACCCCAAAAAGCCGAACAAACTCCATCCCAACACCGCCAACATCAACTGATCGTTTTCTGAGGGCATGGCAAAGGAGAAGTGGGAAGAAAGGAGCTGAATCACGTCGCAGGGTGTAAAAAAATGAGGGGCAAAAGTACACGAAGGAAAGAAGACTTGCGGGGAGTCCACACATCCACGACCTTGGTTTCATGAAGAAGCAGATGCTTGTTGGTGTTGCACTCACCTTGCTCGGATGGGCAGGGTGTCAATCCGGACATGCCCCGTCTGTGGGGTCACATCACGTGGACGTTTGGCACAAGGCTGCGGTGAAGTTCACCCCAGGCATCGACCCCGATTCGATTCAACTCGAAGACGGCACCTACCGCCTCGATGCTGGCCGCATCCTGCTCAAACCCATTGTCGTACCTGACCACGCACGAAGGTGCGACGTGCGGCTCGACGTCACCGTCACCTCGGCGGGCGACCCCTGGGACAAGAGCGGTACGCTCTTCGCCTTGGCGGACGACGCGGGCCGAGACTACTTGGAACGCATGCTCGAGGGCGACGACGCAGACACCACACAGTTTGCAGGCATCGTTCGTGAGGGCGACCGTCTGCCGGCCTTGGAATGGATGCGATTCATCACGCCCTTTGGCGTGGGGCACTTCAGCCACACCGAGCGCGCCAATGCCTACCGACCGGAAGCTGTGGCGGCGTGGGCCGACAGCGCCTCGTGGCAAGCCGACCTGTCTTCCCTCCAACCTTGGATGGCCGCCGCCGACACGATCTGGGTGGGTGCCTACATCGACACCTGGACGGCCGAAGGCTATGCCTTGTCGGCACGACTGGACATGCGGGAAAGCGAACTGCCCTGCGATTGGGCGCCGTCGCACGTCATCTCACCCCTGTTCAACACCACCAAGCTGGCCCATGACCAGCGGCCCTTCACGCAACTCCCTGACTCGGCGTTGCAGGTGTCTTTTGACCTCGAGCATGCGAGCAATGTGGACCTCTTGTTCTTGACCACCGGGCACGGTGGGCACGCCGGTGGAGACGAATTCACCGAGCAACCCCACCTCTTGCTGATGGATGGCGACACCCTGGATGTTTGGACCCCTTGGCGAACCGACTGCGGCGCCTATCGTCGGTTCAACCCGACAAGCGGGTTTTGGCCGTCTACCTATGTGTATGGCGGAGACACGTTGGAAGAGCGCGTGGCGTCGTCTGACTTGAGCCGTTCTAATTGGTGCCCTGGCGATCAAGTCAAACCGCGACGCATTTCACTCGGTCACCTCGACGCAGGCCATCACACCCTGACCGTCGCCGTCCCTGGTGCCCAGCGCTGGACAGAAAAGGAATTCAATTTTTGGAACCTCGCAGGCTGGCTCGAGATCCAAGCGCGTTAAGGTGCGAGGGCGTATCGAAGCTGGATGAGTCCAGAATCGTAAGAGGCCGCTCCCACAGCTTGAAGACGCACCGAAGGCCGGCCCTCCCGGAACAATGGGATGCCCGCCCCGAGAAGCGTTGGCACCACGCTGATCGTCCACTCGTCGATTTGGTCTGACAATGCCGAAATCAGCTGCCCTCCCCCGTCGCACCATATGATGCCGTCACCCAGGGTTTCAGGCGTGTTCGCCTCAAGCCAAGACGCGAGGTTTTCCAGGGAACCAAAGGTCACGCCGTCCATGTCGGAACGGTCGGATGCCGTGGCAGTCACCACGTAAATCGGCCACTTGCCGGCATGGGGAAACTGCCCGCCACACAATTCAGTGACGACGTCAAACGTGCGTCTTCCCACAACGTATCCGACAACGCGGTTGGCAAAAGCCATGTAGCCATAATCTTCGTCTTCACGTTGAACGCTGGCCAAAAAATCCAACCCATCGTTGGGTTCGGCGAGGTATCCGTCCAAGCTCATCGCCGCAAACACCCCCACCTTGCGTCCGCCAATCATCGGTTCAGGGCGTCGAGTTCGTTCAACACAAACGCCCACTTGTCCGCTTGCTCGTCGAGGATTTTCCCGATCGGCTTGCCGGCACCGTGGCCTGCATTGGTTTCAACGCGGAGCAGCACAGGGCGATCGCCCTCATGGGTGGCCTGCAGACGCGCCGCGAATTTGAAGCTGTGCGCCGGAACGACGCGGTCGTCGTGGTCGGCCGTGGTCACCATCGTGCTCGGGTAGGTCACCCCTTCCCGGAGGTTGTGCACAGGGGAATAGCCGTAGAGGTTGTCAAAGTCAGCCTTGGAACTGTCTGCGCAACCGTACTCAGGGATCCACCCCCAACCAATGGTGAATTTGTGGTAGCGGAGCATGTCCATGACCCCCACTGCGGGAAGCGCCACGCGGGCAAAATCCGGACGTTGTGTCATGATGGCACCGACCAAGAGTCCCCCGTTGCTTCCCCCGGCAATGGCGAGCTTGTCGTGCGAGGTGTAGCCCTGTTCCACGAGGTAATCGCCCGCGGCAAAGAAGTCGTCAAAGACGTTTTGTTTGTCCAAAAGCATGCCGGCCTTGTGCCACGCTTCCCCAAACTCGCCTCCGCCACGCAAGTTGGGCATGGCGTAGATGCCCCCGCGCTCCAAGAACGCGATGTTGCTGGCGCTGAAGCTCGGCGTCAAGCTGATGTTGAAGCCACCATACGCATAGAGCAGCGTGGGGTTGGTGCCGTCCATGGCGAGTCCCTTTTTGTGGACGATGAACATGGGGACGCGCGTGCCGTCTTTGGACTCATACCAAGCTTGTTTGGCCTCGAAATCTTCGGGATTGAAGGCGACCTCGGGCATGCTCCACAAGCTGGATTCACCCGTGGCGATGTCCAGTTTGTAAATCGACGTCGGCTGCGTGAAAGACGTGAAGGCGTAGTACAGGTCTTTGGCGTCCATTTTGCCTCCGAAGCCTCCCACGGAGCCCACCTCGGAAGGCAAGTTGACGACCCGGGCATTGGAACCGTCGAGGTCGCAGCGCATCACGCGGTTGGACGCGTTGTGGAGGTAAATCGCCCAAAGCTGCCCTCCGACCACACTCACCGACTCCAAGAGGTCCTCGGACTCGGGCAAGACGTCGCTCCACAACGCCGTGTTGGACGGATCCGCAGGGTCCACCGCCACCAAACGGTAGCGGGGCGCATCGATGTCCGTCAACATGTAGAGCTTGCCATTGACATGCTCCACCACCGAGGAGTGGTGTGTGAATCCATCGACGATGGGCGCCCATTCTGCGTCGTCTTGGTTCAGCGGCTTCACGTGAAGGCTGTTGCCGTCGGTTCCTGTGCTCGTGTTGAGCACCACGTACTTGCCGTCCTCCGTGGTGCCTGCAAAGTGGTAACGGTTGGGCTCGTTGTCATTGCGGAAGACGAGCTCATCCTCTGATTGTGGCGTGCCGACTTTGTGGAAGTACACGCTGTGGAAGGTGTTTTCCGCACTGTACGCCGACCCCTCAGGCGCGGGATACCGGCTGTAGTAGAATCCACCGTCGACCCATGATGCCCCGGAGAACTTCACCCACTCCAACACCTCGCCCGTGGTTTCTCCCGTCTCCAAGTCGAGCACGCGCATTTCTTGCCAATCCGAGCCGGCAGCGTTGCGCACCTCCACCACGTAGCGGCCGTCGGGAGAAGCTCCGGACAAATTGGCCGTGACTGTTCCATCGGCGCTCAAGGCGTTGGGGTCCAAGAACACGCGTTCCTCGCCTCCCTCTTCGTCTTGAACAAAGATGACGCTCTGGTTCTGGAGGCCATTGTTTCGGGTCAAAAACACCTTTTCCCCAATGCGGCGCGGGATGCCCACGCGCGGATGGTTGAACAACGCTTCGCAACGCTCGCGCAAGGCCGCCCGCTCTGGCAAGCCGTCGAGGTAGGTGCGGGCCGTGTTGGCTTGGGCGGACACCCAGCCCATCACTTCAGGGTCGCGGTCGTCTTCCAACCAGCGGTAGGGGTCCGCCACGGCGGTGCCCCAGAGGGTGTCGACGACGTCGACGGTTCGGGATTCAGGATACGTCATGGATTCGTGAGAAGGAGCGCCGCAAGACGCCATCCACGTGGCAACCGCCACGCCGGCCAGAGGCCAAAACCAAAGAAAACAGGCATGCTTCATGACGTCGAAAGTAATTCGACGCCTGACCAGTTGATTCTCCGCAGAAGCCCCAGTTATCCCAAGGCCATTCACAACGCGTCAGTCCTTTACGCGGCTGAAGCGGAGCATCTTCAACATCCACTTGGGAAGGGGCTTGTCCTGGGGACGTGTGCGGGTGTCCAAGTACCAGTTGAGCTTTTTGACAATGGGAATCTTGTGCGTCTCGACAAACTCGATCCACGTGCCGTCGGGATCCTCCACGTAGGTGAATTGCCCACTGGCTTCGCCCATGTCAAACGACGACGAACTGTCCACAGTGAATGGAAATCCTGCCGCTTCGAGTTCCTGGCCCAGGGCCTTCATGTCCCGGATGTCCCAGCAGAGGTGGATGAACCCGAGGTCGCCCCAAAAGCGCCCCTCGAACAAGTTGCGCGGCTCACGGTCGATGGCTTGGACGAGTTCAATCTCTCCCCCTCCGAGCAATTCACTGAATGCCCCTTCAGTGGGTTGGGAACGCTTGAGGACAACGCGGCGGTAGGTCTGGCCTCCGCTTGGAAGTGGTGCAAACGCCGGGTGAACGGCCGCTTCGTCCATGACCACATGGTCGTAGCCCAACACGTCGCGGTACAGCTTGAGCGACTTCTCCACGTCGCTGACCCCCAACACGGCCCCTCCAACCCCACCACCATACGGCGCAGGACCAAACCACTCGTTGCTCTCCACCACCTCAAAAAAGTAGCCGTGCGGGTCCTTCAAGTAAAAGTGCTTGCTCCCGTCGGGGCGGGTGTGCACCGGCCCCAAAGAAGCGATGCCGCGACGGGCGTGCTCTGCGTGCATGGCGTCGGCGTCCTTGCACTTGACTTTGCAAATGAAGATGCCGGTGTCGCCGAGTTGACCTTCAAAAGGCGCGGGTTGTGGGGTTCGGCTCGTGAATTGCCAAATCTCCATGCCTGCGCCTCCTCCCATGTGCAGGGCGAGCGCCGCGTGGCGGGCATGCACCTCCCCTCCCGTGTAGCGCGTCATGAGCGCCGCTTCTGCCGCTTCCTCGAACATGCGGATGTCAATGCCAAATGCGTTGCGGTACCACTTCCACGCTTTGTGCACATCGGGAATGCCGATGCCCACTTGTTGAATGCCACTGATGCGTTTTCCCATGCGGCAAAGATGCTTCAGCCCACGTGATTCAACCGGACCTCAAGGGACTCAGTTCTCCACATCCATTAGGGAAAAGGTGGCGTGTTTCGAGCTTCTTACTGCATCCCCGCGCGGAGCCTTTGGGCCAATGTCACCACGAGCATGACCACGGCACCACCCAGCAACCCCAAGACCGCATCCGTCACCAAGCCGGGCCAAGCATGCATCGCCTCATGCACCCCGGGAAGGTGGTGGTGAAAAATGCCTCCGGACACCAGAAGCAAGGCCACGGTGCCCACCACCCCCAACGTTTTGATGACCCAGGGCAGAGCCGCGACCATGAGCATTCCCAGACGCTGCACTCCGCGCGAGGGGCGTTTCATCAAGGCCATGCCGGCGTCGTCCATCCGGACCAACAGGGCCACCACGCCGTACACCCCCACTGTGGCAAGCAATGCGATGAGCGAGACGGATGCGATTTGGACTGGCAGCGTCGCTTCCATCACTTGGCCCAAAGCCAAAATGACAATCTCCACAGACAAGATGAAGTCCACCATCACCGCCGAGCGAATGCGCTGGGCCTCGTTGGGCACCTCTTCCGACCTGTGGGCATGCCGCGAAGGCCGCACATAGTGAACGACCTTCTCGACGCCTTCGTAGGAGAGGTATGCCCCACCCAACAACAGGATGGGCTCAATGACCCACGGCGCAAAGGCACTGAGGGCGAACGCCGCAGGCAGGACAAGGAGTTTGTTCAAGAAAGAGCCCTTGGTAATGGCCCACAACACAGGCAACTCACGGGAAGAAGAAAACCCGACCGCTTTCTCTGCGTTGACGGCAAGGTCGTCGCCCAAGATGCCGGCCGTCTTCTTGCCCGCCACCTTTGTCATGACAGCGACATCGTCCATCATGGCAGCGATGTCGTCGAGCAAAGCAAAGAATCCGCTGGGCATGGGTTAAAGGTAAAAGGCATTGGACCGCCACGTGAAAGGCTTGCGCCATCTTTGTGACATGGAACCCGTCTGGCGCGTCTTGATTTTTTTGGCCCCGCTCTGTCCGATTTGTCAAAACATGTCCTTTGACCTGCGTCAGCTCGAGAAGGACTTTGCAGGCGATCAAGTCGAATTTGTGGGCGTGTTCCCCAACGCGTCGACCACTGAAGACCAAATCGCCACCTTCCAGCAGACCTACGGTCTTGACATGACCATGGGCAAGGACACCGCGCATTGGGGAGAAGCCTTGGGCGCCCGATGGACCCCTGAGGTGTTCGTCCTCGATGCGGCAGACTCTGTGGTGTACCAAGGTCGCATCAACGACCGCTACTTCGCCCCGGGCAAACGCAAGCCCAAGACCAAGAGTCGAGACCTCGATGCCGCGCTTCGCGATTGCCTGGCCGGACGCGCCGTCTCAACCCCCGTGACGGACGCGGTAGGGTGTCCCATTGAAGGGGTGCGGTTGTCGGTGCCCGACTGAGACTAAGCCGACTGTGTTTACTGCGGAGCCGAGAAGGCCGGATTCGTGAGGAAGCCCTCGTCGGAAAAAGATTCCATGAACGCGACCAAGTCCAGCTTCTCCTGCTCGGTGAGATTCAATCCCTCCGCATAGATGTGCATGTCGGGATCGAGGTTGGGCGCCAACGAATCCACGCCTGAGTTGTAGTGCTCCACCACCTCGAGAAGGGTGGCGAAACGGCCGTCGTGCATGTACGGTGCCGTCTGCGCGATGTTGCGAAGCGTGGGGACCTTGAATTTACCAAGGTCGCTGTCCAGGCCCGTGACGGCTCCGAGGCCGGGGTCGGTGACGGTGCCATCGAGGCCATTGCTCTTGAGGGTTTGGTCGGTCAAAAGCGGACCAGCATGGCAGTGCACGCATTCGGCCTCACCAAAAAACAGGTCGAACCCGCGCAACGCCGAACTGTCCAGGATGCCCGTAGCACCTTGGTAGAAAAACGCATCGTAAGGCGTATCGAAGGACAAGAGCGTGGTCTCGAAGGCGGCAATGGCCTGGGTCACTTGATTGCTGTCAATGTCGAAGTTTCCAAACGCCTCGAAAAACAGCTGAGGGTACGTTTCGCTTTCGCGCAACTTGCGTTCCACATTGGGCCACGAATCGGCCATCTCAAGGGGGTGCCGGATGGGATCAAACGCCTGATTGCTCAGCGAGTGCTCACGGCCGTCCCAGAAAAACGACTCGTCGAAGGCCAAATTCACAATCGCCATGGCGTTGCGGTCACCGACACCACCGCCTACCCCCACACTCACGACTCGCGGATCTGAAAAACCACTGGCCTGAAGGTGACAATTCGCACAACTCACCGTCCCGTCCACACTGAGCAAGGGATCGTAAAAAAGGTGGCGGCCAAGCTTTGCTTGAGCACGTGTTGGCTCCTCCAGCTCCGTTCCCAAGTAAGCCGAAACGTGCGCAGGAATGTCCAACGACACCCGCGTCAGGTCATGCTCCCAATGCCGTTCCGGTCGGCACTGTACCAAAGTCGCAACGCAAACCGTTCCAATCACCAACCGCGTTCCGAAACCCATCCAATTCACTTCAGGAACAAAGTCACATTCACCCCGTCGTCTCCACGAAGGATGTACATACCCGCAGGCAGATCGGCGACTTGAAGCGTAACGTCTCCACCTGAAAGGGTCCAAGATTGAGCGAGCTTTCCAGACACATCCACAAGGACCACTTGATTCGGCAAATTCGTGCCGTTCAACGAAAGCTGACGCAACGACGCATCCCATGTGGGGGTCCACGTCGTCACAGGGCGCTCACCAAGTCTCGATGTGGGGTCCACCACGTTCAACGTGCCCCAGTTGTTGGAATTCACTGGGTTTGTCCCACAGTGGAAATAGTAGACCCCGGGTTCTTCCAGCGTGCAGAAGGCCTCAGGAGATCCAATTGTCACCGTCACCGTTGGAAAAAACATGGGAGACTCAATGCCCGTTCCATGACCACTCGTCATCGGGTGAGGACCTCCCCCCCCGTGGATGAATTGAATGGTGTCACCCACGTTCACTGTCGCTTCGTCACTTGGAGCGAGGCCGGAGTGCTGGACCGTAAACGTTGCCGCAATTTGAGACATGCCCAAAACCGGAGCAGCTGCCAGCGCGATACCAAGTGTGAATTTCGTGATGTTCATGCGTCTAAGTTAATGCCTGTGCCCGATTTCAGAAGGAACCTGAATCACCGACGACCATACCCTCAGAGACCCAATCCAAACAGATGTGATGGAAGCTCAACAGTTGTTCCCTTCTGACTGAGCAGCTTCTTCTCCGGTTAAGTTCATCAGCACGAGGTACCGAACGGAACTCCCAAAAAAGCCGAGGCCACTCATGAAGATCACGAGGCCGAGCGTTCCCTCAAAACCCCAAAGCCACCACGCTTCTCCGGCCATGCGTTGGGCTGAGGCATCCAGCGTCACCGACAATCCTGCCCCAATCAGCAAGCACCCCAGTCCTCCGTGCCGCCACCACAAGGTGAGGAAATTCTGATGCGACGGCTTCGTCTGATCCATGTCCTAACAACCCGCACAGACACCATTTGTTGATGCCAAACGAACAAGGGCGCCCCGAAGGACGCCCTTGAATGATCCTCACTGCACGCGAGGTCAGTCTTCCACTTCCACGTGGAATCCCGTTTCCATGTCAACGCCCGTGCCGTCTGTTGCAGTCAGCTCCATGTGAAACTCGCCCTCTACCGAAGGTGCTGTCAAGGTATCACTGAACGCGAACGTCGTGGCGCCAGCTGGCGCCAACATGGTCGACCAGAACACCGAATCAGTGTCTTCTTCCACCAACATCAGAGAAGCCATCGCCACACCATCGCTGTCGGAGACCACGCCCTCGATCAGCACCAGAGAATTGATGTTCCATTCCACCTCGTCGTCGAAGGTGGCCGGATCCACGCCATCGATCGAAGTCAATTTGAATTCGGGAAGGTGGTTGTTTTCGATGTGCAAGTCGGTCAAGAATTCCTCCGCATTGCCTGCAGAATCCACCAACTGCACATTGACATGCCAAATTCCACGTGCCGTCAAAGGAACGTTCAAGGTGATGGATGAAGCATCCTCCAATCCGGACAAGCCCTGGTTTTCCAGAACAGCCCAATCCGAGCCGCTGAACAACACCAGTCCTTCGTTCTCGTGTTCCTCGTGTTCTTCCTCTTCGTGGTGGTCATGGTCATGTTCGTCTTCTTCGTGGCCTTCGTGGCCTTCCGCGCTGTGGATGTCCCAGCGCACTTCACTCAACCCTTCGTCGTCGCAGAACACGTCAGACAAGGTGATGGTGTCCCCAGCGAGCACGTCGATTTCTGCAGCGGTCACGCTGAATTCAGCCCCCAAACCTGTGCACACCGTAGGATCTTCACGGTCGGTCGGTTGGCAAGAGGAAAGCGCAGCCACTGCTGCAATTGCACCGGCGGTCGCCGGCATGTTGAGGTTCAATTTCATGAGAATTGTGTTTCGTGTTTTCGTGAATCAATGCTTCAGCGTTGTGTTGAAGCGGAGTTGCACCCACCGACCTTGAGCCACCAGGCCCAAGGCACGGTACGCGCTGGTGTGGTCAAGCCACGGACGGTCGAAGGCGTTCTGGATGTCCAAGGACCAAACGCCGCGGTTCGTGGATTGAGTAAGTGTGAGGTCCGCAAGCAAGACGCCGGGTGTGGCCTCTTCGTTGCGCGCGGTCAGCATCGCTGGAGCGATGCCCCGTCCGGACAGACTCAAGGTCCATCCGTTGTTGGCACGGCCTCGCCATTCGAGGCGGCCTTGTGCCGGCGTGGTAAAGGGTAATCCCAGACCGGTCGTGAGGTCCCATTGCCCAAGGAACGCCCCTTCAAGACGGAGGGTTTGACGCTCCGCATGCCACGCCACATGGCCTTCAGCACCTGTGCGAAAGGCGTTTCTGCTTTCGAATCGGTAGATCTGTCCGGCATGGGCAATCGGGGCAAATTGCGGACTGGGGGTGATGGCAATGAAACCACGGTGTATGGCTGCAAAACTGCGCGCCTCCCAACGCCACCCCAACCGCGACGCAGGACTTTCAGCCTCGGCACGGGCTTCCAAGGCCCACTCGGTGGTGAGGTTGGGATTTCCTTGTTCAAACCGGAAAGTCCCGTGGTGGATGCCATTGGCACCCCATTCGTAATTGCTCGGAACGCGGCCGTACGCGACCACTGACCATTGCCCCAACACAGAACGGTTGCGCCAGGACATGGGACGCTGCAAAGACACCATTCCTCCCGGAACCGTGTGGCGGAACGGAAAGGCGCGAACGTCCAAGCCCACCTCTTCACCTTGCGCATTGTAGCTCGGTTCTTGGTGCCCTTGCTGGGAGGCATGAACCATGTCCAGCCGGCCAGCCACAGTGGAACGGCCTTGGGTGGTTTCTCCAATGACGGACCAACGAACGCGTTGGTGATCTGCCAACAAGAATTCCCAGCCTCCCGTTTGGACCCATTGACCTTCGGATTGAATGCCCCAAACGCCATGCGGCCCTGTCCGTCGAACCTCCGCAAACGACGACCATTCTTCCAAAGACAAACTCAGATCTGACTCCGGCAATGGGCCCCATCCATGGGCGTGGGGCGGGGCAAGCTCCAACCGACGGTTCCACGCGCCGCTCGCCTTAAACGACCAGCGCGAGGCAGAAGAGTCCTGGCTCTCGACCCACCGCACCATCGATTGCAAGCGCGAGGCGTGCTGGTGTGGAAGTCGGATGTCAAAACGGCCTTCGTTGGGTTCCAAATCGCCTTGACGAGGCAAGCCGACGATGCCTGGGAACAAGCCTTGACGAACATCGGATGCACGCATGGAAAGATGCCACGTTCCGCCCGATCGAGTGAACGTTTCCATCCCCAGGACTGCATGACCCGATTGGCCTGCCGTGTTGGTCAACTCCCCCGTTTCGAGCTCAAACACCCGGTCGAGGTACGCGAAGCTTCGCTGAGGCACCCGCGCGGCGCCAAAGCCCGTGACGGACAAGCCCGCGTGCCAGTGGACCTTGGGCGTGGACGCAATGTGAAGGGCGTGAAGACCGCCTTTGATCTGTCCAATTTGGGCCATGGCACCCAGTCGTGTCTGCGTTTCTGGAGCGTTGGCGCGGCTGGGCGATTCAAAGCGCAGCCCGCCCCCCACGGCTTCTGGCCCCATCCACACGTGTCCCCCTCCAGGAACCCACGCCGACGCCACCTGAAGTTCCGGGGCGACCAAGACGCCGTGGTCCGAACCCCATCGCCCTCCTTGCTGAGGAACGCCGTCTTCCAGCACCGCGACCCGCGAACCAAAGAGGCCCCGCACGACAGGCTGAATCATGCCTGCCCCCAGGTCGAGACTTTGAAGGCCGGGGGTTCGGTCGAGGGCCTGCATGAGCGTGGGCTGGTCGAGGGCGGAGGCTTCCGATTCGGTGAAGCGGTTGGCTGCAACTTGGGCCTGGCCCAGCATCACCTTCAATTCCTCCATCCACACATCCACGTGCGACGAAGGGTTCAACACCACTTGGGTGTCAAACCCCACGCAGGACAGTGTGAGCGAGTCGATGCCGTGCGGACACGACACACGAAACGCCCCAAGGGCATCGGTGGACGTGGCGAGGCCACAAGGCCAAGCCATCACCAACACACCCGGCAATTTCGAACTTGAGGAGGCTTGCAACACGTGACCTTCCACGGCCGTCGACGTTTGGCCCCACCCCATGGAGGAGAAAAGCACCATGGCGCACATCGCAAGGACTGTGCGCAGAACGTCAACCGTGTTGTGGTCAAAGGCATGCCTCCATGGAATGTGATCCATGAGACAGGGATTTGAACAACAGACAAATCGAACGGGAACTCAGCCGCAATGGGGCGGTCCGCGTCGTCCAGTGGTTGTCCAAAACAGCTGCTTTGCGTGTCCCGGGGTCACTTCCCCGATGCCACGTTCAGCGGTCCATGTCTGCCAGCCCTTGGAAGCCTCCCATGTCAGCGGGGGCACTTCCAGCGAGAACATCCAATCGCACAACTCGCACACGTGCTCGTGCTGGACAAGACGGGAGTCGTCGTGCGGTCCCTCCCAGGTGGAACAGCCCTCGTGTTGATGGGCATGCTCCCCATGGTGGGCATGGTGAGAACAGCCCGACACCATGTGCCCGACTTGGTGCATGAATTCCAACCCCACCACCAAAGACCATGTGGCGAGCAGCGCGAACGCTGAGATGCGGGCCGTGGTGGAGATGTGCCTGGGTCGAATCACGAGGGGTCAAAATTAGCGTGGGTGGACGGGATTTGGCCTGAGGGGACGCTGAATTGTGGAACTTTAAGGCATGGCGAAGGTGATGTTGATGTCCTTGGGGTCGCGTGGCGACATGGAGCCTTTCCTTGCGAAGGCAGAGGAACTGCTCGAAAAGGGACACGAGGTGGCCCTGTGCATGCCCGCGCAATTTCAAGGGTTGGCATCCGAGGTGTCTGCGACGTGGTTTGGGATGGACCCTGCCTTTCTGGATTTGATTGAGAGCCCAGAGGTCCAAAAGATCACAGGCCAAATCGGATCTCCGCTGTCCCGCCTCCGTACCATCCTCCGGCTCATGCGCAGCACCAAAGGCATCCAGCAGCAGCTCATTCGCGACCAAAAGCGGGCTGTGGATGCGTTTCAGCCCGACCGCATCGTCTTTCACATCAAGTGCATCTACCCTGCCATGCTCGGGGCCACGCACCAGTGCGACGTGGTATTGCTGAGCCCCATTCCGTGCATGATTCACCCCATCGCCGAGGAACCGCACATCGGGTTTGGCAAGCCGTGCGGGGCGTGGTGGAACCGACTCACCTACCGGCTCGCCAACCGGGTTATGATCCGCAAAAACATCCTCGACTTCGGCGGAGATTTGGCGCGAGAGTGGGGCATGTCCTTGGACCACCAGACCCTCTCCTCCTTTTTCCTCGCCCAACTCCCGATTGAAGTTGCCACAGAATCAGCGCTTTTCTCACGACCTGCGGAATGGCCGTCTCACGTTCGCATGACAGGATTTCGGGAACGCGACAAAGCGCGCCACTGGACCCCAGACCCCGCCCTCGAAGACTTCTTGGAAGCCAACCCTCGACCCATCTACGTGGGGTTTGGGTCCATGATCAACGGCCGCCCACGTGAAGTCGGCCAAGCCATTGTGGATGCCGCACAAGCTGTGGGCGTTCCCGTGGTGCTCAATGCGAGCTGGGGCGGCATTGAGCTCAAAGGCGTTCCGCCGCATGCATTCCTCGTGGACGATGTGCCGTTCGACTGGTTGTTCGCACGGGTGCGCGCCGTGGTTCACCACGGTGGATCGGGCACCACCCACAGCGCCCTTCGCTTCGGTTTGCCTCAGCTGATTGTGCCTCACATCGCGGACCAACATTTTTGGGCGCGGTGCATTCAACGTCAAGGCATGGGGCCGCAGGGGTTCCCCATCAAAGACCTCGACCGCGGCAAGCTTGAGTCCGCCTTCAAGGCGCTGTTGGACATGGCATGACTCTTAACTTGGGGGCATGAAACACCTTCTCTCCATGTTGCTTTGCGCAGGTGCATGCGCGCTCCTCTCTTTGGACGCCTCAGCCCAAAAGTGCAAGTACCTCCTCGACGAAACCGACCCCATGACCGAGGAACGCGTGCGACGGACCAAGATGACGTTGGAAGGACGTGACTTCGTGATCAATTACTACCGAAAAGCAGACGAGTTCCGGGTGGAAATGGCGGTGGCCCTCATCGGAGAGCGGAACTTCATTGTGGAGGAAGGCACGGAACTGAGCTTGAAGCTCGGAAACGGTGACATCGAGGTCTTCAAGGCCGCCCAGCGGGCCACCCCCGTCAGCTACGTGGCGGGAACGCAAGTCGCCACGAACTACAACGCCACGTTTTACTGCACCCAAGCCCAAATGGCGCTTTTCGCCGAGCACGGCTTTTCGGTCGCCAGCATCAAGCTCGGAGACGAGACCGTCACCCGTGTGGTGAAAGAAAAAAAGGCGGGCAAAACCCAAGAAAACGCCCGGTGCATTTTGGACGACTGACAAGGCTCTGGCTTCCGCCCCTCAGTCGCATTGGCATTCTTGACACGCTTCGAAGGTGTCAAATGGCACCACCCCTCCGCATCCACCCCAAGTGAATTCTTTGCATTCCTGGGTGTCTGAATCGAAGTAAAATTTGGGGATGGCCGCAAAGCACGGCCCGGGATCGGGCGAAAGTTCGCAGGCCGCCGGCGTGTTGTCGCACGCAGGGTTGCACGAAGATGCCAACCCTGCCACCACAATCAAGAGCACCACCCCCGGGGCGGTTTGAAGGAAGGTGTTCATGATTTTGTCAACGCCCCAGTGCGGGGGATGTTGTTCTTGTTTTTGCATTGGGTGGAGATTTTACCGAATAAAGGAGTCTTGCAAAAGGCACGGCTACGTAATCATATCGGCCCAGCAGGAAAGAAGCCGAGCACCAACACCCCTGATTTGGTCAGGCAGATTGGTCAAAAAGAAAGCAAGGCGTCCATGACTTTCGTGCGTGACCGTCCCGTTGGATGCGTGAAATAAAAATGCCGTTGGCCCTCCCCTCCTGGCCTGAAGACGCCAAATACTTACAAGCTTTCTACGTATTCCCGAATCAAGGTCAACCCAGCGGTATCCACTGTGACGAGCCCTTCGTCAGGCATGCGCCCTTCCTCCATGTTTCGTAGAATGCTTGTGGCATGATCTCCTATCCCTGTTTGATCCAAGGGTGTTTCGAATCGAAAATCAAGCCCATCGACTTGGGCTTCTTCAATGCCTTCTGGATTGTGGCAGCTTGAGCAATTCATGTCCAAATAAGCCCTGGTGCGTTCTTCCAGAGAAACATCTTGCGAGTTGTAATCGGGAATTTGTGGTGAGGATAGAACATCAAAGGGATTGAGCGCACCCTTCGCTTGAAGCCAGACAAGTTGATGAACGGTTTGTCCATCACGAACGACCTCTCGATTCCAATTGCGTACGGTCGCACCCAATGGAACCAACTCCATTGATGATTGGTGGCATTTCGCGCATTTTCTTTGGGCAGGAACTTGGTACAAAAGACTCGTCAAGCTTCCATTATCACTGACGTATTCAACGTTCACAGATGCCCCATCTTCCACAAGAATCGCATCATCTTGATCTTCGTCCCAGAGGTAAGTTGCCGCATTCCAAACGCCTTCGTTTTTCACCATAAGGCGGGTTTCGATGACCTGATTCCCTTGGTCTGGATTGGCGAATTCTGATGGGTAATAAAAGGTTTTGACCAGCATGCATCCATCGGGAAAATTGGGCAATCGACCTCCGTCGTAAAACATGTTTGTGCCCTCTGGCAATCGAATCAGTCTCTGCTTATGGGCATTGTCCGAGTAAAGTGCCGAATTGAGTTCCAACTCCAAGAATCCAGAATCAGGAAGGAGGTCAACCCGCGGCAGTTGATAGATGGCATAGCTTGACAAACGCTGCGCAAACTCCATCGTCGCATCAGGTTGAATGTCGTTGTAATTGTCCTTGCACCCCCACAACAAGAGGCAAAACCAAGCGGTCGCCGCTAGCAATTTTTCTGACATGCAGTAAAATTAGTCAAGACTTGATCCTCGATACCAAGTGCACTTTACATGTGGACCCAGCAGGACAGAAGCCGAATACCCTCGACCCTGATTTGGTCATGTAAGAATTGGACCCTTAATCAGCATCTTGAACGCATCGGACAGAATACCCTGTTTCTCTATCGGCGTATGAATTGGTGACTCCGTTGCTGTTGAACTTCAATTCAGAGTAACGCGCCAAACTGGAGTAAGGGGTGGACGTCCACCAGGTCCCGTTGTCTCCAGCGCTTGAAAAATAACCGGAGCCGTCTTGTCTCTTTCCACCAGGCATCCCGTTGAACCCACTTTCGTTTGTCCCCTGTCCTTCATAACTCCACCCATAGCTCGACTTGAGCGATTCGCCTGCAACAGAAGACCCCCCAAACGCTGAAACCAAGTTGTACCACTCGCCCTCGGAAGGGACATGCCAACCCACCGGGCACAAGCCTCTGTCGTCGTCGACCGCATACCAATTGTACAGGCGCCCGTACTCCTCAAGAGCGACCAAAGGATCGCAGGAATCGATGTCCGGAGAGTAATTGTTGCATCCGCCGTCCTCTCCGTACACGGTTGTGGCACCATAATCGGCGTTGTTCCATTGACTGTCTGTCAAATTGGAAGGAAGGTCCTCACCATTGCTGTACGAAAGGGTCCTCAGATTTTCTGAAAACCAGCACGTTCCTTCAAACGCAATGGTGCTGTAATCGTATCCGGAGTAGGACATGGGGTCTCCACACTGCCACTCGGCGCATCCCATACCATAAGAGCTCAGCAAATCAAGCAAATCATTGAGCTGCACACATCCATCAAAGTTGGAATCGGATGGAATGGAAACGACGCACGTTTGCGTTTCAACGTCCCAAATGGTGCCCAGCCCGCAGAATTGGGAAGGCTCGGGGCATCCCTCTTGAGCAAACCCAGGAGCATGCAAAAGGCAAAACGTCAAAAACAAGACAGACCTCAACATCTACTTAAGATAGGACTTTTTCATCGAATCAAGTCTTGCTACTTCCAGCGAACCCAGCAATTGAATCGTGCTGTCATTGGTGGACCCAGCAGGACAGAAGCCGAACACCCTCGACCCTGATTTGGTGAAGTGATGGTCCACCTTTGGATTGGTATTTTGGCGATTGAACAAATCGTTTTACTTCTACGGCGCTTATAATGATTGAGATTCGCTTTATACCTCACCTATTCTGCTTGTCGCTATTGTTGTTGATTTCGGCGCACGCATTGGGACAATCAAAAACTACGACCACTTTTCATGCGAGCGGATGTTGCCCATGGTGTCACGAGAACATCGTACAAAGTCTTCAAATCAAAGGCGTCATTCAAGCATCTTGGGATCAATTCTCCGAAACGGTAACCGTCAGATACAAGACTCGACAGTGTTCCGACTCAAGCTTGCAAAAGCGAGTTGCCTTTGCGGGTCACGACACCTCTTTGTTTTTGGCTCCAGACAGCTGCTATTTCGCTCTCCCAAAGTGTTGCCATTACCGCAATGAATGAGGGTTGATGACCCTTTACCCTTCTCGGAAGGTAAAGCCCACTTTACTTGTGGACCCAGCAGGACAGAAGCCGAACACCCTCGACCCGGATTTGATTTGACCACAGGATCAGTGACTCACCACGAATCGGGACACCTTGCCCCCGTCTGTGCGGGTGGTGTACACGCCGTTGGGCCAGGCGGAGACATCGAGTCGGTTGGCTGGCACTTTTCCTTGAAAAACAACCCGTCCCCAAGGGTCCCAAACGGTGCAACTTCTGTCCGAGTGGGTCTGAACGAAGTCCGAAGCAGGGTTTGGGAACCACGTGCCACGCACATCTTCCAGGGTGGCCATGGAGCTGGGATGGAGTGAATCGTCCCGGACAGAAATCCATTGCATGGACTCCGACTGGTCGTCCACCATGTGCAGGAACTCCGCATGAAATCCCCCGTTGTACCCTTCTTCAGGTTGAATCAAAACGGTGAAGCGTTCCCCAGGGTACATGTCCAAGGAATCCAATACCTCCACAGGGACAGGCCTTCCGTCACTCATCCAGAGTTGGGCATTCAACGCCTCTGGAAAGTGACAACGGATTCGGCTGTACGCTGCAGAGCCCAACCTCAAGGCTGTTGGGGCATCCGACGTCGTCCACACCACCTCGTCATCCAACTGAGAGCCCGCCTTCCCATTGACCATGAACACGTCTGGTCGCATGTCGTGGAAAGGGAAGCTTCCTACAGGGTCCAAGTTGGTGGCCACTTCGAGGTCACTGAACAACAGAGGCACATCCTGCGACACCAGAGGACCGCCCTCATAAATCGTCCCGTCAGGACGGGTCACAAGCACCATCCCGTACATCCCCATGGTGAGGTGCAATGTTGTGGTCACGTGACAATGGTAGAGGTAGGTGCCGGAGTGCGTGGCGGTGAAATCGTACGTCGTCGACTCGCCCGTGGCGACGTAAAACGAAGTTGAGGGCACGCCGTCGTTGGCTTGGTCGACATCCAGCCCGTGAAGGTGGATGGTGTGGCTCTCCGGGCTCGGGTTTTCGAAGGCGAGGACCACTTGATCGCCCTCTTGATAGTGCAGCAGCGGACCTGGAAGCGTGATGTATCCGTCCGTGGTCCAACCGTAGCCCCAAATCGGAAGCGCCGTGCCATCCTCCAAGAAATGAATGCCGTCCATTTCTGAAAACAGGGCTGGGGGCGCTTGCTGGGCGGCGGCTCGCGAAATCATCGCGGCAAAACAGAGGAATGCAACAAGGGATTGTCTCATGGCGCCACGCTTAAAAAAGTGATCATGCCCCCAGGATAGAAGCCCGCGTTGGTGACCGCCACCAAATTGTGCGCATGCACGGGGTATTCACCGGACTGGTTGGGGTTGAGTTTCACCACCACGCACTCCCCGCGCTTGACGGGTACGGTGTCCTTGGACCACCCCACCCTGTTCTCGTGTTTGGATGCCTGCAGGATGTCCACGTGAAAGCCGTGGAAGTGCAAAACCTGGTCCATGCGGCCATGATTCGCAATGGAGATGTAGACGGCTTCTCCCACAGAGGCGTAAACATGGGCTGTGGAGTCTTCCAGCGTGTTGGGGAAATTCAGGTCGTTGATGGTGAACTGCCGGGGCACGTAGGGTTCTGTCAAATCCACTTCCAACCCTTCCGCCAAGTTCCAAGTTGCCGCGGGGTCCCACTCGTTCAAATTCCACTCAAAATGAGGGGCGTCTTGCCACCCCATCCGCACCATGGTCTCCAGGCCGAGCAAATCGCCTCGCTGCGTGGCAGACCAAATCCGATGGGTAGAATGGTCTGGCAAGTCCAGTTCCAAGACAGCCTCGGCCCCTGCCTCGACGTCCAAAGGCTCAAATCCTTGAACGCTGCTGTTCAACTGGTGACCGACGGAGTCGGTGTTCACCACCACACATTGGCCAGGCCATGCTCCAAAGGTCTCGTTTTGGATTTGAAACGCTGGAGACCCGCAAAACCTCAACGCAGCCAGCGTGTCTCCACCCAACACGACGCCGCCCGGCACAATCCACAGAGTGTCGGTTTGAGCGTGAGTTGAGGACCAGGCCGAGGTGCCGAGTGCCAACGACAAAAGAAAACGCGTCATGCTTGAAATTTAATCCAGAATCGCAACGCGCCGATGCTCCAGGGATTGGACAGCCTGACTCAGGACCTCCACGGCATCAGCCCGCCACGAGGTGCCCCCACTGGTGGGTGACTTCGAGCCCAACCACACCGAGCCACGTTGTCAACAGGACGACGGCTGAACTCACCGAAAACCAGGAAGAGCCATGCCCTCGCAAGGTTCAACGGTATTTCAAGAACCTATGCCGGCGAGGCAAGGAAACACAAGACGCACCTCACTTGCGTTCAAACACCCCAACCACAAACTCCTGCCACCCTCCGCTGGGCGTCGTGTGATGAACGATCGACGTGCTCACAGGCGACCAATCGGGAGCAAACGTTTCTACGAGCGAGACCTCGTCATGCTGCAGGATAACGGTGCCGCTGCATTTGGTGGGTCCGTTGGTGGAGAAGGTGGCCACGATGAGCTTGGAACCCACGCCGGTTCCCAAGCGCTGCGCTTGGCGGTACGCTTCTTGATCCTCCTCAGCAGTTAGGAAATGGAAGGCCGCACGGTCGTGCCACAGAGCGTACGTCCGAGTTGGACGAAAGTCTGTGACGTCCGACACCACCCACGTGACCCGTGACGCGTCCTCCCCGAGCCGTTCCTTGGCGCGGTCGATGGCTTTGGACGAGATGTCGAGCACGGTCACGTCGGCAAATCCTGCCCGCAACAAGTGATCGACCACGAGGCTGTCGCCCCCACCCACGTCGAGAATGGGCGCGTCAAGAGGGAGATTCAACGTCGTGATGAAGTCCAAGGAAGTCTGTGGCACCGGCTGGTACCAGCTGCACGACTCCAACGGCTTGGCGTCGTAAATGGCTTGCCAGTGGGCGGTGCGTTCCGTCGAATTCATGCCCAAATTTCGGTGACGTGAAATTCACGTCCGGCGACTCAGGTTACATGCCTTTTCCCCAACAAAAACGCCAGTGAAGCTGTGTCCAAAGAACCAAGATCAACCCTTCTTAGCCTGGCCAAGCGTAAGTCGCCCTCCGACATACACCATCCGACCGAAGATTGGCCCGTAGACAAGGCTTGCATCCATGTTCTCTTGGAACATCTGCCCGTCCTCGTAGGCCAACTGCGCCGCCACAATGGGATTCTGCTGCCGGTAGTTTAAGATGTTCTCTACCCCGAGGTAGAGGTCGATGCCTGGGGCAAAGACCCGGGAGATTTGGCCGTTGACCACCACGAAGTCGTCCTCGAAGTCGCTCGCCGGCCGGTCGTCAAAGTCTGCGTCTGGGCGCGGAATCCGTTGCGGTCCCACCCATTGCATGGTCAGGTCGCCCATCCAACTCGCGCCGCGGTCGTTGGCCTTGGAACTGTAACTCCACTGCGTGAACGCCCGGTGTTGCGGTACGTACGGGTCCACAAGCGTCCCCTGCGCCTCTGCGCCGTCCCGCTGCGTGGTCGCGTGCACGTAGCGGTACGCAAGGCGCATGTCCACCCTGCGATGCACCGACCAGCCAAGCTCGGCCTGTGCCGTCACGGAACGCGATTCCCGATCGCCAAGGTTGTAAATGCGCACCGCGTGAGCGTCTGCGTCAAGGTCGACGACCGCGCGGTTTTGGAATTCGGTCCAGTATCCATCCAGCGCGAAATCCGCGTCGCGGTAGCCAAGCTTGAACTTGCTCGTGACATTGAATCCAGCGTTCCAACCGCGCTCCGGCTCGAGCGGTCCGTCCACGATCCACGTCCGGTTGCTCGCCCACACCCCCAGCTCCTCCATCAACACGTTGGGCGTCCGGAACCCCGTTCCAGCCACCATCTTCAAAGACGTCTGTTCCGTCGCACTCCACCGGGCATGCAAACGCGGCGTCACAACCGTGCCCCACAAGTTGTGTTGGTCCACACGCA
>CAZGQI010000008.1:0-70620 GCA_964527895.1 uncultured Comamonadaceae bacterium | reverse complement strand
TCGTGGAAGAAGTGGCGGACGCACCTGCTGCTGAAGAGGCACCTGCTGCTGAAGAGGCACCTGCTGCTGAAGAAGCACCTGCTGCTGAGGAAGCACCTGCTGCTGAGGCAGAGGAGCCTGCTGCAGACGACGCTGAAGGCGAAGAGAAGAAGGAAGACTGATTCTTCTTCGTCCATGACATCAAAAAGGGAAGGCCACGGCCTTCCCTTTTTGTTGGCATCGTGTGAACGAATCGTCGAACAAGGGGTGCCGAGAACCGCGCTCAAGGTACAGGAACGCACTATCTTCGCGGCATGGTTCACAACCCTTTACCAGAAGACCCTGCAGTGCTCGTCTTGGCAGACGGCACCGTATTTCAGGGCAAAGCGGCGGGAAGCCGTGGGACAAGTTTTGGTGAAATCGCCTTCAACACGGGGATGTATGGCTACCAAGAGATCTTCACAGATCCCAGCTACCATCGTCAAATTGTGGTGATGGCCACGGCCCACATTGGCAACTATGGTGTGCATGAAGAGGAAACCGAGTCATCTGGACCTCGAGTGGCGGGCGTGGTTGTTCGCAATTTCTCCTCCATTGCAAGCCGTCCTGGCGGCAATGGCACCCTTCAGGACGATTTGGAGGGAAATGAAGTCGTGGGCATTCGGGATGTGGACACGCGCGCCTTGGTGACGCACATTCGCGAGAATGGCGCCATGAACGCCGTGGTGTCCAGCGACGGCACGTCCGTCGAGGAACTCAAGGCCAAGCTCGCAGAGGTGCCTTCGATGGAGGGCATGGAGTTGTCCAGCCAAGTCAGTGTGTCTGAGCCCCGTGAGGCAGGCGAAGGAGGGGCGCACCGTGTGGCGCTGCTCGACTTGGGTGTCAAGGAGAGCATCGTGCGCTGCTTGGTGGACCGTGGCTGCCACGTCAAGGTGTTCCCATGGGACAGCAAGGCGTCGGACCTCCTTGCGTGGAACCCTGAGGGAATCATGTTGAGCAATGGACCGGGCGATCCGGCGGCCATGCCTGGCGTGGTGAACGAAGTGCGCGCATTGGCGGCCTCTGGGGTGCCGGTGTTTGGCATTTGTCTCGGACACCAGGTCTTGGCCCTGAGTCAAGGGTTGACCACGGAAAAGATGTTCAATGGGCACCGAGGGGTGAACCATCCCGTGAAGAACCTCATCAGCGGCAAGTGTGAAATCACGTCTCAGAACCACGGGTTTGTGGTCAGTCGCGAGGCGCTCGAGACTGCCACTGAGGTGGAAGAGACGCACGTTCACTTGAACGACAACACCGTGGCAGGCATTCGTGTGAAAGGAAAGCCCGTCTTCAGTGTCCAATACCACCCTGAGGCATCTGCGGGTCCACACGACAGCCGTTATTTGTTTGACGAGTTTGTCGCCAACATCGCAAAAGAGAAATCTGCCGTCTTGCAATGAACGACGGTCAATCCAAGGGACAAGGTCCCTTCTAATACATCTTACTGATGAGTTACATCGATTACGTTCACGCGCGCCAAATCTTGGATTCACGCGGCAACCCCACCCTGGAGGTGGAAGTTGGGACTGGTGACGGATCATTTGGCCGTGCGGCGGTTCCTTCGGGAGCGTCGACGGGTGTCCACGAAGCCGTTGAGCTCCGCGACGGCGGAGACGCCTGGATGGGCAAGGGCGTGGAGAAAGCCGTTTCTCACGTCAACATTGAATTGCAAGAAGCGCTTGTGGGCTTTGACGTCACCGACCAGCGTCTCATTGACGAGACCATGCTCGAAGTAGACGGTACGGAGAACAAAGGCAACTTGGGCGCCAACGCCATCCTCGGCGTAAGCCTCGCAGTGGCGCGTGCTGCTGCCGACTGCTTGGGTCAACCCTTGTACCGCTATGTGGGTGGGGTGAATGCCCGGACGTTGCCCGTTCCCATGATGAACATCTTGAACGGCGGCTCGCACGCGGACAACAAGATTGACATCCAGGAATTCATGGTGATGCCCGTGGGCGCCGAGACCTTCACGGATGGCTTGCGCATGGGCACGGAGATCTTCCACCACTTGAAGAGCGTGTTGAAGGGTCAAGGCCACAGCACCAACGTGGGTGACGAAGGTGGCTTCGCCCCCAACTTGGGAAGCAACGAAGAAGCCGTGGAAGTGGTCTTGCGGGCCATCGAGAAGGCGGGATACCGTCCTGGAGAAGACGTGCTTTTGGCCATGGACGCTGCGGCCTCTGAGTTCTACGACAAGGAAAGCGGCCTTTACAAGTTCGAGTCGACCGGAGACCAGCGCACAGGCGCTGAAATGGTGGACTTTTGGAAAGGCTGGTGCGACAAGTACCCCATCGTGTCCATCGAGGACGGATTGGACGAGGACGATTGGTCCGCATGGAAGCAATTGACCGACGTGCTCGGCGAGCGCGTTCAGCTCGTGGGCGACGACTTGTTTGTCACCAACGTGCGCCGTTTGTCTCGCGGCATTGAAGAAGGCGTGGGCAACTCGATTTTGGTCAAAGTGAACCAAATCGGAACCCTGTCTGAAACCATCGACGCCGTGAGCATGGCCCACCGCGCCGGCTACACCTCAGTGATGAGCCACCGCAGCGGTGAAACCGAGGACACGACCATTGCAGACTTGGCGGTGGCCTTGAACACAGGACAGATCAAGACGGGCTCTGCGAGCCGTTCCGACCGCATTGCGAAGTACAACCAATTGCTCCGCATCGAGGAGGAGTTGGGAAGCAATGCCCAGTACCTCGGGGTGGCCTTCCGTTGATTCCTGACCGAACGACATGAAAAAGGGCAAGCCAATCGGCTTGCCCTTTTTGCTTAGTGAAAATTCCGATCACATGCCGAATGGCATGTCTTGTTTCGCCCGTGGATTGAGGTCCCAGCCCAACACGATTTCGTGGGTGCCACCTGCGTAGGTTCGGATGTCCGTGGCTGTGAAGTCGCGCGTGTAGCCGATGCGAAATTGGTTGCTGATTCGGCATTGCGTTAGAAGCACAAAGCTGCTTCCTGTTCGGTAGCCGAGCCCCAAGGTGTACGCGTCGGACACGGTGGCCACCAAATTGAGGTCCAAAATGGAAGGGACGTCTGGCGTAGAACGGAACAGGACAGAAGGGGAAAGGGAGAGCCAGCTGTTGGCCCGGAGGTTCATCCCTCCTTGGGCGTACATGTGGTTCCTGTAGTAAGGGGAAATGCCTCCGTCGAGCGCCTTGTCAAACACAAAAAGCATCGGGGCAGAGAACCCCACAAACCAGTTGTTCCGGCGGAACAAGGCGCCAAATCCGAAGCGCGGCACCCAGGCACTGAGTTGCGTCCCTTGGTAAACGGGATCTGCAGGATCGATGACGTCGATTTCACCGAGTCGTGCGCGGTACTGCAGCAGGCCGCCACGAAGGCCAAAGCTCAAGTCACTCTCTCCCATGTCCAAGTGGTAGGCCGCATTGCCAGCAAGCTCAAAGGTGGACGTGATGCCCACACCGTCAATCGCAATGAGACCTCCCACTCCGAGCTCACCGTTCGCAATGGCACCATGTGCTGAAAGAATTCCCGTGTTGGGCGCTCCGTCAAATTCCACCCATTGAAGGCGCTGCATCGCCATGGTTTCCCATTGACCTGAAGCCCCCGCATAGGCAGGATTGATCAGGGTGCCATTGAAGAGGTACTGTCCGGTGAGGACATCTTGTTGTGCCAGAGACGTGAATGTCCCAAGCACGCCGAGGGCGGCGAAGAGAAGAGAGCGTTGAAGCATCGTCTTAAGGGGGTGTTCAGACTTGTACATCAGCGGCGGAGATCAACAGTTTGACGGTAGGTGAGGCCATTGGCTTCAAACACCACGAAGTAGGTGCCCACGGGCAATGGCCGGCCATTCAAGTTTGTGCCATCCCACGATTCGGAGATGTCGTTGGAAAGGAAGACCACACTGCCCCAGCGGTCGAAGACCGTGAAGGTGGTGTTCTCCAGCCAATCGCAAGGGGGAATGCCAAGGTCGGGGCCCGCATTTCTCACTTGGTACACGTCGTTGAATGAATCGTTGTTGGGGGAGAAGCCTGTGGGCAGTTCGGGCACGGTAGGCGGCTCCGAGATGACCATGATTTGCTCTGTCGAAGAGGTGTTGCCACAGTTGTCGATCATGGTGATGGTGCGGATCAACACACAATCGGGACCGTTGCATTCACCGCCTTCAAATTCATCACTGGCGACAGCCGTGACGGTGCCACAGTTGTCTGTGACGCTCTCGAGCAGCGCAGCTTCATCGAAGGCTGGAATTTCACTGACACAGAACAGTTCGAGGGTTTCGAGCGCCTCCTGAAGCACAGGCGCTTCGTCGTCCACAAACGACAACTCCAAGACGTAATTCTCTGACACGTTGCCACACCCATCTGTGAGGGTGTAGGTGTAGACCTCGGTCAGCGCACACTCGTCACCGAGCACCTCGCTCAAGACGCTCGAAAGTACGATGTCTGAGGCGCTGGATTGGTTGTCTTCGAAGGACAGATCCGCCGCACCAGGAGCCACCACTGTGGAGTCGCAAGAGAAGGTCTCCGCACTCACCCAATTCGTGAATGCTGGCGCTTCGACATCTTCGACCAAGATGTTTTGCTGCACGGAGCTGGCGTTGCCACAGGCGTCCGTGACCGAGTACGTGCGTCCGAGGAGGTATGAGCCCGGGCAGTATTGCTCCAAGGTGTCTGTCACGCAATCCACCAAAGCGTCGCTGCAGTTGTCAGTCCAAACAATGCCTTCCGCATTGCACACCGGCACATCCGCAGGAGCGTTGACGACAACATCCTCCGGCCAGGACACCAAATCAGGGGCGAGGGAGTCCACGAAACTCACCGTTTGAATCCATGGATCAGAAGTGTTGCCACAGACATCCGAAGCCAACAAGGTCCAAGTCAAGGTCATCTCCGCGGGGCATGCGCCAGGGAGGGTGTCCAGGGTTTGGGTGACTTCAAAATCGTTGTGGTCCGTCCACGCAGGCGCAACGGGCTCCCAAACGCTGTCGCAAGGCAACAGGAGGTCTGCGGGGTACTCCAGCCAGACAGGGGCATCGTTGTCAAACAGCTGCACAGGTTGAATCCAATTCTCTTCGTTCCCAGCGAGGTCCTGCACGGACCAAGTCAACACGACTTCATCGATGCAGGGTTCCAACGCTTCCAACGTGTCAATCTGGACGGACACAACCAAATCGTCGATTTGCGTGCAGCTGTCCATGTACACGAACTCACTCTCCCACACGTCGAGCAACAGAGAATCTCCCCAAGCGAGGCTTGTGCCCGCGGGTCCTGCGTCGATGGTGGGCGCGAGTTGATCCAACACGGTGATTTGTTGGGTCGCCTCGGCCGTGTTCCCGCATCCGTCTTGTGCCATCCACGTGACCATCAGCGTCCACTGGTTTGCCCCAAGTCCGCTCAAGGTGTCGAGTTGGGCAGTGAGTGTCACGTCCGAGCAAGCATCCGTGGCCACGGCCGAGTCAAGCAGCGTGGGTGCGTTGCATTCCCAAGTTGTCGGTTCAGGGACAAACGTGAATTCGGGCGCTTCCTCGTCCACAATGGAAATCACTTGCACGCCTTCGACAAGGTTGCCCGCATCGTCGGTCACGGTGAAGGTGCGCGTCAACGTGCTTGCCCCTTCACATGGGCCTGGCGTGGTTTCGTCCGTGTAAGTCCAAGAGGTCGTTCCGCAGTTGTCCAAAATCAAGGGTTCCGTCAGAGGCACCTCGGCATTGCAGGCCATGGTGTCGTTCTCAGGGAAGACCACCTCAGGCGCAATGGTGTCCACCACTTGAATCACGCGCTCGTGCATGGTGTTGTTGCCGCAAGCGTCCTCTGCAGTCCAAGTCTGGATGACCTCGTAGTTGCCAAGGGCATTGCCCAACACGGTGTCGGTGGCCAAAACCAAGGTCACCTCGCTGCACACGTCTTCCGCCAAGGGTTCATCCGTGGGCAGCGCCTCGTCACAGGAAACGGTGAGGTCTTCCGGCGTCATGACCCAAACAGGGGCAATGGTGTCCACCACGTTCACGGTGACCAACATGGAATCGGCATTGCCGGAAAAGTCGGAGATGATGTACGTCCGGGCCAGCGTGAAGGAGCCTTCGCAAAGGCCAGGCGTCATCACATCGTTGGTTGTGACAAAGACACTGTCAGAACAGGCGTCCACAGCCTCGACCGGCAACGGACTCAGATCTTCCCCGCATTGGCGTGTTTCATCGCTCCACGTCGTCAAGAAGGTGGGCGGCGTGGTGTCAACCACGTTCACGATTTGGGTCGTGTCCGTTTCATTGCCACATGCATCTGTTGCCGTGAACGTTCGAATCACGGTGTAGTTGTTGGCATTTGAACCGTCCACCACGGATTCGCTGAACGACACCGTCGTGGTGCCGCATGCGTCTTCCGCCTCGGCCAAAACGGAGGGCAACGCCTCGTCACATTCGACCGTCACCGCTTCGGGGACGGCGGTGAAGTACGGAGCGATGGTGTCCACCACTTGAATCCATTGAGAGGACTCGAGGACATTGCCGTTCGCGTCTGTCGCGGAGAACGTGCGCGTCCACAGCCCAGAGCCGAGGCATTCGCCTTCGCTGAAGGATTCATCGACCAGGGCCACCGTGACCAAATCACTGCATGCGTCGGCCGCAGTGGGCATGGTGGTGTCCAACGCTTCGCCACAGGCCATGGTGTAATCCTCAGGGAAGGTCACCCATTCTGGGCTCACCGTGTCCTCCACTTGAACCACGTGTTCGTGTTCCGCGATGTTGTCACAATCATCCACGGCTTGAAAGGCAAAGACCAAGTCGTACACGCCTGTGGAGACATCTCCCACGGTGTCCACGTCCCAGGTGATTTGAGGGGTGGCACAGTTGTCGGTCGCCGTGGGGGGCACGAGCTCGTAAACGTCGGTGCATTCAATGGTGACATCCTCTGGCAGGAAGTCCCATTCAGGAGCTTCGTTGTCTGTCAGCAGGATGATTTGTTCTGCTTGAGATACGTTGTTGCAAGCATCCACAGCCGTGTAGGTCCGAAGGATGGCAGAGATGGGGAGGGTGCATCCTCCGCTGAACGATTCATCGTTCCAAACCAAGGTCGTCACCTCTGAGCACGCGTCGGTCGTGCCGGGAATGGGGATTTGATTGAAGTTTTGGGAGCAAGACAAATCCACTTCTTCCACAAGATCCACAAAGACCGGACCTTGGGTGTCAACTTGGGTCAGGGTTTGGACAACTGTGTTGACATTGCCGGCATTGTCCGTGGCTGTGAATGTCCGTTCGAGACGGAGCAAACCACAAAAGCCAGGAAGCGTGTCAGTCGTCACCTGAATGTCGATGGGGCCACAGGCGTCTGAGGCCAAAGCCATGTCCTCGGGCCAAGCATCGGTGCATTCCACAACGGCATCAGCCGGCACAAACGAAAATTCCGGTGCAGAGGTGTCTTGCACCGTGATGGTCTGCGTGGCGCTCGAGCTGTTGCCCGCATCGTCCGTGGCGGTGAACGTGCGTGTGATCACGTAGTTGCCGGTGGCATTGCCAGGCGTCGTTTCGTTTGACACCTCCACGGTCACCTCTCCACAGTTGTCTGCGGCCAGGGCGTCGTCCATCAGGATCTCGTCGGAGCATTCAACTGTGTAGTCGGCGGGCACGAAGGTGAACTCTGGCGCTGTGGTGTCCTGAACCGTGATGGTCTGGGTGGCAGACGAGCTGTTGCCTGCGTCGTCCGAGGCGGTGAACGTACGTGTGATCACGTAGTTGCCTGCAGCATCGCCGTCGGCAGTTTCGCTCGTCACTTCGATGGTCACCTCTCCGCAGTTGTCGGAGGCCAGGGCGTCCTCCATCGGCATCTCGTCTGAGCATTCTACAGTGTAGTCAGCCGGAATGAAGGTGAACGCAGGAGCCGTGGTGTCCTGGACCGTGATGGTCTGTGTCGCAGAAGAACTGTTGCCCGCATCGTCTGTTGCCGTGAAAGTACGCACGATGACATAGTCGCCTGCAGCATCTCCAGCGACAATCTCGCCCGTCACTTCAATGGTCACCTCTCCGCAGTTGTCCGCGGCTGTGGCATCGTCCATTGGCATGACGTCGGAGCATTCCACCACGTAGTCAGTCGGGACGAAGGTGAATTCAGGTGACGTGGTGTCCTGCACGGTGATGGTCTGCGTGGCTGACGTGGCATTGCCAGCATCATCGGTGGCCGTGAAGGTGCGCGTGATGACGTAGTTGCCCGCGGCATCGCCAGCCGTTGTTTGGCTTGTCACTTCAATGGAGACTTCACCACAGTTGTCAGATGCCGTGGCGTCGTCCATCGGCATCTCGTCCGAGCACTCTGCGGTGTAGTCTGCCGGCACATTCAGGATTGGGGCTGTGGTGTCCACCACGGTGATCGTCTGCGATGTGGAGGTGCTGTTGCCCGCATCGTCGGTTGCGGTGAAGGTGCGCGTGATGACGAAGTTGCCTGTGGCGTTGCCTGGCGTCGTTTCGCTTTCCACCTCAATGGTGACTTCTCCGCAGTTGTCAGAGGCAGTGGCGTCGTCCATCGGCATCTCCTCTGAGCACTCGACGGTGTAGTCGGCAGGCACGAAGGTGAACTCCGGCGCCGTGGTGTCTAGCACGGTGATGGTCTGCGAGGCAGACGTGCTGTTTCCCGCGTCGTCTGTGGCGGTGAAAGTGCGCGTGATGACGTAGTTGCCTGCAGCATCACCCGCGGCAGTCTCGCTCGTCACTTCCAAGGTGACTTCTCCGCAGTTGTCCGAGGCTGTGGCGTTGTCCATCGGCATCTCGTCCGAGCACTCAACGGTGTAGTCAGCTGGCACGAAGGTGAACGCAGGGGCCGTTGTGTCGACCACATTGAAGGTTTGAGTGGCCGAGCTGCTGTTGCCAGCATCGTCTGTGGCGGTGAAGGTGCGAATCACCGTGTAGTTTCCTGCAGCGTTCCCGGGAATGACCTCATCGCTGTAAGTGAGTTCCACGGTGCCGCACGCATCGTTGGTGGATGGCTCCAAGTAGGGGAGGTCTTCTGAACACTCGACGACAGCATCTTCCGGCACGGAAATGAACTCCGGCGGCGTGGTGTCCTGCACGGTGATGGTTTGAGAGGCCGAGGTGCTGTTGCCTGCGTCGTCTGTGGCGGTGAAAGTGCGGATCAGCGTGTAGTTGCCGATGGCATCACCGAGAATGGTCTCAACCTCAACCCCCACGCTTGTGGGTCCACAGAGGTCAAAGGCTTCCGCCAAATCCAGGACCAACCCATCGGAACATTCCGTGGTGTAGTCTGCCGGCACATTCAGGATTGGGGCTGTGGTGTCCACCACGGTGATCGTCTGCGATGTGGAGGTGCTGTTGCCCGCATCGTCGGTTGCGGTGAAGGTGCGCGTGATGACGAAGTTGCCTGTGGCGTTGCCTGGCGTCGTTTCGCTTTCCACCTCAATGGTGACTTCTCCGCAGTTGTCAGAGGCAGTGGCGTCGTCCATCGGCATCTCCTCTGAGCACTCGACGGTGTAGTCGGCAGGCACGAAGGTGAACTCCGGCGCCGTGGTGTCTAGCACGGTGATGGTCTGCGAGGCAGACGTGCTGTTTCCCGCGTCGTCTGTGGCGGTGAAAGTGCGCGTGATGACGTAGTTGCCTGCAGCATCACCCGCGGCAGTCTCGCTCGTCACTTCCAAGGTGACTTCTCCGCAGTTGTCCGAGGCTGTGGCGTTGTCCATCGGCATCTCGTCCGAGCACTCGACGGTGTAGTCAGCCGGCACGAAGGTGAACGCAGGGGCCGTGGTGTCTTGCACTGTGATGGTTTGAACCGCAGACGTGGCGTTGCCGGCATCGTCTGTCGCAGTGATGGTGCGTGAAATCGTGTAATTGCCGGCGGCATTTCCTGGCGTGGTCAAATCCGAAAAGGTCACAGACACAGGTCCGCAGCCGTCGGCGGCAGTGGCAGACATCTGTGGCAAATCATCCGAGCACTCCACATCGATGTCTGAAGGAAAGCTCACAAATTCCGGCGCCGTGGTGTCCTGCACCGTGATGGTCTGTGAGGCAGAGGTGCTGTTGCCTGCGTCGTCTGTGGCGGTGAAGGTGCGGGTGATGACGTAGTTGCCTGAAGCATTGCCCGGGGTGGTGATGCTTGACACCTCCACGGTCACCGGACCGCAGGCATCGATTGCAGTCGCAGCCTCCAAAGGCATGTCGTCAGTGCATTCGACCGTGTAATCGGCAGGCACCGTCGTGAATTCAGGCGCGGTGGTGTCCTGGACGGTGATCGTTTGGGAGGCAGAGGTGCTGTTGCCGGCATCGTCGGTGGCGGTGAACGTCCGTGTCAAAGTGTAGTTGCCGGTGGCGCCGCCAGGAGTGGTGACGCTCGAAACCAAAATGGAAACGTCACTGCAGTTGTCCTGGGCTGTCGCATCCAGCAGTGTCAAATCCTCCGAGCACTCGACTGTGTAGTCGGCAGGCACAAACGTGAACTCAGGTGCAGTGGCGTCGACGATGGAGATCAATTGCACGGCCTGAGCGATGTTGCCTTGGGCATCGGTGGCGGTGAACGTTCGCGTCAACAGATGCTCCCCCTGCGCCACTTCAAGGGCCAAATCGTCAGAAACCTCCACAGTGACAGCCGTGCAGTTGTCAGTGGCCACAGCCATTTCAAAAGGAATGACGTCTTCACACGACAAGGTCAGATCCTCTGGGACCGACACAAAAGCGGGTGGCGTGGTGTCAGAGACGGCCACGGTTTGGGGCGTAGAAGCGGCATTTCCGCACGCGTCGACTGCGGTGTGAATGACATCCAATTGGTACACACCTGTGCTTGGTGTCCCCACGGTGTCAATGCTCAATTCCCAGCTGACCGCGGAGCAGTTGTCCTGCGCGTCGAGGTCGGTGGGGCTCCAGATTTGGTCGCATTCGATGGTGAGGACTTCATCAAACACAGACGCAATGACGGGCGCTTCCGCATCGCGAACGGAAATGACCTGTTGGGCATCCGCCATGTTGCCACAGGCATCGGTCACCGTGAAGGTGCGGATCAAATCGTAGTTCGAAGCACATTCGCCAAAGAGGGTGTCTGTGGTTGTGGTAATCTCGAAGGAGGAGCAATCGTCGTCTGCTTCTGCGTCTTCCAACAAGGGCTCTTCGTCACATGAGAAGGAGGTGTCTGCCGGAACGTAAGTGAAGAAGGGCAGGTCATTGTCTGTGATCGTCACGGTTTGGATCTCGAGGGTCGAGTTTCCGCACAAGTCCGTGGCCAAAAAGCGACGCTCCAAAATCTCTTCTGCCGGACAGTTCGTGGGCGGCAGCGAATTGAAAGTGGTGAGGGTGATGTCTTCCTCGGCGGTGCAGTTGTCGGTGGCGGAAGCAGGAGGATACACAAGGTTACTTCCACAGGGCAAAATCACGTCCGCGGGCAACGCGATGGTCGGCGGAGTGAGGTCTTGCACATAGATGGTTTGGGCGCCCGTGGCGGTGTTCCCGCAGAGGTCTTCGGTAGAAAAGGTGCGGTGAATGGTGTATTCGCCAGGACAGTCCCCTGGTTCGGTGACCTGCTCGCCTTCAACGACTGTGAGCGAACCATTGCAGGCATCGGTTGCTGTGGCCGGCGCGAAAGTGGGGCCGACGTCACAACTGAACACCGCATTGGACGGCACATTCAAGACAGGGTCCACCACGTCAATCACCTCCACGGTTTGGGTGTGCTGGCTGGTCAATCCACAGCCGTCGGTGGCCGTGAAGGTGCGAATGCGGGTGAACTCACTTGGGCAATCTCCGTTGATGAACGTTTCCGTCATGGTGAGGGATGCCGTGCTGCAATCGTCTGTGGCGAACACGGTGGTCAGGGCATCCAGCTCCTCGAGTTCAACAGGACAATTCAAGGTGTAGTCGTTGGGAAGGTCTTGAAGAAGAGGAGCGGTATCGTCCGTGACGTCAACCGCACCTTGGATTTGGTCAAAACCCTGCAGGTTGCCCACGAAAAACTCCACCACCGCATCGTTGTCAGACGCGCAGATGGAAGAGGTTTCTGCACACGACGTGAATTCCAGAGTCGACACGCCGAGGCCCCCATAGATGGTACCATTGACGCAAGCTGACCAATCGAAAGCACCGCCGAGTCCTTGCTCCGCATTCACTCCATTGGCGCCTGCACCCACCTGCAACGGATAACCCAGGAGGGAACTGGGGGCCTTGAGGTAGATGATTTGTCCCTCCAAGTCACCGCCGCCGACCAGTTTGCTGATGTTGGGGCGAAGGTTCCAAATGGTCCACCCGTCGACGTCGTCGTCGTTGGCCGCAGCGTCGTTGACGTTCCCGCCCGAAGCCGTCCACTCTGCACCTGAGCCGTTAAGCTCGTAGTAGAAGTCCACCTCAAGGCTCGCATTGATGTTGCTGATGTTGTAGACCGTTCCCTGCAACCGCGCCACGTTTTCGGGGTACACCGTCCAGGTCAAAGGGCTGCCGAGGTCGTTGAAGTGGTTGGAGGGGGTCAGTCCTGTGGAACTGAATTCACCCAGCTGAATCGTGCCAAGGTTCGAAGGAAGGCCTACAGGTCGAACGCCAGAGCAAGACTCGGCGCTGCCGGTGGTGTACTTGAACGTGCTCGCCCAATAGCCCTGTGTGCAGGTGTTGTTGAAGGCAGGGAAGGGAGGGACCGCCTGCAAGGGATCTCCGTCAGAACAGGAAATCTCGAGGGTTTCCAAGGTTTCCGCCACAAAAGACAAATCGCAGGTTTCACAGCTCGTTTGGGCTGTGACTTGCGAGGCGTGGAGACCGGTCAAGAGGATGCCAAAGGCAAGGAGGACATTTCGAAGCATGGTCACTGACAGTGTTGGTTGCGCGCGTCAAATGATAATATACATAAAATTATATCATTTTTCGCGACCCAACCCTCACTGAGTGAATAACTTTTGGTGAAATGCGTACAAAACAATTCCCGCAGCCACGCCCACGTTCAGCGAGGCTGTCTTGCCTTTCATGGGGATGGACACGGTGGTGTTGCAGTGCTTGAGCACGTCCGGTGAAATGCCTGCGTGTTCGTCGCCCAAAATCAAGCATGTGGGCGTCGTGCCTTCGAGGCTGTTCAAGGGGGCGTTCCCCTTTTCCGACACGGCCACAGGGGAGAGGCCGAGGTTTGCGGCCAGCTGAATGGCCTCGTCCATGCGCTTGGCACGGCACATGGGAAGGCGCAGCAAGGCGCCTGCCGAGGATTTGACTGCGTCTTCGTTGATGGGCGCGGATCCCGTCATGGGCACGAGCAGTCCCGTGGCCCCAAAGCATTCCGCGGTGCGGGCGATGGCGCCCAAGTTGCGGACATCCGTGACCCCGTCAAGGGCCACAATCAAGGGCGTTTCGCCGCGCTCAAAAGCCCCCAGTACGACTTCGTCGAGCGGCTGGAATTCGATCGGCGAGGTGAACGCGATGACCCCTTGGTGGTTCTTTCGCGTCACGCGGTCCAAGCGTTCCTTGGGCACCGCTTGGGCGGGCACGTCCAAGGCGCGACACTGCCGAAGGATCTCCGAAATTTCGTCGGTTTGCTTCCCCTTGAGGAACAGCACGCGCTGAAGGGGTTTGGCTTCCTCCAACGCTTCGAGGACAGGGTGAATGCCAAAGAGAAAAGTCCGTTCAGAAGGGCGTCGATGCATGGGAAGAAAATCGAGGAAGGGCGGAACATCCCGCGCGGCGAAGGTACGTGCCGTCGCGGTCAATCCCCGCGTACACGGCCGTTTCTCCAATTGCTCACGCCGCGGTCCCACACCGAGCGAAATTGAATGCTTCGCTGGAGTTCATACGCGTTGTCGTCGAGGAGGGTGCGGCGCTTTCGGAAGTGGAACGTCAGGGCGTTTGCCGTGCCCTCTTCGCCGTAAATCCAATACTCGTTCCAGGTGTCGCGACGGATGCGTTGGGGCACCCCAAACACAATGTGCACCATGCCCCGGTCGGACCGCCATCCCTCCACCAACCCGGAGAAGCTTGCGTTGGCTTCTTCCACGCGACCGTAGTAGGTGTTGAGCAGGCTGCGGGCGTTTTCAGTGGAGGGGGTGCATGCCAACCAGAAGGCGTCCAGCGCTTGTTTGGGGTGTTGTGCCTGGGTCAGTTTTTGGAACTCCGACCGCGAGGCGATGTACCTCAAGGGGGCCATGAGTTCCATGGGGTCCATCACGTTGGGGAACGCGTGAGGCCGGCCGTGGATGCGCAGGGCGAGCGCTGTGTTGTCGAGTTCGAGGAGGGTGGTTCCGTCAGGCACCCCGAGCACAATCAGGCTGTCGGCCTGCATGGTGCCCAACGGGGTGGGGCTGAGGGTGTCCCAGCGCAGGCGCGTGCTGCTGAAAGGTGGAGGGGGAAGCTGAGCTGGGGCCGGGGCGTTGGACAGCCGCCACGTCAAAGGCAGGGTGGCATCGGCAGGCGGCGTGGGAGGAAGGAGGAAGGTCAGGGTGTCGCCCACCGTGGCCTGCTGGCCCGCCAGGGCCCAGTCTTTTTGGGCACTCCAAATCAACACATCCGAAGGGCCCCATGCATCAGGTGGGCCGAGCAGGCGCCTCGTGGACCAGGACGCATTCCGCAACACATCCACCAATTGCAGGTCCAGGCGCTGGAGCCCCCATGCTTCTTGAAGGGTCCAGCGTTGATGAAGCAAGCGTGGGCTGTCGGCCCATGCCGTGTCCAAAAGGTGCCATGTGGTGTCTGCCACCGACAACTGCAGCTGCGCGACAAAAGGCGCCGTGGCGTCGAGCCGGCTGTAGAGAAGCTCTTCTCGCGGGATGTTCAGGTAGACATCCACCTCGCCCTTGTCCAGTTTGCGATGGAGCGTGAGTTCGGGGTGCAGGGTCGACGCTTCGCGGTCGTAGGGACGGCGTTGCGACGGGGTTTGAAGAGAGGCGGTGGCGCACCCCAACAGCATCGTCACCCCGAGGACGAGGCCAAAGACATGGGGAGTGCTCGTGCGCTTCACACGTCGAAGGTACGGGGGTGTAACCTTTTGGGATGCGCGCCCGTAACGGAAGTCAGGTTCTTTTTTCCATTCAAATCCATCTGACATGCAACGTACCCTTCGAATTGCCGCCCTCGTGTTGTTGACTGCTGCTGCACTCAGCTCTTGTGGAACCCTCTACGACCAGTGTGCAGCCTATGCAGAAACGCCGACTGCGGAGACGCGTTAAACGCGCGTGAACGCAAACGACAAGTTCTGTTCGAGGTCCGGATGAAGGCTTTTCGCCACCGGACACGCACGGGCAACACGTTCCAGCACGGCCAAATCTTGGTCGCTTGCCTCGGACGACACCTCAATCTCAAATGCAATGGCAATGGCAGCCACCCTCCGGGGTTGGGCTGCCATTGTTTTTTGGACCTTGGCGTCGAGGCGTACCAGGTCATAAGGCTTGCCTTCGACGTGGATGCCCATGATGGTGGCGACACAAGCCGCCAAGGAAGTGCTCAGCAGATCGGTGGGGGAAAACGCTTGGCCCAGTCCGTGGTTGTCGGTGGGGGCGTCGGTGAGGACCGTTTCTCCCGAGGCCAAATGCGTGTTGGTCGTCCGCAGCGGGTGCTGGTACGACACGGTGTAGTTCCATTGTTCTGCCATGTGTGCAAGATGCAACGCGACCTGTCCGGAGCCAACCGCAAACCGCCTAACTTCGCTTGACATGCGTTGCCTTCGTCCTTTCATTCGTCGCCTTCTGCTCTTCCCTGCGCTTGCGTTGCTTTCGTGGGTGGCGCACGGTCAATCGGCCACCGGGCTGGATGCGGTGTATGGCGAGGGGGTGGATGTGGTGCTGACCGATGCGGCGCGGTTTCACGTCACCCTCCACAGTCAGGGTGCGGGGTTTGGGGTGCAGCGCGGTACGTTTGACGGTGCTTTTGTGCAGCGCGGTTGGCAGGGGGAGCTTGTGTTTGTGCGCCATCCCAAAGAAGAGAAAACGAGAAACCCCGTCTATGAGGAGAGCTTGCCATACGTGTTTGGCAAGGTAAATGCGCACCACGCGTTGCGGGTGCAACGCTACCGCACCGAGATGGTGGCCGAGAAGTACCGCAAGAACGGGGTGAGCGTGATGCGGACGCGTCAGTACGGAGCGGTGCTGGGCATTGCCAAGCCGGTGTTTTTGGAAATCGGGTACCCTGAGATTCCCTACACCTCGCTGGAGGTGGAACGCTACGATCCGGAAGTCCACTTTTCGGACCGCATTTACGGACGGGCCCCGTGGGTCAACGGGCTAGAGAGCTTGGGGTTGAACCCTGGTTTGTGTTGGAGCGAGGGCATGGCCTTTGAATTTCACGACGCCCGAACGACCACGCGAACCCTTGAGGCCGTCGTCCATGCAGATGTCTATGTGCAGCCCGTCGAGATCCTGGCCAGCGAGTTCGTTCGCCCGAGCCGCGTGCACCTGACGTTTGTGTTGCGGTACGCGTGGGGTGCACAATGGTCAGCCAAGGGTTTGGGTGACGTGTTGCGTTGAACAATCCTTTCCGACCTTTGTCTTTCCAAGCATCGACGAACAGCATGTCTGCGACCCCTCCAGCATCCAACAATTCCGCGCCCAAGGCGCGCGTGCCCAAGCCCAAGTGGCTTCGCGTCAAACTCCCCACAGGAGAGGCGTACCGCGAGGTGCGCAACATTGTGTCGGAACACAAGCTCCACACGATTTGCGAAAGCGGCCACTGTCCCAACATGGGGGAGTGCTGGGGCGAAGGGACGGCGACGTTCATGATTTTGGGCAACATCTGCACGCGCAGCTGTGGCTTTTGCAACGTGAGCACAGGCAAGCCGCTGGAGGCCGATCCGTTCGAGCCCGGCCGCGTGGCCAACTCGGTCAAGTTGATGGGCGTGAAGCACGCGGTCATCACGTCTGTGGACCGCGACGATTTGGCGGACGGAGGGGCGGAGATTTGGGCCCAAACTGTGCGCGCCATCCGCCACCAAAGCCCAGGCACCACCCTGGAAACCCTGATCCCGGATTTTGCCGGCAAGTGGGACAACCTTCAGAAGATCATCCAGGTCGCGCCTGAAGTGGTGTCGCACAACCTCGAGACCGTGCGTCGTCTCACCAAAGGCGTCCGGATCCAAGCCAAATACGACCGCAGCCTTGAAGTCCTCAAGCGCCTCGGCGACGCCGGCCTTCGCACCAAAAGCGGCGTGATGCTCGGCCTCGGCGAGACGTTTGATGAAGTGGTGGAGACCATGGAAGACTTGCGCTCTGTGAACTGCCAGGTCGTCACGCTGGGCCAATACTTGCAGCCTACGCCCAAGCACCTTCCGGTGGCGGAGTTTGTGCATCCAGACACCTTCGCGGAGTTGGACGAGATCGGCCAAAAAATGGGCTTCCGTCACGTCGAGAGCGGCCCGCTCGTTCGGTCGTCTTATCACGCTGAGAAGCACGTGCTGTAACCCCAGCATTCCTGCACCTTATGCTTTCATTTGAGGGGCTCTCGGACGACGAGGTGCATCTCCTTCCGCGCGACGCGACTTTTTCCGCCTTCTCGCAGTTCTTCTGTTGTAACTTTCCTCCGATTTCGAAAGAAGCCTGATAAAGACTGAATCCATGAAGTTGACTTCAACACTTCGCAGCTTGGCTGCGGGCACCGCGGTTTTGGCCCTCTCTGCTTGGGGCATCTCAACCTTGGTCCAAACTGACTCTACAACTTTCTCACCTCGCCCCGAGGCGGCTGCAGCGCAGCCCGACGGTGCCATGGAAATCCGCCGCATGCTCGTGGGGGACGCCAACGGCAACATCGACCACGAGGGGTTGCAGGAATTGCGCCGCGCCGTGGCCAAAGCGGCAAGCAAGCAAGCGGAGGCCAAGGCCAGCTCGTTGTCTTGGCACGAACTCGGTCCCGACAACATCGGGGGTCGCACCCGCGGCATCGCTGCGGTGGGCAACAACACCCTCTACGCAGGTGCGGTGTCAGGTGGCCTCTGGAAGTCCACCAACCGGGGTGACAACTGGAACCAAGTGCTCACTTTCCCAAGCTTGATGGTGGGTTCTGTGGCCGTTGCAGGCAACGGAACCATTTACGTCGGCACTGGCTCCAACTTTGACGGAGCGGGAGGTGAAGGTGGTTCAGGTTTCCGCGGAGACGGCATTTGGATGTCGGAAGACAACGGTGCGACATGGACCATGGTGGACGGCACCGATGGATATGACGCCACCGATGCCCTCGCAGCAGATCCCACCAACGACGACCGCGTTTGGTATGCGTCTGTCGATGGATACGGCAGCATCACCAACGGCGTGTTGTCTGAAGTCCCCGGTGGAGGCAACAGCCCCAGCAACGCGTCTGACGTGGCCATTGCGCCCGATGGCAGCTACTGCTTGGTGGCCGGCGTGAATGGCCGTGTCTACCGCTCCATTGGTGGCGACTTCACCAACCTGGAGTTGATTTCTGCAGGTGGAGGCACCAACGGCAACTTGCCCCAGTCTGGGATCGGCCGCGCCCGTGTGGACATTGCCCTCACTGCGAACGAAGATGGCACGCACAACGCCTTTGCCATGTACGCCACCTCAGGTGGTCTCTTCTACGGCTTGTTCTACAGCGGAGGAGGCGGCGCAGGCGGCACATGGGAGGAAGTTTGGCCCGGAGAAATCCAAACGGCCACACCGCTCCCACGCTCGCAAGGCATCTACGACTTGGCCCTCGGCATTTCGTTGAGCGATCCGACCCTCGCGTACGTGGGCGGCATTGAGATCTGGCGTTCAGGCCCCAACCAGCAGGCTGAACAAGCCGCAGCGGCATTCGACGCGCCTGGGTTCAACTTTGGGGTGCACGCCGACGTGCACGAAGTCATCTTCGTGGACGACAACACACCCAACGGCACGATGTACGTGGCGACAGACGGTGGCATTTACCGTTCTGAAGACAACGGATACAGCTACACGGCGTGCAACCGCAACTACAACGTGACCCAGTTCTACGGCATGGCCCACAGTGCGGGTACAGGCGTGTTGGGTGGAACGCAGGACAACGGTTCACTCTTCATTCCAGGCGACGGCTACTTCTTGAGCGACGAAATGGGGGTGGAGGTGCACGGTGGTGACGGCTTCGACTGCGCCATTAGCATGGTGACAGAGGCAGAGGGCTACGATTACGCGTGGTTTGCCGCTTCTCAGAACGGTGGCCTTGTCCGTGGTACGCTTGCCCCGGGCCAAATCAACAACACCGGTGGCTTCTACGACGGCAACTTCACCGACCTCTTCACAGAAGAAGGTGACCTCGGCCAGTTCTACACTTGCCTCCGCCTGTACGAGGACTTCGACGACGAGTACAGCGAAAACAACGTCATCTTGGTCAACACCTTCGGGCAAGACACCACAGGAGGAACGTTTGAGATGGCCACCGCGAGCCAAAACTTGCCATTCACTTACCAAATGGGAGAAGACGAGACGCTGCGCTTCTTCGATTCCATCCCACGCCCTGAGCGCATCTTGGATGCACCTCTGACGGAAGATCCAGATTACTTCTGGCTCGACCCTCAAGAAGGTGTTGAAGATGTCCAGTGTGTGGTGACCTCTGACACCGTGGGTTTTGAAACCACCGAGATTGTGACGGAGATCATCGACACGGATTCGGTCTTCACGTACGTCGATGAGAACGGTGACAGCTTGTACTACGTGTTCGACGTGCCGACCGGCATGTTTGACACCACCTACGTGGAAGAGCCCATCATCAACACCACAGAGGTGTGCGACACCGTGTACGTGCACGCTGCAGACGTGCTCTACAACATTCCTGAGCGCATCCGCGTGAAGGACCCCTACAACAGCATGTTTGTGTTGGGTTTGAACGGTGGATTGGGTGTGTGGATGACGCGTGAGGCGCTCAACTTCAACACCACGCCTTCATGGATTCGCATCGCAGAAGCACCTGCTGGATTCTCTGGCACCAAGGCCATCGAATTTGTGGAGCAAGGAGACGAAGCCGGCGATGTGATGTTCTACACCGGTTGGAATGGCCAGGTCACGCGTGTGACTGGCTTGCGCCACGTGTACAGCCAAGAAGATGTCGATTCCTTGGAGGTGACCAACATCTTGAGCAGCGCGGGTGCTGCTGTGACGGGCTTGAGTGTGGATCCCAACGACCCCAACCACGTGGTCATCTCTGTCGGCGGATACGGCGCCAACGGTGCAGGCAAGGTGCGTGAGACGTTCAACGCCCTCAGCAACGACGTCGAGTGGGACAACATTTGGACGGGCAACGGCCCCGATGGTTTGAGCCTCATCAACTTCAACAACATTCCTTGCTACGATGTGGTCATCGACGCCAACGATCCCTCCACGATTGTGGTGGGCACCGAGTTTGGCATCTTCGTGAAGAACGGCGACGCGAACTGGGAGATCAGCAACATCGGCATGGAGAACGGTCCTGACGGTGTAACTGCACCTGTGTTCGACCTCAAGCAGCAGTTCCGCAGCTCTCACCCATGGAGCAACATCACCAACGGTGGTGCCATCTACGCAGGCACACATGGCCGCGGCATCTTCGTCAACGGCATTGCGACTGAAGTGGAGGAAGAAGAGTTGGTCGCGGAGGAAGCTGCGTGGAATGTCTTCCCGAACCCTGTGGTCGGTGAGGAGCTCAACTTGCCTACTGCTGGATGGCAGGGTCAGGCACGTGTCGAAATCTTCGACCTCACGGGCCGTCGTTGGGTCAACGACCTGACCAACGTGGGCGGCGTGGACCGCGTGCGCACCGACGTGCGCGAGTTGCCCTCCGGCTACTACGTGGTTCGCATGAGCCAAGGCGACGCTGTGAAGGCGGCCAAGTTTGTGGTCCGTCGCTGAGTCGACCATCCAACGCATTGAAAAAGGGACCCTCGGGTCCCTTTTTTGTTGCTCGGTTGTGGGAAGGGGCGGTTATGCGCCCGGCGTGTGGCGGATCAATTCGGCACGACCGTCTTGAATGACCACAGAACTGAAGTGGGTGAGCCAGTCGCCGGTGTTGATGTACCGCGCTTCGTGGCCTTCGATGGGCAGGTCGAGGGGAAGGTGTCGATGCCCAAAGATGAACGCGTGGATCGATGTCCCGCCTGTGCGTTGGAGGTGATCCAGCGCATACGCATAGAGGTGCTCTTGACGAAGGTCTGCGGACAGGGGCAACTCGCCCTTTTGGCGGCTTCGCGTGGACCATGCTTGGGCCAGGGCCATGCCAAGGTCCGGGTGGAGCAAGCGAAAGGCCGCCTGGCATGCGCGAGAGGTGAACACGCGCTTGAGGCGGTTGTACCCGCGGTCGCCAGGACCGAGGCCGTCGCCATGGCCGACCATGCAGGTGAGTCCATCCCACGTTTGGACCACAGGCGCTCGGTGAACGTGCACCCCCAACTCCTCTTGCAAGTAGCCAAACGTCCACATGTCGTGGTTGCCCACGTGGAAATGGATGGGCAGGCCAGCGTCCGTCAATTCGGCAATGGCACCCATCAAGCGGACGCCACCCTTGGGCACGGCACGCTTGTACTCAAACCAAAAATCGAAGAGGTCGCCGACCAAATGCAGTTCCGTGGCCGGGCGCCCTTGCGCAAAGCCTTCGCCGCGTGCGGCGTCTCGCATCCATGTGACAAAGGCGCGTTCGCGGTCCACGCTGGACATCGCCGCTTCTGCACCCATGTGCAGGTCCGAGGCCAAATGGACGCAGTGCGACATCACTTGCCAAACACCCCGCGCAAGGCTGATTCGACGCCGCTGCCACGCAGGTGCGTGGCCAAGATGGCGCCATCGCGGTCGATGAGCATGGTGTGGGGAATGCTGCTGATGCCGTACTCACGCGCAGCACCGTTGCGCCATCCCTGCAAATCACTCACGTGGTTGGGCCACGTCAGTTGGTCTTGCTCGATGGCCTTGCGCCAGCGGTTCGCGTCGCTGTCCAACGACACAGAGAAGACCTCAAAGCCTTGGTCCTTGTACTTCTCATACGCTCTTACCACGCTCGGGTTTTCCCGGCGGCAGGGACCGCACCACGAGGCCCAGAAGTCCAACAACACCACGGTGCCGCGGAGGTCGCTGAGCTTGCGCTCGTTGCCGTCGGGGTCGTTCATGACGATGTCCGGCGCCATGTCTCCTTGGCCGTACTTGCTGTTTTTGCCCCCCCGCTTCTTTTGCTTTGTGGGGTTGGGCAGCTCCATGTTGCGTGGCAACACCGCGCGGTCGTATGAAGACTTGATCTTGCCGAAGTAAAAGGAGTTCCGGAATTCGTCCTTTAAGGCCTCGATGTTGGCCTTGAACAACTCCTTGTGGGCACCCGCATCCAAGCTCTCCAAGGCACTCAAGGCGGCGAGGGTGCCGCTGTGCTTCTCCGCGAAGGCGAGACTCAAGGCGTTGATGCTGTCCACTTTGGCGGCCACAGCCTCCTTGGCCGCGGCGCGCTTGTCCCCACTCAAGGTGCGGGCGTCACGTTCCGCTTGCTTGATGCGCTGTTGCAGCGGCATGATGGCTTCGTAGTATTCCGCGATGGTGACCGATTCCGGCGAACCGGCGATGGAGGCGCCCACCATGTAGTTCTCACCCGCCCGCGCCGTGGCTTCGACGGTGACACCTTCCGTTTGGTCTGTGATCAAAACAAGGGGGTGCACACGTCCTGCAAGCAATTGATGATACCCACGGGTCAAAGGCTTGGCGGGTGTCAAGGTGAATCCACCGGCAGAGTCAAGGGTTGTCGAGGCGACATTGACCAAATTTCCATTGTTGAAGCTGCGCAACACGACCTCCGTGCCGGCGTCTAACCCTGCGATGGTTCCGCCAATGGAACCTGGAGCCGTCTTTGGGGCAGGGGCTTCACAGCCCATCCAACCTGCGGAAAGCGCGGCCAAAAGCACGGCAGAAATCAAGGAAATGCGTTTCATGTCACTGAGGGGGTTTGGATTGCGAAGGTAAGGTCTGCGTCCACGTTTCAAGGAACGCCTGAACGCGGGCTTCCGTATGCCAAACCAGCGTCAAAGGCAGCACCCACACGTCGACACCTGTCAAGGCGTGCTCAAAGGGACGCAATCGCACGGCGTCTTTTTCTGTGGTGACCAAAGAAGAAATTCCCGCCTCCTTCATCCAGGCCAGCCAATGGGTGACATCGGCTTGGGTGAAGGCGTGGTGGTCGGGATAGAAGGCATGGGCGGCAACCTCGGCGTGTTGCTGTGCGCCCTCAAGCGCCCGACCGGGCCGGGCAATGCCGGTGACGAGAAGCGCAGGTTCACGGAGGGAGGCGCCTTCATCAGAACCTCTGTGGGCCCAGCGCTGGGGTGGCGCCGATGCCGTTCGAGAAGCCCATGAACATTGGGGGTGGTGCCCCGAGGTGTCCACGAGATGATCGCAGCGCTTCAGGCGCGAGGGCAGGTCTCGGAACGGTCCCGCGGGAATCAGCGATCGCCAAGAGTGGGGGGTGGGTCGCCCCACAAGGCCCACAAGGACATCCGGTCGGAGTGCGCGGTGCTGCATTCCGTCGTCCAGCACCACCACCCGCAAGGCGGGGCGCGCTGAGGCCATGCACTCAAGCCCTTGCAGCCTGTCTTCACACACGGCCACGGCCACAGACGGCAGACGAGACTGCATCATCCAAGGCTCGTCGCCGGAATCACGCCAGGTTTCTGCGTCCTTCACCCACAAAAAGCCAGTCGTCCTGCGTCCGTATCCCCGGCTCAGGATGCCCACAGTGCCTTCTCCCAACAGCCCTTCCAGTCGGTGGGCGAGATCGAGGACATGCGGGGTTTTGCCCGTGCCGCCCAATTCGACGTTGCCGATGACCACGGTGGGCAAGGCCCCACGGCGACTGGGCAACACGCCCCAATTGTACAGGGCGTGGCGCAACGCCAAAATCGTCGCCCAAACCGCAGCCACCGGCATCCACCACGGCCCCAACCATCGTGGGTCCGTGGGCGGGGACGCGTCAGAAACGGCGCCGGGAAACTGGGGTGGAACGTGTACCTTCGGGTCCATGGAGAACGCCTTGAAGGTACGGGACATCGCGGCTTGGCTCGAAGCATGGGCGCCGCGGCATTTGGCAGAATCGTACGACAATGTGGGACTGCTGGTGGGTAGCGCAGACATGGAGGTCGACAAGGTGTTGGTCAGCCTCGACTGCACGGAAGACGTGGTCGCCGAGGCCGAGCGGGAGGGATGCCAGCTCATCGTGAGCCACCACCCCGTCATTTTTGGCGGACTCAAGCGGCTGAACTGCAGCAACGATGTCGAGCGCACGGTCATGCGTGCGGTGCGCAGCGGCATTGCCCTTTACGCCATCCACACCAACCTCGACAACGTCATGACCGGCGTGAACCGTCACTTGGGGGAGCTCTTGGGTTGCACACCCGAGTCGTTGCGCATCTTGCGTCCGATGGGGGCCAAACTCGAAAAGTGGACGGTTTTCGTTCCCACAGACCACGCCGATTCCGTTCGGGACGCCATGGCCCAAGCGGGAGCAGGGCACATTGGCAACTACGACCAGTGCAGCTTCGCGACCGAAGGCACAGGTACGTTCCGCGCCCTCGAAGGCGCAACGCCCTTTGTCGGGAACCCCGGCGAAATTCACCGCGAACCCGAAGTCCGTTTGGAAATGGTCGTTCCGGGAGAAGCTGTGTCGGCCGTGCGCCGCGCCATGCTCGAGGCCCATCCTTACGAGGAGGTGGCCTGCGACCGGGTGGCGTTGGAAAACGGCCGCGTGGATTTGGGGGCAGGCATGGTGGGGGAGTTGCCAAAACCCATGGCTTGGGAGGATTTTGCCGACCACGTGAAACAGGCGTTGGGTGGGCAAGCCTTGAAGCACACCGCCCCCGTGAAGTCCCACGTGCAACGCATTGCGATGTGTGGCGGAAGTGGGGCGTTCTTGATGGGAGATGCCGCCCGCGCAGGCGCCGACGTGTACGTGACGTCCGATGTCAAATACCACGAGTATTTCCAAGCGGAAGGGCGCTTTCAATTGCTCGACGTGGGGCACTACGAGAGCGAATGGCAAACCAGCACATTGATTGCCAACAAAATCAAGGAGAAATTCCCTAAATTTGCCGTCCGTTTGTCCTCAACGAAGACAAACCCTGTTACCTACCGCTGAATACGACCGATTCCCAATCGCATGGCCAAGAAAAAAACCAGCACCGCCGAAGACAAGCTGCGCGCCCTCTTCAACCTTCAAATCATTGACTCTCGCATCGACCGCCTTCGCGTCGTTCGCGGTGAACTTCCCTTGGAAGTGCAAGACTTGGAGGACGAGTTGGAAGGATTGCGTGCCCGTCTCGAGCGCATGGAAGACGACAACGACCAGGTGAACCAGCGCATCACGGCGTACCAGATGCAAATCAAGGACAGCCAGGCGTTGATCGAGAAGTACACGGAGCAGCAGAACAACGTGCGCAACAACCGTGAGTTTGAGTCGCTCTCCAAGGAGATCGAGTACCAAACCCTCGAGATTGAGCTCTGCGAAAAGCGCATCCGCGAGTGCAAGGCACAAACGGAACAGAAGGCCGAGGGCCTCGACGGCACCCGCGAGCGTTTCAATCAACGCCAAGCCGACCTTGAGGCCAAGAAGGCTGAGCTCGACGCCATCATTGCTGAGACGCAAGCCGAGGAAGAGCTCCTCCAAAAGCACAGCGACAAGACGGCCAAGGGCATCGAAGACCGTTTGGTCAACAGCTACCGCCGCATCCGTGGCGCGGCCAAGAATGGCTTGGCTGTGGTGCCCATCGAGCGTCAAGCCAGCGCAGGGACCTTCATCAAGATTCCACCCCAGCGTCAGATTGACATCGCGCAGCGCAAGCGCATCATCGTGGACGAGCACAGCGGCCGCATCTTGGTCGACAAGGAGCTCGCTGACGAGGAAATGACGCGCATGAACACCCTCCTCGACAAAGAGCTCGCCAAGCTCAAGAAGTAAGGTGCCTCGCCGAAAGGCAGGAACACGAAAAAAGCCCTCCGGTTTCGGGGGGCTTTTTTGATGCCTAACGGTGGGCCCCAGTCGGGAAGCTTACATCCGCAGTCCAGCCGACAACAGAAGGCTGCTTGCACGGCGCTGAAGTTGGCCGGGCGCCTCGGGGGAGAACGCCCCCATGAAGTAGTAATCTTCGCTGTGCCAAGCCGTGCGCCAAGCTGCGCTGAAGTGCACGTTGCCGATGCGATAGCCGCCTCCCACGCTGACATGGGCACGGTTGGCTTCAGACACCACGGCATCTCCGACAAAGGGAGACGTGGACATGCCGCCCCCGCCGCGAAGCCGGAATTGCTTCTCGTCCCCGAGGCGCAGTTCCAGGCCGACACGGGCTTGGTGAACCGTGCGGTATCCCGCTTGGACCGCGTCGTTTTCCGCGCCAAAATCGTACCCCGTCGACAGCCATCCTTCCGAATCCCGAAGTTCTCCCCGTCGCATGTCGCTGCGCACGTAGTCGGCGTTCAAGACGCCCAACTTGCCCATCAGCACGCTCGCACTGACGGTCGTGCGGTCCGGCGTGAACAGCAGGTATTCGTAATTGGAAGTGGGACTGGCCGCGCTGGCCGCGGGTTCGTCGATCCACGAGGTCCGAATGCTTGTGGCGTACGTATCCGTCAAGGTGAGGCGGCCTCGCGTTTGGTGTGCGACGCCCACGCGAAGGATGTCCGACACACGTGCCAACACTCCAAATCGAAGCAAGATGCCTTTTCCAGAGACACTGAGGCTCTCTTCGTAGGCCCAGTCCTGCAGATCGGCATCCGCGGCGTTGACCGCCTCCCTGTGCGTGGACGATTCCTCGAAGCTCACGCGCGGCAGGCCCAAAGTGGCCCCGATGGACACCCGGTCCTGGAACATGGTGCCAAACGCGATTTGGGTTTCCGCCAACCGGCCCTGTCGCTCGATGGTCCGGTCCACCGTCACATTGCCTTCCGCAGCTGTGGCATACAAGGCGTCGTTGTCGGGCAACAACAGCCCGGTGCGCCAAGCGAGGGAAGCGCCGTAGCCAAAAATCTCACCCGCATCCAACGCGGCGTCGGTGCTGGGGTATCCGTACATGTCCGCGTCGTCCAAGGCTTGCGACACAAACAGGTCGGACACCGAGTTGCCTGTGCTGACCCCGTCGATCTCCACCTTTTGGGCGAAGGGTGTGCGGTTTTGGTGCCCCACGGCGAGGGTGAAAAACGGCCAATCGGCATCCACACTTGGGTAGGTCAAGGCGACTCCGTAGTTGCTGGCCACCACATCAGCCTGCGCGGCCCCCACTTGCCGGGTGCCCCAAAGTGCATTTGTGGAGCCGGTGTGCACGCCCGCCGTCATGGCGAGGTCGCCACGTCGGTACATCCCCAGTCCTGCGGGGTTGATGCCCATGCAGCTCAGGTCGGCCCCGAGGGCACCGAAGGAGCCACCCATGGCGGTGACCCGGGCCGAAGCCAAGGGGTCGATCCAGCCGTAGCGAAGGACGTCGGTTTCGTTTTGGGCCAAGAAAGGGGAGGAGAGGGCGAACAGCCACGCCGCAAGTCCCCGTGAAATCCCAGTGTTCATGGCGTTCAGGGTGAAGGGAATCCACCACGTCCACCTCGGCTGCTGCCGCTGCTGCCGCTGCTGCGACCGCTGCTGCTGCCTGAGGATCGGCCCGAGCTGGGTCGGGTGCTCGGGCGAGAGCCTGAGCTGCGCGATGACCCTGAAGAAGAGCCTGACCAGCTGCTGTTCCGCGAGGAGCTGTTTCTCGTGGAAGAAGGGCGGGTGGTGGTCCGTGATGAATTGGAGGTTCCGTAGGAGGAACGTCCTGAGTTGTTTCCTGAGCCGTAGGAGGAACGTCCGTTGGATTCAGACGTGGTGCGCGCGGGATTGGGGTACGCGGGAGAAGTCGGTGCAGTGCGTGCCTGGCGGGTCGCACGAGACGCGGCCTTGCTTTCCACCGCATCGATGCCACGCCAAATGGTCATGGGCGCCGCAGGCGTTCCGCTTTCAGCGTCCACCTCGTCGACCTTGTTCGTCAGCAAGCGGCCTCCGCCTCCGTTGGAGTTGATGGCCGACGACGTCCAAATCGGCGTCCGAGGTGCCACAACCACAGTGTTCACGTCGAAGACATCTCCGCCTCCCCATGCGTTGCCCCAGTTGTTGCCGCCGCCATACCATCCGCCCGCTCCGTAGGGGTTGTAAGGATTGTAGCTGTTGAATCCGTAGGGGCTGTAGCCATAGGGGTTCATGCCCCAGCTGTTTCCCCAGCCATTGCCAAAGCTCCCGCCCATGTAGGGATTGACACCCCACGCGCTCGAGCCCCAGCCGAGGTTGCCCATCGGGCTGCCGTAGGGGTTGTAGGGGTCGTAAAATCCAGGATTGTAGGCGCTGTACCCTCCGTAGAAGCTGCTTCCCCAAGGATCGTAGGGGTTGGGCCCAAACCCTGCTGCCCCGTAGGGCGTCATGTAGCCGCGCAACATCGAACGGCCGCGCAAGCTTTGCGGCACGTACCCAAAGCTGCTTTGGAACGCGTCGCCTCCCCGGGCGTCACGGGGTCCGTATTCACCGCCTGCCGCATCGTACCCCGCCTGTTCGTAGGCGTAAGCAAGGTATTCGGCGTCGGTGATGAATTCCTCCCCACGGTCGAGGTACAACTCGTCGTCTTCGAGGTTGGCTGTGCGTTGCAACAGGCTGCCACACCCGGTGGTCATCACCACAAGGAGAAGGGCCATCAAGGTCGCAAAGGACCCGGTGCGAAGGGAAGGAGCGTGCGTGTTCATGTGCCGTGGTTCAAGGTACTACATTCCGTAATTTTGCGTGACTTTCAGAGTCTCCAACCTCTACACGCATAAACCATACCAAAAATGGCGAGCAAGCTCACTTCCCGCGAAGAAGACTACAGCAAATGGTACAACGAACTCGTTGTGCAGGCGGACCTCGCCCAGCACAGCGACGTGAAGGGATGCATGGTCATCAAGCCGTACGGATTTGCGATTTGGGAACGGATGAAGGACGTGCTTGACGGCATGTTCAAAGACACCGGCCACGTCAACGCGTACTTCCCGCTGTTCATCCCCAAGAGCTACCTCAGCAAGGAGGCCGCCCACGTGGAGGGCTTTGCGAAAGAATGCGCGGTGGTGACGCACTACCGCCTCAAGAACGACCCCAACGGCGCAGGCGTGGTGGTGGACCCGGACGCGCGCTTGGAAGAAGAACTCATCGTTCGCCCTACCTCGGAGACCATCATCTGGAACACCTACAAGGGCTGGATCCAGAGCTACCGCGACTTGCCTTTGCTGGTGAACCAGTGGGCCAACGTGGTGCGCTGGGAGATGCGCACGCGCCTCTTCTTGCGCACGGCGGAATTCCTGTGGCAGGAAGGCCACACGGCCCACGCCACGAAGGACGAGGCCGTCGAGGAAGCCAAGAAGATGCTCGAGGTCTACGCGGACTTTGCCGAGAATTTCATGGCGATGCCCGTCATCAAGGGGGTGAAAACCGAGAGCGAACGCTTCGCGGGGGCCGAGGACACGTACTGCATTGAAGCCCTCATGCAGGACGGCAAGGCCCTGCAGGCCGGAACCTCCCACTTCCTGGGCCAAAACTTCGCCAAGGCCTTCGACGTCACGTTTGCCGACAAGGAAGGAGGGAAGTCGCACGTTTGGGCCACCTCGTGGGGCGTCAGCACCCGATTGATGGGCGCCCTCATCATGACCCACAGCGACGACCAGGGCCTCGTGCTCCCTCCCAAGCTCGCCCCCATTGAAGTCGTCATCGTCCCCATCTACAAGGGGCAAGACCAAATGGAAGAGATTGTCGCCAAGTGCCAAGCCGTCGCTGACGAGCTCAAGGCTGCGGGCATTCGCGTCAAGCTCGACGACGACGACACGAAGCGCAGCGGTTGGAAGTTCGCCGAGTACGAACTCAAGGGCGTGCCCCTGCGGATCGCCATGGGTCCCCGCGACCTCGCCAAAGGCACGTGCGAGCTCGCCCGTCGCGACACCAAGACCAAAGATTTTGTGTCGCTCGACGGCCTTGCCGCACACGTCCGCGAGCAGCTCGACGACATCCAGAGCTCCCTCACGTCTCGCGTCCACGACCGCATCAAGGAAGGCACCCACGTGGTCGACAGCTGGGACGAGTTCCTCGCAGCCTTGGACAAGGGCGGCTTCGTGAGCGCCCACTGGGACGGCACGGCCGAGACGGAAGAGTGGATCAAGCAAGAAACGAAGGCGACCATCCGTTGCATTCCTTACGAAGGCGACACCACGCCAGGCACCTGCATCAAAACAGGCGCCCCCAGCGCCCGCCGCGTCCTCTTCGCCAAAGCGTACTGATCTTGCCCAACAATCGCACCATGGACACCAACCTTCCCATCGGCCTGAACGCCGAAGACAGCGCCGCCCTCAGCAAGGAGCTCAACGCGCTGCTTTGCGACCTCCACGTCTTCTACCAGAACGTGCGCGGCTTCCACTGGAACGTCCAAGGCCAAAACTTCTTTGAGCTCCACCTCAAATTCGAGGAGTTCTACACCGACCTCCAAGTCAAGATCGACGAGGTCGCCGAGCGCATCCTGACCTTGGGTGGCAAGCCTCTTCACGCCATGCAGGACTACGTGGCCGGCGCCACCATCCCTGCCGTGAAGGACGTCACCGACGGCGTCGAGGCAGTTCGTCACTGTGCGGCCGCATACGGCGTGCTCCTCGTCCGCGAGCGCGGCATCCTCGCCTTGAGCGACAAGGCGAATGACGAGGGCACGAACGCCCTCATGAGCGAAACCATCCGCGAGCAGGAAAAGACCTCGTGGATGTTGCGTGCGTACCTCGCCTGACCTTGTCGTTCCCCGCCCGTGCATTTTTTTGGGCAGGTGTTGTGGAGAAGGAAGAACCTGACTATCTTTGCGGTCCTCTTTGGCCCGTTCGTCTAGGGGTTAGGACGCCAGGTTTTCATCCTGGTAGCAGGGGTTCAAATCCCCTACGGGCTACAAGCAAGAAAGGCACCCAACTGGGTGCCTTTTTTGCGTCTTGAGGCGTGCGTGAGCTTGCTCACAAGCACAGGCGAAAGACGCAAAAAAAGGCCGCCGCCCTCGGCGGCGGTGCCTTTCGCAGCTTGGGTAACGAGCCCCCTCCCGGGTTCGCCGACCGAAGGGAGGCAATCCCTTGCCCCATCAAAAAAGGCACCCAACCGGGTGCCTTTTCCATTTCCAGAACCGACAACGGTTACTTCGCCTTGAAGTATCCGTAAATCGCCAGCACGAAAAACACCATGTCTGGTGCGATCATTTCGATGCTGAAGTTCATCAGCTCGCTCTTTCCGAGCACCATGTTCATCACGACAAACATCGCGGCGATGCCGATGAGGTAGGCGATGAGGATGGTTTTGGCCACCTCGATGCCTGCCTTCCGTGAGGCGAGCAACAAGATGCCAATCATGAAGAAGGCGTGTCCGACGCCCACGTGCATGTTGGTGGCCAAGTGAATCAGGTTGTCGTCGCCGTGGTAGGCTTCGGCCAGGGCCATTTCGCCCATCGAGGACGCGAAGAACATGGCCATGCAGCCAATGAGGGTTTGGTACACACCAAGGATGGTGAGTGTGGTTGAAGTTTTCATGAAAAGAAACGTAAGGGTTTCCCGCAAGGTAAGGGAATCATTCAAGGGGGTGAGGAGGCATGGAAGAGGTTATGCACGCCCCTGTGCAACTCGACCCTACTTCAACACAAACCCAAAGCCGACATACACCCCCAAGGTCCCGATGCCTGTCTTGAACATGACCCCGTCAGAGGTGACGCGGCGGTAACCAGCAGAAAGCAAGGGTCACCCCAAGTCCAGAAACCTTCTCCAGCTGACGTAAGAGCCTCCCCGCGGACGGGAATTCAGTCCAGCACCAACACGGACTGCGACGCGTAATTCCGATGGTCAAAGACAAGCGTCATCAGCATCGTCTCGCCCGCATGGGCGTCAAGCCCCTTCACGTTGACCAAATTGGTTCCTGAAGCCATCTGCCCCAACGATTGATTCATCACAAGCCGCCCTAGGTTGTCTGTCACCAGGAGATCCACTTTCATCGAATTCTTCAACTCAAATGCCAACTGGACTTCTCCGTCGGTCGGATTGGGGTACACCTTGAAGGATGGGGAAGTTGGGCGGCGAATGGCCACTTCTCCCGTTGAAGAGGTCCGCGTCAACGTCACTCGATAGACAGACGAACTGGCGTTGGTGTTGCCCGTTTGGTTGAATGAAAAGGGGTTGGTTTGGCCGCTGTTGATTCCGCCAACAACGTAGCCCAGCGTGATTGATTCGCCCAATTCATCCATCAAGACCAAATCGCTGGCCGCATCCAACGGAAGGCCTTGTGCCACAAAAAAACCGGCGCTGGTGCCGCGCAAGCCATCCATGGTGGCAGGCAGTTGGAACTCTTCGAAGCTGCCGTCAGCGTTCCGAACCACACGACTGATCGTGTTCACAAACGGGACCAACGGGTCTTCCACCAATTCGTTGTTTTCGTCAAGTTGGAATTGACTCATGCCTCCAAAAAACAGCGAATGGGTCTGGCTCGTTGTTTGGTCGTAAAGGGAAACACACCCGCTGTGGTATTGACTGAGGTGTTGGTTGAACTCCGTCACCGGTTCGTGACCCTCTTCGGTGATGGACACGGGGTAGAGGTAGGGCACATCCTCGTTGATTTGGAAAACGCCTGAAAACAAGGTAAGTCCGGGGGTGCCGTCGTTGGTTTTGAAGGGCAGCAAATTGTAGTCGCGACGGTGCAGGTGCACCTCATCGCTCCACGTTTCAAAGTCCCCAACCTCAAGTGTGCTGTCGACGAAAGAAGCGGAAAACAACCGTATGGCGTTCGTATATGCCTGGACGTAGGTGGGGTGGCCCATGGGGTTGTAGCGGCCATCAAAGCGGTGGCCCCCGACCAACGCCAATCGATCTCCAAGGCGGTTCAAGTGTCCGCCGGTGACCGCGAAGTAATCGTCCACCACGGAATCGTAGAGGCCTTCAAACGTGCCGCCCTGAACAACGGCATCGATGAATCCAGGCACCGAAATCGCCGTCAACCTCGGGTAGGTCATGTGGTCCTCTGCAGAGGCGGAAAAGGCATACCCGCCCACCACATAAAGCACGTCCCCTACTTGGTGAAAATTCATGTTGGTGGACTGCAGTTGCTCGGCCACTGAAGGCGCGAGCTCCTCCACCGCAGCCGTGTGAACCGTCGCTTCATCAATGTCCACGACCACCATGAGTGTGTTGTTGGAACCCGCAGGAAAGGCATTGAACGGTTGACGCGCGTGCAACCCATCAAGTCTGCCCCCCAAAATCAGCCACTTGCCTTCATGTTGGGCTTGGGCAAACGAGTGAATGCCAGGCAAGTCGGGGATGTCGACCGCGGTCAACTCCACTGAAAAGGGGAAGCTGTCGCCGGTTTGGCCTAAGAAGGTCGAGGGCATGTGCCAAGCAAACATGGCGAAGGCCAAAGGGAGGAGGTGCTTCATGCCTGAAAACTACTCGTGTCCCAAGTTGCACATGGTGACTCACATCACACTTACGCCATCCCTTCCCTCAGAACTTCCGCGCCTCGTCCTTGTCCCAAAGCCCCCAAAACGCGCCCACGCTGCCTTCCGCACTGACCTTCCACGCCTCGTCAAATGCCGAGAAGTAGAACATCTCGATGCCTTCTGCACGCGTCCACTGCTGCGCGTTGATGAAGTACTTCAGCGCGTTCTCGTAACTCGGCTCCGCAGCCCCAAGTGCCTCGCCCTCGCTGGGCCAGCCCGTCTCGGTGATGATGATCTTCTTGTCCGGCTGCGCCTGCTTCACCTGGTAGTACATCTGCTTCATGTAGAGCAGGGAGTAGTCCATGTGGCAGCCTTCCCAGTAGGGGTAGCAGTTGGCCAAAATCACATCGCACGCCTCCGACAACTTCGGCCGATCCGCAAATTCGTAGTACGCGTCCACGTACCCGACCGGGATGTCGGGCAGCGCGTTCCGCACCCGGTCAATGCACGCGATGAGTTCCTCTTCCGACATCTCCTCGCGGTACAGCACCTCGTTGCCCACAGCCGCCACGTCGACGAACCCGGCCTGCGCCAACTCGATGAGCCGCGCCATTTCCTCCTCGTTCTTGTCCTTTTCTTCCCCGAGCCACGCGCCCACGAGCGTTTTGAACCCGTATTCCCGGGCAAGCGGCGGAATCATGTCGTTGCCGTCCGTGCACGAGAAAATTCGGACCCACTCGGTGTGCGGTTGAAGCAGTTCGAGCTTGCGACGGACCTGGGCTTCGGTGAACGTGTCGCCGGGCTGTTGGTCTCCCTCGTAGGGGCTGAAGCAAAGGCCGTGCATCTTGGCGTTCACCAACGCCGCGCATTGCTTTTGGAGTTCGCCGCGATCGAGTCCTGCGGGGCCGTCTCCGGCCAGCGACAAGACCTTGTCCTCGCGGTAGGACATGTTCATCAATTTCATGGTCAGGATGGGTTGGCGAGTTCAGCGCGCTTCGCAATGAGTTCCTCTTTGATCTGCGCGGCGCGCGCTTCGGTGATGTCGTAGTTCTTCATGATCAGCACGGCCCCAATGACCCCGGCAATGGGGAGGAGGGAGTAAAAGGCACGCATGCCGGTGACGGCCGAGTCGGTGACGTTGCCGGCGTCGAATCCTACAACGGACAGGATGGCGCCACTCAACAACGCCGCCACGCCAAACCCAAGTTTGACCATCCACCAGTACACGGCACCAAGCACGCCTTCGCGGCGTTTGCCCGTTCGGAGTTCATCCAAATCGCAGACGTCCGCCGTCATGCTCATCATGATGGTGAACAAGCTCCCAATCCCAAACGAGTGGAATGGCAACGCAAACAGGAACAGGTAGGGCTTGCCTGGAATGAAGAGGAACCAAAACAGGATGTACCCCACGATCGAAATGAACTGCGACACCATGAAGGCCTTCTTCTTGCCAAGTTTGGTCGACATCCACGTCACCACAGGGATGACGAGGAACGTCGTGATCAGCGCCCCCACCGAACCGTGCATGGCAGGCCAGGTGCCCGCACTCGCAGGATCGCTGTTGAACATGTAGTGCACGATGATCAGAAAGGTGAAGGCCGCAATGACGTTGAAGGAGTTGAAGATGAGGAACGTCGCGCCTGCGATTTGGCGGAATTCCTTGATGCGGAACGCCTCAAACGCAGAGAAGAAGATTTTGCCCACGCTGCCGAGCACGGCCGACACATTGATGGGGGCGAAGTCGGCCCGATCCAAGGTGGACTTGCTCTTGAGGAACAAGGCCGGAATCATGGCGAACAAGGTGCACGGAATGGCCACCCAAACCGACAGCTCACGCACCCCGGAGTCCGCCCCCTCCGGGAACCAGCTCGGATCGTACAGAATCACCCAAAACCACGGCGCAATCACCCACGCCCACTGCCCGATGAATTGGGCGACGGCCATGATGTGGGTGCGCTCGTGAAAGTCCTCGCTGATCTCATATCCCATCGCCACGTAGGGCACGCTGAAGATGGTCAGCCCGAGGTAGAAGACGAGCGACCAGCTCAGGAAGTAGATGAAGTTGTACGTGATGCCGTCGCCTTTGTGGAGCTGCCACATGGCCACGTACGCCAGCCCCATGAGGATGGCCCCGATGAACACGTACTGCCTCCGACGGCCCCACTTCGAGCGGGTGTTGTCGGAGATGAACCCCATGATGGGGTCGGTGATGGCGTCAAAGACGCGCGGCAAGAATTGGATGATGCCCCACAAGAGGGCCGCAAATCCGAGGTCTTGCACCAACACGATGATGAACACGCCGAGGGCCGCCGGGAACATTTGGTTGGCGAGCATGCCGAAGCCAAAGGCGACTTTTTGGCCCATGGAGACGGAAGAGATCGAAGGTGAAGTGGCCATGGTGCGTGAGGTTTTAGAGTTCGTAAGGGGTGAGGACAACCGTTTGGAGCGCCTGGGCGTCCAGCTCGAGGCGGACGTCGCTGGGCAGCCCTTCGAGGTGCACGGACCGTGGCGTATCGCCTTGGTTGAAGCACACTACGGTGTAGGAACCGTCTTCGTTTTCGGTGGCCACGGTCATGACGTCGGCATCGGCACAGTCGTTGGCGAGCACCGTGGCGCCGGGCCGAATGAACTTGCTGAAGTGGCACATCACGTCGTAGAGCGGCGTGAAGTACACCTCGTCCTGTTCCGGATCCACGATGACCGGCGCGATGCACCAGTTCTTGAACCAGTTGGGGCCGCCTTGACGGTCAAGCACCATGTTCCAATCGACCCAGCCGGCCACCCAGTGATTCAGGCAACCGATGATGTCCCGTGCGTAGCGGTGCACCGGGGAGTACTTGGGGTGCAGGTACTTCTTTTCCTCTTCCCGCCAGGTGAAGCCCCAGTCGGTGGCCTCCTTCTGCCAGTACCAATCGTCGTCCTGCCACACCGGCACTTCCGCATCAATGCATCCTTCGGTTTCAATGAGCAGCTTGTCCGGTGCCATATTGTGGGCGCGGTTGAGGTCGTCGCCGAACACCTCGTAGGTGCTTTCGTACCAATGGATGGCAGTGCCGGCGAAGTACTTCGCGCATTCTTCGTCGCGGTACATCGAGGCCGTCCACTCGTCAAGGCCAGCGCGGTTTTGGTCGTAGCCCAGGATCTTCAAATCGCCGTGGCCACCTTGCTCCAAGGCAGGGCCCAGGTGATCACGCACGAACTCGGTCATCTCGTCGGGCGAGTACAGCATGCTCTCCCAATTGTCGCCGTTGCCGTGCGGCTCGTTCTCCGGGGTGAAGCCCCAAAGCGGAATGCCATGGGCCTTGCACGCCTCCGCGTACTTGACAAAGAACTGCGCCCACGTGGGTTGCATCTCCTTGAGGAGGCGTCCGCCCACCCAATCCTGGTTGTCCTTCATCCAAGGCGGTGCGGTCCAGGGGGAAGCAATGATGTGGAAGCCGTCCTTGGAGATGTCTTGCGCCATGTGGATCATCGGGAACAAGAACTCGAGGTCTTGGTCGATGCTGAAGTGCTCGAGATCCATGTCGCCTACCACCGGCGTGTAGCTGTAGTGGAACCGCGAGAAGTCGCACGAATTCATGTGCGTGCGAGTCAGGGTGTAGTTGGCCCCGTCCTCCGCGAAGTACGCCTCCATGATTTTGGTGCGTTGCGCGTCACTCAATTGGTGCACGAGGTAGGCTGAGGCGTCCGTGAAGGACCCGCCAAACCCTTCGATGCGCTGCTTGCGTTCTTGGAGGTTCACCCGGATTTGCAGGTCCTCGGGTTGGCCCTCACTCCAGCTTTCCACCTTGGCCTGGGCCACTTGGTGGAATCGTCCGCCGTGGCGTGAGGTCTCAAAGACCTGGGTTTGGAATGCGTTGTCCTTCATGCCGGAAGCGTTGTTGGATTGGAAAATGGACTTCACCACGTGGTAGGCTTCCTTGGGGTTTCGGTGGATGTCCACCAGTCCCCAGTGCTCTTCGTTGGCGTCGGCGTCGTACGGCACTCCGCTGCTGGCCGGGGCGACACCGCCCGCATCTTGGACGTCTGCTTGCCCCGCCTTCCACCAACCGTCGGTGAAAGAGAACACCGCTGCGCCAGCGCAGGGAACCGAGTCGGAGAACAGGGGCTCCAACAGGGCGCGGGTGGCGTCGGCTTGCGCACGCTGGTTGGAACCTTGTTCGTAGCCCAACGACGCCGTCGACATGAAGCTGTCCGCACCGATCTCGGAGAAGTACATGGGCTTGTCGCTGAGCTTGGCAAAGTCCATCGCGGCGGTGTACGAGACATCCCAGCGGTACACGTTCAATCCCCAGAGGTCGATGTCGGTCAACTCCGCGATCAAGTCTTCCTCGGGGAGTTCTCCGTGGGCTGTGGAGACAGGATGGTTGGGGTCCGCCGCTTGAATGGCGGCAGAAGCCTCGCGCAAGGTCTCGTACCACAGGTCCAAGGATCCGCCGAACCACTCGGGGTGGAAGTTGTATTCGTTTCCGAGTTCCCAGAGCAAAATGGCCGGGTGTGACTTGAACCGCTGGACGTAGTCGAGGTAGGTGTCCGACTGTAAATCGTAGATCCCACCTTGGTTGTATCCGATGCCGACAATTACTGAAATGCCAGCCGCGTGGATTTCGTCGAGCACGGCCTCAGAGGCGATGGGCTCGTACACGCGAATGGTGTTGATGCCCATGTCTTGCATCAATGCGAGGTCTTGCGACAGGGTCTCGAAGCTGCGTTCGGCCTTGCCCACAGGAACCGGGTGGTAGCACACGGCTTGGAGGAAGAAGGGACCGTCAGTCGTGTGAAGCTGCCCGTCCTCGGTCCACACCTTGCGTTCCTCGATCTCCTGGCAAGAGGAAGCCATCACGCACAACAGAAACAAAGGCAAAAGCAAGGGAAGTCGCAAGGTCATGGCGTTCAGGGTGCAGGGTTCAATACATGGCGGTCGAGCAGTTCGCGCTGACCGGCGTAGGTGGGACGAATCTCGTGGCCATCGCGGGTCAGGCCTTCAAACACCCCTTCTTCCACGAGCGACCAAATCGCATATTTGGCCTCTCCATCCTTCGTGAACAACCCAAAGTGGTTTTCAGAGTCGGTGGGGTTGGCGGCGCTTTTCCAAGGCTCGTCAAACGCCTCGAAGTAGAAGCAACTGATTCCTGAGGACTGGGTCCATTCGCGCATGCCATGGTAGAACAGGGCTTGCTTGTATTCGTCGGACGCACGAGAGCCCTCCGGGCCGTAAAATCCGTCGGACACGCTCGCCCATCCGGTTTCGCCGATGTGCACCGGCTTGTCCGCATCGAGGCGTCGGACGTAATTCACGACGGACGCGTATTGGTTTTGGCTGTACGCCACGGCACGGGCCATGGCACCATCGACGTCGGCGGGGTCAAATTTGCCTCCTTTCCAGAACGTCGGGTTGTAATGCGTGTCGTGGAAAGGGTAGGTGTGCATGGACACGTAGTCCACGGCAAGGATCAGGCTGTCGAGGTCGGCGTTGTGGTACTCAGGACCTCCGCCGCCCCAAGAGGCAAAGTTGTCGGAGCTCGTGATCCACAAATCGCTCGGCAACTCGCCTTCGGCTTTGAGGCCTTGGAGGTGGTTGACCCAGTGCAGAATCACCTCTGGCGCCACAAAGTAGGACGCCGCCCAATGCACCATCGCTTCGTTGCCCACGGCAATCACTTTGACGATGTCCGGAAACTGCTGAGCAAGGGCCACCGCGCGCTCAATTTCTTCCCCGTTGGCTTCGAAGTCTTGCACGGCGTGGTTGGGGGCACCGGTCCAGGCGCCCTCGCAATCGATCCATGCCCCGAGCATGACGTACATCTCAAAAGACGGGTCCGCTTGCTTCAACTCTGAGATGGCCTTCACCACATTGGACGCGTGCGGCAACTGGACGTTGTACGTGCGCAAGAAGCGAATGCCCATGGCATGCAGAATCCGCATGTCCTCCTTCAACTGGGCAAGGGTCGGTTGCTCCGATCGGCTCACCCCACGGTATCCGCCGTAGGAGATGGCGGGGTAGTTGGGATTGCCGAGGAGGTCAGAGGCCGAAAGGTCTTGCATGGATTCAGTCTTGGGGGCGTGTCCGCACGAGGCGAGCACCGCCAGGAGGAGGAGCAGGAAGGTTGCGGGTGGGAACCACCGACCCGTGCCTGTGAATGTAATTGGGAAAAAGCACATGGGTCGCACGGTCCAGAGGTCAAGCGACGACCGTGAGCTGCACCACGTCGTTGGACCTGCGGAACATCGCACGGCTTGTGTCGAGGTCGAGCGACAAGCCCGCCACGTGTTGCGTGCTTCCGTCGGCTCGCTTGACCTCAATGCCAGGGGTGTCCCCCTTGAGGTGCACCACAGGTACTTGACACAGGGTGTAGGCCAAGCTTCCCGCAGGCAATTCGAGCGTTTGCCATTGCTGTTCCACCGTCACGTAATCGAACGTCGCGGGTTCCTTCAAGAACTCCTCGCCGTTGAGCAGGGCACGGTCGAAGTGGATGCAACCGTCGGTCACACGCACGCCCAATTCGCCAAAACGGCAAAGCAGGTCCTCTTTCACTTGCCCCGTCATGCCAGGCTGTTGGGCACCCTTGCCACCTGGCGTGTGCGAGTAGGGGTCTGTGGGGAAGGCGCCGTAGAGTTCAGGCGACTTGTGCGCACCGATGCCTGCGTTGATTTCAAAGTAGTGGTCAAACAAACGCCCCACGATCTCAGAAGATTCGTGGCTCTCCACCGCGGCCTTGGTGACCTCAAACGCTGCCAAACGCAGCTTGGAAACCATGTGCCAGTAAATCGAGCCCAAGCCTTCGTACCCAAAGAAGGTCCCTGAGCGTCCGGTGAATGCCTTGTGGTTGAAGATGCCTTCGTAGATGGCCTCCACGTCTTTTTGGTCGGACGCCACCAAGGCGTCGTACGACGAGGGGAGATGGGTCAGGGCGGCGCGAAGGGCCTTGACGTTGTTGAAGTTGCCGTTGAAGTGGTACCCACCGAGGCAGTCTTGCGTCACAATGTCTGTGTTGCCGTCCTCCACCAACTTGGTCAGCAGGGCAGAGCCTGCGAGGGCCTTGGGGTCGATGTTGTTCTTGTCCAAGAACCGAGGCAACGACTTGTTGGGGTACAACACATAGCTGTACTGGTCTTCGCGGAAGAGGGCGCTGGCCTTCAAGGCGTCGAGCACGGCCAAACTTTCGGATGCGTCGAGCAATCCTGCGCTCAGCACGGCCACCTGGCCTTCGAGCATTTCTGGGAGGTACGTGATTTGGACCCCTCCATCGGCCTCGACCGTCATGAGGTTGTACGCGTGGTACAAGCCGTCTTCGCGCTTGTTGGCGTGGATGGCGTGTTCGAGGTGCTTGAGGGCCACGTCGAGGAATCCTTCCAGCTCGGACAAGGCCAACGTGCCTTTGCGTCCGGAGAAATCCTCCTTGTAAATCTTGTGGCGGTAGTCGCTTGATGCGTTGCCCAATCCGTCCAAGACGGCGCGGCGGTCTGCGTTTGAGATTTGGCCTGACGTCAACCCCTCAAACTGACGCAGCGTCGCATCGATGCGGCGGAAGCAAGCGAGCAATTCCTCCGACACGGAAACCTCCTTGTGGTTGGTGGCACCCAAGATGTCCTTGAAGTACACCATGAAGCGGCGGAGGTAGTAGAGCGTCACCATGGAGACGCCGTTGCCCACCAGGGCGTTGTTGGCGTCGTTCCACTCGGGGCGCTGGGTGTTCATCCAGATGCCGCCTTCGGGAATGAAGTTGGCCACTTTGGCGAGCATGGTCGCCATCATCTTCTCGACGAAGTTCACCTTGTAGATGAACACGTGGGTCTCGCGAAGGAGGGCCCCGTCGCCGCCAATTTCGCCGCGCTTGAGGTCGATTTTTTGGCCTGCCTCGTGGTCGTAATCGATGGTGTTCTTCGGATCCTCCAGCAGCGAAGCGTAGGGCTTGATGCGGTAGGGAACGTTCGCGTAGACAAACGAATCGTTCTCGAAGTACGCCTCCAACTTCTCGGGGTAGTAGGCCCGCAAGAATTCGAGGAACTTGAGGAGGTAGATGATTTGGTGGTCGCCCCAGTAGCCGATGTACGACCAAGGGTTGTCGGGCTCAATTTCTTCCCACTCAAAGCCATCCTTGAACACGCGGTACGGGTTGTAGCCGTCGAAGGTGGTGGCGTTGAGGAACTTGAAAATCATGCCCTCGATGAACTCGGGGTAGGAGTGCACGAGCGCCTCCCAGTTTTGGAAGATGTCGCGCCAGTTGCCCTGATAGTCCAAAATCTTCGACCCGGTCTCCTCGTCGCGAAGGTTGATGGAGAAGCGGTTCCATGGACGGCTGGGGTCGCCGTGACGGCGGCTGAACTTCAAGGGCAGGTACTCGGCGCACAGGCGCTTGAAGTTGAGGTCGTCGTCTTGTCCGGCCTGTGCCTGCAAAAAGGCGAGGTCAAACTTCTCAGGCCACCCGCCCATCAGCTCGGACTTCTTGAAGAACACCTTGTGGTTCGCCCGGTCGATGTAAGCCATGAAGTCGGCGCGCTCGATCGTGTAGTTCTCGTCGAAGATGCCGCCACGCATGATGTTGAACATCGTGTTGGCGAAGTGGCGGATGTTGCGTCGGCGGTCGGCTGTCAATTGGAGGCCGTCGCTTGCGGCGACGAGCTCGATGAGGCGCTGTGAGCCTTCGTCGATGTCCTGCAAGACCTCCTGCTTGAGGTTCTCAGGCTTGCGCAGGTCTTCCTTCAATTGGACGACGCTCCGGATGGATTGCCCCAGGTTGGTGGCGAACATCCAATCCTTGGTTTCGCCGGCGGCGAGGTCGAAGTCGGATTGCACGAGGTACGCGCCGCGCTCGGCCTTGATGTCGGTTTCGGTGGTCACGGCGCCTCCGGTTTGGAAGGCGGCGACTTGCTTGGCGCAAAGAAGCACCTTGGGGTCGTTCAAGCCGATGGACCACACCACATTGGCCTTCAGCGCCTCGCTGGGCTCCGCTTTGTCGGAGATGATGGCGCTCAAGGCGAAGATGCCGAGGTTGCCCTCTTCCAATTCGCACTTCTTGTAGGCGTCGACCAGGTTGCTGCTGCCGCGCTGAAGACCTTCCGGCACACCATACGGCAACACGTTCTGAATGCCGTCCAACACGCTGACCTTGGTGGCCTTCGCGGCGGTGAGCTTGGCGTGACGCACAAACCCGTAGCGTTCGCTTGCCGCCCACTTGTACTGGAACGTCAACCCGAGGTCGTGATTCACCTCCTCAAAAATGACCTTGTTGCCAAAGGCGTTCTTGTACAGGTTCCGCTCAATGCGGTAGACGCCTTTGTTTTGGTCGGAGAATGGCTGCCACAGCAAACGGTGCTCCCCAGCGTCGACCAGTACGATGGTCTTGCTGCCCGTGGTCTCCGCAGCTTCGGTGATTTTGTCGTCGGTGTAGTACGGGAACAACGCAAAGTCGCTGTTTTTCCGGCCGGCACTCAGCCCTCCGTTGCTCGCGATGAACATCCAGTGGTCCGAGTGGCTCACGATGCTCATGAAGAAGGGCCGCATCCGATCGACGGCGCTGATTTTGTAGTAGGTCTCGCCGTCGAGGGTGATCTCTTGTCCGGATGAGGAGGTGTCAGGGGTATGGTAGGGTTGCTGACCGAGGTAGATGGGCTTGACGTGGTCCGAGGCGCTCATGGAGGAGGTGTAGGGGTTGTCGTGTGACCGCAAAAAAGGACTGTGTATTTGTCACAACAGACCGGGTCGACAGGCCGTGCATTAACGGCCGCTCGAAAATATGGAGGGAATTCCAGATTTTGCCCCCTCAGAGGGAGCAGGTTTTGCACCGATGCCCCTCGTTTGGAGGATTGTGCTGAATTAGGGCACCTTGCTGCCTGCACTGGGTGCAAAATGGCCGTCATGCTCCCTGGTGGAAAAGTCGAATTCCGACCGTGTCTGAGTCACAATGTTGGACCCTCTCCTGGCAGGGTGGCGCGAGGTCAGTCCGCGACGCCGACGCTGATTTTCGCTGCAATGGCTTTGGCACGGGCCACGAGGACCGTCACGTCGTCCCCCGGTTCACCGTGCGTGACTGCGACGGCCATGCGCCGGTAGGGGCGGACCGTGGGCTTGCCAAACACCCTAAAGTCGCTCGCCGGTTCCGCAGCGGCCTCGGCGAGTCCGTGAATGACGGGCGCTTTGCCAGCATGGGGGGCAAGCGACTCCGGCGCCAACACCACGGCGCTGGCCCCGGGGCGGACGTGGTCGATCGACGTCACGGGCAGTCCGAGCACGGCGCGGGCGTGCAACTCGAATTCGGAGAAGTTCTGGGTCCCGGCGAGGGTCACCATGCCCGTGTCGTGCGGGCGGGGAGAGAGCTCCGAGAAGTACACGGTGCCGGGTTGTCCGTTTCGCGGGTTTTGGATGAAGAACTCCACACCCCAAATCCCGCTGCCTCCCAGTTCCTTCGTCACGGCCGCCGCCATCTCTTGCGCGGTCGCCAACAGCTCAGGCTCCATCACCGCGGGCTGCCAGCTTTCTTGGTAGTCGCCCCGTTCTTGACGGTGGCCAATGGGCGCGCAGAACAGGGTGTTGCCGCTGTCTTGGGTCAGGGTCAGAAGGGTGATTTCGTAGTCGAAGTCGATGAAAGCTTCCACGATGATCTCGGCGAGGTCGCCGCGTGAGCCTTCGAGGGCGTAGTTCCACGCGGTCTCGATGTCGGCTTCGGTGCGGATGACGCTTTGGCCTTTGCCCGAGCTGGACATCAACGGCTTCACGACGCACGGCATGCCCACCGCGGACACGCCGTCCTGCAACTCCGCAAGGGAGGTGGCATAGCGGTACGGGGCGGTCTTCAGGCCGAGGTCTTGGGCGGCGAGGTCGCGGATGGCCCGGCGGTTCATGGTGAAATGCGCGGCCTTGGCCGACGGCACCACCTGAATGCCTTGCTTCTCGTAGTCGTAGAATCGTTCGGTGCGGATGGACTCCACCTCGGGGACGACGAGGTCGGGTTGGTGTTTGGCCACAATCGCATCGAGGGCCTCTCCGTCGAGCATGGAAATCACTTCGTGCTCGTCGGCCACCTGCATGGCGGGCGCGCCGGGATAGGCGTCGACGGCGATGACGTGTTGTCCGAGCCGCTGCAAGGCGATGACCACTTCTTTGCCCAGTTCGCCTGAGCCGAGGAGCATGATTTTCTTGTTCATGGATGCAAGGTAGGGGTGGGCAGGGCTGCACTTTTATTGGGCGAAGGGGGTGTCGCTTTTGAAGTTGCGTTGGATGAAGTCGAGCGCCGCGTCCAAGACGTCGCCCATGTTGCCTGCGCGTTTGAAATTCACGTCGCCGGTGAGTCCCCAGAGTTCCTTCTTCAACGCGTCGACATGGGCTTCCCCAGAAATGCGGTCGGCCTTCATGCAGCGGAGCAATTCGTTCAGCCGCGCCCGCTCTCCGGCCGCCCGACGTGCGAGCAGCGCGCGTTCCTCTTTGATGTACTGCTGAATGGACGCGTGGGGCAGCACTTCGGCCGTCATGTCCGCCAGCAATGCGTTTTCCGGCAGGTGCTCGGGCTGATAGACTTTGGCATTGCCCTCGTAGCTCTGCTGGTCAAAATCAATGGCCCGAATGCGGTATTGGATGCGGTCAAAATCTTGGGTGATGACCACCACGTAGTTGTAGGACCGCATGTCCCCGAGCAGCCGCAGAAAGCAGCGTTCGTTGAATTTGACAAACTCCTTGGCCAAGGCGCGCTTGTCTTGCAAAGGGAGGGAAGACAGCTTCTCTTCGATGAAGACATCTCCGGGAATGCCCACGATGTGCTCTTCGATCAGGGTGTTGTCGTGGACGAGGAAATTGATGCGGTTGGGCGACAGCAGTTGCTCCAGTTCGAGGCCGTAGACCCGCGAGGCGTCGCAGCGTTTGATGTAGAGGAACAGGTAGTTGTCGTTGATGACGTTTCGCACCTTGATCCGAAAGGGCTTGGTGTTGCCAAACGTGCAAAACGCAATGCTGTCCACCGTCAAAAAAGGGAGAATGGTGTCGCTTCCGTCGGCGTGAAGGATGGAGTACAGCCGCTTGAGGTTGGTCACCAATTCATCGCGCTCGCCTTGCGGATAGAGGCAATCAACCCACAAGGTGTCGCGGTCGTCGCCGTCCAAAATCGCCACGCTCCCCTCAAACCTCAGCAGGTCCTCGTAACTCACGGGGATGCCCATGGCGCGCCCGTGCTGGTCGAGGTAGGTCTGCAGCCCCGGAAGGACGGGATAGACCTGTTTCTTTTTGGAAATCAGTTTGTGATTCATCGGGGCGAGGTGGAAGGACCAATGAAAGAACGCCGCGACATGGCGCCAGGTTCGTTCGAGGGTCGAATCCCGCATTAAGTTTGGGACACCATGAACACCTTACGAAACATCGCTGCCTTCGTCGCAGCCTTCCTTGTGGGCAGCATCACCATGTTTGCCCTTCACGAATTGCACATGACCCTGTGGCCGGAAGAGGCCATGCCGGCCAGCACGGCCACCACGGAGGAGTTCCGCGCTTGGATGGAAACCCTCAGCATGCCCACCATGATTGCCGCCACGGTGGTGCATTGGCTGGGCACGGCCGCCGGTGTGGCGGTCGGCATGTTGGTGGCCGCGCGGTCCGCAGCCACGGGGCAGCGCGCCATGTGGCCCGCCTACGTCATGGGAGGCTGGTTTTTCCTCGGCGGCATTGCCAACGCCATTCAGTTGGGCACGCCCATGTGGTTGACGGTCACCGATGCACTCGGGTACCTCCCCGTGGCATTGATGACGGGGAAGTGGATGTCCCGCGCTTGAGTTGACTTGATTGCACCCTGACCCCATCGCCATGCTTGTCTCCTTCTCCCGTCTTCTTTTTGCTGCGCTGTTGACTTGCGGATGCCTGGCATCTGCCCTTGCCCAATACGTGCCCCAAACCCCCTACAGGGCTTCTGCCGACGATCCGGCGTGGGTCCAGTTGATGTATGGGGGAGAAGCCACGGTGGCTGAGGTGCGGGGGGCGTACGAAGCCCATTACGCCAGGCATCCCTTTGAGAAGAATCGGGACACCCAGTACTACAAGCGGTGGTTGCGCAACGTGGAGTTGCCACGGCCGGAGGTGTCTCGTGCTTACGCAGAGGCATTGGGCGCGTCGAGCGCGTCGACCGCCCGTCAGAATGGGGTCTGGGAAGAAATGGGGCCTTGGCATTTTGACCCTGAGGTGGCCATGCAATTCCAAGTCCAAAGTCCCGGCGCCTGCCACGTCTACACGGTGGAGCAAGCCCCGTCCAGCCACGAGGTGGTGTGGTGCGGAACTGCCACGGCGGGGGCGTGGAAAAGCGTCGACCACGGCGCCCATTGGACGCTCATGACGCGCGACCTTCCCCTGACAAGCGTCTACAGCATCGCCATTCATCCTGAAGACGACCACCGCGTGTGGGTGGGGTCCGGATCGGGCCAGCTGTGGCGCACGGAAGACGGAGGCGATTCCTGGGCTTTGTGCGGGAATGCAACCTACCAGTCTACGAACCGGTGGTACCGCGACTTGGTGTTCAAGCCAGTCACGGGCGATGAAGAATCGGTGCTGTTTGCAGCCACCGACAACGGCCTTCACCGGACCGAAGATGGCGGCGTCACCATGACGCAAGTGGCCGGAGGGGAGTACATGGAGTTGGCGTTTCACCCCTCGAGTCCAGACACATGCTACACCGTCCAGTTGCTGGCGAACAGCACCGTGTTCAAGCGGTCCACCGACGGGGGCGCGACCTTTGCGTCGGGCACGACGGGCTGGCCTTCGGTGGGTACAGGCGACGAACAACGTCGATGCGAACTGGCGGTGACGCCGGCCGACCCGGACCGCATCGTGGTGCTGGCCGCGGGCGCCACTGACAACGGCGGCGGGTTGTACGGCATGTACCAAAGTTTTGACGCGGGCGAATCGTTTGAATTCATGTGTTGTGGGGACGGTCCCGGCGGTCCCTGGGAGGCCGGCGTCAACCCCAACATCTTGGGGTGGAGCGAAGACGGCTCCGGCGACGGTGGGCAGTACTACTACGACCTCGCTTTGGATGTCAGCCCCACCGATCCGGACCGTCAATTTGCGGCCGGCATTTGCGTGTGGCGCTCGGAGAGCGGCGGCGTGGATTGGAGCCTGAACGGGCACTGGGTCACGTGGGCTGGGGAGTTCACCGCGGACCGCTACACGCACGCCGATGTGCACGACGTGAAGTTCTTCACGCGGGCGGACGGCACCGTGGATTTGTGGGTGGCGTCGGACGGGGGCGTGTTCTATTCCGCGGACCAAGGGGACCACGTCGAGCCCCGGATGTACGGGCTGCACGGCACCGACTTTTGGGGTTGGCAAGCCGGATGGCGCGGACCTGAAGTCATGGTGGGAGGGACCTACCACAACGGCACCATGATCCGAAATGGCGACCTGTACCACTGGGGTGCCGAAAGCGACACCGCGGGCGGATGGCTGGCGGAGCTGGCCGGGGACAACTTCCGTGGGTTTGTGAACCCGGGCGATGCCACGCGGGGGTACCACGACGGGGGCGCATTCCGCTACACCACCGACCGTTTTGACCGCATCGACGCCATGCCGTTCGATGGATCCAAAAACCCCAACACGGGCTACTGGTTTGGGGAATACGGCAACCTCGAGTGGGACCCGGCCTGCCACAACTGCATGTACTCGCCTGTGGCCTCAGAGCTTTGGCGTTCGGAGGACGGCGGGGCGTCTTGGGTGCTGGTGCACGACTTTGAGGGAGACAAGATCATTTCGGTGAAAGTCAGCCCTCGGGACCGGGACCGCATCTATGTGTCTCACCAAGTGAACGGTTCGTTGTGGCGCATTCACAGGTCCACAGATCGCGGGGCCACGTGGGAAATCGCCACCCCCAACATGTCTGAGAACGGCAGCAACAACAACCAACCGATGTACCTCGACGTCGACGGCACAGACCCCGACCGTTTGTGGTGTGTGCTGACCGGGACCCAAACCGGGTACAAAATCCTTCGTTCGGAAGACGCAGGAGAGACGTGGCAAAACTGGACGAACGGCACCATTGCGTCGGAGCGCGTTGTGAGTTTGGCCCACCAGCGCGGGTCCAACGGCGGCGTCTACATCGGCACGACCAATGCCGTGTACTACCGAGACGCAGACCTTGACGACTGGGTCTTGTACAACGAGGGCTTGCCCATGATCAACGTCAACACCTTCTTGCAGGCCGATTACTGCGGCGGGCACATTCGTGCAGCAGGCACCCGCGGCGTGCACCAAGCAGCGTTCTACGCACCGTCCGACGTGCTTGCAGGATTCATGGCGGACCGAACGGACGTCAACCTCGCAAGTCCATGCCAACAGGACCCCATTCATTTCAGCGCGGTGTCGGTGGTGCGATGCGACGGGGCGACGTACGAATGGACGTTTGGAGGCGGCACCGTTCTGGCCATTGAAGGGCCGGAGGCGTGGGTGGCGTTTGACCAAGAAGGTTCCTACGACGTCGGATTGACCGTCACGGACGCGGACGGCGCCACAGACACCTGGACGTGGGAAGACCTCATCGAGGTGGTCAACGCGCCTGTGGTGTCCGACGAAGGCTTCCAAGAGGATTTCAACGGTCCCACGTTCCCGCCTGAACATTGGCGCATGGAGGTCGCGGGACACGCATGGGAGCACACGTACGACTTGCTGGATGAGACCAATGGCGTGGCCCAATTCCCCAACTACTGGGTCGACACCGACGGCGCCTTTGACTTGTTGGTGACCCCGGCCTTCAATCCCACAGGACACAGCACGTTCTCCTTTGACGTGGCGTATCAGGTGTACGCCGACTACGTCGATGGGTTGGAGGTGTGGGGCCGTGCAGGCGACGACGACGCTTGGACGGTGCTTTGGTCCGCCTATGGAAACGAGCTCGCGGTGGATGGGTGCTACACCTGGTTTTGGTACGACACCGGCGGCACGATCCAATGGGCCAACCACGTGCTGGACTTGCCCTCGGCTTGGACCGACGGCTCGGAGACGTGCCTCGAGTTGGCGTTTGCCAATGTGGGCGACTACGGCAACCACATTTGGGTGGACAACGTGAATTTGGATGCGGTCAGCGCGTCGGACGAAATGTCTGACCAAGCCCAAATCCAACTCTTCCCCAACCCCAACCAAGGGGCTTGTGTGGTGGTGGTTCCCGACGCCCTGCTCGGTGCTTCGTACCACGTGCACGATGCCCAGGGGCGCGTGGTGCGCGTGGGCCGATTCGAGCACACACGGATGCCGTGGGAGGCGAACCTTCCAGTCGGCGTGTACACGCTGGCGACGCCTGGGTTGGCGCCTGTGCGGTGGGTGGTTCGCTGAAGAATGGAAAGGGGCGAGTGAAAGAGCGCTCTTCGTAATACGGCATTGTTATCTCATGGTGGAGGGTTATACTTGTGACCATCAACACCTTCAACCTCAGTCTCATGCGTCGTTTTGTCCTTGTCGCCGCCGTTCTGTTTGCCGGATTTTTGTTGCCTGCCCACGCCCAAGTCACGACCACGGTCGACTGCGATTTGATGGGGCTGGTGGTCAATGTGGGTTCGGATTCAAACAGCGTGAATTTGTACCACCCCGGTGGGTACTTGACGTTCCCACCGCAGTTCAATGTGATGACCTGGGAATTCACGGATGCCGAAGGCAACGTGATTCACGAGGCCACCACGGAGGACGAGAATTTCATTCAGGTCGTCCACAACTTGCCGGTGACAGACACCCTGTTTGTGTCGGTGCTGTTGACCAACGACTCGGCATTTCACAACGGGGCGCCCGTGGCGTGCTTGATAGAAGATTACCTCGTGTGGGAAGAAACCGAGATCATTCCCGATGTGTTCCTTGGCGGATGGACGCTGGGCGGCAGTGTGGGGGAGGACGTCAGCGAGCCTGTGGGCGTTGCCTCGATTGAATCCCCATTGAATCTCTACCCGCAGCCTGCAAAGAACCACGTCGTGCTTGAAGGGTTGCCCCAAGGCGGTCGACTTGTGGTGATGGACATGAGTGGGAAGCCTAGCCTCTCGCTTCAACACACCCAAGCGACAGCGATTCTGGATGTGTCGGACCTTCCTGTGGGAATGTTTGTCCTGCACGTGTTGGATGCCCAAGGCCAAATCTTGGAGCGTCTCAAGTTGATTGTGGCGCGCTAGAGGCACGGCCATGCCTGCAGGCTTCTCTGTTCTTCGTATTTTTAAAGGATGAGGAATTGTGTCGTCATGTTGTTGGGGGCGCTGTTGCACTGGGGTGCGACGGCGCAAGGCCCTGTCGATCACTGGGAAGCCGCGGTGCAGGACGGCGCCATATGGGATTACCTTCTTCCCACCTCGCAACCCCTGTCGTATTGGATGTTCACCAACTTCGCCGCCACGGGATGGAGCGAGGGGGTGTCCGGATTTGGCTACGGCGACGGCGACGATGCCACGGTCATCCCGCCCTCAAACAGCATTTACATGCGCCACGTCTTTCAGGTTGACGATGCCAACAGCTTTTCGGCAGCCATGCTGGCGGTGGACTACGATGACGGCTTTGTGGCCTACCTCAACGGCACGGAAATCGCACGGGCAAATGCGGGCGAGCCGGGAGAGGTACTCGCGTGGGATGCCATCTTGGACGGGTGGCACGAAGCGGTGCTTTACGCAGGTGGAACACCCGATTTGATGGACGTCAACCCCGGCCTCTTGGTGTCGGGCACCAACGTGTTGGCCGTGGAGGTGCACAACAACAGCATCTCCTCGTCGGACTTCACGGCGCGGCCCTTCCTGTTTTTGGGTGCGGCTGACGCAGGCAACACCTTTGGCGCGCCTCCGGCGTGGTTTCAGGCTCCTGCAGCCGATTCCCATTTTGTCACGTTCAACTTGAACATGGCCAACGAAACCGTGTCCCCAGAGGGCGTGTTTTTGGCGGGGGGCGGAAACTTTGGGTTTCCTGGAGATTATCCCATGGCGGACGACGACGGAGATGGCATTTGGTCCATCACGGTGCAGGTGCCACATGGCTTCACCGGGCACTACACCTTCACCAACGGGGCGTGCCAAGACTGGAGCTGCAAGGAAAACATTGTGGGCCAGGAGTGCGCTGACCCCGACAATTGGAACGACCGGCTGTTGGTCAACGTCACGTCCTCCATCGAGGTGAACACCTGCTTTAGCCTGTGCACCACGGACGGAAGCTGTCCAGCCAATCAGGGATGCACGGACGAGACGGCGGTGAACTTTTGGGATGCTGCCACAGAGGACGATGGATCCTGCATCTACATGAACGAGTCGACCCTTCCGTTGGTGCAGGTGACCACGGACTCCCCGATTTTGGACGACCCGCGCATCGTCGCCAACATGAAGGTGACCAACTTGGAAAGCGGAATCAACACGCTGAGCGACACGACCTACGAGTACAACGGCCAAATCACCATCGAAATCCGTGGCTCGTCCTCGCAGTTTTTCCCCAAGCAGTCTTACGCGCTCGAAACCCAGGATTCCCTTGGGGCCAACAACAACGTGTCGCTGTTGGGCATGCCAACAGAGAACGATTGGATTCTCCACGGGCCATATTCAGACAAGACCCTGATGCGCAACGCCGTCATCTACGAGATGGGGGACAAAATTGGGCGCTACACCACCCGGCGGAGGTACTGCGAGCTCTACATCAACGGCGACTACCGCGGGGTGTACATGTTGATGGAAAACATCAAGCGCGACAACGACCGGGTGGACATTGCCACGTTGCTTCCGACGGACACTGCGGGCAACGAGCTCACCGGCGGCTACATCATGAAGGTGGACCGCATCCAGGGAGACTTTGAAGGGGGCTGGGTGTCGCCGTATCCGCGCTTGGGGGGGGACGAGCAATTCATCCAAATGCACAAGCCGGAAGCCGAGGATTTGCACCCCCTGCAACTCGCGTACATCGAAGACCACTTCACGCAATTCGAGCACGCCCTGGCAGGCCCCAACTTCACGGATCCGGTGCTGGGTTACAAGGCGTACATCGAGCCCGAGTCGTTCATCGACATGTATTTCGCCAACGAAATCACGAAGAACGTCGACGCCTATCGCTTGAGCACCTACTTCTACAAAGAGAAGGATTCGGATGGAGGCCAAATCGTGATGGGCCCCTGGTGGGATTTCAACCTCGGGTTTGGCAATTCTGACGGGTGCGACAGCTACTTCACCTCAGGATTTGAGTCCAACACGGGATGCAACGTGCTCCATCCGTTTTGGTGGCAGCGGTTGCGCGAAGACCCCGCCTATCGCGGGTTGACGAAGTGCATGTGGGACGATTACCGGTCCGACGTGTGGAGCGACGAGAGCCTGAATGGCATCATCGACTCGCTTTCTGCGGTGTTGGCCGAGCCCAGCGTCCGTGACCACGCCCGTTGGCCACGACTCGGTCAATACGTCTGGCCCAACGTCTTCATTGGCCAGACCTACGAGGAGGAAGTGGCCTTTTTGCGCAATTGGATTTTGGACCGCGTGGCGTGGCTGGACAACAACATTGAGGGAACGTGCATTCCCGGTTGCACCGACGTCACGGCATGCAACTACGAACCGACGGCGCTGTTTGACGACGGCAGTTGCGAGCCTTGTGAGTGCCCAGGTGATTTGGACGGCGACTTGGCCGTGGGGGTGTCAGACATTTTGGCGGCCCTGTCCGAGTTTGGCTGCATCGTCGACTGCACTGCAGACATGAACGAAGACGGCCAAGTGACGGTGTCCGACTTCCTAGAAATCCTGAGCGTGTATGGCGAGACGTGCTGAGTCGCGTTACCGTCCGGAGGGAAGGAATTGAATGGAGGCGACTTCCAGGTCAAACGACTGCGCCGTGCCGTCGTATTTCATGAGTCCCATGCGAAGAACGTCTCCGAGCTCACGGCTCGGAGTGACGGTTTTGAGGTCGCCCATTTGGGCTTGACTCCAAGAGAAATCCTTGGCTTTGAGGGTGACATCCTGCCATTCGTCGGAAGGGCTGAAGGACGCGTACGCGTAGGGCATCCACCACCGCTCGGACGTTTCAAGGGTCAACTTGAACGGCCCGCCGTTGCCGCGACAGCGAATGACAACCTTGTCCATCGCGCGCAGGTCCGTGTGGCTCCAAGGCGCACGAACAGAGGCGAAACCGCCGTTGTTTTCCAAGCGGGTTTGGCCTCTCCAGGACATGGCTGTGTCGTGCAGCACGACGTCCCCCTCAGACAAGCCGCCCATGACCCCGTCATTCAGGGGGCGCCACGGATTCGTCATGTCGGCACTGAACCGAACGGTTTGGGTGGTTGCGGGAGAAGCAGGAGAGTTGGATTGGGCACAAGACATGCAGAACAGGAGTGAGGCCGAAGCAGCCCAAAACAACATGCCACCGGCGTGAGAGAAAAGCGTATTCACACCCAAAGAACACCTCCGGCCACATGGGGTTCACGCCCCGGGGTCTTTGGGTGGTGCAGGGAAACGAACTTTTGCAGTGGACTTGTGGTTTCGTCCTCATGGGACGCAAGCGCGACTTGAAGAATGTGCACGCCAAACGTCCTCCGTCGTTCAACCCAGAAGATCCGGACGATTTGAACGAGTGGGGGGAAGAGCTCGCAAGGATGACCGACCGGCGACGTCAGCACAACGAACGCCACAAACCGGGCAAGGCCACTTGATTTTTAGGAGTGGCTAAAAAAATATTTAGTCGCGTCTAAAAATGAGCGCATACGCCCCTATTTTTGCAGTCATGTGGCGGCAAATCACCATGTTGTGGGCATTGTGCGGCTGCGCGTTCGGTGCGTTGGCGCAAGCTCCATGCACGCTGCGTTTCACAGACAATGAGGTTGCCGTGCCGGGCGCCACGGTGTGGCTGGATGGCCGGCCGGTCGGTGCGACCAACGCCTTCGGGGAGTACACATGGTCGGAAGGCGCAGGACGCATTCGGATTCAAGCGCTCGGTTACGATGGGGTGGAGGTGAACGGCAGTGCGGGGTGTGAAACGGGCGTTCAGGTCATTTCATTGACGCCGACCACATTCGTGTTGGGTGGCGCCACGGTGGTGGGCAGCATGAGTCCCACACGGCTCAAGGAAAGCCCCATTCGTACGGCGGTGCTCTCGGGGGCCTCGCTCAATGCCGTTCACGCCCAAGACTTGGTGGAATCCCTGGACTTCACGACTGGGGTGAGAGAAACCGTGGGGTGTGGGGTGTGCGGTACCAACAGCATTCAGCTGAATGGCATGGAGGGGGTGTACAGCTTGGTGTTGATCGACGGGGTGCCTTTGTTGGGCGGCTTGGCCTCGGCTTACGCGCTAGATGGGATTCCGCTCAGCATGATTCAGCAAGTCGAGGTCATTCAAGGGCCGGCCAGTGCCCGCTTTGGAAGTCAGGCGGTGGGCGGCGTCATCAACGTGGTGCTGTCCCCGTTGCATGCGGGCGATGCCTTTTCCCGTGTGCGGTTGGACGGCCATGGACGTGTTCAGGCATCGGGAAGTGCGGTGTGGGGCAAAGAGGGCGCCTTGTGGCAAGCCGGACTGGATGGCATCCACTTCCAACGCCGCGTGGACGACAACGGCGACGGTTTCACGGACGCCCCCAACATGAACAGGGTGGTGACCACCCTTCGCCATCAGAGACGTTCTGACCGAAGACAGATGCGGATGACCGCGCGGTTGTTTGGGGAGGAACGCTTTGGCGGAGATACTGCCTTTCAAGAGGTCGACCGTGGCACCACGCAAGTGTATGGGGAGCGCATTGATTTGCTTCGGTCCGAATGGACTTGGGGCAGTTCGCCCTTGAAAGGACGGGGCTGGACGTTCCAAGGCGGTGGGGCCTTTCACCGTCAGGAATCCACCTACGGAACCACCGTCTTCAACGCCCAGGAATGGACGGCGAACGTGGACGCCTTCCACTCGGGTTGGAGTTGGTCGGAGGGACAGCATGTGAGGGGAGGGGCGAGCCTGCTTTGGAACGTGTACGCCGATGAAACCCCTGCGTCGTCGGACATGAATGTGTGGGTCCCGGCCTTGTACGGAGAATACGCAGGCGAAGCAGGCGCCTGGTCTTGGATTCACGGGCTTCGCTTGGAGCGCCCCAGTGACCAAAACCTCGTGGTGGCCCCCCGAATCAACGTCAAATGGGCGCCTCACCCGTTGTGGGACCTCCGTTTGAACTCGGGCCGCGGATACCGCAGGGTTCACCTCTTCACAGAGGAGCACGCCGCGCTGGACGGGTCAAGGGAAGTGCTGTTGGCGGAAGGAGGCTTGAACCCGGAATCAAGCTGGAACGCCAACCTGAACCTCACCCGAACCATGGGCTCCGACCGTTGGACCGGCAGCGTGTCCCTGCAGGCTTTTGGCACGCTCTTCACCGACCGGATCTACGCCGATTACGACAGCCTGCCCAATGCGATCGTGTACCGCAACATCGAAGGGCTCGGGTGGAACCGAGGAATCAGTGGGGATGTTTGGATGAACGGCAGCCAAGGGTGGCAGGCGGCCCTCGGGGCGACGTGGTTGCGCTCGGAATTGTTTGAGTCCGGTTCGTTGTCGGGGGAGGGCGATCCCGTGGAATTTGCCCCGCGTTGGACGACCAACCTGAAGCTCGGCCAATCGCGGTCGACGTGGGGTTGGAACCTCACAGCCCAAACCGTCGGCCGCATGGCCGTCCCCTACTACGACGCTTCCTTCACCGACGTCAGCGAGCCCTATGCGCTCATGCACGTTTCGGTGAACCGGTCCTTTGTGACTGCGGGCGGCAGCCGGCACACCCTCACAGCCGGGGTTCAGAACGTCACGGACGCCACCCAGCAAAATCCCTTACTGGGCACGGAAGATCCGTTCGGAGAAGACTTCGATGCGTCCCGTGTGTACGGTCCCTTGGAAGGCCGTCGCGTGTTCTTGGAATGGACGTGGCGCCTGGAGGGGCGTTGAGTGCTCAGGCCTGACGACGCCAAAGGTTGCGCCAGCGGAGTTTCAGTTTGGCCACCTTGTGCTTGCGGATGACGCCGCGTGAGATCAGCCAAAACACCACCAGCCATGCGATGCCCTTCAGAAGGAAGAACATGAATCCGGCCACGCCGAGGGTTTGAAGCCACGTCACTGCGTCATTCATGGCTTCAAAAGTAGGGGAGGACAGACGGCTCAGGGAAGGAATACCTTGGACTTGGCGTAGGTCACAACCTGGCCCGAAACGAGCACGTGTTCGGGAAGCACCTGGCAATGCACCTCTCCGCCACGCGCTGAAATCTGTCGGGCGTGCAAGACTGTTTGGCCGAGCCGTTCAGCCCAATAGGGTGCGGAGGTGCAATGGGCCGAGCCCGTGACGGGATCCTCCAAAATCGTGGCCTGCGGCGTGAAAAAGCGAGACACAAAGTCCACTTGGTCCCCGGGCGCGGTGACAATCACGCCTCCCGTGCCCAAGTTGACCCGGTCAAAAAGGTGGCGATTCACGCTGAATTCTTCCACGTCGCGCTGGCTTCGGTAGACGAGCAGGTAGTCCCGCGCTTTGAGGACTTCCGTCGGAGGCAGGCTCAAGGATTCTTCAATTTCCACGGGCAAAATGGCGGGTTCTGGCGCGCGGTTGGGCAAGGCCATTTCGTACCCAAACGGTTGCCGTATGACGACGAGATCGCCGCTGGCCGATTCAAAGCAGACCTCCCTCGCCTCGGGCTCTAGGTAGGTCAGCACGACGTGGGCAGAGGCGAGGGTGGCATGGCCACAGAGGTCCATTTCCACGTCTGGGGTGAACCAGCGAAGGTGGTAGCGTCCCGGCTTTTTCTGCACGAGAAACGCCGTTTCTGCCACGGCGTTTTCCTGCGCCAAAGCGAGCAGGACCTCATCCTCCAACCAGACCGTGAGCGGCATGACGCACGCAGGATTCCCCCCAAAAACCCGTTCCGTGAATGCGTCTACGCGGTACAAATCCAGTTCCATGGTTGGAAGGTACACGCGGGGGACGTGCTATCCTTGCATCCATGAAGGCTTCTGCAATCAGGCAAGTGTTGGGACCGGCATTGGCCGCGATGACGTGGGTCGCCACGTCGTTCTTGGGCATGCCTGAGGGACAGGTGGCCGTGCTCAGTGCCGCCGCGTGGATGCTCGTGTGGTGGGTGTGCGAGGCGGTGCCCCTTGGGGTCACGTCCGTGCTGCCTTTGGTGCTTTTCCCCGCCCTGGGCGTCACGGATGTGGCCAGTGCCGCCGCGCCTTACGGATCCAAATTTGTGTTCCTCTTCATGGGCGGATTCCTCATCGCGCTTGCCTTGGAGCGATGGAACCTGCATCGGCGGTTTGCGCTGCGCATTCTGGTGGCGGCAGGGGGGCGGCCTCGGCGGTTGCTGGGCGGCTTCATGCTGGCCACTGCGGCCCTGAGCATGTGGATTTCGAATACAGCCACGACGTTGATGATGTTGCCGATTGCCCTCTCTGTGGTGGCCAAAATCGACCTCGACGCACACCCACGGTTCCCGGTCGCTCTGCTTCTCGGCACGGCCTACGCTGCCAACCTCGGCGGCATCGCCACCCTCGTGGGCACCCCACCCAACGTGGCCATGGCCGGGCTGTTGGAGGAGCACGTGGACATTGCGATGCCCTTTTTGGAATGGACGATCATGGCGCTGCCCTTCTCGGCCATCATGCTCGTGCTGGTGTACCTGTTGCTGACCCGGGTCCTGTGTCGTGTGTCCTCCGAGCCGCTCAAATCCGGCGTGACAGGGCTGAAGGAGGAACTCAAGGCGCTGGGTCCATGGGGTCTGTCGGAGAAGCGCGTGGCGTGGGTGTTTGGCGGGACGGCTGTGATGTGGGTGGCCCGACGTTGGCTCGTCGATGGATTGGGATGGCCTTTGAACGACACGTCCATTGCCATGGCAGCGGGGGTGTTGTTGTTTGTGATTCCCTCGGGCGACGCGTCACGTACGCCGCTGCTCTCCTGGGAAGACACGCGTCGGATGCCCTGGGACATCTTGCTCCTCTTTGGAGGTGGATTGACGTTGGCAGGGCAATTGGCCGAGGCCGGTGTGCTGTCTGCGGTGGCGGATGCCCTGGCTTCCATGCCTTCCCTGTCGCCAGCCTGGTTGATTGCAGGCTTTGTGGTCATGTCGCTTTTTCTCACGGAGGTGATGAGCAACCTCGCACTCACGGTGGTCATGGTGCCGGTGGTGGCGCAGGTGGCAATCGCGTGGGGCCTGAACCCTTTGCTGCTTGTGGTGCCCGTGACCATGGCGAGCAGTTGTGCGTTCATGTTGCCCATGGCCACGCCTCCCAATGCGATTGTCTTTGGCAGTGGCCAGCTTCGCATGGCCACCATGGTTCAAGTGGGGGTGGTGCTCAATGTGGTGGCGGCTGGACTTGCGTGGCTGTGGGCGATGACCGTGTTGCCGTGGTGGGTGCAACTTCTTTGAAAGTGGCAGGGTTCTGATGTTGTATCTTTCCTCTCCAATTCAAGAAAACATGAAAAAACTCGCTCTCTTGGCCACGTTTGGTGTGGCCACCCTCGCGGCCTCCGCTCAGTTCGGCACCGCGCCAGACTTCAACGTGACTGACCTCGACGGCAACACGCATCAGTTGTACGCAGACATCTTGGACCAGGGCTTGATCGCCGTGGTGGACGTGTCTGCCACGTGGTGTTCTCCCTGCTGGAGCTTGCATGGCTCGCACGCGTTGCAGGACCTCCACGAAGCATACGGCCCAGACGGAACCAACCAGTTGCGTGTGATTTTCTACGAAGGAGACGCCACCACCACCCTCGCGGATGTGCAGGGAACAGGCGGTGCGACCCTCGGAGACTGGACCGATGGCGTAACGTACCCGATCATCAACGAAAGCCCTTTGACGTTGGACCTCAGCATCTGGGCCCCTCTCGGTTTCCCAACGGTGAACGTCATTCGTCCTTCCGACTACGAGATCGTGCTCGACACCTGGAATTTGTTGTCGTTTGACGCGCAGGTGGACGCCATCAACGGCGCGAACATCGACGGCATCGTCCTGGGCGTGGCCAACACCGCAGAAGTGGCTGCAGGTCAAGCCAACGTCGACGTATACCCCAACCCATCCCTCGGTGAATTTGCCGTGGAGTTGAATGGCTTCAATGGCGTGGCGACGGTGGAGGTTTACAACATCGTGGGCCGCAAGGTGTGGACCTCTACAGCTCAGGGTGAAGGTGCCATTCAGCGCATCGACCTCGGTGCACTCGAGGCAGGCAACTACCTCATCAGCGTGTCTGACGACGTCACCAAGGTGACCCGTCGCGTGACGCTCCTCGACTGAGAAATCCAAACGACTTTGTGAATGCGGCGTGCCGAGGGGTGCGCCGCATTTTTTTTGCGCTACTTTGGAGGCATGCAGTGGGAAGTTTGGCAATTGTGGATCGCGGCTGCCATCGGGCTCATCATCTTGGAGGTGTTTGTGCCTGGGTTTGTGCTGGCGTGTTTGGGCGCAGGTGCCTTGGCGGGCGCTGGCGCGGCCGCGCTGGGTTGGGGTTTGAGTGTCCAGCTGGTGAGCGTGGCGGTGATGAGCCTCTTGTCGTTCTTCTTTTTGCGCCCCGTGGCCTTGCGCATGTCTCACTCGGAGGGTGCGCGCACGGGCGTCGATGCGCTGGTGGGACGTGAATGTCAAGTCTCCACGGCCTTTGATGCCGCCACAGGCCTCGGTCGCTGCAAAGTGGATGGAGACGATTGGCGTGCCCAGTTGGCTCCCCATGCCCAAGCAGACCTCGCCGGAGAGCGGGCTTCAGTTTGGGTGGAGCGCGTAGAAAGCAACACCTTGATCGTTCACACACAACCCCCCACATCGTGAGTCCCACTTCCATTCTTGCCCTGCTGTTTTTGCTTTTGGCCATTGTCATCGTCGTCAAGGGCGTGCGCATCGTTCGTCAGAGCGAAAGCATGGTCATCGAACGCCTCGGCAAATACCGCACGACGCTCAATGCCGGCATCAACATCATCATCCCCATTGTGGACCGTCCGCGCGACATCGTGTGGCGCTTGGCGGGTGAAATGCCCGACGGCACCAAGGTGGTGCAATACAAGATGCGTGACCGCGTGGATTTGCGGGAGACCGTGTTTGACTTTCCCAAGCAGGGCGTGATCACCAAGGACAACGTGGTGACCGAGATCAACGCCTTGATCTACTTCCAAATCACCGATGCGGTCAAGGCCGTGTACGAGATCAACAACCTGCCCAACGCCATCGAGAAATTGACGCAGACCACCTTGCGGAACGTCATTGGTGAGCTTGAGCTGGACGAATGTTTGACCTCCCGCGACACCATCAACATGAAGCTTCGGACGATTTTGGACGAGGCCACCAACAAGTGGGGTGTCAAGGTCAACCGCGTCGAATTGCAGGACATCAATCCGCCGACCGACATCAAGGAGGCGATGGAAAAGCAGATGCGTGCAGAGCGCACCCGTCGCGCCCAAATCATCGACGCCGAAGGCACCAAGACGGCGGCCATCCTCGAGGCGGAAGGCCGCAAGGGCGCCGACATCAACCAGGCGGAAGGCGAGAAACAAGCCCGCATCCTCAAGGCAGAAGGCGAGGCGCAGGCGCGCTTGGCGGTTGCAGAAGCGGAGGCGGAAGCGATTCGTCGCATTGCCGGTGCGGTGGAAACTTCGTCGGCCGATCCCACCCAGTACCTCATTGCCGTCAAGTACATCGAAATGATGGACCAAGTGCTTCGCGAAGGCGGAACGGGTTCCAAGACGGTGTTCATGCCCTACGAGGCGAGCGGCTTGATGAGCAGCGTCGGGGGCATCAAGGAATTGATGAATGCGGCCAAGGACTGAGTGGGCTTGCGCCTTCCTTGCAGCCCTTGCCATGCTTTGCGTGGGCTGTGTCGATGGCCTACGGCCAGGCAACGCCACTTTGCGGGATTACACGGGGCTCGACGGGTGCGGTTGGGTGATTGAAGCCGACGAGGGGGACGTGTTGGAGCCCTTGAATTTGGGCGAATTCATCTCGGAACCTGACCCAGGAATGCGGTTGACGATTGAATACCAAGAAGAGGGCGGTTACGCCAGCATTTGCATGGTGGGCCCCATTGTGACGCTGTTGGCTTGTGAAAGCATGAAATGAGTGTCACATCTCATGGGCCATCCAGGGGATGCGTTTGTAGGACGGTGTGGTGTGGTACGAGGGAGGAACGACACTTCGAAGGATGTCTTTTAATCCGTGGAGCAAGGCTTCGCGGTGGTAGTTGGGTCGGACCACAAGGCTGACCTCGCGGGCAGGCTGAGGCTCTGCAAATTGCCGCAGTGAAGGATCGTTTGGATTCTCAAGGGCCTCCAATCCGGGAATCAAAGTACACCCTCCGGATTGGCGAACGAGCCGTTTGAGGGTCTCGATGGAGCCGCTCTCACATTTGAAGCCCAACGATTCTCCCCGCTCAGGAGCACCACAAAGTTGGAGCACTTGGGCACGAAAGCAATGTCCCTCTTCGAGAAGCAACATGGATTCAATCGGCAGATCCTTTGCAGTCAACTGACCTGAAGGGATGCCTGCAGCCTTGTGGTCGTGGTGCAGGTACGCATGCATGGGTTCCATGAACGTCGGTTCGCACCGGAGGTTGGGGTCGGCCAAGGGCGTGACCAAAATGCCGACATCGATGTCCCCTTTGTGCAAATCCTGGAGCATGTCAGCCGTGGTTCGTTCCAAAACACTGACCTCCAAATCGGGGCAGTCGTGGATGAGGCGTGGCATCAGTCTTGGCAAAAGAGAGGAGGCCAGGGTGGGCAGAACCGCCAGACGCAATGTGCCGTCCATGCGTTCCGTGGTGCCGGCCATCCAATCGGACAATCCGCCCAGTTCGTCCAAAATGCGCTGGGCCGTGGCGTACACCTGGTTTCCCACTTCCGTCAATTGGATGGGTTGGCGGCTCCGGTCAAACAGCACAGCACCCAATTCTGCTTCGAGTTTTTTCAATTGCATCGACAGGGTGGGTTGGGCCACGCGACAGCGCGTTGCTGCCCGGCCAAAGTGTCCTTCGCTTGCGACGGCGTGGACGTACTTCAATTGCTGTATCGTCATTGATTGTTTTTGTCTATGACAAAACTATGATTTTCGATTTTTACAATGAGATTGACTGCGGATACATTTGCCCAAACAATGAATTACAACATCATCATGAGAATTTCTACCCTCTTTCTCGGCTTGGGCGCGTTCTTGACGTGGACAATGACGTCCTGCTCCAACGACCAAGCGTCGTGCGACCACGCTGAAGGCGGTTCCGCCGCTGGCTGTCCATTTCACGCCGGATCAGGCACAGGCCCTGCTGGAGAAAACGGCCGCGCCAAGTCTCTGCAAGAATGGTGGCCCAACCGCCTCGATTTGGACGTGCTTCGTCAGCACTCCGAAAAGTCCAACCCGATGGGTGAAGACTTCGACTACCGCGAGGCGTTCAACAACCTCGATTACGACGCCTTGAAAAAGGACATCGAAGCGGCGATGTTGGATTCGCAAGATTGGTGGCCCGCGGACTGGGGCAACTACGGCGGACTGTTTATCCGCATGGCGTGGCACAGCGCAGGCACCTACCGCACCGGAGACGGCCGCGGCGGAACACGTGAAGGCCAACAGCGCTTCGCACCCCAAAACAGCTGGCCCGACAACGGCAACCTCGACAAGGCACGTCGCCTGTTGTGGCCCGTCAAGCAGAAGTACGGCAACGCCATTTCATGGGCGGATTTGATGATCCTTGCCGGCAACGTGGCGCTTGAATCCATGGGCTTCGAGACCCTTGGATTCAGTGGCGGTCGCGCCGACGTGTGGGAGCCTCAGGAAAACGTGTACTGGGGGGCGGAGAAAGAATGGCTGGCGGATGAGCGTTATGAAGGCGACCGCGAATTGGAGAACCCGCTCGCGGCGGTTCAGATGGGCTTGATTTACGTCAATCCGGAGGGCCCCAATGGCAACCCGGACCCGGTGTTGGCGGCGGACGACATCCGCGAGACGTTTGGCCGCATGGGCATGAACGACGAAGAGACCGTCGCTTTGATTGCAGGCGGACACACCTTGGGCAAGACGCACGGTGCCGGACCTGCCGACAACGTCGGTGTGGCGCCTGAAGGAGCGGCCATCGAGGAGCAAGGCTTCGGCTGGAAGAGCTCGTACAAGAGCGGGAAGGGCGCCGACGCCATCACGTCGGGCCTCGAGGTCATTTGGACCAAGACGCCGACGGAGTGGAACCAAGGCTACTTCAAGTCCCTCTTCAACAACGAGTGGGAATTGACCAAGAGCCCAGCCGGTGCCAACCAGTGGGTGGCCAAAGACGCGGGTGAGATTTTCCCCGACGCGTTTGACGAGAACAAAAAGCACCGTCCCACGATGTTGACGACGGACCTGTCGCTTCGTTTCGACCCCGCTTACGAGAAGATTTCGCGCAACTTCATGGAAAACCCCGACGCCTTCGACGCGGCCTTTGCCCGTGCGTGGTTCAAGTTGACGCACCGTGACATGGGCCCTGCGACCAATTACATCGGCCCCGAAGTGCCCGCCGAATCGTTCATTTGGCAGGATCCCGTTCCCGCGGTGAATCACCCGCTTGTCAACGCGCGTCAGGTGAAGGCCCTGAAGGCCGACATCGCCAAGTCCGGCTTGTCGAACGAAGACCTGGTGTTTGTGGCTTGGTCTTCGGCGTCGACGTTCCGCGGTTCGGACAACCGCGGCGGGGCGAATGGCGCGCGCATTCAGCTCGAGCCCATGCGCTCCTGGGAGTGCAACAACCCTGACCGCCTCAGTCGCGTGCTCGCCGGCCTCAAGGAAATTCAGGATTCGTTCAACGCTTCGAACGCACCCACCCAAATTTCTCTCGCCGATCTCATCGTGCTCGCCGGCAACCACGCCGTCGAACAGGCGGCTGCCAAGGCGGGTGTGACGGTCGACGTTCCCTTCACGCCGGGTCGCACGGACGCGACCCAAGAAAACACGGACGTGAACAGCTTCGCGGTTCTCGAGCCCATGGCGGACGGTTTCCGCAACTACCAAACCAAGGAGTACACCCTCACGACCGAGGAATTGCTCGTCGACAAGGCTCAGTTGCTCACGTTGACCGCGCCGGAAATGACGGTGCTGGTGGGGGGCATGCGCGCGTTGAACGCCAACGTCGACGGCAACGCCCACGGCGTGTTCACGGAGCGTCCGGGTACATTGAGCAACGATTTCTTTGTGAACCTGCTCGACATCTCGACCAAGTGGGAGCCCGCGGATGAGACGGAATTGACGTTTGTCGGCCGCGACCGCACCACCGGTGAAGAGCGCTGGACGGCGACGCGTGCGGATTTGGTCTTTGGTTCCAACTCGGAGCTACGTGCCCTCGCCGAGGTTTACGGAAGCTCGGATGCGGACGCGAAGTTTGTGAACGACTTTGTTGCGGCGTGGACCAAGGTGATGAACTTGGACCGCTTCGACTTGCTCGCTTCTCGTTGAGGCCAACGCATTTCACGAACCGGCGCCGGGGCTTTGCTCCGGCGCCTTTTTTGTACACGGCTGTTCCACCTAATTTTGCACCCATGAAGACGCTGAAGAAGGGTTGGATGATGGGGTGCATCGCATGCATGGCCTTTGGCTGGACGACAGGGACTTGGGCCCAAACCACCCTGGAAGTGCAGGTGTTGGCGGAGGAGATGACGGTGCCTTGGGATTTGGTCTGGGGTCCGGACAACCACGTGTGGTGCATGGAAAAAACGGGACGCATCACGCGCACGAATCCGGACACCAAGGTGGTGGAAGAGGTGCATGCGCTGAGTGGGGTGTACCAATCGTGGGACAACAGCGGCGCCCACGCCATGGCGCTTCACCCGGACTTCCCTCGAACGCCTTTCATTTACGTGCACTATGCCTACGGCGAGTGGCGCAGTCGGTTGTCACGTTTGAGGTATTCCATCCCACAGCGCCGCGTGGTGGATGAAAAGATTTTGATTCCGGATTTTCGGGGCAACTCGTCCCACAATGGGAGCAGGTTGTTAGAAGGGCCAGACGGCCATTTGTACATGGCGATGGGGGATGCGTACAGCAAAATGAATGCCCAAAGCCTGGAGTCCCTCTCCGGCAAAATCCTTCGCATGGATTGGGATGGCAACCCCATTCCGGAAAACCCTTACGGCAACCTGATTTACAGCTGGGGACACCGCAATCCGCAGGGCCTTGTCTTCTCAGATGCCGGGCAGTTGTACGCGTCGGAGCATGGCCCCGCCACGGACGACGAAGTGAACCTCATCCAAAAAGGCGCGAACTACGGTTGGCCCTTGATCGAGGGTCCTTGCGACTCTCCAATGGAAGAGGCCTTGTGCGATTCGTTGGATGCCCGAGAACCCTTGGCTTCGTGGAGTCCGACGCAGGCACCTTGTGGGATGGACTACTTCGACCACGCCTCGATTCCAGAGTGGGGAAATTCCCTGCTGTTGACCTTCCTGAAAAAGCAACATCTGCGCATCCTTCATCTCGACGAAACGGGCACGCAAGTGACCCATGAGGACAGCATTCTGTACAACGGGTACGGCCGGCTTCGCGACGTGCTTGTGGCGCCCAATGGTCGGGTGTTTGTGACCACGTCCAACCAAGAAATCAACGGGTGGAACTACCTCGCAGCCGAAGAGGACGACCGCATCTTGGAATTGGTCAACCCCGATTTCTCGTACGATGTCCTTGAGCCCGTGAATGACCTGAACGAGGTGTTCTTGACCCAGCTGTTGGAGACGCCGCAAGCGGTGGGCAAGGTGTTCCCGCAGCCCGCCCGGGATGGGGTTTCCATGTTTTTGCCTCAATCCGTGGAAGAGGTCGACGTCTACCTGTACGACATGTCTGGGCGCATGGTCATGGGTGCGGAGCCCCATGCGCTGCACGGGCCGGGGCTGCTGTACGTCCGGCTGGGGGCCGTGCAAACGGGCCTTTACGTGTTGGAGGTGCGCGCCGAGAATGGGGAACGATGGACCTCGACGGTGCTCGTCGAACGCGATTGATCAGGGACGCAGGCCTTCAGACCACGTGACAAATTCGTCGTCCGTCAAGGACGCCAAGAAGGCAATCAAGTCGCTCCGGTCTTGGGCAGAAAGTTCCCGTGCCTGAATGCGCGCATCTTGATTGACATGTCCGCTGCCGCCCGAGGCGTAGTGTTCCAGGACCGATTCCAAGGTGGGCAGGGAGCCATCAAACATGTACGGTGCCGTCAAGGCCACGTTGCGTAAGGATGGTGTTTTGAAGGCCCCAATGTCCGCGGAATCGAAGGTCAAACGATACGCTCCTGGGTCCACATAGGTCTCGTACAACCCCGTGTTGTGCGTGGCGAAATCGGACAACATCACTCCCTGGTGGCACGAGGCGCATTCGAATTCTTCAAAGCGTTCACGCCCCCGAAGCGCGGCAGGAGAAAGGGCCTCGGTTTGGCCTTGGAGCCAGCGGTCGTAAGGCGACGATCCACTGATCAAGGTGCGCTGAAAGGCGGCGAGTGCCCTGGTCATGACGTAGGCGTCAAAGGGACGACCAAATCCTTCTTGGGCCCACTCTTGATATTGCGGATCTTGGGCGAGTTGGTCCACCAATTCGACCAAGTCGCGGTGGAATTCAGTCGGCTCCTGCACCGGGGCGAGCACTTGGGCCTCGAGCGAAGGAACGCCGCCTTCCCGATGAAATCGGGGTTGCCAAGCGAGGTTGACCAAGGCAGGGGCATTCCGGACCCCCAAGGCGCCGGAGGTGCCCGGTGTCACGCCAAGTGAATCGGCCATGGCCATGGTAGGGTTGTGGCAACTCGCGCAACTGAGCATGCCATCCGCCGAGAATCGTTCGTCGAAGAAGAGGTGTCGCCCGAGTTCCCATTTGGCCTCGTTCAGCGGGTTGTCTGCGGGCTCGACGTAGCCCGGAAAATGCGCGGGGACTTCGCGAACGTCCGCCACGGTAAAAGCTTCGTCGCCCGGCCTGCATGCCGGCATCAAGGCCCAAATGGCCAAGCCGAAGATCTGGAGTGTCGCGCGGTGAGTCATGGGAGGGAGTGCCCTCCTTGGGCACGTCAGTGTTGCACCACGAAGGTAACGGCTTGTCCCGTGGGGTCCACCTCGTCGGCGTCGGAAGGGTCCATCGCGATGAAGGGTTCATCAAGGTGTCTGTCATCTTCGTTGTGGGCGTCCGACGTACATTAACGTGTAAATTTGGGATGGCATGAAACGATTGAGTTGGTTGTTTGCGGTCGCGGCGCTCTCCGCGGGGGCTTGGGCGCAATGCACGGACGAGTTTGAAGGGACGCTGGTGGTGGACGGTGGCATTTGGACCGTCGATGTGGGGTGGTCCATCGTGGATGGGTCGGGTGCCGCAGTCCAAACGGGCGCGGTCGGAACGTTTTCTCTGTGCTTGCCTGCCGATTGCTACACGTTGGAACTCACGGACAGCGCGGGCGACGGGTGGACCGGCACGTACTACGACTTCTACGCGGCGGACGGCACGCTGCTCTACCACGGGAACCTGAACGACGCGACGGAGGGTGACGGCAGTTCCTGGGGTACCGACTACATCCCGCTCGGTGACGTCGCCTGTGGCGTGGGCTGTCTTGACCCCGTGGCGTGCAACTACGACACGACGGCCACCCTCGAAGGTGGCATCTGCGATTACACGTGCCTCGGGTGCACGGACGCGACGGCCTGCAATTACGACCCCTTGGTGACGGTCGACGACGGCACGTGCACGGTGTTTGACGACTGCGGGGAATGTGGCGGGAGCAACGAATCGTGCGGAGGATGCATGGACCCCACCAACTGCAACTACGACCCGACGGCGACCGTGGACGACGGTTCGTGCATCACGAACGGTCAAGGGCTGACGTTGTCCATCCACACGGACGACTACCCGTTTGAAACGCAATGGCAGGTGGAGAACATCTACACCGGAACGGTGATGTACGACGGCAACTATCCAGTCGCCGACTCCACCTACGTCCACGACATCTGCCTCCCGCCGGGCTGCTACGAAATCAAGTTCTTCGATTGGTCGGGCGACGGCATGTGTTGCGCGTACGGCCAGGGGTGGTTCACGTTCGTGCACGACGACGGCACAGTCATCGCAGAGGGTGGGGATTACGGCTACCAGCTCGACATCCCGTTTTGCGTGGGGGCCGATTACGGGTGCACCGACACGGCGGCCTGCAACTACGACAGCACCGCCCTCACCGACGATGCGAGCTGCAACTACGACTGCTACGGCTGCACCGACCCGACCGCGTGCAACTACGAGCTTTCCGCCACCCTGGACGACGGGCTTTGCGAGTACCCCCAACTCAGCGGGTACTGCGCGTGTGACGAATTCTATCATTTTGAAGCGACGCTCGACGGAGGCCAAAGCACCACCGCCGTGAACCAATACGGCGGCGGGCAACTCGACTCCCTCAAGCTCCACATCACCTCCTGGGACGGCGTGTCCAACGACGCCACCTCCGTGAACGACATGGTCATTCGGGTCGACGCTCCGGACGGCAGCTGCATTGCGTTTGGCGGGTTCTTTTACGACCCGCCCGTGGAATGTCAATACCTCGGCGATTACACGTTCTATCCGGGCTTCCTGTACGAGCCGGACGGCAGCGCGTTGCTCGAATTTGACGTGAGCGAAGGTGGGTTGTCGGGCGAGGGAGGGTGGCAAGTCAAGATCACCAACGGCTACTGGACGTCGGACGGGTTGACGACGGTGTCCGACATCGAATTGGTGGGGCTGTGCAACAACATTCCCGAGCCCAACACCTGCCCCGAGGACCTCAACGAGGACGGCGTCGTCTCGGTGGCGGATGTGCTGTTGTTGCTCGGCAGTTTTGGATGCACCTCGGGATGCAATGTCGACGTCAACGGCGACGATGCGCTCAACGTGGCGGATTTGCTGATGGTCCTTTCGGCGTTCAGTTCGGAGTGCTGAGTGGTGTAATTTTGAGCCCAAATCCATCCCATGTCCCAGAAACCCCACGCAATCCTCTACGTGTTCCAAGTGAAAAAGGGCCAAGAAGCTGCGTTTGAAGCGGCGTGGGCCGACGTGACGCGGGAGATTCACGCCAAGTGCGGCAGCCTTGGTTCGCGCCTGCACACGTGGGTGGGAGGGACCTATTGGGCTTACGCGCAATGGCCCAGCCGTGAGGCGCTCGAGAATGCGGAGATTGAAGGGCACGCGACGCTGATGGAGGCGCGCAAGCGGATGGTCGAGGCGTGCGAAAGCATGGAGGTGTTCGGCGAGGGCAACATTGTCCACGACTTGTTTGTGAACGAATCGGCCTGAGCCGCGCTCTGTCTCGAACCGGGGACTACCTTTGCGGCTTCTTAAAAAGCCCCCCGATGCGTCTTGCCCTATTTGATTTCCGCCAAACGGTGGATTACCGTCTGGAAATTCTCAGCGGCCTGACGGTCGCCATGGCCCTCATTCCTGAAGCCGTGGCCTTTGCCTTGATCGCGGGCTTGAGCCCACTCACTGGCCTCTACGCGGCGTTTGTGGTCGGGTTGGTGGCCAGCGTGCTGGGCGGTCGTCCGGGAATGATCAGCGGCGCGACGGGTGCCGTGGCGGTGGTGATTGCGGCGCTTGTGGTGACGCACAGCGTCGATTATGTCTTTGCGACCATTGTTCTTGCGGGTGTGTTGCAAGTGTTGGCGGGTCTTTTGAAGTTGGGAAAGTTGATGCGGTTGGTGCCGCAGCCGGTGATTTTTGGATTTGTCAACGGCCTGGCCATCATCATTGGAGGCAGCCAGATCACGCAATTCAAAACCGACGGTGGCGAATGGCTGCATGGAGGAGAGCTTGGGGTATTCGTGGGGCTGACGCTTCTTTCGATGGCCATCATCGCCTTTTTGCCCAAGTTGACCAAAAAGGTACCCGGTGGATTGACGGCCATCTTGGTGGTGTTCGGATTGACAGCGTTCTTTGGGTGGGACACCAAAACCGTCGGTGACCTCGCGTCCATCCAAGGCGGTTTCCCTCCCTTTTACGTCCCTGATGTCCCTCTATCGTGGGAAACGCTTCAAATCATTTTCCCTTACGCCGTGATTGTGGCGGGCGTGGGGTTGATTGAAAGCCTGCTCACCTTGAACATCCTCGATGAAATCACAGGCACCCGCGGCCAGGGCAACCGAGAATGTGTCGCGCAAGGCACCGCCAACATTCTGAGCGGTTTGTTCAGCGGAATGGGAGGGTGCGCCATGATTGGCCAAAGCCTCATCAACGTCAGCTCGGGGGCGCGTGCCCGGTTGAGTGGCATTGTGGCCGCGGTGATGCTCTTGGTGTTCATCTTGTTTGGGGCGCCTTTGATTGAGCGGTTGCCCATGGCGGCATTGACCGGTCTCATGATCATGGTGGCCATCGGCACCTTTGAGTGGGCCTCGTTGCGCACCTTCCGTCGCATGCCGACGTCCGATGTGTTGATCATGGTGCTGGTCACCTTGGTGACGGCGGTGCTGCACAACTTGGCGT
>CAZGQI010000007.1:0-75704 GCA_964527895.1 uncultured Comamonadaceae bacterium | reverse complement strand
CTGAATTCACGTTTGTTCCTGCGGACTACACCGTGGAGTGCTCTGACGACATGCCTTTGGCGGATGCAACTGCGTCTGACAATTGTGGCACGGCGACTGTGACGGTCTCCAGCGAGACGACTGCGGGCGATGCTGCGGGCAACTACATCATCACGCGTACGTTCACTGCGACGGACGATGCTGGGCACAGCACCACGGCCACGCAAGTGATCACGGTCCAAGACACGACAGCTCCTGCGTTCACGTCTGTTCCTGCAGACTACACCGTGGAGTGCTCTGACGACATGCCTATGGCAGATGCGACTGCATCTGACAACTGTGGTACTGCGACTGTGACGGTCTCCAGCGAGACGACTTCAGGCGATGCTGCGGGCAACTACACGATTACGCGCACGTTCACTGCGACGGACGACGCTGGCAACAGCGCGACGTCCACGCAAGTGATTACGGTTCAGGACACGACGGCTCCTGCGTTCACGTCTGTTCCTGCAGACTACACCGTGGAGTGCTCTGACGACATGCCTATGGCAGATGCGACTGCATCTGACAACTGTGGCACTGCGACTGTGACGGTCTCAAGCGAGACGACTGCAGGCGATGCTGCGGGCAACTACACGATCACGCGCACGTTCACTGCGACGGACGACGCTGGCAACAGCGCGACGGCCACGCAAGTGATCACGGTTCAGGACACGACGGCTCCTGCGTTCACGTTCGTTCCTGCGGACTACACCGTGGAGTGCACCGAGGAGACGCCCATGGAAGATGCGACCGCATCTGACAACTGTGGCACGGCGACTGTGACTGTGTCTAGCGAGACAACTGCAGGCGATGCTGCGGGCAACTACACGATCACGCGCACGTTCACTGCGATGGACGACGCTGGCAACAGCGCGACGGCCACGCAAGTGATCACGGTGCAGGACACGACGGCTCCTGCGTTCACGTTCGTTCCTGCGGACTACACGGTGGAGTGCGCTGACGACATGCCTATGGAGGATGCGACTGCGTCTGACAACTGTGGTACAGTGACTGTGGCGGTTTCAAACGAAACCATCGAAGGCAATGCTACCGGCAACTACACCATCACGCGCACGTTCACTGCAACGGACGACGCTGGCAACAGCGCAACGGCCACGCAAGTGATCACGGTTCAGGACACGACACCACCGTCGTTCAGCTCGACGCCATCCAACATCGTGTTGGAGTGCACGGAAATGATTCCAATTGATTTGAACATCGCTGCCACGGATGAGTGCAGCAATGTGACCATCTCTGCAAGCTCTGAATTGGTGCCTGGCATCAACGGAGACAACTATCAAGTCTTGCGCTCATTTGTGGCGACGGACGAAGCAGGGAACACGTCCACGTTTGTTCAGACCATCACGGTTCAAGACTCGACGGCGCCTGAATTCACGTACGTGCCTGCCGACTACACCATCGAGTGCAGCGAGGCTCCAACGTACGAGAATGCCATGGCTTCAGACAACTGCAGCAGCGCGACCATCAGCATCGCCGTGGACACCACGTTCACCGATGCCTTGGGCAACTACACCATCACCCGCACCTTCACTGCGGTGGATGACTCTGACAACAGTACGTCTGCGGCGCAGGTGATCACTGTGGTGGACACCACAGCGCCTGAGTTCACATTCGTCCCTGAGGACTACACGGTGGAATGCTCGGACACCATGCCGATGGCATCTGCTGAGGCAGCGGACTTGTGCGGATTGGTGACAGTTTCACTTCAGCAAGACACCATCCTTGGTGCATGCACTGGTGATTACACCATCACGCGCACATTCATTGCGACAGACGATGCTGGCAACAGCTCTGCCAGCGTGATGCAGTCCATCAAGGTCATCGACACCACGGCACCGAGTGTTGACGTGAGTGCGATGGATGAAACGGTCGAATGCGACGGTGCTGGCAATGCTGAGCAGCTCAACGCATGGTTGAACAACCACGGCGGTGCATCTGCAAGCGATCTCTGCGGCACCGTGACTTGGAGCCACGACTTCACGACACTCAGCGATGCGTGCGGTGCGACAGGATCTGTGATGGTGACCTTCACGGCCACTGACGACTGCGGCAATGCTTCAGCCACGATGGCGACGTTCAACATCGAAGACACGACTGCACCATCCATGGATGTGGCTGCTTCAGACTTGACCGTTGAATGTGACGGCGCTGGCAACAGCGATGCGTTGAATGCCTGGTTGACAAGCAATGGCGACGCCATGGCGAGCGACATCTGTGGAAACGTGACGTGGAGCCATGACTTCACCACGCTCAGCGATGCGTGCGGTGCAACAGGAGCGGCCTCTGTGACATTCACAGCGACTGACGACTGTGGCAATGCCACGAGCACAACTGCGACCTTCACCATTGAAGACACCACGGCACCAAGCATGGATGTCGCTGCTTCTGACTTGGTGGTGGAATGCGACGGCGCTGGTAACAGTGACGAATTGAACGCATGGTTGGCTGGCAATGGCGATGCCATGGCGAGCGACATCTGCGGCAATGTGACCTGGAGCCACGACTTCACGGCACTCAGCGATGAGTGTGGTGCGACAGGATCGGCCACGGTGACATTCACTGCGACTGACGATTGCGGCAACGCGACAAGCACAAGTGCGACCTTCACCATTGAGGACACCACGGCACCAAGCATGGATGTCGCTGCCTCCGACTTGGTGGTGGAATGCGATGGCGCAGGCAACAGTGACGAATTGAACGCGTGGTTGGCCATCAATGGCGATGCCATGGCGAGCGACATCTGCGGAAACGTGACTTGGAGCCATGACTTCACGGCACTCAGCGATGAGTGTGGTGCGACGGGCGCAGCTTCTGTGACGTTCACGGCGACCGACGACTGTGGCAATGCCACGAGCACGACTGCGACCTTCACCATTGAAGACACCACTGCACCGAGCATCGATGTGATGGCCTCTGATTTGGTTGTGGAGTGTGACGGCGAGGGCAACGTGACTGACCTGGATGCGTGGCTTGCTGCTCAAGGTGATGCCATGGCCAGCGAAGCATGTGGCAACATCACTTGGACGCATGACTTCGAGGCGCTCAGCGATGAGTGCGGCCTCACAGGCTCTGCCACTGTGACCTTCACAGCAACGGACGATTGCGGCAACGCTTCGACGACCGCTGCGACGTTCACCATCGAAGACACCACAGGTCCAGAGATCACTGCTCCTGCGGACTACACTGCCGAGTGTTCTGACGAGATTGTTTACGCAGAAGCCACTGCATTTGACGGTTGCTTGAACTGCATGGACGTGTACGAGTCTGCTTCTTCGGCGGAGGGTTACGAATTGACTTTCGAACGCATCGCGGAGCACGAAGAAGGGGAGTTGTCAGGATTGCGCACATACCGCGTGTACCTCAACTTGAACGATGCGACTGACCGTCTGACGAGCTTGACAGGTGACGATGCGTATGCGTTGGAATTGGCCACGACCACCAGCTTCTACCAGCATGCAGCGGGCTCTGCGACGCCAAATGGCATCAACGAAACCGTGTTGGCAGTGCTTCCGGAGTTGGCCTACGACAGCTACGTGACTTTGGGATTGACAGGTGCACCACAAGGTGACCAGACTGAAGTGGAATTGATTCCAGGAGCTTGGAGCGAGTCCTTCGAGGCTGGTGAAAGCATCCTTGTCAACGACGGCATTGGCAGCGGTTGGTACGTGTGGCCGACCTCATCCAACGGGTTGGCAGGCGACGACAAGCGCATCTTGATTGCCCAATTGACCACTGACGGAGAAATCAGCGCTCAGTTCCGTGCGCAGATCTTCCCTGAAGGTGACCAGGACAACGACATCCGTGCTGAGTTGACCCTGACACACAACCGTCCTTGCACTTCTGTGGAAGAGACGCAAGAAGTCATCGCAGGCAATGCCGCGGGCAACTACAGCATTGTGCGGACGTTCACTGCGAGCGACTTCTGCGGCAACGAGTCTACAGCCACCCAAACCATTACGGTGGTGGACACAACGGCTCCTGAGTTCACGATGGTTCCTGCGGACTACACTGTGGAGTGTTCTGACGACATGCCTATGGAAGACGCCATGGCTGCCGACAACTGCGGTGAGGTGTCGATGGCTGTCGAAAGTGTCACCACGGAAGGCGATGCTGCTGGCAACTACACCATCACACGCACGTTCACAGCAACCGACGACGCTGGCAACAGCAGCTCGGCTGTTCAGACCATTACAGTGGTAGATACCACAGCACCTGAATTCACTTCAGTGCCTGCGGACTACACGGTCGAGTGCTCGGATGAGATGCCCATGGAGGAAGCTTCAGCTTCTGACAACTGCGGTGCAGTGTCCATCGAGGTGTCCAGCGAAATCACCGAAGGTGACGCCGCAGGCAACTACACGATCACGCGGACATTCACTGCAACAGACGACGCTGGAAACAGCAGCACGGCCGTCCAAACCATCACGGTGGTGGACACCACTGCTCCAGAATTCACGTTCGTTCCTGCGGACGAGTCTTCAGAATGTGGCGACGCATGGAGCACGGAGATGGCCACGGCGTCTGACAACTGTGGCGCGGTCACGGTGACGGTGGAAGAGACTTCAGTGGACGGTGCTTGCGCTGGCTTGTTGATCATTTCTCGCACGTTCACTGCGACGGATGACGCAGGCAACAGCTCGACTGCCATCCAAACCATCACTCAGGTGGATACGACAGCACCGTCACTCTCAGTGGCGGCTGACGTCACCATCGAGTGCACGGATGAGGTTCCTGCTCCATCGTCAGAAGCGACGGACAGCTGCAGCGAGGTGGACGTCACGGTGACGGAAGAGGTGCTTGCAGGGTCTTGCCCTCAAGAATCCACCATCTTGCGTACCTACACGGCTGTGGATGGTTGCGGAAATGAAACCAGCACTGTCCAGACGATCTCGATCGTTGACACGACTGCACCGGTATTCATTGAAACTGAACCTCTCGCATTGACGGTGTACGAGTTCGATGGCGACAGCATTGCCGAGCCTTCAGCTGTGGTGGCTGATGCCTGCGACGCAGACGTCACATGGACTGTGGAAGAAACAGTCTTGGTGGACTTGCCAAACGACTTCACCATCCAGCGTGTGTACAGCACAGAGGATGATTGTGGAAATGTGGCGACGTACACAAGCACTGTGACTTACGTGGCTGTGGTGTCTGGCTGTACAGATGAAGAGGCCTGTAACTACGATGTGTACGCAAACTTGGATGACGAATCCTGCTTCTTCGCCCTCCCAGGATTTGACTGTGACGGCAACTGCTTGACCGACATCAACGAGAACGGCATCTGTGACGACCTTGAAATTGCAGGTTGCACGGATCCAACCAACCCAGGCTACAACCCTGCAGCCAACGTGGAAGACGGTTCATGTCTCGTGGGTGGATGTACCATCATTACGGCTTGCAACTACAACGCAGAAGCGGACTTCCAGGTGGCAGGTTCTTGTGAATTCGACAGCTGTGCTGGTTGCACCAACGAGAATGCCTGCAACTACGACGCGGATGCGACGTTGAATGACGGTTCTTGTGAGTTTGCAGACTTCGGCTACGACTGCGATGGCAACTGCCTCAATGACGTCGACGGAGATGGCATCTGTGATGAGTTTGAGATCGCAGGTTGTACAGACATCAACAACCCTGCGTACAACCCAAGCGCCACAGACGATGACGGCAGCTGCTTGACCAGCGGATGTACGTTGCCAAGCGCTTGCAACTTCGACCCAACTGCAGACTACCTCGACATCACAGCGTGTGACTTCACGTCATGTGCCGGTTGTACCGACGAGGACGCTTGCAACTACGACGAGGACGCAACGTTGAACGTGCTTTCTTCATGTGTGTACCCTGCCAACATCTTCCTGAACTGTGAGGGTGAGTGCTTGAACGACACGGACGGTGACGGCGTGTGTGATGAACAAGAAATCCCAGGTTGTACCGACCCTGCGGCTTCGAACTTCAGCCCATTCGCCACCGACGACAACGGCACTTGCATCATCGAAACGGGTGGATGTACCCTGCCATTTGCGTGCAACTTTGACCCAACGGCTGACTTCTATCTGCCAGGTTCTTGTGACTTCAGCTGCTTGAACGGCATGTCATTCAACGACGGTGATTGCACCTCTGAGTTGGCTTGCAACTACGGAGAAGAAGGTCCATGTGTCTTCTTCGACGCAGAAGGTCAATTGTGTGCCACGGTGGGTTGCACCAACGAGTTCGCGTGCAACTTCGATCCCGAAGCTCAGATCAACAGCGGTTGCGACTTCGCATCTTGCTTGGTCTACGGTTGCACCAATGTGAACGCCTGCAACTACGACATGACTGCCACGACCGAGAATGGTTCTTGTGAGTACGCGTCATGTGTGGGATGCACAGACGAGGGTGCAGGAAACTTCGATCCTGAAGCGACCATCGACAATGGCCAGTGCCAGTATGACACCTTCGGTTGCACCACGTTGATTGCTTGCAACTACGATCCTGAGGCCACGGCCAACGACGGTTCATGTGAGTTCGGCAGCTGCTACGGTTGTGTGACACCAACGGCTTGCAACTACAACGAAGAGGCGTTGTACCCCAACGGGTCATGTGTCTTCCCAATTGCAGGTGAGGATTGCGACGGCAACTGCCTGGTCGACCTCGATGGTGACATGGTGTGTGACGCCAACGAAGTGGCTGGTTGTACGGATGAGACCGCGCTCAACTACAACAGCAACGCCACAGACGACAACGGCTCATGTGAATACCTCACAACAGGCTGTACCGATCAGACTGCGTGCAACTTCAACTACACTGCACAGGAAGACGACGGGTCTTGTGACTTCGACTCTTGCGCTGGTTGCATTGTGACCTGGGCTTGCAACTATGACGACGGTGCGACCTTGAACGATGGTTCATGTGTCTTCCCAGACGTCAACGGAGTTTGCCCAAGCGATTGCTTGTCTGACCTCGATGGCGACGGCATCTGCGACGCGAACGAAGTGGCGGGCTGCATCTACGCCAACGCCATCAACTTCGACCCAGCAGCCACCGACGACGATGGAAGCTGCAACTTCGTGGGTTGTGTGTTGTCTGACTTCAGCAGCTACAACGAGTTCGCCAACACCAACAGCGGTGATTGCTCGAACGCACCAGGAAGCGCTGACTTCAACGGCGACGGTTTGGTTCAGTTGGAAGATCTGCTCGAGTTCCTCGTGGCCTACGGCTCAACAGGACCTGAGTGGGGACTCGACTGGGTCCAGAACGGATGCTCTGTGGTGCCGATGGGCATTGCCGAGATGGACGTGAACACCACGGGTTGTACTTACCCAACGGCAAGCAACTACGATCCAGCTGCGACAGCAGACACCGGATCATGTGTGTGGCTCGGTTGTACGGACGCAGAGGCCTACAACTTCAACCACCTCGCGACCATGGATGACAGCAGCTGCACATACAACGTTTGCCCAGACTTCAACGGAGATGGTCAAGTCCAAACTTCAGACTTGCTCGACTTCTTGATTGCATGGGGTGCTGAGTATGAGTGAGTTTCCCTTCAATCAAAACGCCTAAAAGAAAGGGCTGCCTCTGGGCAGCCCTTTTTTGTTGGCATCTGCGGTTCGTTTGGCCGGTTTGCGCCTAGCTTCGGACCATGACATCTCCGACTTCCCCTTGGAATCTTCGTGCGTGCATTCTGGTGTGCGCAACGGCCATGTGTCCGACCGAGAATCAAGTGCTTGCGCAGGACGAGCTTTGGGTACTCAACGAAACGCCCCCAAGTCTGGGGCGGGTTGACCTGACATCGTTTGCCTACCAGGAAGTGCTTTTCTTCGAAGACGCCGGATATGCGACCGACTTGGAAATCCAAGATGATGCGGCTGTGGTCGTGCTGGAGAACCGCGTGGTCAAGGTGGACTTGACATCAGGCCAAATCGTGGCCGACACCGAGCTTCTCGGCGCGCAAGAGGCCGCGCTGCTCGAAGACGGCACCGTCGTTGTCACGCGCGGCGGCCTGGACGACGCATGGCAGCCACTGAACCTGAGCAGCCATTTGGTGTGGTTGGATGGCGACGACTTGGGGTTGGAAGGGGAGTTGTTGCCCACGGAAGGACCAACGCTGCCAAGCCAAGAAATCATGGTGGTCGATGGCAAAGTGTACATCGCGGTCAACAACGGCTGGGCTTGGGGCCAGGAGGCAGGGCGATTGGGGTGTTGGGATGTAGAGGAAGGCACCTATTCAGAGTGGGATCTCGGAGAAGGAGCGGAAAACCCTGTAGCCCTTCACGTGCTCGACGGCGATCTGTTCACTGTGAACAACGGCGACTGGTCTGGCACTTCGGTGACGCGGGCAAGTATTGGTGACCTGTCGTCCCCAACAACGGTGGCTTTGGACGGCGTTTCTGTGGGCTGCAACGCTTCTGCATTTGTCGACACCAAATTGGCCGTCCAAATCAGCGGTGAAAACGGGCTTCGCTTGCTCGACGGCCCAAGCATGGTATGGGAAGAAGGAGCGGTACTGAATGCGGATGCACCCTCAGCCTACAGCCTGATCACTCACCCTACGTACGGCTGGACCTGCGCCGGTGTGACCGACTACGTGACGTTCGGAGAAATCCAAATCCGAACCGCGGAAGGGGAGTGGCTCGCCACGGTTCCTGTGGGCGTGGCCCCAGGCTCGTTGGCATGGCGCTCGTCAGAAGTGTCGAACCTCGGGGAAGCGGTCTTTCCAGCGACCATCACAGGTGCAGGTGAATGGGATGGTCTTGGGCGAAAAGCAGGGAATGTCATTCCCGGAATGCCCGCCCTGCGCATTGTCCGAAAGGCCAATGGCCAAGTCGCAAAGACCATCCAAGTCTCGCACTGATTTTAGGTGGAGCGCACAAAAAAAGCCCGGCCAATCGGCCGGGCTTTTTCGTGGGATGATTTTCGATTACTGAACCACCCACTTGCGGGTCGCAGTTCCTTCGTTGTTCGAGATCACGACAACGTAGGTTCCAGCCACCATCTGTGGCATGTGGACCCGGCCGGCCTGTGCCGTGCGCTCGGCCACCAAAGAACCCATGTTGGAGAAGATTTGCACGTTGTACACGCCTTGGGCAGGCAGGTCCAACACGCTCGCACCTGAGCTTGGGTTGGGGTAGAGTGAGACGTCCAAGGTGCGGTTCACGTCTTCGACGCTCGTGACGGTGGTAAACAGACCACGCTGGGCGCAGAAGGTCCAACCGGCAGTCCATGCGTGTCCAGAACCCTGACCGACTTCCACGTTCAAGGGGTCGAGTGCGAAGGTACCGCTGGGGTCAAAGGCGAACATGTCGTCCAACCCGTCCACAGAACCTGAAACGACGCCGTTGGCTTCGGCGTAGGCGTTGAGCACTTCTGCGCCATCCGCGGCATCTCCGTCGTAGTCGAGCGCAGCAACACCGCCAGTGACCACAATGTTGGTGAGGGTCAAGTCACCGGCGAGGAATCGCTGGTAAGCGTCTTCCACTTCGTCGGTTTTGTCTTCAATTTCGATGCCTTCAGAGGTGTTGCAGAGCAAACCATTGCTGACGTGGCCGCCAGAACCGTTGCGGAAGAGCAAGCCTTGCTGTCCACCCACGCCGACAACGGTCCAACCTTCGATGGTGGGCGTGGCAAAGGGCATTTCGTCGGCGCTGACGTTGCTGTCGTCCGAGTCGTCCCCGTCGAGTTCGCCACCTCGGTCACCTTCGCCCGTGGGTTGGTCTTGGACGGCAAGCCATTGCGAACCACCTCCGTGGAAGCCTTGGTCCCAGTCGAAGCTGTCGTCGCCGCAGAAGGCCACAAGCGCCTGGTCCACAGTCACGGCACCTCCAAAGAACTCGATGCCGTCGTCCAAGTTGGACACCACTTCAACGTGGTGAATGGTGGTTCCAGAGCCGACGCCTGCGAGGGTCAAGCCGTTGATTTCGTTGGCTGCTCCGAGCTGGGTTCCGCCGTGACGGATGCTCACGTACGTCAGCACCCCAGAGTTGTCTTCGTCGTTGAATCCACCGTAAGTGGCTTGGTTGTTGTCTGTGGGGATGCCTTCCACCTGGGCAGGGCCGCCAAAGTTGGTGGTGGCGTCACCCAAAACGATCAAGCCGCCCCATTGGCCACGGGTGTTGTATGAGGTCGAGCCATCGAGGGCATCGCCTTCGAAAGTGAAGATGATGGGGCAGTCTTCCGTGCCTTCGGCAAAGATTTGGCCTCCCGTAGATACAATCATGGCTGCGGCGTCCACACCAGATCCTGCGGCACCTTTCACGATGGTTCCTGCTTCAATGGTCAAGGCTTGTCCGCCGTTGACGAAAACATAGCCGTCCAGGATGTAGTTGTTGTCGCACGTCCAAGTGGTGGTGCCTGTGCCTTCACCGTTGTCTGTGATGGTGACATCTGTGCGCTGTGACAGGGGAGGGCAGTCGCATTGTGCCTGCGTGGTCCCGAGTGTGGCGATTGTGGCCGCCGTGAGAAAGAATCGAATCATGGGAATGGTTGTGAAATGTTTTACGAGGCAAAATTGTCTGTGCGTTTTCACGAAGACGTCACGGGGCATTTACGAGATTGTTAAGGGCGGGTCAAAAAAAAGTCTCTCCGGGCGGGAGAGACTTTTTTAATGTCGAGAGATCCAGTGCTCTCAGAGCGTGTACGACAAGCTCAAGGAGTATGTCCGCCCTTGCGTGTTGGCCAACCAGTTGTAATCGACGCCTTGGAAGGTGTAGGTCATGCGGTTGACAGGATTGAGCAAGTTGCGGGCGCGGAAACGGACGGAGAAGTTGTCGCCCAAGCGCTGCGAAAAGTTGACGTCGAGCTGGGGGGTGGGACGCTGGTAGATGTCAGGTGCGCCACCTTCGGTCACCAAGAAGAGCTTGTCGCCTTGGACATTGAACGCCACCGCGGCGTTGAACTTGGCACTGTCGCCCTGGTAGTTCAACATGGCGTTCACGATGTAGGGACTCTGTCCAAACAACGGGCGCGTGTCGGGGTGGTTGGGGTCTGTGGCACGGATCATGGCCAATTCCTCATCCCAAATGCGAGCCTCAGACTTGATCAAAGTGACGTTGCCGCTCAAGCTAAAGTTGTCCAAAGCAGGAGTCACGTTGCCGAGTTGCTTGCGGCCTTCAAACTCCAATCCCCACACGTTGGCGTAAGGCACGTTGGACCAGGTGTACTCTGTATTCACTGCAGCCAACACACTCGTTTGTTCGATGGGGTCGGTGAAGCGCTTGTAGAACACACTTGCGCTCAACACCTCACCAAGGTTGGGGAAGCGTTCCAAGCGCAAATCCACGTTGTCGATGGTCGTTTCGCCGAGATCAGGGTTGCCCTTGAGTGTCTCGAGCCATTCAAAGTTGAAGGAGCGGAAAGGCGCCTTTTCACGGAACACGGGACGCGCAATGGTGCGGCTGTAGCCCACACGCAGGTTGGTCAACTTGATGGCGTCCAATTCGCCCAGTGCGTAGGTGAGGTTCACGCTTGGCATGAAGTCCAATTCGTTCAACCCACCCTGAAGCTTTTCAATTTGTTCTTCAGTGAGGTCGTCCACCATGTCAATTTTCCGGCTGCGGATGTACATGTCCGCGGCCTCCACGCGCACGCCGACGTTGCCCGAGAGACGCTCGCTCTTTCGGATGTCAAACATGCCATAGCCACCCAACACATTCATGTGGGCGTCGTCGGTGTTGACCAAGTCAGTGAGCAAGACTGTGCTCAGGTAGTCCGTGCCGTTCTCAGGGTTGACCACAAAGTTCTCTTGTGAGAAGTAGGCATTCAGGTCGCCACCGACGGTGTTGAGCAAGTTTTGGTTGGTGCTTTCAAACCCAAACTGGTTCTCTTCGTGGGCACGTGTGGTGCGCACAAAGCTGGCACCTGCAGAGAATTTGGCATCCTCAGCCCACGACACATCCAAAGGCTGCTCCACGTGCATCTTGATGTCCGTGCGGTTCTCGTTCAAGACGCGGAAGTAGCGCGTGGGAGAAGGGTAGAAGCTCTGGTTGATGCTGTAAGTGGTGTCGCCATCGGCCACACGGTAGTTGTTGAAGAAGACACGCAAGTCCGGCGTGTTCAACGTGCCTTGTGCGTGAGATGCATTCCAACGAATCTTGGTCTCCGATGCAGGCAGGAAGTGCTCTCCACGTGCTTGGAAGATGTTGAGTTCACGGCCTTCGTAACGGTGGGTGATTTGACGCTGGAAGTCGTCGTGGTCACGAGGGTTGATGCCGTCTTGCAAGCGCGTGGATGACGTGCCCGTCATGTTCGGCATGGCCATGAGGCTCACCTTGTTGAACTCGTTGAGTTTGTAAGACAGGTTGAGCAAGGCATTCCACTTGTACGTCGCATCGGTGCGTGAGTCGTCGTAGTACCGATCGAGGCCAAGGCTGTCTCCTTGGATGCTGCCACCCGCGTAACGGCCGTATTCGCCGTTTTCGTAGTGGTTGAAGTTCTGGCCCCACTGGAGACCCACGATGTAGCCCAACGGACGGCCAAACAAAGTGGTGCGGTTGCCCATGCTCAGGCTGTGGCTCCAATTGATGGGCGCGGTGCGGCGGTGAACTTCCCAGGTGTTGCCGAAGCTTTGGCCAATCTGCGTCAATTGTGCGTTGTTCTCCGCACCCAACGGCTCCATGCCTTCGGAGATGAGGTTGCTCAACCCGTTGGCGCCACTCAGGTCCACCAATTCACCCCCGTTGTTGTTGAGTTGGGGCAGCACTTGGAAGGGAGGGGTTTGACCTGGGCCAAATCCGATGTCTCCCTGGTTGATGCCGAGTTGGTCGAGTTGATCTTCATACCCGAGGTACACCAAGGCGTCGTAGTAGTTGGCGTTCTGTTGGTAAGGCCATGCGTCAGACGTCAAGCCAACCACTTCGTTGGGCAGCGCACGGCTTCCATCGTCAAAGCCGAGCCAGTCGGTGCTGCCTTGGTTGGATCCGAGCACTTGTTGGAATGTGGTTTGATCGTTCACGCCCACCGTAGAGCTGTAGTTGAGCTGGAATTGCTCGGGGAAGTCTTTGGTTTCCACGCTGATGTACGCACCTGCCCAGTCACCCGGGAGGTTCGCGGTTTGGGTCTTCATGATGACCAGGTTGTCCACCAGGTTGGTGGGGAAGAGGTCCATCTCGATGCTGTTGCGGCGAGGATTCATGGAAGGCACTTCGGCACCGTTGAGTGTGGTCTTGATGTAGCGGTCACTCAACCCGCGAACAAACACGAAGTTGCCCACCGTGCTCACGCCGGGAACGCGCTTGATCGCTCCCGCAGCATCGCTGTCGCCGGCTTGCTTGATTTGCTGGCTGGAGATGAAGTCCATGCTGGCTGCACTCTTCTTCTTGATGTTCTCCATGTACACATCGCGTGAACGGTCCACCTTGGCCACGACCTCCGCGGCTTGCTCGATGACGTACGTTTCGATGTACAGGTTGAAATCGAGGAGCACCACCTCGTTGCCCACGGTCACCGTTTCTGTGATGGGGGTGTAGCCAATGAAGCTTCCAACCACTTCGTAGATGCCAGGTGCCAAGCCTTCTAGACTGAAGTTGCCATCGAGGTCGGCCATGGCCCCCATGTAGGGATCCTTGATCACCACATTGGCGCCAATGAGGGTCTCGCCAGTTTGGGCGTCGGTCATTTTGCCACGGATGGCTCCTTGTCCCCATGCTGCGCAGGTGACAAGGATCAGGGCCAAAACAGAAAGAAAACGGATCATGCTCCAGATTTTGTGCAAAGGTCCAAGGGAGCTGAGGCGGGACTGTAAACCCGGTGTTAAGGATTCTCTTAACATTCCTTTGGGTCCACCACAGAAAGGCCGATCGCCAAGATGTGGGACGCTTACATCAGAGCGAGGAAGAGGCTGCCCATCCACACCTTGATCCAGGCGGAAAGGCTTCGTGGGTTCTCGGACCACGCACGCCACACGCACACCAACCCGGTGCATCCACTCAGCGCCATCGCCCACAGGGGGCGGTCGGCGAGGGTCAGCCAGCCAAGCGTCGATGCCATTCCGGCAACGCACCCCGTGACCAACCCCCAACGGTTCTGAGAGGCGGAGAGTCTGAGGGCCAAGGTGCGATGGCGCGCGGCTCGATCACCCACCATGTCTTGGACATCTTTCACCCATTCCCGAAGGAGGTTGAGCCCGCCCAATACGCCAGCCATGGCCCATGTCAAAGAGGAAGGAAGAAAGCCTGAATCTGCATGGGCCGATGCGAGCCCACCCCAAACCACCAATCCTGCCACGCAAATGGAAATGGCGACATTTCCCCATGCGCCCCTGCCTTTGAGCAAGGGAGAGTAGAGGGACAACACCACGGCAAACAAGACCGTCATCACCATAGGCCACAGGGACGCGACCGACGACGACAGCCATGCACTCCAGGCCAGAGCCGCCACGGTGAAGCCCCAATGGGTCACCATCACGACCCTTCGCTTGACGGTTCGGCCCACAAGGGCCTTGTCGGGCTTGTTGATTCGGTCTTCTCGAACGTCGAAATAGTCGTTGATCAAATTGCCACCTGCCCCCACGAGCATGGGCACCAACAGCCAGCCGACCCGTCCGAGGTGCAACAACCCGCGCAACTCCACGCCTTGCCAGTGCATGACGGTTCCCACCATGATCCCCATGGCCAGCACATTCCAAGGCCGTGTCAAACGCCACCATTGGAAAAAGGAGGAAGAGGCCAGAACGGTCATCTTGAGCTCAGCCGTTGGACGCGTCGATCAACCTTCCGCCCTCGGAGGTAGTGTGCACGTAATTGAAGCCGCCGTGAATGGCGTGGCCGCCAATGCTGCCGTCTCGTCCGAGCGCCAAGTATCCCACCTGCAAGTCGTCGGTGGGCATGCGGTCCATGATGCGGTGCACCGCCTCTTCACACGCATCTTGAGCCGACCTGCCGTTTCTCATCAATTCCACCACGAGAAAGGAGCCCACGGTCTTCATCACCGCTTCTCCAAGTCCTGTGGCGGTGGCGCCGCCGATTTCGGCATCCACAAACAATCCTGCGCCGAGGATGGGGCTGTCGCCGACGCGCCCATGCATTTTGTAGGCCAGCCCACTGGTGGTGCACCCGCCCGCAAGACGGCCTTGATTGTCCAAGGCAAGCAACCCAATGGTGTCGTGATTTTCGATGTTGATGACGGGCTTGTAATCCGACGTCTTGCGCCATTCTTCCCAAGCACGACGCGAGGTGTCTGTGAGCAGCTCCACCTCGTCGATGCCGAGGTCGCGGGCGTATTGTTCCGCTCCGGCGCCAGCCAACATGACGTGAGGGGTGTCCTCCATGACCTTGCGCGCCAGGGAAAGGGGGTGCAGCACCCCTTGCACAAAGCAGACAGAACCTGCGTTGCCCGTGTGGTCCATGCAGCACGCATCGAGGGTGACGTTCCCATCCCGGTCAGGCAATCCTCCGATGCCCACGCTCAATCCTGTGGCATCGGCCTCCACAATGCGCGCGCCCGCCTCAATCATGTCCATGGCATTTCCCCCTTGTTGAAGGGCAAAGAAACCGGCCGCATTCGCTTCCATCCCATGGTTCCACGTCGACAGCATGGCCGCGTCGCCGGCGGCACCGACACCCCCCGAAGCTGTTTCAGGCCGAGAGGCGAGCATGCGGTTCAGGGTCCAAGGGGAGAGGCCAAGGGCAGCGCCGGTGGCGGCGAGCTTGGAGAGGAAGGCACGGCGAGAAGAATGTCCCATGCCGGGAAGTTCGTCAAACCTTCGCCTTAAACCAACGCAGGACCATCCAAGGCAGGAAGGTGAGGTCGGCCACCACCGCAAACAGCAAGGTGAGGCTGATCAAAAACCCAATGTGGAAGGTGCCCAGGAAGGACGAGGACGTCAGCGTCATGAATCCGCCGCACAGAATCAGGCTTGTCACGACGATGGCCTTGCCGGTGGCCAGGAAACTGCGCTTGACCGCGACGGGCAAGGTTCGACCTTGGCTCAATTGAAGGCGCAACTTGCTCAAGAAGTGAATCGTATCGTCCACCGCAATGCCGAACGCCACCGTGAAGATGATGCCCGAGGTCACTTTCAAGTCCACGTCCATCAGCACCATCACCGCCGCAATCATGGCCAAAGGGAGGAGGTTGGTGATGAGGCAGAGCACGACCATGGCGCCACTCCGGAAGAGCAGGCCTGCAATGATGGCCACGGCCACCAAGGCCAGTCCCAATCCGCCCACCATGTCCGAGGCCAGCGACGCGTTGTTGACGTCAACCAAGTGGGCCGTGCCCGTCACCTTGCACGCACTTCCTGCCGGCATGTTCGCTGCGCACCACGCGTCCAGTTGGTCGTTTTTGACCTGAATCGCCTGTGACCCATTGTCCTCCACCTTGCCAAACACACGCACACGCTGTCCATCCTCTGCGACAAGCATGTTCCACTGTCCCGAGCGCTTCATCAGACGAAGGACTTTGCCAAGGATGCGGTCGTCCTCGGGAATGGCGAAGTACGCCTCCCGATCGCCCATGTACCCGCGGTGCGCCATGCGAACCGCCGTTGCCGGACCCACCAAAGCTCCGACGCCATAGTCGGCCTTCAGGTATTGTTCCAGCGCATCCAAGGCTTGGAGCGAGGCGGGACTGTCCGCGGCGTCAGGGAGCGTGACAGACAACTCAAAGGGGCGGACGCCCGCAAATTCCCGTTCGAAGAAGACAAACTGCTTGCGGAAGGGATCGTCGTCCCGGAGGTCTTCAATCAACTTGTTGTCCACGCGCAACGCACTTCCCAAGACCATGGAAGCACCTGCGATGCCCACCCAAGCCACAGCCAACATGCCTTTGTTTCGAAGGGTCCATCTCAAGGCCTTGTGCAAGGCCCCGTTCCAAAACACGCCTGTGCCACTCTTGGAGATGACAGGCGGAGGCGCAAGGACCATGACGCTGGGGAGCAAGGTGAACGCAAGCACGTAAGCCACGCCGACCCCCACGGCCGCGTACACCCCAAAGTCGTGGACCGGGCCAATGGAACTGGTGAGCAAGGTCAAAAAGCCCAAGGCCGTTGTCAACGAGGTCAAGAAGGTGGCGAGCCCCACCTCCCGGAAGGCGCGCTCCATCGCCGTTTGGTGTGTCGCATCGGCCCGTCGCTCGTCGTAATACCTCGTGAGGACGTGCACCACGTCTGAGATGCCCACGACGAACAGGATGGTGGGCAAGACGACGGTCATGACATCCACGGCTTTGCCCGTTGCCACCATGATGCCAAGGGTCCAAAGGCCACTCATCAAGACGACGGTGAGCGGGACCATCACCCCCCACACGGTGCGGAAGGCAAACCACAAAAACGCCACCAACAGCACAATGCCCACACTGACAAACCAGGCCACTTCGCGCTCCATGACGCCCACGTAGTAGGCTTGGGCCACGGCGCGTCCTGACACGTGCACATCGCGGATGGCCGATTTGGAGGCGTGCACGTCATTCTCCCACGCCGCAACCGCTGCCGCCAAACTGTCGCATCCGGCCTTGCTCAAGCCATCGGTGTGCTCGAGGGTCAAAGCCACAGCCCGTCCGCTCGGACTCACAAAGGTGCCCATGACATCGTCCCGTTGACGCAAACGCACGACGTCTTTGGCCAGGGTGCTGTCGTTGTCCCAGGAGAGCAAGGGACGTTGAAAGGCCATGCCGCTCAGCGGGTCCCGCACCGGCAGCTTGAGCCGGGTGGGGGACTGCACCGTTTCAACACCCGGGAGGGCGCGAAGGGCGTCGACTTCGGCATCGACCTCCGCCAAAAACTCGGCGGTCAGGCTGTCCCCTTCAAACCCCACGATGAGAAAGTCGTTGTCGCTCCCGAACGTCTCCCTGAATTCCCGATAAAACGTGGTTTCTGGATGATCTGCCGGGAAGAACTGCTCAAAGTCGTAATTGAATTCCAAGCCAAGCGCTTGCCAAGCCATCCAACCCGAGGTGGCCACGAGAAGGGCGAGCACGGCCCAAGCGTTGCGCCGCCAAGAAGGGGGGAGTCGGTCGAGGTTGGGGTCGCTCATGGTGCAAAGGTGGAACACGCGTCAGGGCATGCAGTTCACCATAGACACAAAAAAACAGACACGAAAAAAGGCCCCGCACATGGCGAGGCCTTTCCTGTTCACATCCGAGGGGGTTATCCCTCCTTCACTTCTTCAAAATCCACATCCGTCACTTCGGCATCGCCGTCCGCAGATGCACCCGCATCTCCAGCGGCGCCTGCATCCGCTCCACCTGCAGCCTGTTGGGCAGCATACATCTCTTGGCTCGCGGCCTGGAAGGCAGTGTTCAGCGCTTCGATGCCGGACTTGCATCCGTCCACGTCTTGCGCACCGTGCGCCTTCTTGAGGTTCTCGAGGGCTTCGTTGATGGGCGCCATCTTGTCCTCGGGAATCTTGTCGCCAAACTCCTTGAGCTGCTTCTCCGTTTGGAAGACCAAACCGTCGGCTTGGTTCAACACATCGACGCGCTCCTTGGCTTGGGCATCCGCATCGGCGTTGGCTTCCGCGTCCGCCTTCATGCGTGCGATTTCGTCTTCGCTGAGTCCGCTGGACGCTTCGATCTTGATGCTCTGCTCCTTGCCGGTGGCCTTGTCTTTGGCGCCCACGTTGATGATGCCGTTGGCGTCAATGTCGAACGTCACCTCAATTTGAGGTACACCGCGTGGCGCGGGTGGGATGTCCGCCAAGTGGAAGCGACCGATGGTCTTGTTGTCTGCAGCCATGGCGCGCTCGCCTTGCAAGACGTGGATTTCCACGCTGGGTTGGTTGTCGCTCGCCGTAGAGAACGTTTCGGACTTCTTGGTGGGAATCGTCGTGTTGGCGTCGATGAGCTTGGTGAACACGCCGCCCATCGTTTCGATGCCGAGGGACAAAGGCGTCACATCCAAGAGGAGGACGTCCTTCACGTCGCCGGTCAAGACACCGCCCTGGATGGCGGCACCCACGGCCACCACCTCGTCGGGGTTCACACCCTTCGAAGGCTCTTTGCCGAAGTAGGCTTTCACCGCGTCCTGCACGGCAGGGATGCGGGTTGAACCACCCACGAGAATGACCTCGTCGATGTCTCCCTTGTCGAGGCCGGCGGCCTTCAAGGCGCTCATGCAAGGCTCGATGGAGCGCTTCACGAGGCTGTCGACCAACTGCTCAAACTTCGCACGGGTCAAGCTGCGCACCAAGTGCTTGGGCACGCCGTCCACGGGCATGATGTAAGGGAGGTTGATTTCAGAGCTGGTGGTGCTGGAGAGTTCGATCTTCGACTTCTCGGCAGCTTCTTTGAGGCGCTGAAGGGCCATGGGGTCCTTGCTGAGGTCGAGACCGCTGTTCTCGCTCTTGAACTCGTCCACGAGCCACTCGATGATGGCTTGGTCGAAGTCGTCCCCGCCCAAGTGCGTGTCGCCATCGGTAGAGAGCACTTCGAAGACGCCGTCGCCGAGTTCGAGGATGCTCACGTCGTGCGTGCCACCACCCAAGTCGAAGACCACGATTTTCTGGTCGGTGGACTTTTTGTCCAATCCGTATGCCAAAGCTGCGGCTGTCGGCTCGTTGATGATGCGCTTCACCTCGAGGCCGGCAATTTCTCCGGCTTCCTTGGTGGCTTGACGCTGGCTGTCGTTGAAGTATGCGGGAACGGTGATGACCGCGCCGGTGACTTCTTGGCCGAGGTACTCCTCCGCCGTGCGCTTCATCTTCTGAAGCGTCATGGCTGAAATCTCCTGAGGGGTGTACTGGCGGTCGTCGATTTGGACGCGGGGCGTGTTGTTGTCGCCCTTCACCACGTTGTACGCCACGCGGCCTGCTTCTTTCTCCACTTCGCTGAAGCTTGATCCCATGAAGCGCTTGATGCTTGAGATCGTCTTCGTGGGGTTGGTGATGGCTTGGCGCTTTGCGGGTTCACCCACTTTGCGTTCGCCACCGTCGATGAAGGCCACCACAGAAGGAGTGGTGCGTTTGCCTTCGCTGTTGTTGATGACCACAGGTTCGTTTCCTTCCATCACTGCGACGCAGCTGTTGGTGGTCCCGAGGTCGATGCCAATGATTTTACTCATGTTGCAAGGGTTGATTGTGTTTTCGTTTGTTTGGCCCTCCTAGACCAAACCTGATGCCAATCCCTTTCGCCCCATGCCAAACTGACATCCTGTCAACGCCCACCGATTTTTTATGACACCCGCGTCAAAAATCGGGGCAAAGCCTGACAGCCTGACCGAGCGAAGACGACAGTCGGCTTCGCGTTCATTGCATGGGAGGACTTCAGGCAGTCTCGGCCACCCACTCGGCCACTTCGCCAAGGTGCGCCGTCACGTGGAGCATCCGTGACCCGTACCAACTGAAGGCCTCTCCATCGACCAGCCGAAAGCGCGCTTCGGGATGCGCTGCGTGCAGTGCGGGAAGGTGCTTGGCTTGAAAGGGGAAGGGTTCGGAGGGGAGCAGCCACTGGCGCGCTGCGAGGGTTCCGCGCTCCGGATTCTCCCCGGTGGTAGGATAACGGCTTTCCGTGCCGCCGTCGATGGCGTTGCAGATGCCCCAATGACGCATGACGTCGTGGATGAACGTGTCGTGACCTGCCACCATCCAAGGAGAAGACCAAACCGCGTATCCCGCCTGCCCCACGATGGCCCGTGGTTCGCCCCAAGCATCTCGAATGCGGTTCACCATGTCGCGGGCGTCCGCCGCGCGGTCCACGCGTTCTCCAAGTTGTGCCATGGCGGTCCAAGCGTCTGGGACGGTACGCACGTCGGTCAACAGCACACCACCTGGCAAGCGCGCCATCAAGGCCTCGACCTGCGTCTTGTCGTTTTCTTCACGGTTGGCCACCACGAGGTCGGGTTTCAAGGCGAGGACGTCTTGAACCTTGACGTTTTTGGTGCCGCCGATGCGCGGCACTGTTTGAAACTTGGTGGCTGGGCGGACGCAGAATTTGGTTTGCCCCACGACCTCCACGTCGAGGTCATGCAGAAACTCCGTCCAACTCGGCACCAAGGAAACCACGCGCATGATGCGAAGGTAGTCCGCTACCTTTGTCGCATGAAGGCACCTGTACGTTTTGCCGTGGTGGGATGCGGTCACATTGGCAAGCGCCATGCGGCCATGATTCAGGGAGACGAGCGCGCCACGCTTGCGGCGGTGATCGACCACGCCTGGACAGAAGAGGGGGAAGTGTCTCCGCGACCCTGGGCGCCTGAGGCTCGCGCCTTCGACACGCTTTCAAAGGCCCTGGCGGCCTTGGATGTGGATGTGGTCTCGGTGGCCACGCCCAATGGCAGCCACATCGACCTTGCTTGCGAAGCGGTTGCCGCCGGTTGCCATGTGGTGGTGGAGAAGCCCATGGGGCTGGATGTGGCGTCGGTGGAACGGTTGAAACGCGATGCGGAGGCGAAGGGTGTGAGGGTGTTTGGGGTGATGCAAAACCGGTACGCGCCAGCCGCCCAATGGCTGAAGCAAACCCACGAAGCTGGTGGGTTTGGCGAGGTGCTTCAGGTGCACGTGCAATGCCTATGGAACCGGGACGAGCGCTACTACACTCCGGGGTCGTGGCGCGGCACCTTGGATCAAGATGGCGGCCCCTTATTTACGCAGTTCTCCCACTTCATCGACATCCTGATGTGGGTCTTTGGGCCCCTTGACGTGGAGGACGCGCACTTTGTGAACCAAACCCATCCTGACACCGCATTCGAGGATGGAGGGGTGGTGCGATTCCGACTCGAGCGTGGTGGATGGGGCACCTTGACGTTCAGCACCTCTTCGCCGCACTGCAATTTTGAAAGCAGCATGACGGTGATGGGGCACAAAGGCACGGTGCGCATCGGCGGCCAATACATGGACCGCTTGGAGGAGTTCCAAATGCCTGACACTCCCAAGCCGACGTTGGCCCAGGCGCCACCGCCCAACGACTACGGAGGGTACACTGGATCTGCGGCCAACCATCATCACGTGTACGACAACGTGATTGGCGTGTTGTTGGACGGACATGCCGTGGCCACCCCTGTGGAAGAGGGTCTTGCCGTGGTGGCGGCCATCGAAACGATGCACGCCAAAGGGCGCACTCAGAAGTGAGGAGAGGGCGTGGTCCAGGCGGACCACGTTTGCGGGAAACACCGCTTGAACCACCAAGGGGCATGGACCCACCGTCGCATGGGCACAGCACGTGCCCCAAACTCGGCATAGAACTGGTCCACGCCGGAATCCTGGCTGCCCCCAAAGTCAAAGGTGGTGCAGCCCCGCGCCCGGGCTTCATCCATGGCCGCGCGCAGCATGGCGACGGACGCGCGTCCCGAGACCTTGGACCGGACTTGCCCCCCGAAGGCGTAGATGCAGGTTTGGTCTGGAAGCACGACAAAGCCTCCTGACGCCACACATTCTCCTTCGTGGTTGTGGGCCAGCACCGCAAAGGTCCAGGGCTGATTGGCCAAGCGATTCAGCAACGCCGAAAGCTTGGTGCCGTGATGCGAAATGCCTTTGCGGGTTCGGGAAGCCAGGTGAAGCGCATGCACATTTTGCCAGGCTTCAGGATGTTCCGCGACGGTCACGGTTCCTTCGTCACGTAAGAATCGTGCGGCTTGCTTTTGCCGGGTTTTGCCGACACCCCAATCCGTGTCTTGGGACCATGTGCTCTGCCGAGTGTGACGCGTGACGTCGTGCCACCCGCGAGGTGCCTGAAGGCCCTCATGGGCGTGAGGACCAAGGTCCAGCACGTGAAGCATCGAACGCAGGCCGGTGCAGGAAGACATCAGGTTTTGCTGGGTGGTCAAATCGCCTTGAAGTCCCATGTGCAAGGCCCAAGGCGGCGTGCACGTCAAAGAGAGCAGGCCTTTCAGAGTGGTGCGGGTGACACCCACAGCACATCCAGACGATGACAACATTTGGCCCTCTGCACCAAGCCATGCCGTGGAGGCAAAGCCTGTATCAGGGGAGGAAGAAGAGGCGAGAGTCGACACTCGCGATGGGGATCAGCCTCCGATGGAACGCTTGACCGCTTCGTATTCGCGCTCACCGCCGATGAACTCGTCACCGAGGGTGATGAACTCGCGCGCTGTGGCGGCATCGCCCATCTCGTCCAATTTCTCAATGGTGGTCACAAAGGCGTATTGCAACAAGTCACGCTGTCCTTCAGTCAAGCCACGTGCCTGCTGGTCGAGGAGCAGGTTGCGCGCCGTTTCCCAAGACTTGTCCGCGTCGCGTCGGGCCTTGAGGGTCAAGAAGACCGTGCCGTACATCATCCACGCTCCGGGATCTTCCTTGTCGAGGGTGGTGAGGTACTTGTAGTACGACTTGGCCTTGGTGAATTTGCCATTGTCCATTTCCGTTTCGGCGGCAATGATGGTCTCCTTGCGAAGGTCTTCGATGTATTCCTGCTCCTCGGGCACGTATTCCTGTTCCTTGTCTTTCTTGACAAACTTGCCCGCGTACTTCAGCGCATTCTTCAGGGCTTTCATCTTGTCCACTTCGTACGTTTCACGCAAATCGGAGTCGTCGCTGTTGTGAATGGCGAGGTAGGCCTTGGCCATGTAGAGGTAGGGGACGGGATGCTTCTTTTGGTCGTCGTCCTCGGTGTAACGAATGGCCTTGAACAAGACCTTTTCGTACTTGCCGTCGACGTACCACACGAGCAATTGGTTCAACTCGTCCTCGGTGATGAGGATGGGTTCTTCCTCTTCTTCCTCTTGGATTTGGGCCCAAGACTGGGGCGCAGCGCCAAGGGCAAGAATGAACAACATGGCCGCAGAAGCGAACCAGGCGGAGCGTGTGAAGGACTGAATCATGGTTTCAAGTATTGCAGTGGTCTGAGACACAAACCGTGCCGAAGATACAGGACGACGAAACAAGGACGCGCGGAGAGCCCCAAATGTTGTTTGAACCGACGTCGCTTCGCGATGTTCCTTTGTGCAACATGACGCCTTCCGAAGTTCATCGCCTTCACGCGCCTGTCAAGGCGTGGTTCCAGCAACAGGGTTGGACGCCACAGGCGTTTCAGGAAGAGGTGTGGGAGGCGTTTGCCCAAGGCCAAAACGGCTTGCTCCAAGCCCCCACCGGCAGCGGAAAGACTTATGCCGCCATGGGCCACGTGCTGTCGGCGGCCGCAGCGTCAACGCGATCCTCGCGGGGGGTCAAGCTGGTGTGGGTGGCGCCCTTGCGAGCCTTGTCTGCTGACATCGCCGATGCGGCCCGGGCCATGGTTGCAGGCCTGGGGTTGGACTGGGAAGTGGGCACGCGAACGGGGGACACCTCGGCCAAGGAGAAGGCCAAGCAGCGCACGGCACTTCCGGACATTTTGATCACCACCCCCGAGTCCTTGCACATTTTGATCGCCCAAAAAGGCGGCGCAGACCGACTGTCCAAGGCCCAGGCCGTGGTGGTTGACGAGTGGCATGAGTTGCTCGGGTCCAAGCGCGGTGTGCAGGTTGAATTGGCCGTGTCCTGGATGGCCCAACGCAACCCAGAACAGGACATGCGCGTGTGGGGAATCAGCGCCACCTTGGCCGAGCCCGAGCTTGCACTCGAGGCGTTGGTGGGGTCTACGGAGGGGGCATTGATTCGTGCGGACATCCACAAAGACATCGAGGTCGAGAGCACCATGCCCCAAGCGTTTGCGAAACTTCCGTGGGCCGGGCACATCGGATTGCAGCTGCTCGACGAAGTGGCTGAGGTCGTGGAGGCGCACCAAAGCACCCTCATTTTCACGAACACCCGGAGGCAGGCTGAGGTGTGGTACCAAGCATTGCTCGACCACAAGCCGGAATGGGCGGGACTCATGGCCATGCACCACGGATCCATTGCCCGCGAACTCCGAGAATGGGTGGAGGATGCGCTCCACGACGGGCGGTTGCGCGCCGTTGTGTGCACAGCCTCGCTCGATTTGGGCGTGGACTTTCGCCCCGTGGATGCGGTCGTGCAAGTGGGCGGCCCCAAGGGGGTGTCGCGGATGATTCAACGGGCGGGGCGCTGTGGCCACCGGCCCGGCGAGGTGAGCAAGGCTTTTTTCGTGCCCACCCACGGGTTGGAGTTGATCGAAGCCGTGGCCTTGCGCGAGGCCATTGCCCATGGAGAAATTGAACCCAAAACCCCGGTCATCCTGTGTTGGGATGTCTTGGTCCAATGGTTGTGCACGCTCTCGGTGGGAGATGGCTTTCAACCCGAGGAGATTCGGTCGGTGTTGGCCCAAACCCATGCGTACGGCGAGATGGAGGAGGACGACTGGCGGCAGTGCCTCGATTTGATCTCCACGGGTGGTCCCTCGTTGCGGGCGTACACGGAGCACCGACGCGTGGATGTCGATGACGAAGGCCTGTGGCGCATGCGCGACCGGACCAAGGCGCGTCGGCACCGCATGAGCATGGGGGCCATTGTCAGCGCGACCATGGTGGCGGTCCACCTCAAGGGACAGGGCTTGCTCGGTCATGTTGAGGAGACGTTTGTGGCCTCCTTGAGCGAGGGGGACTCGTTTGTATTCGCGGGCCACACGGTCGCGTTGGTGTCCTTCAAGGGCCTTGTGGCGAAGGTGCGCCGGTCGAAGTCTTCGACGGCACGCACGCCGGCTTGGATGGGCGGCAGGATGTCCCTGAGTTCGGAGTTGTCCCACAGGCTGCGTCTCGCCTGGGACCGTTTGGCTGACGCGGATGCGGCTTGGGAGCCGGAGTTGCAGCGGTTGGCACCCATGGTCCAAATCCAAGCAGAGCGCAGTCGCATTCCCCGGGCCCACCAATTGCTCGTGGAAACGTTGGAAGATGGGGATGGCCATCATTTGTTCCTGTATCCCTTTGAAGGCCGGAAAGTCCACGAAGCCTTGGCCATGCTCTTGGCGTATCGCTTGAGTCTGCTGACTCCCCAAACCTTCAACTGGGCCTGCAACGACGACGGCCTTGAACTCTTGTCCGACCAGCCCATTCCTTGGTCACGCGTGGAAGACGCAGACCTGTTGAGTCCAGCGCACTTGATGGACGATTTGTCCGCAGGCTTCAATGCATCCGAATTGGTTCGCCGCAAATTCAGGGATGTTGCGACCATTGCGGGACTCGTGTTTCAAGGCTTTCCTGGTGCCACGGTCAAGGAGCGCCATTTGTTGACTTCCACCAACCTGTTGTTGCAGGTGTTCCAAGACCACGATCCAGACAACCTATTGTTGCGTCAAGCGCAGGATGAGATGTTGGCGGACCAACTTGAATTTGGCCGCCTTCTTCAGTGGTTGCAGGGGATGTGCAACCGCGAGGTGGTGCATTGCGTCTTGGACAAACCGTCGCCTTTGGCGTTCCCCTTGTTCGTGGATCGATTGCGTGAACGTCTGTCGTCCGAAACCCTTGAAGATCGCCTGAAGCGAATGGCTTGGGCCTGATGTATTTTTGACCTCGCATGCAAGAATTGAAAACCTTTTCCCTGGGCGCAAAGACGTCTTCGTTGTGGCGCGTTGTGGGATTCGCGGTGATGATGGGGTGGGGCGTTGTGGCTTCCGCCCAAGGCACGGTCAAAGGCTTTTTGAAGTCAGAGTCTTCTGGGGAAGCGGTGATGTTTGCCTCCGTGACGCTTGAAGGAACCACCTACGGGGTGTCCAGCGACGTGGAAGGGTATTTCAGCTTGAGCCGAATCCCTGCCGGACAATACACCCTCGTGGTGACCAGTCTCGAATACGAGACGGTAAAAGAGTCGGTTGAGGTTAGAGACGGTAAGGTATTGACGCGCAATCTGTTGCTCGCAACCAAGGTGGTGACGCTGGAAGGTGCAGAGGTGCGTGCAGATCGCGAGGAACAAACCACCCAAGTCCGAACTTCTGTGGAGACCATTCGCCCGGCTGACATCAAGCGCATTCCGAGCTTCGGCGGGGCCCCTGATTTGGTGCAAGCGCTTCAAGTACTGCCAGGATTTGTCTCGACAGGGGACCAAGGCGGGCAGTTGTACATCCGCGGCGGATCCCCCATCCAAAACAAGGTGTTGCTCGACGGCATGCTCATTTACAACGCCTTTCACAGCATCGGTTTGTTCAGTGTGTTTGATTCAGATGCCTTGGCCAATGCCGACGTGTACACAGGCGCGTTTTCAGCCAAATACGGCGGGCGCATCAGCAGCGTCATGGACATTCGCACACGCGATGGAAACATGCGCCAAACCGAAGGCCGCGTGGGGGCCAGTCCTTTTGGGGCCAAGTTGCTCGTGCACGGACCGCTTCGGAAGATGTCTGAGGACCGCTCCGGCGGAATCAGCTATTTGTTGAGCGTGAAGCACAGCTACCTCGAGCAGACTTCCCAACTGTTTTACCCCTACATCGACGACGGACGGTTGCCCTTTGGGTTCACAGACGCGTTCGGCAAAATCACGTTTGGCGGGGGCGACGGTTCCAAGTTGAGTGTCTTTGGCTTCAACTTCAACGACAACGCCAGTGTCTTGGACGACAGCACAGGCGTGGACTTTGCGAACTACGGCTGGCGCAATGTCGGCGGCGGAGGGACCTTCACCGTGGTGCCCCCCGGAAGTTCCGTGCTCTTGAACGGCCACTTTGCCTTGAGCAACTACCGCATCAACTTCGACGAAGTGGGATCCCCAGACCGTTTCAGCGAGGTGCAGGGCTTCAACTTTGGCCTTGACTTCAAGTATGTGCTGGGTGAAGACAATGTGGAGTACGGCATTGAGGTCGTCGGCATGCAAACCGACTTCCAAACCTTCAATTCATTGCAAGTCGCCGTGGAGCAACAGGAAAACACCACGGAACTTGGAGGCTACGTCGACTACACGATCAAGCGCGGTCCTTGGATTGTGCAGCCCAGCTTGCGTCTGCAGTACTACAGCTCGTTGGCCCGTGCGCGCATGGAGCCGCGGTTTGGCATCAAGTACAAGGCCAGTGAGCGTTTGCGCCTGAAGGCCGCAGGAGGGATGTACTCCCAAAACGTCATCTCGGCCAATTCAGACCGAGACATTGTGAACCTCTTTTACGGGTTCTTGGCGGGCCCCCAGAACTTGCAAGACGACATCCAGCTTCCCAATGGCGAGGAGCGCGAGATTGTGCACAGTCTGCAAACTGCCAACCACGCGGTGGCTGGGTTTGAATTTGACTTGACCGAGCGGTTGAACATCAATACAGAAGGTTACATCAAGCACTTCACGCAGTTGACCAACTTCAACCGCAACAAGCTGTTCCCGGACAACACCACGTACGCCGATGAGCCCGATGCCTTCAAAAAGGATTTCATCGTGGAAACGGGCCGTGCCATGGGGGCAGACATTGTGGTCAAGTACGAGGAGCGCGAGACCTACTTGTGGTTTGTCTATGGTCTCGGAAACGTGGACCGATGGGATGGGTTCCGTTGGTACGACCCGGTGTTTGACCGCCGTCACAACGTCAACTTGGTGGCCAGCCAAGGCTTCGGCAACGGCGCGTGGTTGGTGTCTGCCCGATGGAATTTGGGTTCGGGCTTGCCGTTCACCCAAAGCCAAGGCTACTACCAAGCCCCGGGCACGGGAGGGGGCATTGATGGGGATTACCTCACGTCCAATCCTGGAGACATCAGCATTTACCTCGCAGGCCTCAACGAAGGCCGGTTGCCGGCGTACCATCGCTTGGACCTCAACGTCAAGCGCACATGGAAAGACCTCGGTGGAGGTGAACTCGAACTTTCTGCAGGCATCACCAATGTCTACAGCAGGGAAAACGTCTTTTACATCAACCGCATCACAGGCCAGCGCAAAAACCAGCTGCCTTTCTTGCCTTCGTTGGGCTTGGATTGGTCCTTCTGATCAGGAGGCCTCAATCAACTTCGCTGCTTGACCCAGGGCCTCCTCGGTCACATCGTCTCCGCTCAGCATCGTGGCCACGGCAAACCGTCGGGTTTGGCCCTCCAGCGCGCATACATTCACATGGGTCGACGCCCCGTCCGTGGTCTTGCTGACTTCCCAATGATGCTGGGCTTGGGCAGCGACCTGCGGCAGATGCGTGACGGCCAGCACCTGCCGGGTGTCATCCGCCATGGCAATGTGCCTCATGGCGCGTCCCATGTGTGCGGCCACTTCACCGCTCACACCCGTGTCAATTTCGTCCAGCACAACCACTGGGGTGGATTGGATGCCTGCCATCACGGATTTGAGCGCAAGCATGAACCTTGCACGCTCGCCGCCGCTCGCCACTTTCACCAGAGGAAGGAGCGGCGATCCAGGGTTGGTTGTGAACCAGATTTCAGGATCGTCCATGCCCAAGGCGTCAGCCTCGCACGGAGGAAACTTCCAGGCCATGTCGGCGTGGGGCATCTTCAATTGTCCCAGCAAGGGGAGGACGTCTGCGACGAGCCTTTGACCAGCCTCGGTGCGGTGCGCCGTCAGGACAGCACCAGCGTCATGAAGGTCCTTGCGGCACTGTGATTCGCGCGCCAGCGCCTCCCGATGGGCTTCTTCCATCCCTTGCAGGGATCGCACTTGTTCGGTCAAACGTTGCAGAAGTTCGAAGAGGGCTTCAGGGCGGTCCACTTGATGCTTTCTCATGGCGCGCATGAACGCGTCGTGTTGCGCTTCCAATTGCGTGAGTCTTGCGGGGTCGGGCTGCTTCTGTTCCACCAAGTCGTGAAGCGTGCTGGCAAGGTCTGCCAATTCGATGCGAACACTCGCCAGACGCCCAAGGGCCTCGTCGACCTCGGCGTCCACACCCTCCAGGCTGGACAGGGCGCGACGCGCCGATTCCACATGCGTCAAGGCACCAGTGTCCTCGGAGTCGCATGCCTGGGCTGCAAGCTGGAGGCCTTCATGGAGCGCAGAGGCGTGCTGCAATGAATTCAATTCTGCCTGCAATCCATCCCAATCGACGTCTTCAGGGCGCAGCGCCTGAAGCTCACGGATTTGGTGGGAGAGGTAATCCGCGTCGCCCGCCGGCGCGCGCATCAGGCCCTCCAGATTCTGAAGGGCCTCCTTGGCTTCACGCCAAACGGCATAGGCCTTGTCGTAAGAGTCTTTGACGGACGTGTGGTTGCCTGCCAGGTCCAGCACACGCACCAGAGCGGGACGCTCCAGGGAGGCGCCCAGGTCGTCCTGGCGGTGGATGTGGACCAAGTGCGACCCCAGCTCTTTGAGTTGGCTCACAGCCGCTTGGGCGTCGTTGATGAACACCCTTGAGCGACCGTTTCGGAGCACCTCCCTGCGCACGGAGATGGATCGAGCCAGGGGCAAATCCGCGTCCCGAAGCCAGTCTTCAAGTTGGGGCGCCACAAATTCGCCCTCGATGATGGCGCGGTCGCCGTGAAGCCCCACGCCAGACGTGTCTGCCCGGTCGCCGAGCAACAGGCCAATGGCGCCGAGAAGAATGCTTTTGCCCGATCCTGTCTCGCCAGTGAACACATGGAATCCCTCTTCGAGGGTCATCTCCACCTCGTGGATCAGGGCGTGATTTTGGATGCGAATGCGACGAAGCATCACCCCAAACGTTCGTCGTAAGACTGGATGTTTCCGGGATCGAGTTGCTTCAAGATGGGCAGCAACCGCGTGCGTTCTGCATCTGGAGCTGGGCCAAACACGTTGATGATCTCGTCGCTTTTCGCGAGGAAGAACACCTGGATGTTGTAGGATCCCGGACGAATGCGGTTGGTGGATCGCATGTCAATCAAGGCTTCGGCCATGGTCAGTCGCGCGCCTTCCACATCTTGGTAGAGGACATCCAGTCCCTTGCGGTGATAGTTGTAGAGGCACGTGCGGACGGGGCGGAAGGTTTGGCTCAAGTGGTTTTCCACCAACCAGTAGCGATTCTGTTTTCCTTGGGACGCCTTCCAGCCGCGCTCGCCTGCGTTTTGGGCGTTGGCCACGATGGTTTGGGCTTGAAGGAAGAACGGCGTGCCACCTTCCAAAGCAAAGGTGTCGTAGTCCATGCCCAAAACCATGTAGGCGTAGTAAGCCAGGAGAGAGGAGAGGTTGTCTCGGTGCTGTCCTGGATTGAAGAGAATGTTGCTGTTGTCCAGCCACTCAAACTGAATGTCGCCGTCGTTGACGAGCATCACAGCCGTGTTGTAATCGGAATTGAATACCGGCCGTGAGCTCTGGACCTGCATGCTGCCCTTGAACACGGTCGATCCAATCGCCTCGTTGATGGTGAGCTGCAGCGTGCACTCGATGCGTTCTTCAAAATCGAAGTTGTCCTCGGTCCAGCGTCGGCCGTTCATGAACTCCCGAATGGCGTCCTCCAGCGCATCAAATCGCGAGGCGTCCACGTTGCTGATTTGGGGTGCAATGACCGTGACGTTGCAATTGAGCTCCTGGGCATGCGTCAGCAAGGAAGCGGCGCCCAACATCAGTGCCAAGAAGGCATGAGGGATGCAACGCAAGAGAATCGAACGGTTTGCGGATCGAGATGGGTGGGTCATGGGTTCAGAGTTGTCCTCCAAAGCTCAACGAGATCGCACGCGACATCGTATTTGGATTTCAACTCAAAACTAACGCTTTTCCCACCTTGGAAGAGCACACTGACTTTGTTTGTGTCGTGCCCGAATCCAGCGCCGTCGTCTTTCAAGCTGTTCAACACGATGGCATCGAGGTTCTTGCGCTTCAGCTTGCCTTGTGCGCTGGCTTGCCCATCGTCGCTCTCGAGCGCGAAGCCAATGAGGGTTTGATGGGGCTGCTTGGATTGCCCCATGGTCGCCAGGATGTCGGGGTTCTCGGCCAACACCACGGCCTCAGGCATGTCGCCACGATGCCACTTCCCAGAGGTGGTCTCGGCAGGCCTGAAATCAGACACGGCCGCACAGGCCACGCCCCAATCCATGTCCTTCCATCGGGCTTGCACAGCCTTGTTCATTTCCTCGGCGGTTTGGACGTCGATGCGTTCATGAACACGCAGGGGCGTTTCAAGGGAGACGGGGCCGGCGACAAGGGTCACCTCCGCACCGCGGGCTGCGAGAACCTCGGCCAAGGCGAACCCCATCTTCCCCGAGCTGCGGTTGCCGAGGAAGCGGACGGCATCCAAGGGCTCATGGGTGGGGCCTGCGGTCAGGATGACGCGCTTTCCTCGCCAAGGCAGGTCCGCTGCAAAGCGTCGTGCCAATTGGTCGGCAATGTCTTCAGGCTCGGCCATCCGGCCTTTGCCCACCAGCCCGCTGGCCAAGGGGCCGGTGCCGGGGTCAATGATGTCCACACCGCGTTCGGCGAGCGTCTTCAAGTTGGACTGGGTGGAGGCATGCGTGAACATGTCCAAATCCATGGCAGGTGCCACAGCCACGGGGCAGCGCGCGCTCAGCAGAACCGCTTGAAGCAAGTTGTCGCATTGTCCGTGCACCATCGCGGCCAAGGTGTTGGCCGTGGCAGGTGCAATGAGAATCAGGTCTCCCCAAATGCCAAGTTCTACATGGTTGGTCCACACCCCGGCGTGCTCGTCCTCCGTGAAGTCGGAGTGCACGGGGTTGTCCACCAAGGTGGCCAGGGTGAGGGGCGTGATGAATTCGGTGGCCCCTGGCGTCATCACCACGCGCACATCTGCGCCACGCCGAAGCAGTTCGCGCGCAAGGGTCGCAGATTTGTACGCAGCAATGCTCCCGGTGATGCCAAGCACAATGCGGCGACCGGTCAACATGTTCTCAGAAGAAGGGGAGGCCAAAGGCATGGCCGGCGGATTTAGGCTTCCGCTTCCGCGTCGTCCTGCTCCTCCTCGTTGTTCGCGATGTGCAAGGACTCGTCCTGGAGTTCCTTGATGGCAATGCTGTGAGGTTTGGGAAGGCGCTCGTAAAACTTCGAGATCTCAATCTGCTCGCGGTTCTCGAACACTTCCTCCAAAGAGTCGGTGGGGATGACGAACTCCTCGAGCTTTTCAGAAAGCTCTTTCCGCAAGCTCAAAGCCACCTGGTTGCTGCGCTTCGACAACGCCACAATGGTTTCAAAGATGTTCCCAGTGCCGTGCGTTTCCAGGTCGTGGATGTTGCGCGTCTCAGTGGTGCGTTCAGCTTTGATGCTCTTGAAGTTGTTGCTCATGCCTCAACGGTTTGCGGGGTTCGTGGTAGGATCCGATTCCAGTTCTGCAATGGCTTGGACGGAACTGTCAAACAGTCGTCGGGCTTCATCCATGCGCGCGCTTTCCGGGAAACGGGAGGCAAAGGTATGAAAAGCCTGAATAGCATCGTTGTATCGCTCCAACTTCCTGCGGTTGGTGCTCTGCTCGGCGTAGCGATGGTGGCTGTCGATGATCAAAAACTGCAACTCCTCTTGATAGGGCGAGCCGGGATAGTCTTCCATCGCATGGGCCATGGCGATGGTGGCGCTTTTGTAATTGCCAGTCTTGTGATACAGCCGCGCATTTTCGAAGGCCTTGACCTCGAGTTTTCCGCGCAGGCCCTCAATCATGTTTTGGGTGCTGTCCCGCAGTGCGCTCGCAGGGTAGCGATCCATGAACAACTGCAACTCGTCGATGGCCGTTCGCGTGTCGGTTTGGTCGAGGCTCGATTCAGGAGACAGGTAGTAGGAGCACAGTGCGGCGCGGAACATGGCCTCTTCGGCACGCGCGTCGTTGGGAAACGTCTTGACGAAGGACTGGAAGTAATAACGACTCAAGTAAAAGTCGTTGATGCAGTCGTGGGTCAATGCGCGGTTCCAGTGAACGTTTGGGGCGCGCTCGGTGCCGCGCGTGAGGCGCATGAGCTCGTCGTACAAGGGGAGGGCCCGGAAGCAATTGCCCGAATCCAAGGCCGCCTCGGCGTAGCTCAGCTTCTCCTCCAAGTTGCCTGACTTGAGCATTTTGTTGTAGTCCGAGCACTGGGCCAACAAGGAGACCAAAAAGGCACCAAAGGCCACGGACCAAAGGGAGGGAAACTTCATGGGCGTCGAAATTACGAAGCATGCACGGACGCTTGGTGAAAAGTGTGTGAACATCTCCCTCGTGCCCTTGGACGTGCGGCATAGCTTTGGGGTTTGTACATTCGCACCTTCTAAATCTCTGATTTTTGGACATTTTTGATCGAATCCGTCAGGAGCGTGGACCCCTTGGTCAGCACGCCCGCGACAGCCACGGTTACTTCACCTTCCCCAAGTTGGAGGGAGAAATCAGCAACCGCATGACCTTCCGGGGAAAAGAGCTTCTTGTGTGGAGCATCAACAACTACCTCGGGCTTGCCAACCACCCAGAAATCCGCAAAGTCGATGCAGAAGCAGCGGCGGAGTGGGGCATGGGCTACCCCATGGGAGCCCGCATGATGTCTGGCCAAACCTCGCAGCACGAGGCCCTCGAAAAGGAACTCGCCGACTTCATGCAGAAGGAGGATGCGTTCTTGCTCAACTTCGGCTACCAGGGATGCCAATCCGCCATTGAGGCGCTGGTGTCTCGCCACGACGTCATTGTGTACGACAGCGAGTCGCACGCGTGCATGGTTGACGGCGTTCGTTTGCACCAAGGCAAGCGTTTTGTGTTCCAGCACAACGACATGGAGAGCTTTGAAAAGCAGCTCGTGCGTGCCAAGAACTTGACAGACCAAACCGGCGGCGGGATCCTCGTCGTCACGGAGGGCGTCTTCGGCATGGCCGGAGACCAAGGCAAGCTCGCGGAGATCTGCAAGTACAAAGACGAATACAAGTTCCGCCTCTTCGTCGACGACGCCCACGGCTTCGGCACGGTGGGTGAGAACGGACGCGGCGCAGGCGACCATCAAGGTTGCCACGACCAAATCGACGTGTACTTCGGCACCTTCGCCAAGGCGATGGCCACCATCGGTGCATTTGTGGCCGGAGACGAAGACGTCATTGAATTCCTCCGCTACAACATGCGCTCTCAGACGTTTGCCAAGTCGTTGCCGATGCCCCTCGTGGTCGGCGCCCGCAAGCGTCTCGAAATGCTCCGCAGCCAGCCCGAGCACAAGGAGAACTTGTGGAAGGTGGCCACGGCGTTGCAAGAGGGACTTCGCGCCGAAGGATTTGACCTCGGTGTGACCAACTCCTGCGTGACCCCTGTGTTCTTGCACGGCGGCCTCGGTGAAGCGACCAACCTCACGCTCGACTTGCGCGAGAACTACGGCATCTTCTGTTCGATTGTGGTGTACCCGGTGGTCCCCAAGGACACGATCATGCTCCGCTTGATCCCCACGGCCATCCACACCCTGGAGGACGTGAAGTACACGATCGAGACGTTCACGAAAGTCAAGGACAAGTTGTTCGCCGGCGAATACAAGAGCGAGAAGATCGCCTCTTGGGCATGACGCGCTGATGCGGGTCTTTCTCGAGTTGGCGTACGACGGCACCCGGTACCACGGGTGGCAACGACAGCCTCAATCCATCACCGTTCAAGAGGTGTTGGAGGACACATTGGCCCGCCTTTTTGGCGGGCCTTGTCCTGTCATGGGGTGTGGTCGCACCGATGCAGGGGTGCATGCCAAATACTTTGTGGCCCATGCCCAAGTGCCGGACGAAGCGCTGGACGGACGCGTGTCTTCGTGGGAAGAGGCTGTCTTGAAACTCAACGGCATGCTGCCGCCCGACGTCGGAATCGCAGCCATTCATGCGGTGGGTGAAAAGGCCCATGCGCGATTTGACGCGGTGGAACGCGGCTACACGTACTTGATTCACAACACCAAGGATCCTTTCCTCGAGGGCCGCTCCACGCGGGTGTACGGCGACCTTAATGTTGCCGCCATGCAAGAGGCCAGTGCGTATTTGGTGAGGAAAGACGATTTCGCCTCGTTTTGCAAGGCGGGATCGGACCAGGGCACCACGATCTGTGACGTGCGCGAAGCGCGATGGGAGGTGTTGGGGGCGCATCGTTGGGCCTTTCACATCACGGCCGATCGTTTCCTGCGCAACATGGTCAGGGCCACGGTGGGCACCCTCATCGAAGTGGGCAAGGGGAAGCGGCGCCCTGAGGACATTCTCGAAGTGCTTGCCGCCAAGGACCGAAGTGCAGCTGGCAAGAGTGTGCTTGGTTGTGGGCTGTACCTGACCAGGGTGACCTACCCTGGAGAGGTCTTCACGCCTGTGGGCACGCAGTATCTTTGACCCATGTCGTCCGCGGACTCCTCTTCCAAGGCAGGAAAGATTTTTGACGTCGATACGGTTCGGGTGATTCTCGCCCAAGTGGGGCCGTACCGCAGGCGCTTCGCGTGGACGGGCGCCATGGTCATTTTGATGTCGAGTTTGGTGTGGATCCGGCCGGCGTTGATTCGTCAAGCGGTGGATGTGCACATTGCCACGGGTGACCTCGAAGGCTTGCTGCGCGTGTTCTTGATGGTGGTGGGCGTGCTTGTGGTGGAAGCCTTGGTGCAATACCGCGTGACGTACCTGGCCAATTGGGTGGCGCAGAGTGTGAGCTTGGACCTGCGCGCGAAGTTGTACCGGCACGTCTCTCGCTTTCGGTTGAAGTACTTCGACCAAACCCCCGTGGGTGCCCTTGTGACCCGTCATGTCAGTGACATCGATGGTGTGGCGGGCGTGTTCAGCAATGGCATCCTCAATGCGGTCGGGGATTTGTTGGCGCTGTTCGTGGTCATTGGCGCCATGCTTTACATCGATTGGAGTTTGACCTTGGTGGTGCTCCTTCCCATTCCAGTGTTGTTGGTGGCCACACGCATTTTTCAAAAGCACATCAAGGGCGCGTTTGTAGACGTGCGAAACCAGGTGGCCAAAATCAATGAGTTCGTCCAAGAGCACGTGACGGGCATGCACATTGTCCAGGCCTTCAACCGCGAGCGGATCGAGGCCGAGGCCTTTGCAGACATCAACCGCGCGCACCGGGAAGCGAACATCCGGTCCATTTGGGCCTTCAGTGTGTTCTTTCCTGTGGTGGAGATGCTCAGTGCCACAAGTGTGGGGCTCTTGCTGTGGCTGGGCGTTGGCCATGTCGTCCAAGGCGGGTTGACCTTGGGGGTGGTTCTGCAGTTCATCTTGTACGTCTTCATGCTGTACCGTCCCATTCGGCAACTCGCCGACCGGTTCAACGTGTTGCAAATGGGCATCGTGAACGCGGACCGCGTGTTCAAATTGCTCGACCGCGATGACAGCATTCCGGAACCCACGTCGCCCAGGGAGCCTTCATGGCAGGGAGAGATTGCGTTCGAGGATGTGTGGTTCGCCTACGTAGACAAGGAGGACGGAACCCCGGATTGGGTGCTGCGCGGCGTGTCCTTTGTCGTGAAGCCTGGTGAGCGCGTGGCCTTTGTCGGGGCCACAGGAGCCGGCAAGAGTTCCATCGTCAATTTGATCTCCCGCTTTTACGAATTCCAAAAGGGACGAATCACCATCGATGGCGTGGACATCCGCGACATCCCGGTGGACGTGTTGCGCAGCCGAATTGGTGTGGTGCTGCAAGACGTGTTTTTGTTCAGCGGCTCGTTGCGTGAAAATGTGAGGTTGCACGACCAGGACATCACCGACGACCAAATTTGGGAGGCCATCCGTGTGGTCGGCGCCGAACGTTTTGTGGAGCGTTTGCCCGAAGGGTTGGACCACGACGTCCGGGAACGCGGAGCCACGCTCAGCGTGGGGCAGCGCCAATTGATTGCTTTTGTGAGGGCGTACTTGAGCAATCCCCACATCCTCATCCTCGATGAGGCGACGTCAAGCATCGACAGCGAGAGCGAGCAGTGGATCCAACGGGCCACAGAAGCCCTGACTTCAGGACGAACGTCGTTGTTGGTCGCCCACCGGTTGAACACCGTACGCGACGCCGATCGCATCGTTGTGCTGCATCAAGGGGAGCTTGTGGAGCAAGGCACCCACGAAGAACTGGTCACGTTGGGCAACGTGTACCACGGGCTGTTTGAGATGCAGTTTCAAGCCCTGGGTTGAAACCGAAGAACGCTTACGACCAGGACGTGGATTTTTTGAATCCAGTGGCGGTGAGCCACGCCACGCGGGTGCCTTCTTGGTTTTGGACTTCCACGTCGACATGCACGATGCGGCCTCCTTCCGAACGCAGGATGGCTTCAGCGTGGAGCGTGTCGCCCAGCATGACTGGGGCCAAATGTTGGATGGTGCTCGTGACGCTGACGGCATGCCGCCCTTGGGCGTTCACCGCAAAGGCGAGGGTGCTGTCGGCGAGGGCATAGGTGATGGCGCCATGGGCGATTCCAAACCCGTTGACCATGTCTTCTCGCACCTTGAGGCTGCATCGGCACACGCCAGGCGCACTCTCCAAAACCTCAATGCCCAGCCATTGACTCATGGTGTCTGCGGCCATCATGCGTTCGACGATGGGGTGCATGTTGGAATCACTCATGAAGGAAAGATAGGGGTCAGATGCACTTGAAGTGCTCGAAGGGTTCGAGGCACGCGTTGCATTTGAAGTGGGCCTTGCACGCCGTGCTTCCAAAGGCAGACACCATCAAGGTGTTCTTGGATTTGCAGCGGGGGCAGGGGATGATCTTGCCTTGGCCTGTGAGGAAGGCACGGTCTGCGCTTTGGCCTTCAGGCGGGGCAATGCCGTGCGCGCGCATCTTCTCGTAGGCAGAGGGCAAAATCCAATCGGTGGTCCATGCTGGGCTCAACACCACCTCCACTCGGGCTTCAGGCTCCACGGCGTTGACCGCGTTTGCGACGTCTTCAGAAATGACATCCGTGGCAGGGCAGCCCGAGTAGGTGGGGGTAAGGGACACCACGATTTGGTTGTTCCGCATTGTGACCCCACGAACCATGCCCATTTCTTCCACGGTGAGGTAGGGCAACTCCGGGTCGTGGACCGTTCGGACCATGGTCCACACGCGTTCAATGCGCTGCGCGTCGGTCACCAGGTCGCGTCGGGATAGGTGCGCGGCAAAACTTGCATTTCCGCCAGCATGTAACTCAAGTGTTCGCTGTGGATGCCTTGCTTGCCTCCGTGCTGCATCCACCCATCCTCGGGCCGGGTCAAGGTCGCTTGCGCCAAACAGGCTTCCACGCGCGCATTCCAAGCCTTCCGCATCACTTCGAGGTCGGGAAGAAGTCCTGCTTCAGCACCAGCTGCATCCACTTCGTCTGCGTTGAAGAACTCCCCGGTATAGCTCCACAAGTGGTCGATGCTTGCTTGGACCTTCTCATGACTTTCCGTCGTCCCGTCTCCGAGTCGAACGATCCATTGTGCAGCGTGTTCCCAGTGGTACTTGAGCTCTTTCACGGCTTTGGCAGCAATGCCCGCGACCTCGGCGTCGACCAGTTGACGCGAGAGAAAGGCATAGCGCTCCAGCGCAAACGCGCTGAAGAAAAACTGACGCACGATGGTGTCCCCAAAATGGCCGTTGGGCTGTTCGAGGAGAAGGTGGTTTTGAAACTCCTTGTCGATGCGGAAAAAGGCGAGTTGATCTTCATCGCGTCCTTGGTCTTCGCGCGCAGCGGCGAGCGTGTAGAAATTCCGCGCTTGTCCAATCAAGTCGAGCGCGGTGTTGGACAACGCGATGTCTTCTTCCAAAATGGGCCCATGTCCACACCAAGCGGACAAACGCTGACCCAAGACAAGGGCGTCATCTCCGAGGCGGAGGATGATCTGGAGGTGTTGTCCTTCCGTCATGCTCACATGTTGTTGACCTCGTCGGGCAACTTGTAGAAGGTGGGGTGACGGTACACTTTGTCGTTGGCAGGGTCAAACATGACTTCCTTGTCGTCGGGGCTGGACGCGGTGATGGCCTCTGCAGGCACCACCCAAATGCTCACGCCTTCCTGCCTGCGGGTGTAGACATCGCGGGCGTTTTGGATGGCCATTTCGGCGTCGGCGGCATGCAGGGAGCCCGCATGCTTGTGCCCCAAACCTTGGCGGCTCCGAATGAAGACCTCCCAGAGGGGCCATTCATGTTGTGTCGAGCTCATGCGGCGTGGGTTGTGGCGTTGGCTTTCTTCGCCTGTTGCTTTTGGGCGTAGGCATTGGCAGCTTCACGCACCCAGGCTCCATCTTCATGGGCCTTCACACGGGCCGCGAGACGTTCCTTGTTGCATGGGCCATTGCCCTTGATGACGTTGTAAAATTCTTCCCACTGGATGTCCCCAAAATCGTAGTGTCCACGCGCCTCACTCCATTTCAAATCAGGATCGGGAAGGGTGAGTCCAAGCAACTCAGCTTGTGGAACTGTCATGTCGACAAAGCGCTGACGCAGCTCGTCGTTTGAGAATCGCTTGATGTTCCACTTCATGCTTTGGGCAGAGTGGGGGGAGTCCGCATCGTTGGGCCCAAACATCATCAGCGACGGCCACCACCAGCGGTTCAGCGCGTCTTGCGCCATGGCCTTTTGTTCTGGCGTGCCCTGCGCAAGGTTGAGCATCACTTGGAAGCCTTGGCGCTGATGGAAGCTTTCTTCCTTGCAAACGCGCACCATGGCTCGTGCGTATGGGCCGTAGCTGCACTTGCACAGAGGGACTTGGTTCATGATGGCTGCGCCGTCCACCAACCAGCCCACGGCACCCATGTCCGCCCATGTCAGGGTGGGGTAGTTGAAAATGGAGCTGTACTTGGCTTTGCCGGTGTGGAGGTCGTCCAACATTTGGTCTCGGGTCACACCCAACGTCTCCGCTGCGGAGTAGAGGTACAACCCGTGCCCGGCTTCGTCCTGCACCTTCGCAAGGAGAATGGCTTTCCGTTTCAGAGAGGGCGCGCGTGAGATCCAGTTGCCCTCGGGGAGCATGCCCACGATTTCGCTGTGTGCGTGTTGGCTGATTTGCCGGATCAACGTCTTGCGATAAGCGTCGGGCATCCAGTCTTTGGGCTCGATTTTCTTCTCCTCCGCCACATAGGCGTCAAAGCGTGCTTCCAGGTTCATTTCTACAGGACTCATGCGCGCGATTTTCCTCAAAATTAGGAAGACTGCCGCCTGTTGCACTTGGTGACAATCACAATGTGCCCAAACCCAGGTGTGGACTACTTTCGCACCCATGGCAACATTCCACCCTCTTCGCGTCGCCGAAGTCGCCCGAGAAACCTCGGATTCCGTCGTTGTTTCCTTCGAAGTTCCCTCGGAATTGACCGAGGCGTTTTCGTTCGAGGCAGGCCAATATTTGACCTTGCGAACCACCATCGATGAGGAAGAAGTGCGACGCAGCTATTCGTTGTGCTCCGCACCTCGCGACGGCAAGTGGCAAGTCGGCATCAAGAAGGTGCCCGGCGGCAAGTTTTCGACGTTCGCGAACGACGTGCTCCAGGCCGGGACAGAGATGGATGTCATGGATCCTCAGGGCCGGTTCTTGCTGAAAGAAGGCGCAGGTTTGCACCACCTTGGCATGGCTGCGGGTTCGGGCATCACGCCCATCTTGAGCCAAATCAAACAAGTCCTCTCCGAAGACGCCTCTGCAACGTACACGCTGTTTTACAGCAACAAGACTGCGGCAAGCACGATGTTCCGCGAGGAGCTTCAGGACCTCAAGGACCGTTTCCTGGATCGCCTTCGCGTGTTCTACTTGCTGACCCGCGAGCCCGTGGATGCAGATTTGTTGTCGGGACGCTTGGACCAAGCGCGTTGCAAAGGATTGCTCGAAACGTTCTGCCAAGGCAGGTCGCTCGACGCGGCGTACCTCTGTGGACCCGAGGCCATGATCATGAGTTGCAAGGATGCGCTGATTGAAGCGGGCATGGCCGAAGGAGACGTGAAATTTGAACTGTTCACGTCAGCGGGAGCCTCCAAGCCCAAGGCAAAAGTTGTGGAGACCTCCAACGCCAACACCGTGCCCATGCAGGTGGTGTTGGATGGGGTAACCACCTCCATTGAGTTGGACAAGGACAAAAGCATGCTCGACGCTGCACTTGATGCCGGATTGGATGCACCGTACAGCTGCCTCGGTGGCGTCTGTTGCACGTGCCGCGCCAAGTTGGTGGAAGGCAAGGCTTCGATGAATGTCAACTACGCACTCGAGCCCGGAGAAGTGGAGCGAGGGTATGTGTTGGCTTGCCAGACCCACGTGGATGGCGAGGGGCCGGTGGTGCTGGACTTTGACCAACAGTGATGCATTGAAGACGCGTCGCGCGCTTTGGAAGCGACCTGCCAGAAACAAAAAGGGCTGCCCACGGGCAGCCCTTTTTCATGATTGATGTCTGCGCTTACTTCAGCTTCACCCAGCGTTGCTGAACCATGGCGTTGCCTTGGTTCAATTGGATGATGTAGAAGCCCGCATCCCAGGCAGTTGCATCGACATTCAATGTCTCAAGGTTGCTTTGGGCAGTCTGTGTCACCGTGTGCACGAGTCGCCCTTCTGCATTGAAGACGTTCAAAGCCACAGGGGTTTGGGTTTGCAATCCAGCGCTGCGGATGTTCAACACGTCTTGTCCTGGGTTGGGGTAGAGGTCCATGTTGAAGGCGGTGCCGACGGTCTCTTGGAGGTTGTCGGTGTTGTCTGGCGTTTCGCAATCCTCCACGCCAAGGCCCACCATTTGCATTTCGTAATCCCCTTCTTCCAAGGTCATCGTGCCCGCAGATTCACCATCCACAAACACTTCGGCGAAGGCGCCGTTCCATCCGTCCCCGAGGGCGTCCATCATTTCTACCCTGTAGCAGCCTGAAGGCACGCATCCCGTGGAGGATCCGGTGTAGCCGTCCATTTCCATCAGGATGTCTCCGTCTTCATTGGAGACGTTCAAGTTCACTTCATCTGGCATCGCTCCGCCTTCGAGGACAAACGTCACTTCGAACATGCCTGGGCAGAGGGTTTCGAACTCGCAAGAGCCGTCGTCAAGAAGGGCTGTTGGGTCGAAGTTCATTGCTTCGGGATCCGTGCACCCGTAGATGCCATCGGACGTGTCTTCACCACAAGCGCCGTCCAAGCTGAATTGGATGACCCAAGAATCACCGTCACCAGGCCATTCCGCGTAGACCAAATCGAGGAAACTTGTGCTCACACCGAAAACGCCGTCGTTCCAGCCATTGCCACCACTCATGTCGCCGGTCACCACAGCCGTGTAGCACACGTTGGGTTCAATGCAGATTTCGCCATAGACGCCACCGAAGTTGAATGCGTCTTGTGCGGAGTACACAAGGTTACCGGCTTCGGAGACGATGTCGAGGTTGACTTGGGCGATGGAAGTAGACAAGTACACGTATCCAATTTCACCGTTGTCACACACGAAGGGGTATTGGCAAGAGCCATCGTCCACCGTCGCCGAAGCGTAGTAATTCAATGCCTCGGGATCGGTGCAGCCTGGGATGGTGATTTCACAACCGTCGGTGTTCACGCCAAGGGCGAACACGGCGTCAAACTGATCGGCACCGACGCTGTACGAAGTGACTTCCCCGTTCAAGCTGACATCGGCACTGCCCAAGCCAGGCGTCCAGCCGTAGTCGTAGAGGTAGAAGTTGTAGCATCCGTCGTTGAGGCATCCGTATGCCGTCGTGCCGGCCTCGTTGTAGTCGTACACGAGCTCCACATACTGTCCCAGATCCGTGGTGAGGTTCCAGTAGAGAGAAACAAAAATGCCAAGGTCATTCAGCGAGTCGCTTCCTGCGGTTTGGATGAGGAGTTCGGTTTGGTCCTCGCCGCATACGGGGATGACGGCACACGACCCGTCGTCTTCTGTGGCCTCGGGATTGTAGTTGAGGGCTTCAGGGTTGGTGCAGCCGTAAATGGGTTGATCTGCACAATCCCCGTTCCAAACCACCCATGCGTTCCAGCACTCGGCTTCACATGCGTTGTTGAAGGTCACGTAGTCACCCGTGAAGTAGTCGTAAGCGCAAACCGGTTCGTACACGTCGTCGCACTCGCAAGGGTAGAGGCAAGAGCCATCGTCCGTGTTCGCCTCGGCGTTGTAGTTCATGGCCTCGGGGTCGGTGCATCCGTAGATGGGGATGGTCACCTCGCAGCCTTCGGTGTTCACGCCAATGGCGTAGGCCGCTTCGTACACCCCGTCCGGGAAGGTGTATGTGGTGGTCACTCCGGAAATGGTCACGTCGATGCTCGAGGTGCCCGGTTCCCAGCCGTAGTCGTACATGAAGAAGTTGTAGCATCCGTCTGCCAAACAGCCGTAGGCCGTGGCCATTTCAAACTGGTTGTAGTCGTACACCAAATCCACGTACGCCCCTGATTCTGTTGTCAAGGTGTAGTACAATGGCGCGAAGAATCCGAGTTCAACCAAAGAATCCAAGCCATTGATCTCGATGAGCACGTCGCTTTCACCGTCACCGCACACGGGGATTTGAACGCATGATCCGTCGTCGTCGGTGGCATCTGGGTTGTAGTTGACCGCCGTTTCATCGGTGCAGCCATAGATGGGCTGGTCAGCGCAGTCACCTTCCCAGAACACCCATGCTTGTGCGCATTCGGCCTCGCACATGTTGTTGTAGGTGATGTAGGTGCCCGTCAGGTAGTCGTAGCCGCACACAGGCTCGTACACATCTTCGCATTCGCATTCGTACGAACACGAACCGTCGTCGACCGTGGCGTAGGGGTTGAAGTTGAAGGCGAAGTGATCCGTGCACCCTTCGACTTCCAACACTTCTGTCTCGCAGTCAATGCCAAAGGAGATGGCTTGGTACACCCCCGTTTCAAGGGTGAAGGTGCCAAGTGCCAGACCGAGGGAGGGGATGTTGATGTCAATGAATGCCCCGTTCCACCCGTCGCCAAAGCTGTCGAACATCTCAAGCGTAAGACAACCCGTGCTGTCCCCGAGGCAGAAGTATGCGTCGGTCATCGTGTAATCGCCCCAGCCTTGGCCGCTCACGAGCACGCCGTTGGCGTCAGAAATGCTGAAGCTGACCTCGTTGCCCCAAATGTCGGTTTGGAGTGAAGCCACCACTTGGGCCTCGTTCTCGCCGCACTCAGGAACAATCACGCAAGACCCGTCGTCGTCTGTGGCATCCGGGTTGTAGTTGATGGCTTCCTCGTCCGTGCACCCGTACACAGGCTGGTCGCTGCAATCTCCGTCTGCAATGACAAAGGCTTGGGCGCATGCGGCCTCACAGGCGTTGTTGAAGGTCACATAGTTGCCGGTGAAGTAATCGAAAGCACACACGGGCTCGTAGATGTCTTCACATCCGCAATCGTAGGAGCAAGAGCCGTCGTCCACAGTTGCCGTGGGGTCGTAATTGAAAGCGTTGGGGTCGGTGCATCCTTCGACGATCACAACCTCCGTTTCGCAGTCCACCCCGAACGTCACGGCCAAGTAGGACCCTTCATTCAAAGTGAACGTGCCCAGAGACAAGCCGAGTTCGGGCACGTTGAGGTCAAGGGTGGCGCCGTTCCATCCATCGCCAAAGCTGTCGAACATCTCAAGCGTGAGGCAGCCTGCGCTGTCGCCGAGGCAGAAGTACGCGTCCTGCGCGGCGTAGTCGTTCCATCCTTGGCCGGTCAAAACAACGCCCTCGGCGTTGGAAATGCTGTAACTGACTTCAGAGCCCCACAACTCGGTTTGCAACGTGGCGACCACTTGGGATTGGCCCTCGGTGCATTCAGGAACAATCACACAAGACCCGTCGTCGTCGGTGGCATCTGGGTTGTAGTTGATGGCTTCCTCATCCGTGCACCCGTAGACAGGCTGGTCGCTGCAATCTCCGACTGCAATGACAAACGCTTGGGCACATGCGGCCTCGCACGCGTTGTTGAAGGTGACGTAGTTGCCAGTGAGGTAATCGTAGGCACACACGGGCGCATAGATGTCTTCGCATTCGCAGTCGAAAGAGCAAGAGCCATCGTCCACCGTCGCATAGGGGTCGTAGTTGAACGCGCTCGGGTCGGTGCATCCTTCGATGTCAACCACAACTTCGTCACAGCCTTCGCCAAACGAAATGGCTTGGAAGTTGCCTTCTTCGAGGGTGAATGCGCCCAATGAAATGCCCAACGCAGGAATGCTCACGTCCAGGGTGGCGCCGTTCCATCCGTCGCCAAAGCTGTCGATCATTTCAAGGGTCAAGCATCCCGAGACGCTGTCCAGGCAAAACGTTGTCGCAAGCACGGTGTAGTCTGCGATGCCTTGGCCCTCCGCCAAGATGCCATTGTCGTCGGAAATGGTGTAGCTCACCTCACCGCCCCAAAGTTCGGTTTGGAGGGTGGCCACAGCTTCCAGTGTGCAGGTTTGGCCGAAGGCCGTGCCCATGGCCATGATCGCAGTCATGACGGAGCCGAGAAGAAAACGCTTCATGTGGATGTGTTTCAATGCTGTTTGATGTACGAAGGTAGAACACCCAAAATCCGGAAAGGTTGAGCGCGTTCATGAATAAAGTCTTGAGGTCTATTTGCGAAGAAACACACCCACAAATGCAGGTGCAGGAGGGGCGAGGAGTTAGGCCCGCTCAGAGAGTTCCAACCAACGCATTTCTGCCAGGTCAATCTGTTCGGACAGGTGGCCCAATTCTTCGCCAAGAGATTGCATCTTCTCGTGGTCTGATTCTGCCAAGAGGGCAGCCTGCAATTCATCTCTCCGAGATTCGAGTTGGGGCAAGTCTTTTTCGAGCGTTTCGAATTCGAGGCGCTCCTTGTAACTGAGGCGCGCGGAGTAGTCCCCCTTGATTTCCACGGCTTCGGGCGCGGGGGTCTCGCGTTTGGAGGCCGCTTGGGCGGCTTGCGCGCGCTTGGCTTCTTCACTGCGCATGGCGCGGTACTGGGAATAGTTGCCGGGGTAATCGCGCACCGAGGTTTGGCCATCCTCTCCAAGCACCCAAACGTGGTCCACCAACTTGTCCATGAAGTAGCGGTCGTGGGACACCACGACGAGGCAGCCTGAAAAGTCCATCAAGAACTCTTCGAGCACGGAGAGGGTGAAAATGTCGAGGTCGTTGGTGGGCTCGTCAAGGACCAAGAAGTTGGGGTTGCGCATCAAAATGCGAAGCAGGTGCAGACGCTTTCGCTCTCCGCCACTCAACAGGCGGATGAACTGATGGTGCATGGCATGCGGAAACAGAAAGCGTTCCAGCAATTGGGCGGCCGTGAGTTTGGCGCCGCCTTTCAAAGGGATCCAGTCGGCAATGTCTCGGACGGCGTCGATGACCTTCCAATCTTCATTGAAGTGACCGCCTTCCTGCGCGTAATGCCCAAACACCACCGTCTCACCCACCACGACCTTTCCAGCGTCTGGCTCGGCGATGCCCAAAATCAATTGCAGGAGGGAGGACTTGCCGGTGCCGTTTTGGCCCACAAGCCCGATGCGCTCACCGCGTTTGAAATGGTGGGTCAAACCTTGGAACAGGACGCGTTCGTCGAAGGCCCGTTTTACCTTGTGGAGTTCCACAATCTTGCTGCCCAACCGTTCGGGGATGACCGTGATGTGCATGGGGTCCTCCTGAATCCGCTTGGCGGCCTCGGCTTTGATGTCCTTGAACCGGTCGAGGCGACTCTTGCTTTTGGTGGTCCTCGCAGAGGGAGTGGCGCGCACCCATTCGAGTTCGCGCTTCATGTGGCTTTGGGCGCGCTCTTGCACGGCCTGTGCATTGGCCCGGCGCTCCGCCCGCTTCTCCAAGAAGTAACTGAAATTCCCTTGGTAACTGTGAAGGGTCATTCCGTCGAGTTCGAGGATGCGGTCGCACACGTTCTCCAGGAAGTAGCGGTCGTGGGTCACCATGAGCAGGGTGGTTCCCATCGAGGCCAATCGTGCTTCCAGCCACGAGATCATGTGCAGGTCGAGGTGGTTGGTGGGCTCGTCCAAGACCAAAAAATCGGGCGCCTCAAGCAGCACTTGCGCCAAGGCCACACGTCGCTTCTCTCCGCCGCTCAAGCTGCCAATGCGGCGTTCAAGGTTGTGAAGGTTGAGTTTGCCGAGAATTTCTCGGGCCCGCGCTTCGAAGTTCCAGCCCTCATGGGCGTCCATCGCATCGTAAGCCCTCTGGAGTTCATCTCCTTCGAGTCCTTGGTTCAAAGCGGACTCGTAATTGCGCATGGCCAAGACCGCAGGACTGTCCCCGATGTAAAGGGTGTCGAGGATGGAAGCCTCCGGATTCAGTTCCAATTCTTGACGAAGATGACCATGTCGCACGCCTGACGAGAACACAACGCGACCGCTGTCCGCCGGCTCTTGTCCGCAAATGGCCCGGAGCAGGGTGGATTTTCCAGAGCCATTTCGTGCCACAAGGGCGACGCGTTCGCCTTCTTGAACCCCAAACGTGAGGTCGGCAAAGAGTTGTCGCTCGCCGTAGGTTTTGGTGAGCCCTTCCACGGACAACATGTTCCTTCTCTCAGCCATGATTCAAAGGTAGGGTGGGGGTCTTCGGCAAAAAGACGTCCAAAATACATGATTTCATTGGGGTCAAATGGGTAAAGCTAAAGAGTTGGCTTAAAGTGTTTTACACTCTGCTTCAACAAGGGTGTGTTAAGTCAAACATCTCAAAGGTGTTTTGGGGACACACAGTTGGGTGTTGATTTGCACCGAACCTAAAATCTATTTCAGATGAAAAAGTTTGTTCTCTCTCTCTTCGCAGTTGCGACTGCGACCTTTGCGTTCGCTCAGGACGCTTCTCAGCCTAAAGGGTCTTGGTACTTGGGTACCGGTGATGCCACCACGTTGCTCAACGTGTTCTCTTCAGGTGTTGGTTTTGATGCAACTGTGGGTTATGCAGTTGCGGATGACATTGTGGTCACCGCCAAGTCTGACTTTGGTGGAACGTTTGATGCGTTGAACCTCTCCATCGGAGGTCAATACTTCATGGGCGACTACTACGTCGGCCTTGACGTGGACGATCCCATCAACAACCTCGACCTCGGCATCAATGCGGGACGCTACATCGACTTCAAGGATGTGCTTTACATCGCACCTCAATTGAATGTGGACATGCTCCTCAATGACCCTGCAGTGGGTCTGCGTATCAACCTTGGTGCGCGCTTCTAAGCAACAACGAATTTGACTGACAGAAAGGGGGCTTCGGTCCCCTTTTTTTGTGCCGTAATTTTGGGGAGATGGAATGGAAGGCCAAGCCTTGGGAAGCGTTGACGCGGGACGAGTGGCACGCCATGGTGCGTCTTCGCGTGGACGTGTTTGTGGTGGAGCAGGATTGTCCGTATCCCGATTTGGACGGCAAGGATCTGCGTGCTTGGCATGTGTGGGGCGAAGAGGAGTCCGTGGCCAAGGGGGCTGCGGCAGTGGCTTGCGCTCGAATCTTGGCGCCCGGCGTGAGTTACGCCGAGCCCAGCATTGGCCGAGTTGCCACCCGACGGGACCACCGTGGCAAAGGCATTGGCAAAGAACTCATGCGCCGAAGCATCGAAGTGGCCGAGCAAACGTGGCCTGGACAAGACATCCGCATCTCCGCCCAGTGCTACTTGGAGCAGTGGTATGCAGAGCTCGGCTTTGTGGCGGTGGGTTCACCTTACCTCGAAGACGACATCCCGCACATTCAGATGGTGAGGTCAAGCGTTGCTTGACACCTCCTGGGTCTTGCCGTCGGAGGTTTGGCTGACGTCGTGCTTGACAGAGGCTTCCACGAAGGACACAAACAAGGGGTGGGGATTCAGCACCGTTGAGGCGTATTCCGGATGGAATTGAGAGGCCACGAAATAGGGATGCGTTGGAATCTCGACAATTTCCACAAGCTTGGTGTCTGGGTTGACGCCAGTGGCCAGCATGCCTGCGGCTTCGTAACGCTCGATGTAGGCGTTGTTGAATTCGTAGCGATGACGGTGACGCTCTGAAATCTCGGCAGAGTCGCCATACGCTGCGCGTGCTTTGGAAGACGCTTGAAGCGCACAGGGGTACTCGCCCAAACGCATCGTGCCGCCCATGTTGGTGATGCTTTTTTGTTCTCCCATCAAATCGATGACCGGATCTGGCGTGTATTCCTTGATTTCAGTGGAATGCGCCTCGGGCAGGCCCAACACGTTCCTGGCAAACTCGACCACGGCACATTGCATGCCCAGGCAGATGCCAAAGAAGGGGATGCCCGCTTCCCGCGCGTGACGGATGGCGGTCAGCTTGCCGTCGATGCCACGTGACCCAAATCCTGGGGCCACCAAGATGCCATGCAATCCGGCAAAGCGCTCGGCCACATTTTCAGGCGTGACCTGTTCGCTGTGAATCCAATCGACTTCCACTTTGGTTTCGAGAAGTGCACCAGCGTGATCGAGGGCCTCAGCAATGCTCTTGTAGCTGTCCTTCAATTCGACATACTTGCCGACAAGGCCGATGCGCACGTGACGCTTGGGGTTCTTGTAACGCTGCAAGAAGTCTTTCCACTCTTGGAGGTTGGCTTCGGTGGTGCCACCGTCCATCCCAAGCTTGCCCAGCACCACTTCGTCAAACCGCTCGTCCTGCATCAAAAGGGGCACGTCGTAAATCGTGTCGGCATCGATGCTTTCAATGACGGCGTTGGGCGCCACATTGCAAAAGCGGGCGAGCTTGGTTCGGACAGAAGCAGGGAGGGGGTGTTCGGTTCGGCACACGAGCACGTCGGGCTGCACCCCAAACTCCAGCAACTGCTTCACGGAGTGCTGCGTGGGTTTGGTCTTCAGTTCGCCTGCAGCTGACAAGTATGGAACCAACGTCAGGTGCACAACGAGGGTGTCTTCTGGGGATTCCCACTTCATCTGGCGCACCGCCTCGATGTAAGGGAGCGACTCGATGTCGCCCACCGTTCCACCAATCTCCGTGATGACGAAGTCGTAATCGTGCTTGGACCCCAAAATCTGGACGCATCGCTTGATTTCGTCCGTGATGTGGGGGATGATTTGGACCGTCTTGCCGAGGTATTCGCCGCGACGCTCCTTGTCGATCACGCTTTGGTAGATGCGGCCGGTCGTGATGTTGTTGGCCTGTGTGGTTTGGACGTTCAGGAAGCGTTCGTAGTGCCCGAGGTCCAAGTCCGTTTCCGCGCCGTCCACCGTCACATAGCATTCCCCATGCTCGTAGGGATTCAGGGTTCCTGGATCCACATTGATGTACGGATCGAGCTTCTGGATGGTCACTTTGTAGCCTCTTGCCTGAAGGAGTTTGGCCAGAGAGGCGCTGACGATGCCCTTGCCCAAACTGCTGCTCACTCCCCCCGTGACAAAGATGTAGCGGCTGTTGCGCCCGCTTGCGAGGGCGTCTGAGAAGGAGGAAGAGGTTGGAAGAGGCATGTCCCGTAGTTACGGGATTCAAAGGTAGACCATGAAGCCCCTTGCACGTCACGACGACCTGCGCCAAATCGCATCGAGTTGTTCACGGCGCATTCACAATGCCCTTACCCGTCGGCCTGTTCTCGCGCCGACATGCTTTGGGTCAAGGCTTGAATCCACGGGAATTCCTGAAAGAATTCGGTGGCGACGATGCGGAACAAGGTGTAGGTGGGGATGGCCAAAACCATGCCCGCGGGCCCTGCCAAGCTTCCCGCCACAGAAATGACCACGAAAATCTCCAGGGGATGGGCGAACACGCGTTTGGCAAAAATGACCGGCTGCGTGAACACGTTGTCCACGGCTTGGGCTGCGAGATATGCGCCCATGGCCCAGGCAAAATCATGCCAATCCACCCCGCTTGAAATCATCACAATGGCGCCCACACCCGCGCCAAGCAAGGGGCCGAGGTAGGGGATGAGGTTGCACAAGCCGGCCAGCAATCCAAGCAGCCAACCATGGGGGATGCCGAGGAAAGTGAGGCCAAGTCCAATCACGAGCGTCACAATCAGCACTTGGATCACGAGTCCACCGAAGTACCGCGTGAGCATGTGCCCCGACCGCTCCATGATGCGTGCCATGGCTTCGCGCTTTGACTCAGGTGTCAAGGTGAGCATGAGGTCCCGGAAGAGCGTCGGTTCGCGCATGAGGAAGAACGCCATGAACAACACGGAAAACCCGGTGACAAAGACGTTCCCAATCGAGGACAAGAGTCCTGAGAATACGGCGCTCGCGTTGTGAATCTGGACCAAATCCATGGCTTGCTCGGCGAGGTAAGCACTGTTTTGCATGCCTTCACCGCTCAGGTCGATTCCGGCAGTCCATGCATCGACAAGGGCCAAGGCCTCGTTCCAATGTTGGGTCAGTTGCGCAGTGTCGAGTTGCCCCAGCGCCTGGACTTGCTCTTGCACGAGGGGAGCGAACAACATCAGAACCCCAGCACTGAACAGGACGATCAAGGTCAGGGCCACGACTGCACCGAGGTTGGTGCCAAGTTGTCGTCCGCCCACGCGCCGACGGGCCACGCCATTGACAATGGGTTTGCCGACAAAACTGAGGGCCACTGCCGCCAGAAAATACAGGGTCAAGGCACTGAAGCGCCACATGAAGGCAACCAACAGTGCGGCCGCAATCCACCATTCCCAGCGCAGACGGCTCATGGCTTCATCGCCGATTTGGGGGTGAACAATCCGCGCAAACGGCCTGTGCCTGCAAAGGCCTCCGCCCAGGTGTCGACATGCAAGGTGATTTCTGCAAGGCCACACGTGGGGAGCCAAATGGGCTGGTCCGTCAACCGTTCCACCAATTCACTCAGCCCAGGGTTGTGTCCGACAATCCAACCGGTGTCATGGGCATCGGGCCACGCGTTGATCCATTCAAGCCAGGCGCGGTCGGAGGCGAGGTAGGCCTGTTCCTCAAATTGGATGTGGGAGGAGGGTTCTCCCCACACGTCCACGAGGCATTGGGCGGTGGATGTCGTGCGCAAAGCAGGGCTGACGCACAACGGTGCGCCGGGTTGGCGTGCTTCGGCGGTCCACTGTCCAAGCGTGTGCGCATCCGCCTCCCCCTGCGGGGAAAGGGGCCGATCGAAGTCGGAGCCACCACTTTGAGGCTGGGCTTTGCCATGTCGGACAATGAACAGACGCTTCATCGAAGGCAAGGTCGCGCAAAACCATCGACAATGGAAGGGCAAGATGACCTCCATTTTTAGGCACATCTAAAAATCTTGCATGATGTGCTAATTTTGCCTCATGTCCAAGAGCACCCAACGTGAAGATCATCTGAAGGCCTTGTACGCCTTGGGAGAGTCCCAGCCGTCATCTTGGGTGTCCACCACGCAAATGGCTTCCCATTTGGGCGTCAAACCGCCCAGTGTCACCGCAATGGTGCAGGTGTTGTCTGAATTGGGGTGGGCGGAACACCGACCTTACCACGGCGCGCGTTTGACCCCGACCGGACGCAAATTGGCCCTGTCCTTGGTTCGAAAGCACCGGTTGTGGGAGACGTTTTTGGTCGACCGCTTGGGGTTTGGATGGGAGGAGGTTCATGACATCGCAGAGCAGCTGGAACACGTGGACAGTGTGGCGTTGGTGGAGCGGTTGGATGCGTATTTGGGTCATCCCCAATCCGATCCGCACGGCGACCCCATTCCCAAGGCAGACGGGACGTTTCATCCCGAAGGCGAAGTGTTGGTGTTGGCGGAATTGAATCCCCTTGTGCGCTGCGAAGTCAAAGCAGTTCGGGAGGGAAGCGACGCCACCCTTTCTGCGATGAGTGCCAAAGGCATTGCGCTGGGGAGTGTGTTGACACCCGCACAAATTGAGGCCCTCCCTGCCGCCTGGCTTGATCAATTGATGGTATGCAAAACTGTAGACGATGGAAGCATTGATTGAATGGTTTGAAGGGCTCGGTCCTGTGTTGTCGGCCCTTGTGGCGACGTTGTTCACGTGGGCGATGACGGCTGCGGGTGCCGCCTTGGTGTTCCCGTTCAAGTCCATGAATCGGCGCCTGTTTGACGGCATGTTGGGCTTCACAGGTGGGGTGATGGTGGCGGCGAGTTTTTGGTCGCTGCTTGCCCCAGCGATTGACATGACGGGGGGCGAGGGCTTCGCCAAAGTGGGGCCACCTGCCATTGGATTTGGCCTCGGGGCCTTGTTCATCTACGCGCTCGACAAGTTCACTCCACACCTCCACATCAACTTCAACAAGGACGAGGCAGAAGGGCCTGAGACGGATTGGCACCGAACGACCTTGCTCGTGCTGGCCATCACCTTGCACAACATTCCCGAGGGATTGGCGGTGGGCGTCCTCTTTGGCGGCGCGGCCCTTGGGTTGGACGGGGCCACGACGGCGGGCGCTGTCGCCCTCGCGATCGGCATCGGCATCCAAAATTTCCCCGAAGGCCTTTCTGTGAGCATGCCCTTGCGGCGCGACGGGGTGCCTCGCGGCAAAGCGTGGTGGTATGGCCAGTTGTCGGCTATTGTGGAGCCCGTGGCCGGGGTGATTGGCGCGGTGGCAGTCATGGCCATGCGGCCCATTTTGCCTTACGCCTTGGCCTTTGCGGCAGGTGCCATGATTTACGTGGTGGTGGAAGAGGTGATTCCGGAGACGCAACGGGACAAATACACCGATGTGGCCACCTTGGGCTTCATCGGCGGATTCATCGTCATGATGTCACTGGACGTGGGGCTGGGCTGAATTCGACGCCGCCAAAACGCCCACTGCTCATCATCAAGAGGACGTGGTTTTCGGTGGGGACGTTCGCAAGCCGTTGGGCAAGTGTCTCCTTGTCCGTGAGGACCTCCAACGTGTCTCGGCCGAAGGCCTCCTTCACGAAAGACGCACTGAGTTCAGGAAGTCGCTTGTGGCGGACCACGTCAGGATCGAAGTAGACAATGGCATGATCGACCGCATTCATGGCGTCCTTGTACTGGGGAATGAAGGCCTTGTTGAGGCTGCTGAATGTGTGCAGCTCAAACACCGCGGTGACCCCGCGTGAAGGGAATTGTCCGACCACGGAGGCCTGCGTGGCTTTCAGTTTGGACGGGGCATGGGCAAAGTCGCGAAACGCCACGAACCCGTTCGGTGCATCGTCGTGCATCACTTCGAGCCTTCGCGCGGCGCCCGTGAAGTCCGCCATGTTGGCATCGAATTCGGACGTGGGCAAGCCCATGGCTTGGCAACACGCACGGGCGGCGGCCAGGTTTTGCATGTTGTGCGCGCCAAGGAGGGCGAGGTCCAACGCGGTTCCGTCGTCAAACGTGACCGCGCTTCCCGTGGAAGTCGGCGTGTGACGCGGGGTGTGATACCCCACCCAGCGGATGTCCGTTCGGCGTTCTTTCACGCGGGACACCACGTCTTGGAGTTTGGCGTCCTCCGTGCAGTGGATGACCACCCCTTCGGGCTGCACCGTGTCCAAATACGCTTCGAATTGGCCGATGTAATCCTCCTCGGTGGGAAAGACATTGACGTGGTCCCACGCAATGCCTGTGATCACCGTGACGTGAGGTCCGTACCACAGGAATTTGGGCCGCAGGTCGATGGGGGAGCTGAGGTATTCGTCGCCTTCGATCACCGCCCATTCGTGGCGGTCTTGCAAATCCACCATGCGGTCAAATCCTCCGAGTTGTGCGCCGACCATCAGGTCGGTCTTGCGTCCAGACTTGTGCAGGGCATGGAGAATCATTGACGTCACCGTGGTTTTGCCATGGCTGCCGGCCACGACCATGCGCTGCTTGGATTCGGTGGCGAACCGCAGGAATTCCGGATAGCTCTGGATGCGCAGTCCCAGCTCTTGGGCGCGTTGCAGCTCGGGGTTGTCGGTTCGGGCGTGCATGCCGAGAATGACCACGTCCAAATCAGGCGTGATGCGCTCCGCATCCCACCCCGCGGTGTTGGGCAACAATCCCGCAGCTTGAAGTCGGCCGCGGCTGGGTTCAAAAATTTGGTCGTCGCTTCCCGTGACGTCATGTCCCGCATCGGCCAGGGCCAAGGCGAAGTTGTGCATGGCGCTGCCGCCAACCGCAATGAGGTGAATCCGCATGAGTGAAAGTTCACATCTTTTCATGGTGCCATGCGCTTCAACCCAACACACTTTCTCACATTCGCACCATGAGAACCTGGCGCACGTGGCAACCTCCCCATCGACAGGCTTGGGCCTTGCTGAGAGGTCCTTTGGCCTGGTGGTTCATCCCGGGCGCCGCGCTGACCCTGGCTTTGGCGGCGCTGGGGTGGTGGGGCATCGCGGCAGCCGCGGACGGCGTGACCGCGTGGCTGCTGTCCAAATGGAGTCCAGAGACGGAGAGTGCCTGGTGGGCCGCCGTCGTCGAATGGCTGATTTGGTTGCTCCTGTTGGTGGTCAAGATCAAGCTCACCAAGTACATCGTGCTTGTGGTGATGGGACCGCTTTTGGCGGCGGTGAGCGAAGCTGTCGAAACCCAAATCACCGGCGCCTCCGTGTCGTTTTCGTGGGGAAGGTGGATGAATGACGCCCTCCGGGGATTGCGGTCCGCCGCACTTCTTGCCACGTTTGAGTGGTCCTTGACTTTGATGCTCTGGGCCGTCGGACTCGCCGTGCCTGTGCTGAGTCCATTCACCTTGTCCTTGGCGTGGATTTTGGGGGCATGGGCGTACGGCGCCTCCGTGATGGATTACGTGTGGGAGCGAGAGGGGAAGGGCGCCTGGGCCGGGTTGGCAGCTTCGTTGCGTCGGTTTGGGCTGGCCTTGAATGTGGGCGTTCCCTTTGCCCTTTGGATGTCCGTGCCTGTGTTGGCGTGGACTGTGGGTCCATTGATGGGCGGGATGGGTGCCGCCGCCACGGCGTGTGTCGCGCTCAAGCAGCCGAGGTCGTCCTCTGATCAGCCTGCCACCACCTGAATCTGAACCCCCAACGCCTCCAGGTCGTCAAAGAAGGCAGGGTAGCTCTTGGCCACGGCTTCGGCCCCTTCGATTTCCACGGGCGCACCTGCAGCCCCAAACAGTGCGGCAGCCATGGCCATGCGGTGGTCACCGTGGGAGGACATGCGGCCGGGTTGAACGCGTCCGGGGTGAATGGTCATGGTGTCCGACGATTCGTCGAGGTCGACTTGGATGCCCACACGGGCCCATTCGGACTGGATGACCTTTCCGCGGTTGGACTCCTTGTTTCCGAGCCGATGGAGGCCCTTGAGCGTGCTTGGCTTTTTGCCAAAGGCCGCGAGCGCAGCCAATGGGGGGAAGAGGTCGGGGCTGTCGGTGAGGTCGACGGTGAAGGATTTGGGCTTGCCCGCCATGACCTGAACACCTTCGTCCGTGCCTGCCAAGCGACAACCGCCAAACAGCAAGGCGCCCTTGATGGCTTCGTCGGCCTGGGTGTAGGTGCTGTGCAGGCCTTCCACATTCAGGTGATGGGGAGCGCACAGGGCGCCGAGTCCCAACAGAAATGCGGCTGCGGACCAATCTCCATCGATGGCCATGTCTCGGGCTTGGGCCCGTTGGTTGCCAGGGATGCGCAAGAGCAAAGTCCGGGCATCTTCGTCTTCTTCCAGGAGTTCGATGTCCATGCCCATGTCTTCGAGCACTTCGAGGGTCATTTGGACGTAGGGCCGGCTGACCACGCCGTGAAGGTTCAAGACCGAGTCGCCTTCGGCATGGGCAAGCGCGCATAGCAGTCCGGTCAGAACTTGGCTGCTCCCTGCAGCATCCACGCTCACATCACCGCCTCGAAGCGGTCCTTGGATGCAAGGGTGTTCGCCAGGTGCGGTCTGGGTGACCGTCACGCCAAACGCACTGAGGGCCTCGGCCAAGCCGTCGAGGTTTCGGGTCAACAGGCTTCCTGCGCGTTCCAGCGTCAGAGGCGCGTGGTGCAAGGAGGCCAACACCCCAAACATGCGCAGTCCCAATCCGGACTCTCCCGGGGTCAATGTGGTGTCTCGAGGTTGCAAAGGGAAATGGCCGTGGATGGCCACTGCATCTTCTCCGAGCTCGACCTCCGCACCGAGTTGCGCGGACATCATCAATGCATGGGTGCAGTCGTCCGATTCGGAAGGGCGCGTGATCATCGTCCGGCCTTCTGCGAGGGTGGCCATTGCGACGACACGTTGCATGATGCTCTTGCTCGGAGGTGCCCACACGGTGTCTCCCGCCAAGGTACTCGGAAGAACGCGCAGGATCATGCCTGGGGCTTTCGGCCGGTGTAAATCGTGGCGATGCCGCCTGTCAAGCTGCGCGCCTGAACGTCATGGTATCCCGCTTGGCGCATTTGGTCCAGAAAGGCTTCACCTTCGGGGAAGGCTTGCACACTTTCAGGCAGATACGTGTAGGCGGAAGGGTCCTTGCTGACCCATTTGCCCACGGTGGGCATGATGTGCTTGAAGTAGAGGCCAAACACCTGCTTGATGGGAAAATGCTTGGGCTTGCTGAATTCCAGCACCAGGCCCAACGCGCCGGGCTTCAACACGCGGAGCATGTCCTTCAACCCGCCTTGCAAGTCTTCGAAATTCCGCACGCCAAATGCGACGGTGTACGCGTCGAAGGTGTCATCTTCGAAAGGCAAGGCCACGGAGTCGCCCTGGACAAGCTCAATCTTGTCGTTCCACCCGCGTGCCGCAATCTTCTCGCGGCCCACATCCAGCATGCCCGCGCTGATGTCGACGCCTGTGACGTGAACGTCGAGCCCCATGCGCACAGCTTCGATCGCGAAGTCTGCCGTGCCTGTGGCCACATCGAGCAGATTGGAAGGCGATTCCTTGCGCAACATGCGGATGCACGCCTTGCGCCAAAGCACATCGATGCCCAAGGAGAAGAAGTGGTTCAAAAAGTCGTAGCGGTGGGCGATGCCGTCAAACATGCGTGCGACTTGATTCTTTTTCGCTTCCTCTTCAGGCGTGACGTAGGGGGTGATTCGGGTGCCCATGAACGTGGTTTGGGTGCAAAGATGAAACAGGAGTTCTCAGGGCAGGGTTCATCCCACCATGGTATGCCCCTCGGGGTATTTAAAGTGAGAATGTGAGGTGCGCCCCCCGACAGCGAAAGCGACGGTCAAGGTGCCGACACGCCCCACGAACATGGCCACCGCCAGCACCACCTTGCCCCCAGCGCTGAGAAGGGGCGTGATGCCTGTGCTCAATCCGACTGTGCCCATCGCGCTGACGTGTTCGAAGGCCAAATCGAAGAAGGTGGAAGCTCCGGAGGTGACCAAGGCCGATTCTGTCACGGTGAGCACAAACACGCCAACGAGGTTGCCGACGAGGAAGAACAGCAAGACGCTGTAGGCGCGGCTTCGCAGGACTGCACTGATGGTGCGCTTGAAGATTTGGACGTGGTCTCCGCCACGGACGGTGCGCCAAACGTCGGCCAAGACGATGGCGAGCGTCGAGGTTTTGATGCCGCCTCCCGTGGAGCTGGAGGACGCGCCAATGAACATCAAGACGAGAAGGAGGAACAGCATGGGCATGCCGACAGCGCCGATGTCCACGGTGTTGAATCCGCTGGTGCGCGTGACGCTTTGGAACACGGCGGTCGTGAATTTCCCAAATCCAGACATGCCCGCGAGGGTGCCATTCCACTCCAGCGCAGCAAATGCGAAGGTGCCCAACACCACGAGGATGACCGAGAAGTAGAGGGCAATTTTGGCGGGGAAAGAAATGGTCTTCCAAGGTTGCACCATCCGCTCACGGAGCTTGCGCAGATCAAACAAGTCAAACATGGCGACCATGCCCAAGGCCCCGAGAAACACCAAGACGGTGATGACCCAGTGCACCAGCCAGTTGGTGGCCACCCAGGGATGCGCGAGGCCGTCGGTGAACAGCGTGATGCCCGCGTTGTTGAAGGCCGACACACTGTGGAACACAGACGAGAAAATCCGATCGCCCAAGCCGTTGAAGGCGACTTCCGGGGACCACAAGGCCATGAGGGCCAATGCGCCCAGCGCCTCCAGCCCCAAGCACCAAGCGACCACCTTTCCCAAGGTGCCACTGCTCCCCAGAAGGCTGCCGCTGTTGACGAAATCCTCGATCACGTCGTGCTGTTTCACAGCCACCCCAAATTTGGACGCGAGCGCCAAGAAGCTCCCAAAGGCAATGAAGTTCAGGCCGCCCAACTGGATGAGAAACAGAAGCACCCAATGTCCTTTGGAAGTGAAGTAGGTCATGGTGTCCACGCTCATCAACCCCGTCACGCACGTGGCACTTGTCGCGGTGAAAAAGGCATCCACGAGCGGCATGCCGCCTTCCACGGTGGACATCAGGGGCATGCTGAGCAGCCACGTGCCGACGACAATCAGCAACACAAAGCTCAAAATGAAGATGACCGCGGGGTGAAGGCGCACACGAGGGAGGCGAGAACCGGGCCGCATCCACTCCATCAGGACGGCCACAAAGAGGTAGCCTTGGACCAAAAACGTGCTGAAGTCGCCAATGCTTGGCATGAGGACGGCAAGTCCCTGTCCCAAGGGAGGCGATCCCCACAGCAAGTCGCCAACCCCTTCCACCAGCAGCACGGCCATGACCACACCCTCGGCCCAAGTCTCCTTGAAAAAGGTGGTCGGGTGAAAGTGATACAGCACGCGCACGAGGTAGTGCAGGACGTAGAATCCAAAACTGAATTTGACCACGTCAAACAACGAGGCTGACGTCTCTGCGTCGTGCTCGTAGCCGTAGTAAATCGCCAGAACAGAGAGGGCAGAAAGGATGACCAACAGCGTCAACCACTGAAAGGTGCCCAGCACGCGCTCCTTGCTGTCATAGAGCCACACATTGGCCCGTTCTCTGAACGAATGCCAAGTCAATGCGTGGAGATGTTGGTTTTTCTGAGGCGTGGAAGCTCGGCTTCAAGGGCTTCGCGCGTGATGGGGACGACGCCCACCCGTTCACACACCCAACCCCCGGCCAAATTGGCCACAGCCGCGACGTCAACGGCATTGGCCTTGCCGGCCAACATCAAGGAGGCCACGGCGATGACGGTGTCCCCAGCGCCGCTCACGTCCACCACTTCGCGGGGAAGGGCGGGGATGTGGGCATGATGGACACCTTCGTTGGGGGCGTGGATCCAAGATCCGTGTTCGCCCAAGGTGACAAAGACGCGTTCGCAGGCCAGTTGTGTCATCAGCGCCTCGACCGCATGCGACATGCCGTCGCGGTCTGAAGGGTCCACGAGTTGCGTCAGTCCAAGACCTTCATTCAGCTCCTTCAAGTTGGGCTTGAACAGGTCGACCTCACGGTACGCCGCAAAGCGTTTCAGCTTGGGGTCCACGGTGACCGGCACATCCGCATGACGGCACGCTTCGATGGCTTGTCCCACGAAGGATGCTGTCATCAAGCCCTTGTCGTAGTCTTCCAAGATGACGACATCGGGTTTGCGGTCGCCGTTCAGCAAGGCGTTCAAGGAAGAAAGGGCTTCTTGCGACACTTGGGAGGTGACGTCTGCTGTGGACTCTTCGTCCACGCGCACCACGTGATGGCCTCCGCTGATCACCCGTGTTTTGACCGTGGTGGGGCGAGATGGATCCAAGCTCAAATGCGGGGTGCACATCGTGGCAAGGAGGGACGTAAGGTCGCGCCCCGCCTGGTCGTCCCCAACCACACTGATGAGGTCCACTTCGGCGCCAAGGGCAGCGAGGTTCTTCACCACGTTGGCTGCACCGCCGACGCGTTGCTCTTTGCGGGAGACTTCAACCACGGGCACCGGTGCCTCCGGACTGATGCGGTGGACATGGCCCCACATGTACGCGTCGACCATGACGTCTCCAACCACGCAAACGCGGGGCTCGGACCACGGCAAGCTGTCCAACGACGTGGGTGAGTTGGAATCACTCATGACGCCAAAGGTCGGAACTTCAGGGGATTCAGCTCAACTGACGGCATGCGGCGTCGATACGGCGAACCGCTTCGGCCAGCACGTCGTCCGCCGCTGCATAGGAGAGACGGATGCATTCGGGGGTTCCAAACGCCGCCCCGCTGACCGATGCCACCCTGGCCTCTTCAAGCAAGTAGAACGCCACGTCGTTGGCGTTGTTGAGGGTTTTTCCTTGGAACGACTTGCCAAACAACGCAGACACGTCGGGGAACACATAGAATGCACCCATGGGTTGATTCACCTTGAATCCAGGAACCTGACTGAGGCCTTCCACCATCAAAGCGCGACGGCGACGGAACGCGTCGACCATGTCGCTGACCAGCGCAGGGTCGGCTTCAAGCGCAGCTGCAGACGCGGCTTGGGTGATGCTTGAAGGAGCTGAGGTGAACTGTCCCTGGATTTTGGTGCACGCCGCGGCAATCCATGTGGGCGCGCCGATGTAGCCCAAGCGCCATCCCGTCATGGCGAATCCTTTCGACACGCCATTCACGGTCACTGTACGCTCCCACATGCCAGGCTGGGCGGCCATGGAGGCATGCTTGTCCGTGAAGTTGATGAGTTCGTAGATCTCGTCGCTGACCGTGATGACGCGGTCGTGCTTGCGAAGCACGTCGGCCAACGCCGCGGTCTCGGCTTCCGTGTACACAGAACCGGAAGGGTTGCAAGGCGACGAGTACATCACCATGCGGGTTTTGGGCGTGATGGCCGCCTCGAGTTCGCTCGGTTGGATTTTGTAGTCGTTGTCGATGCTCGTGGGCAACACCACGGGGATGCCGCCAGCCACTTTGACGATTTCCTCGTAGCTGACCCAGTAAGGGGCAGGGAGGATGACCTCGTCTCCGGGGTTGACCAGCGAGAGGACCACGTTGGCGAGGCTCTGCTTGGCGCCCGTGCTGACCACCACCTGGTCCATGGTGTATTCCAATCCGTTGTCGCGCTTGAACTTCTCCACGATGGCCTTGCGGATGCGCGGCGTGCCAGGAACAGGGGTGTAGTGCGTTTCGTTGGCTTCGATGGCGTCGATGCCCGCTTGCTTCATTTCTGCAGGCGTGTCAAAGTCGGGCTCTCCGAGAGAAAGGGAGATGACGTCGATGCCTTGATCCTTGAGCTCGCGTGCCTTTCTCGCCATGGCGATGGTGGCGGATTCGCTGAGGCGTTGCAGGAGGTCAGAAGTGGTGTGTTCCATGGGGAGTAGGTCAGTCCGTAATTGCGGGGGCAAAATTACGCAGTCCCGCCGACAATCAAGGGCGAGTTTGCAGGGAAATCACTCCGAGCCCGAGGGCGGTCAACAGGCCGTTGACAGGCAACAGGGCAAACCCAAAACTGAAGCCAAGCCACCCCATCAGGAGTTGCTCCAATCCATAGCCGACAAGGGGTGCGGAGATGCAGACCCAAGGCACGGCGCTGGCTTTGGGGTTCCAAGAGGTGAACATCCCCACCGCAAACAACCCAAGCAGGGGGCCGTAGGTGTAGTTGGCCACCGTGAACAACGCCGCCACCACAGAAGTGTCGTTGACGGCGCGGAACGCCATGATGACCACCCACAAGGCCACCGCCATTCCCAGGTGGACCCGTCGTCGGATGCGGGAGGCGCGCTCCGGAGACATTTCTTGGGTGCCGAGGAGGTCGACGCATGTGGAGGTGGTCAATGCCGTGAGCGCAGAGTCTGCAGAGCTGAACGCCGAAGCCAGCAGACCCACGACAAAGGCGACCCCAAGGGCGGGACCGAGGCTGCCGCCCATGGCGACCATGGGGTAGAGGCGATCGGTGGCCTCGGGAAGGGCCATGCCGATTTGGCCTGCGTGCATCCACAGCATGGCGCCCATGGTCAAGAACAGCAGGTTGGCGCCCACCAAAATGACGGTGAACGACCCCATGTTCCACTGGGCCTCGCGCAGGTTTCGGCAAGCGAGGTTTTTCTGCATCATGTCTTGGTCAAGCCCGGTCATGGCGATGGTGACAAACATGCCGGCGAGCACGTGCTTGAGCCAGTGGTTGCTCATTTTCCAGTCCTCGGTGACCCAGATTTGGGTCAGGTCTGTGGAAGCGACCACCTCCGGCAGGTCGACCCAGCTGTGGCCGCCGGCCTGCAGGATGCCGCCGATGGTCAGGACGACGGCCAGAAGCATGCAGGCGGTTTGAAGGGTGTCGGTCCAAATCACCGTGCCCATGCCGCCTTCCTTGGTGTACAGGTAGATGACGGCCAAAATCCCGGCCGTCGTCAGGCCAAACCACGTCCACGGCGTGGCACCGCCGGCCAGGGGTTCCAGCACCAAAACGTCCACGACCAACGCCACGAGAAACAGCCGGAACGAGGCCCCGATGACGCGACTCACAATGAAAAACCCCGCGCCCGTTTTGTGGGCGTGACTGCCAAACCTGGTCCCCAAGAATCGATAGATGCTCGTGAGTTTGAGTTTGTAGTAAAGCGGGAGAAGAACGGTTGCAACAATCAGATATCCAATGCAGTAACCTAACACCATTTGCATGTAGGTCCACTCTTGGTCTCGGACCCATCCGGGAATGCTGAGGAAGGTCACCCCCGAGAGAGAGGCGCCCACCATTCCGAACGCGACCACGTACCAAGGCGCTTGCTGGCTGGCCACGAAAAACCGCGCCTCGGAATCGGCGTGGGCACTGCGCTTGCTCGACCATTTGGCGATGCCGAGCAGGACGGCCACGTAGGCAAGGGCAATCAGGAGGACGGTGGTGGGGGTCATGTGGTCAAATGTACGGGCCGACGGGCACCCTCGACTTGGGCCTTGGCGTACCTTCGTGCGGTGCAGATTCCTTCGCGATTGATTGAAGCCGCAGTGGACCAAATGGCCACCTTGCCGGGAGTGGGACGTCGAACGGCGCTTCGCCTGGTGTTGAACATGCTCGCCCGGGACGAGGAGCGGGTGCGCGACTTCGCAGAAGCCATGATTGCGATGCGCGAGGGCGTGAAGCCTTGCTCGGTTTGTCACAACCCCACGGAAGAGGAGGTCTGCAACCTGTGCGCCAATCCGCACCGCGATGGGGCGACGGTGTGCGTGGTGGAAGACGTCCGAGACCTCCTGGCTTTGGAGAGCATGGGCGAATACCGCGGCTTGTACCACGTGCTGGGCGGCGTGATCAGCCCCATGGATGGCGTGGGACCTGCGGATTTGAACGTGGAGACGTTGGTGTCGCGTGCGGCGACGACGGAGGTGAAGGAAATCATTTTGGCTTTGCCGGCCTCCATGGAAGGTGACACCACTGCGTTTTACTTGGCCAAAAAACTCGCCGAGTCCGAGGTCTTGTTGACCGCCCTCGCCCGAGGTGTGGCTGTGGGTGAAGCGCTGCAATACGCCGACGAAGCGACGTTGTCGAGTTCCTTGTTGAATCGCCTGCCCTACAAGGGATGACCGACCTGAGCGTCATCATTGTCAGCTACAATGTTCGGGCGTTCCTCGAGCAATGTTTGGTCTCTGTGGAGCGGGCCATGAACGATGTGGATGTGGACGTGTGGGTGGTGGACAACCGCAGCGTCGATGGATCTGTGGACATGGTCCGGGAACGGTTTCCTTGGGTTCATGTGATTGCCAACCAAGACAACGTGGGCTTTTCTGTGGCCAACAACCAGGCGATTCGTGCGTGCGCAGGGCGGCATGTCCTGTTGCTCAATCCGGACACCGTGGTCGGCGAAGACACGTTCCAAACGTGCTTGGCCCACGCCGATGCACACCCCAAGCTGGGGGGCATGGGCGTGCCGATGTACGACGGCACGGGCAAGTATTTGCCGGAGTCCAAGCGGGGATTGCCTGCACCTTGGCCGGCCTTTTGTCGGATGTCGGGGTTGCATCGTTTGGCCCCCAAGTCACGAAGGTTCAATGGGTACTACGCAGGGCATGTGGGCGAGGATGAGACGGCGCCTGTCGACATTTTGTCTGGGGCATACATGTGGATGCGGAAAGAAGCCTTGGACGAGGTGGGGCTGTTGGACGAGCAGTTCTTCATGTACGGCGAGGACATTGACTTGAGCTGGCGTTTGGTGGAAGGGGGATGGGAGAACCACTATTTCGCAGGCACCCGCATCATTCACTACAAAGGAGAGTCCACCAAAAAGGGAAGCTTGAACTACGTCATGGTGTTCTACCGCGCCATGCTCCTGTTCGCGGCCAAACATTTTGAAGGCAGCCAAGCCCGGGCGTTTTCATGGATGATCCGCACGGCGATTTACGGCCGGGCTGCCTTGGCCGTGCTTCGTCGCATGCTGAGCCGTTGGGGCGACATGCTGCGCGTGACCTTGGGCACCCTGGCAGTTCTCGGCGGGGTCATGGCGGTGTCGCAGGTGGCCTTGGGCAAGTCTTTTGTGTGGCCAGATGCCGGCTGGCAAGCCGCGGGCTTGGTGGCCGTTCAGGTGCTTGGCATGTGGGCGGGAGGTGGATACCGCGATGCCCGTGAACGGGGCGGCGCCTCCCGACATGTGCTGGCGTGGCTCCTTGCATCGCTGATGACCCTGGCAGCGTACAGCTTGTTTCCCGAATCGTGGCGGTTCAGCCGCGGTGTGGTCTTGATGTTGCCGGTCCTACACGGAGTCGTCCATGGCCTGGTTCTGGCGCGGGCGCTGAAGCGGAACGGCAATCCTTACCACATTCGGAGGTTGTTGGTGGCGCAAGCAGATTTGGGCGGCATGGCGGAGTTGTTGCGGCGGAACGAGGGCGAGCGTGTTCGGTTGACCATGCATGCACTGTGGGCCGGCGAGTCGGACCCTCAAGAATGGCCCCAGCTTCAGGGCGTGCCTTGGGTGGGACGCATCCGAGATGTGGCGGAGGCGGTCCAAATCCACAACGTCGACGAGGTGGTTTTCAGTGGGAAAGATGTTCGCACCGAGTCCATTGTGGAGGCGCTCCCCATGTTGGGGCGGATGGGGGTCAAATGCCGCATCGCCTGGACAGACGTGGGGGACGTGATGTCCAGTGGCGGGGCGTCCCGAGAGGCTTTTGTGGCGTTTCAGCGCGGATTGCATCGTCCAGAAGTGGCGAGAACCAAAAGGGCTTTTGACCTCGTGTTGGTGTTCTTGGTGTGGGGCATGGCGCCCTTCATGTGGTTCACGGGACGGGGAGATTGGGTCCGTTTTTCAATGCGGGTCCTTCGAGGAAAGGGCACGTGGGTGCGCCCGGGAAACCTGCAAGTGCCTGAGCGTCACGGGCTCGATTTGACGGAAGGGTTGAAGGGCAGGGCGGCAGACCGAAAGGCGTTCACCCATGCCCAAGATTACCATTGGAGAAAGGACCTCGCGGTGGTGGCAGATGCCTTAATTTCGCGTCGAGCAATTATCTCTCATGGCCATCATTGACATTCTCCTGCCCAAAATGGGCGAAAGCGTAGCCGAAGCCACAATCACCAAGTTGGTGGTTGACGCAGGGGCTGGTGTGGAAGCAGACGAACCGATTGTGGAGATCGCCACCGACAAGGTGGACTCTGAAGTTCCTGCCCCCGAAGACGGTACGCTCGTCGAATGGTGTGTGGCGGAGGGAGACGTGGTTCAAGTCGGCGCGGTCATCGCCCGCTACAATGTGGGCGGAGAAGCGGCCGATGCCGCACCTGCACCAGCAGCCGCTGCGGCACCCAGCGCGCCCGCTGCGTCTGTTGCAGCCGCAGAACCTGCTCCGGCGCCAGAAGTGGTCGCTGCAGCCATGGCGCCTCTGGACAACGCACCTTCTCGAAAAGGACCTTCCGGCCGATTCTATTCACCTCTGGTGAGAAGCATTGCCCAAAAGGAAGGCATCGGCATGGCCGAACTCGAACAAGTGCAAGGCACGGGTTCGGAGGGCCGTGTCACCAAGAAAGACATCTTGGGCTACATCGCCCAGCGCGGACAAGCTGCGCCCGCAGCAGCCCCCGTTCCAGCGGCAGCGCCAGCGCCAGTCGCACCAGCCCCTGTCAAGGCTCCGACACCTGCCCCGGCACCCAAGGCCGCGGTCAGCGTGGATGGCGCCCACGACATCGTGGAAATGGACCGAATGCGCAAGATGATTGCCGACCACATGGTGCGCAGCGTGCAGACGAGCCCCCATGTCACCTCCTTTGTCGAAGCCGACGTGACCAACCTCGTCATGTGGCGCAACGCCAACAAAAAGGCCTTCCAAGAGAAGTTTGGGGAGAAGCTCACCTTCACGCCGCTCATCGCCGAGGCGATTGTCAAGGCGATTCGAGATTTCCCTGGCGTCAACGCCAGTGTGGACGAAGACAAGATTTTGATTCACAAGGCCATCCACTTGGGTATGGCTGCCGCGTTGCCCTCCGGGAATTTGATTGTTCCTGTGATCAAGCACGCAGATCAATACAACCTGCAAGGATTGGCGCGTCAAGTGAACGATTTGGCCAGTCGGGCTCGAGCGGGCAAACTCACGCCGGATGACATTGCCGGTGGAACCTACACCATGAGCAACGTGGGCACCTTTGGCAATGTGATGGGCACGCCCATCATCAACCAGCCACAGGTGGGCATTTTGGCCCTTGGGGCCATCCGCAAGCGCCCGGCTGTTCTCGAAACCGAGCACGGCGACGTCATTGCCGTTCGACACATGATGTTCTTGAGCCACAGCTACGACCACCGCGTGGTGGACGGCATGCTGGGAGGAAGCTTTGTGCGTCGCGTGGCGGACTACCTCGAGGGCTTCGACTTGAACCGCCCCGTCGAAGGTTGACGAGCGACGCCAGTTGATTCCCCTCACCGTTGGTGAAAAATCGTTTGCGCCGTGGGCTGTGAACCAACGGGGTGAGGTATTTTTGTTCAAACTCTGCGAAACATGCCCAAGTCTTCTCTTTCCTTCGTTACGTTCGTATTGGCCTTGACAGGAAGTCAACTGGCCACAGCCGGAACAGAGGCGACTGCCATGGTTGCAGATTCCACGTGGGCAAATTTCTCTTCCACGGAGCTCTTCATTGAGGGAAGCATCCTGATGGAAGAGGGGTTTTGGCATGAAGCAGAGCGCGTCTGGGCCTACGCCATGAAAACGCGGCCCAAGAACCGAGTGGCGAAATTCAAGCGCGCCGTGTGCATGTCGGAAATTGGGGAGGACTGGCCGATGACCAAAGCACTTTTGGAGGAGGTCTCCCAAGGAGGCCTTACCGAGCGTTACGACCCTTTCAATCCCAACCAGATGATTCCCCCCGTCGATGCGTGGTTGTGGTTGGCCAACGCCGAGCACCGCATGGGGGAGTTTGATTTGGCGCGGAAGCACGTGGATGCGTTTTTGGCCAAAGCAGGCGAGAAGCACGGTTCGTCGGAATGGGCATCGAAAATCTTGGCGGAAGTGCGGTTTGCAGAGCGTCAGCTCGCCAAACCCGCAGATGCTGAGGTGATGAGCATGGCCCTGAACAGCGAGGGCAACGAGACACACCCTGTGCTGACGGCAGACGGGAGAACCATGTTTTTCTCCTCCGACCGAGCGCGAAGCAACGGCTCAAATCACGGCAGGATTGACCCCAACACCAAGACCCATTACTACGACATTTATCGCACCGAGCTCCAGCAAGACAGCACCTGGGATGAACCTGAGTTCTTGAACATGGGCATTCGCAACCACGCGAAGGTCATTGGATCAGATGCCTTTGGTCAAAAGCTCGTCGTGCTGGATGACGATGGTTGGACCCATGAGTTGAAGACCACGGAGCGTTGGGAGCGTGGGTGGACAGTTGCAGAGCCGCTTTATTTGGACCGCACCATCCCCAACGAAGGCGAGATCGTGTTCTTTCCGAACAAGGATCGCCTCATTGCCAGTGTGAAGATGCGCCGTGGTGAAGGAGGATATGATTTGTACGAAAGTGCATTGGATGAAGATGGACGTTGGAGCAAATTGAAGTCCTTGGGAAAGCGTGTGAACACGTGGGGTGATGAAGTCACGCCGTTTGTGGCCGCCGATGGTGTCACTGTGTTTTTCGCCTCCAATGGCCTGCAAAGCATGGGAGGCTTCGACGTCTACCGGACCACGAGAAATGCCGCAGGCGGATGGACAGAACCTGAACATCTTGGCGCCCCCATCAACAGTGTCGACGACGACATGGCGTTCGTGATTGGCGCCAAGGGCCAAGTGGGCTATTTGGCATCACGACGCAATGTGGAGCGTGGGGACCTTCAGTTGTTTGAGGTGTCGATGAACGGCGCGCCTTCTTTGGAGCAGCAAGTGGTCATTTTGACGCTGGATGCCGAGAACTTGGACAACGATGAACAACCTGAAGCGCTGATTGTCAAGGACGCGAAGTCTGGGGATGTCGTTCAGCGTGTGGAACGCGAGAACACGGAAGACGTGTTCAACCTGATTTTGCCAACCGGTCGAGATTACGTGGTGGAATCCGCGCAAGCGTCGCCAACCCAAGACGCAGCACAAGACGTGGCACCCATCCTTCGTCGCACGCTCACCCTGTCCGAAGATTTGGAGCCCGAAGTCATTGAGTTGACGTTCGAAGAGGTGTTCCAAGATGCTGAGGAAGCCGGCGAATTGTCGGGCGAGGTGGCCCAAGAGGCGGCAGAGGTCGCACCGTTTGTCGTTCAGGCGCCCAAGGTGGAGCAGCCAAAAGAGGTGATGTCAGACCAGACAGTTGTCGATGCAACCGCCACAGACGGTGAAGATGTCGGTGGAGCCTCAACAATCGAAGATGCTTCCGCCCAGGCTCAAGAAAGCGTGAGCGCCTCAGAGGAAACGTCTGAGGAGGTGGCTTCTGTTTCCGCAAAAAAGCCTGCTGACGGCAGCGCCACACCTGCCAAGGAGGGCAAAGCAACCAGCGATGGTGACGTGATGCACGTCTCTGCGCCTTTGGCGCCGATGGCTCTGGCCGCTGTGGATGCAGGTCAAACGGTCATGGCGGTTCAACTTTTCAGTGGACAGGTGCACACCGAACGCATGGACATGACGCCCGCGCTGGATTTCATTGTGGCCCAAAGCGCCAATGGCAAGCTTGTGGTGCGCATTGAAGGCAGCGCCTCCGATGGTCCCTCTACCCGGGCAGGGGGCAACTTGGAACTTGCCTCCTCACGGGCCATGGACGTTTACCTCCGTTTGGTGAATGGGTTGACCAGCCGAGGCTTGGAAAAGGGGCGTGATTACGACGTGATCGTGATTCGCCGGGTCCAACCCGATGGAGACACGCCAGCGTCATTTGTCCGTGACGATGCACATCCTGCAAGCTTCCAGTATGTGCGCATGGATGTGGCCGTTCGCTGACCGAACTTTCGAAACATGATGGAACAAGTTGCTCGGCTGCACCTGAAGCGGCCCTTGGTGTTTTTTGACCTCGAAACGACGGGGACCAAAGTGGGGGTGGATCGCATTGTGGAAATGGCCATGGTCAAGTTGATGCCTGACGGGTCTGTTCTTAAAAAGCCGGAAGAACCTGGACGCGAGCATCGCATCCTCGTGAACCCCGAGATGCCCATCCCAGTCGAGTCCAGCTTGATTCACGGGGTTTATGACGAAGATGTGGCAGATGCGCCGACGTTTGGCCGGGTTGCACCCGGACTGCTGAAATGGCTGCACGGATGCGACTTGGGCGGGTTCAACAGCAACCGCTTTGACGTGCCGATGTTGGCGGAAGAGTTTTTGCGCGTGGGCATCGATTTTGGGTTAGAGGGGAGAAACCTCATCGACGTCCAAAACGTGTTTCACCGCATGGAACAGCGCACGTTGCGCGCCGCCTTCAAGTTCTACTGCGACAAAGATTTGGAAGGTGCCCACGAAGCCTTGCCGGACACGCTGGCGACGGTGGAGGTGTTCCTGGCGCAATTGGATCGATACAAGGACAAGACCGTGCTGGACAGCCGCGGTGAAACCGTGGGACCTGTGCCTTCAGACATGGAGGAGCTCGGCGTGTTCTGCAAAATGCGCAACAATGCGGATTTGATGGGGCGTCTGGTGTACGACGACGATGGGCATGTGGTCTTCCAGTTTGGGAAGCATTCGGGCAAACGCGTCAAAGAGGTGCTTGACCGAGACCCAGGATATTTTGGCTGGATGATGCAAGGTGACTTCCCGCGGTACACGAAGCGAATCCTGCAAAAGGTCAAAGACGGCGAGCTGTGAGTCACACCCGGCGCATTGCGGTGTGGGTGTCGAACGACCTCACGTTTGATCAACGCGTCAAGAAAACATGTCAGACGCTTGAGGGCTTGGGGTGGAGCCCTGTGCTCGTGGGACGAGAAATGCCCAACTCTGTGCCTTGGGAGGGGCCTTGGGAGGCGCACAGGCTGAAGCTGGCCGCCCATGCAGGTCCACGATTTTACCTCTCTCTTCAACGGGAACTGCATCGCTGGCTCCGCACCCATGCATCGGGCCTAGACGCCATTTGGTGCAACGATTTGGACACGCTTGCACCTGCGGTATGGCACGGTCGTTTGCCGGTCGTCTACGACAGCCATGAATACTTCACCGAAGCGGCAGGCTTGACAGGCAAGCCGCTGAAGCGTGCGGCGTGGTTGAGGTTGGAGCGCTGGGCATTCAATTCCCTGCCATGCATGATCACTGTGAACGAAAGCATCGCGGAGTCCTACCGAAGAACCTATGGGTTGGAGGTGTTGGTCGTGCGCAACATGCCACGAAGGCAAACGCCGGTGCAGGTGGAGGGGCGTTCTGCTTTTGAAGCGTATGGCATCCCAAAAGACTTGCCGATTGCCTTGATGCAAGGGGCGTACATGGACCGTGACCGGGGTGCGGCAGAAGCCGTGGCAGCGTTGCCTGGCATGACAGGAATTCGTTTGGTGTTGGTGGGGGCCGGGATTGAGTGGGAGGAAGCCCGTGCCCAGGTGAATGAGCCTCAGATGGAGGGGCGTTTGCACTGCATCCCCAAGTTGCCCTTTGAAGCTTTGCGCAAGCTCACGGCGTCAGCCGATGTGGGGCTGAGTTTGGACAAGGGAAGTCACGGCAACTATGAAATGAGCCTGCCCAACAAGCTGTTCGATTTCATGCACGCACGTTTGCCCATGGTGGTCACTGCGAGAAAGGAGGTGGCGGCCATTGTCCGTGAGCATGGATTGGGAGAAGTCGTGGAACACGCCACCCCTTCCGCCGTGAAGGCCGCCGTGGAGAAGGTGCTTCACCGTCCACGTGCCGAATGGGCTGAGGCCCTCAGCAAGGCGAGTGAATCGTTCCACTGGGGCGTGGATGAACCTCAGATTGAACGGGCTTTGGACACTTGTTTGAAGGCCCACTTGGCGGGGAGCCATATCCAGTGAGCCAGCGCTGCGGCGCGGCTGATCCGTCCGCGCTTCATGCGGCGCTCTTCCCTGTACAGCATGGCGCCGAAATTTCTCGAAAGCCCTCCGCCCGCGACAGAGGCAAGCGTTAGCTGAGGATGGCATTCAAGGTGCTGCCCCGCATTTCTGCAATCGAGCATCCACGCATAGTCCGACAACACCTTGTAATCTGTGGACAGGGGGCGTTGCTGGACCCATGCTGTGGGGACAACCACGCCCTGGTGGTGCAAGGTGTTTCGCCAATCGAGTGAAGCGCCAAATTCTGGCACAAATTCCGCAGGCACGCCGGGTTCTCTTGGCGCCATGGCCACGACCGTGCAAGCATGTCCAACGTCGCCCTCAAGTTGGTCAAGCAGCGTGGACAAGCCCTCTTCAAGAGGCAGGTCTCCCGCGCCCATGAACCACACATAGGGCGCCTGGACGAGGCCCGCGCCGCGGTTCATGGCGTCGTAGACACCCAGGTCGTCTCTGCTGTCAGCATGACGGATGACATCCATGAAGTTGGACATCACGTTCAGGGTGTCGTCGGTGGACGCACCATCGGCAACCACCACTTCCAATTGCGCCAAGACCCGTGCGGGCATGGCTCGAAAAGCCGTCAGCGTCTCGCGCAAGTCGTCGGCGCCATTGTAGACAGGAATGACCACCCCGATGCGAGGGGAGGCGCTCATGTGGCGTGTTGCGGGGCGGGTTCGTCCAAAAGACGCCCACCTTCGCAGCGCCAAACGCGGCCTGGGCGTCGACTCATGGAGGCCCAATCATGGGTGGCCATGACCAACGTCTTGCCTTGGCTGGGCAAGGTGTGCATCAGCTCCAGAATCTCTTCTGTGGTCTCGGGATCGAGGTTGCCCGTGGGCTCGTCGGCCAGAAGGAGGGGCGGATCGTTGAGCAAGGCGCGAGCGATGGCGACGCGTTGCTGTTCTCCACCGCTCAGCTCAAAGGGCATCTTGTAGCCTTTGTTGGGCAGACCGACCGCGGTCAAAACTTCTTCGATGCGACGCTGCTTGGCTTTTTTGTCCTTCCAGCCTGTGGCCAACAGTGCAAAATCGAGGTTGGCATCCACGCTTCGGTCTTGCAAAAGCCCAAAGTCTTGAAACACCATACCGAGCTTGCGGCGAAGCTTGTGAACGGTCCGTGGTTTGAGCTTGGCCAAATCATGGCCGCACACCGAGCCTTGGCCCGAAGTCAGGCTGAGGTCGCCATACAACGTCCTGAGCAGGCTCGACTTTCCGCTTCCTGTCTTGCCTATGAGGTAGACGAGCTCTCCTTCATTTACCTCCGTCGACAGGTGTTCCAGCACCACGTGTTCGTCGTGGCGAATGGAAACGTTGTCGAGGTGGATCAAAGGCGTCATCAGGGCTGCAGGTCAAAGGCGTTTTCGTCGAATTCCGGGTTGAAGGAAGCCTTGGCGACGCGGATGGTCATCGTTTGGCCCGCCACCGCAGACGAACGTGACGCAGGCAATTTCAGCCCAAGGTCTCCAAAGGGGATGTACATCTCGAGCTTTTCTACGACCAACGATCCATCGAGGGACGGGCGTTGTTGTTGGATCAACAAACCATCTGCATCGTGGAACCAATACGTTTCCTTGACGTCGCCCTTCGCAAATTCGAGGACAGTGCAGAGTTCGCCTGACACCTCTTCCTGTCCGAGCACTGTTCCTTTGTAGCCAAGCTTGTCCATTTTGGTGAGGCGAATGGGAGAGAGGTAGTCCATCATCATGGCCACGGCATCGGCGTCCATGTCAGAGACGGTGCCCATTTGCAGTTCTTGGCCGCCCATAGGTTGGATGGCCCGAATCATCACAGGCTGTCCGGCCATGGCCAATTCGGTGCGCATGGCCTGTGCCTTCTTGGAGAAACGCTTGTCTTCGCGGTGTTGCAAGCTCATGCCTGCGCCAAACTCGACCGAGCCTTCCGTGGTCATGCCGGAGAGCTTGGACCAGGCCTTGGCGCCGCCGATGGCGTCAAAGTGACGGGTCACCACCCCCTTGACTGTGGTGCCTTCAGGGGCATCCGTGCGTGGGATGCGTACGCGTCCAAACGCGTCGTACTGGTCGATGCCATCGCCTGCGTCGAACGGGCGCAAGTTTTCCAGGATGTCGGGCGAACCCACCACGCAGATGTTGAGGTTGTTGGGCTTCAGCATGTTTTTGGCCACGCGTTGAATGTCCTCGACGGTGACCGCATCCAAGCGCTGCAGGTAGGTTTGGTAGTAGTCTTCTGGCAAGTCGTAGCGCTCGATGTTGAGTGCAAACCGGGCCACTGTGCCTTCATTTTCGAGCGAACGGGCAAAGCTTCCGGAGAGAAAAGCCTTGGCGGTGGCGAGTTCTGTGCTGTCCACCTGTTCGTCGCGAATGCGGTTGATTTCTGCCATGAACTCCACCAGCGCGCTGTCCGTGACTTCAGACCGCACGTCTGCATAGGCGATGAACTGGGCCGTCACAGGATCGGCACTCAAGGAGCAACGCGCGCCATAGGTGAAGGCCTTGTCTTCACGAAGATTTTGCATGAGTCGTCCACTGAATGCACCGCCACCGAGGATGGAGTTCATCAGTTGAATGGCCGCGGCGTCAGGGTGGCCCGGAGGGAAGGGCACAGGCTGGGTGATGTTGATCGTGCTTTGCACGGCACCTTCCACCGCGGCAAATCGCACCTGGTTCCCAGTGGGGAACTTGGCGGGCATGACCCGAGAGTAAGGAATGTCGCCGCGGTACCACTTTCCGAAATGGGCATTGGCTTTGGCGTAGGCCTCGTCAGGGGTGATGTCACCCACCACAATGAGGTAGGCCGCGTTGGGACGGAAGTACGTCTTGTGGTAATCCACCAAATCTTGGCGGCTGATGTTCTCCAGCGTTTCTTCAGTCATGACTTCACCGTAGGGGTGGAGGCTTCCGAAGTTGGTGGCCGAAACGAGGTTGCCTGCAATCTCACCAGGGGAAGTTGGCGTGTTGGCCAATCCAGAACTCACCTGCTTCTTCACTTTCTCCAGCTCTTCCTCAGGGAAGGTGGGGTTGAGGATGGCGTCAGAAACGATGCGCAGAAGGTCGCCGGTGTGCTTGCTCAGCGAGCTCGCAAAGAAGCCCTTGGCATTGGCCCGAAAGCTGGCGCCGAGGTATTCAACGTCTTCGGCGATTTGGGCCTTGGTGCGGGTCTCTGTGCCGGCAGACATCATGTCGCTGGCAATGCTGGTCAATCCGGCTTTGTCCGTTTCGAGAAACGGGGGGTAATCCAACGTCATGTTCCACGAGACTGCGGGCATTCGGTGGTTTTCGACCACGATGACCTGCAGGCCGTTGTCGAGCTTGAGCTTGGTGGGCGTGCCGATTT
>CAZGQI010000006.1:0-79152 GCA_964527895.1 uncultured Comamonadaceae bacterium | reverse complement strand
GGTGCTTGCCCGCTTCCAAGAGGCGGTCGTGCACGACCCCCGTGGTGTCGTCTGGCCCTATGGGGATCTCCACGCGGTCCAACACGTGGCCGGTGTCGATTTCATGCTTCAGCAAGAAGGTGGAGGCACCTGTCGTGGTTTCACCATTCAAGACTGCCCAATGGATGGGCGCAGCTCCCCGGTATTCAGGCAAGAGGGATCCATGAAGGTTGATGGTGCCGAGGCGTGGGCGGTTCCAAACCACCTCGGGCAACATTCGGAAGGCCACCACGACGCCCAGGTCGGCGTTCCACGCGTCCAGTTGGGCGTGGAAGGCCTCGTCCTTGAGTTTTTCGGGTTGGGCGAGGGGAAGGTTGTGCGCAAGTGCGACTTTTTTGACGTCGCTGGCGCGCAAGGATCGACCACGTCCCGCAGGGCGGTCCGGGGCGGTCACCACGCCAACCACTTCATGGCGACTCTGAATCAATTGTTCGAGGCACGTGGCTGCGAATTGGGGCGTTCCGAGGAACACCACACGCAGGGAAGGCGAAGCATCTGAAGACGAACTCATGCGGCAAAGGTCAGGCGCTTTCGGCCTCCTTCAACGAAGGGTGACCTTGACGCCAAGGCAGGACTCGAAGCGCGCCAGCCGCGCCCACAATCATGCAGATGAAATAGATCCAATCGGCCCGCCAAATGACGTCAATGGGCTGCGTCCATACCAAGGTCACGGCATACGCCACGACCACGTAGATGCCCACAGAGATGAATTCAATGAGGAACACGGGCTTCGTGTAGCCCGCGCCTTGCAGGACGGAAATGAGGATGGAGGAGAGGGCGTAAAACTGGAGGGCGACAAATGCCGTGCCGAGCGTGGCAGCCATGGCGTCGCGCCCCGGGGATGGCTCAAAAAAATGGCTCGCCAACCAATCCGGATAGAAGAGGTAGCCGTGGGTCAAAAGCCACACGCCACCGTAGCTCAGGGCCGCCAGCTTGAGAATGGCTGGGACGAGTTCTTGTGATCGCCCTTCGCCAATGAGGGTGCTGACGACGGTGCGGGTGGTTTGGCCGAGGCCGCTGCAAATGACAAACGCCAACATGAAGGCATTGCGCGTCAAGTGGCTGACTTTGAGTTCCATCATGCCCACGCGCTCGACAAAGAAGAAGAACGAAGCCCATGTGGCGATGGTCATGCCAAATTGGGCCATCACGGGCGCCGACAACGACCACCACTGTCGTTCCATGGCCCGGTTGCGCTCGGCTCGGCCCATGTAGGCCGCCGGGTGGGTCTTGCGGCTGGCCCAAAGCCACGCGAACAAGGCGCCCAAGCACTCGGCGGTGAAAGATGCGTAGGCCGCACCCTGCGCGCCCATGGCGGTGCCGCCCCACCATCCCTCGACCCACATGGCATCCAACACCACGTTGGTGCTTGCCATCAACAACGCAAGGACGAGGATGGGGCGTGTTTTGGCCTGGCCGATCCAATCGGCTTCCACTGCCATGAGCACCGCGAACGGCAAAAGGCCCCAGGCACGTACGCCCAAGAACGGCTCAAAGACGGCTTGAACGTCCGCATTCTGCAGAAGGAGTTTCCATCCGCCAAAGGCATTGATGCCTAGCACAAGGGTCGCCAGCAGAAGCCCCAGGGCGGCCAGTCCCATGCGTCCAGCCCTGAAGGCATGGGCCATTTGTGCGGGATTGTCCTCACCCTTGAAACGGGCAACGAGGATTTGGATGCCCACACTGCCCCCAGCAATGATCATGGTGAAGGTGAGGTAAATGAGCCCCGCGTTGCCGGCGCCATTGATTTCCAGTTCCCCGGCGCGGCTGAGGAAGAAATTGTCTGTCAGGACAACAAGGAATTGCACAAGACTGCCCAGGGAGATGGGGACAGCGATGCGCAACAAGTTGCGGATGCCCGTGTCCAAGGGTGCCCCTGGCGCGTTGTTCTTCGTCATGAGAGGGAAGCCAAGCTGGGCGGCGGGGTGAGGCCGTGTCGGGCCAAAATGCCTGTGGCGTTGCGGACCGATTTGAAGATCCACTCGGCATTCAGAACGGCATGCTCGTCGGGGTGAAGCTGCCATGTTTGTTCCGACTGCTCCAACCGCGTACGCAGCCTTTGCATCAGGATGGCCGCCGCCACGCTGATGTTGAAGCTCTCTGCAAATCCATGCATGGGGATTTCCACGAAGGCATCGGCGTGGGCCATCATGAAATCGGACGCGCCTGAAAACTCCGTACCCATGACCAAAGCAACAGGCCGGTCGAGTGGCAAGTTCTCAGGCGTGTGGCCCTCGGCGTGTGGAGAGGTGACCACGACTTGGATTCCCTTGGCTTTCAACGATTCCACACACGCCAAACGGGGGTCAGGGGCGTGCAGATACCGATGCAGGTTGAGCCATTGGGAGGCGCCTTTGGCGACGCCTTTGTTGCGCGACCACGCGTTTTCGTTTTCGATGAGGTGCACATCCAGCAGTCCCAATCCGTCTGCGCTGCGCATGACGGCGCTGGCGTTTCGGCTCTGATAGACGTTTTCGAGGACCACCGACAGGTGCCGAGAGCGATGGGCGGCGACGTGGTCAAGTTTGGCCAGCCGGGCCTCGGTCACCAAGGGGCGCAGAACCTCGGCACATGCACGGGCATGGGCAACGTCTGTGGAGGTGGGCACGGCGTAGGGCACGGCGTGAATTTCGGGGCAAAAAAATCCCCTCACCGAAGTGAGGGGACTTCAAAATCAGTTTGGGTCGACCAATCAGACAGTCAAACCAGCGCCAGCCTTGAACTTCACAACGTTCTTGGCAGCGATTTTGATTTCAGCACCTGTCTGTGGGTTGCGGCCCGTACGAGCAGCGCGGTGGCTCACAGAGAAAGAACCGAAACCAACGAGAGAAACACGGTCGCCTCCTTTGAGGGCACCGTGGATGGCGCCGGTAGTGGCGTCGAGAGCGCGGGCAGCGTCTGCTTTAGAGAGACCTGCACCTGATGCGATTGCATCGACCAATTCAGACTTGTTCATGAGTATGAGATTGAGATTAAACAAAAAACGAACTTGGCCAAATGTATACGCGCATTCTCAGTGCTGGCAAGGGATAGCGGACGATTGGGGGCATTTTGTGGACAAACCGCGCTTCCGTGTTGATAAGGGCGGCTTTTTGGGGCTGATTTGGCCGTTTTTTCCTGACGTGACGCGGGTTTCAGCCCTGTGTCTCAGGTGCGGGACGCACCATTTCGAGGCCCAAGGACAAGGCGGCAAGCGCCAAATACTCCGGTCCAGTCACCCCGACGACCCAATGTTGTCCTGCGGACACAAGGCAGGCCACGATGCCCAAACTCACGCGCACAATGCCGAGGAACTCGGTGTCTCGTCCCGGCATTGCCTCCAGCCGATGTGTGAATGCACCTGCGCCGTGCGACGCCAAGCACACCCAAGGCGCCACCGCCGAGGGCAGCATGACGATGCCGATCAAGGCCAAGGCCACCCCAGCGAGGTGAATGGCGGCGTGGACGGAACGGGACAACTGAGGCATGGTGCAAAAGTAGGAGCGGAGGCTTCACAATACCTTCGCGCCATGAAGGAGATCATCCCTTACCGTCCGGAAATCCGTTTCAGCGATGTGGATGCGTATGGCATCGTGCACAACGCCAAGTACATCGTCTACATGGAGCAGGCACGCATTCATTGGTGGCGTCAGGCCATGGGGGATGGCACGTGGGATTGGTCCAAAGTTGGCGTGCTCGTGGCCCATCACAGCATTGACTACGTGAGGCCCGTGCGTTTGGGCGATGTCCTCGAGGTGCAGAGCCACATTGGGGAGCTCGGCAACAAAAGCATGGACGTCCACTATGAATTGACATGCGGGGACCATGTGGTGGCGAAGGCCAAAACCGTGCTCGTCTGCTTCGATCACAAGACGCAAGCCACGATTCCCGTTCCCGAAGTGTGGCGCACGGCGTTGGAGGCGCTCAAGGCGCATTCCCCATTCATCCAGAGCTAGGGACGCCTCTCGGCGTCATTTGTGAATCACCCACACGGCGTGTGCCCAAGACTGGAGGGTGTCGCCGTTGCGGGGTGAAATCGGGGCAAGGGTGCCGTATGGTTGCAATGCCTCGACGGCGATGGCGTCGGCCAGCCAAGGGGCGAGGTTGGCCCAAGGAAGTTCCCGTTCTTCGGCCGCGGCATTGACCAGGGTGACAATGCGCACGTCGTCCTGTTCGCGCGTGAATCCATAGACGCCCCGCTTGGGGAAGAAGTGTTCCATGCCACCTTGAAAGGCACGCGGGTACGCATTCCGAATCTGCAGCAATCCTTGGATGTGGTCAAACCATGACTGCTCTTCGGGTGTCCGCCCCTCGGCGGTGAAGGCATCTCGCTCGTCTTCGGCCCATCCGCCTGGCATGTCTTGGCGGACTTTGCCATCGGGTTCGCACCGGGTGTCAAACCCAAGTTCCGTCCCGTAGTACAGGCAAGGTGTCCCTCGTCCCATGAGCAGCATGGCGAGCCCGGCGCGTGCTTTGTCGTCGGAACCCGCCTCCGCAATCCAACGGTGCGTGTCGTGGTTGTCGAGGAAGGTCACCAGTTTTTGGGGATCAGGGTACAGGAAGTCCTCTGCCAGCACCTCATAGACAGCCCCAATCCCATGCTCCCAACCTTCGCCTTGTTCCATGGCCTCTTGCATGGCGAAGTGCCACGCGAAGTCCACGGCGCCATCCAGACCTGTGACGTCGCCCCAGCCAAATCCTGACCCTTCCACAAGCGCCGCTTGCTTGGCGGAACCGTAGACCCAGGCCTCGGAGAACATGAAGGACTCCGGGAAGGCATCGGCCACGCGACGGGTCAGGGCCGCCATGGCGTCTTGTTGGCCGTAGGTGTAGGTGTCAATGCGAAGTCCATCGATGCCCACCTCGGCCATCCACCACAGGATGTTGGTCCCCATGTAGCGTTGCAAGTCGGGGTGGAGCTGATTCATGTCGGGCATCATGCGGTCAAACCAACCGTCGTTGAACCCGGCCACATCCACGTCTTGGCGGTGCGGATCCATCACCACGCCGCTGCGGTAGTTGGTGCGCTTGGCTTCAGAGAAGTCGCCCGACCATTGGTGCACCCAGGTGCTGTCGACGGGGTGGGTGAGGAGACGGTGAAGGTTGCCCCAGTGGTTGGGCACCCAATCGTGGACGATGCGGATGCCGCGCGCGTGGGCTTCACGGGTCAGCGTTTTGTAGTCCTCCAGGGTGCCCAATCGAGGGTCGACCCGGTAGCTGTCGGTGCAGGCGTAGCCGTGGTAAGACGTTTTGGCCAAATCGTTTTCCACCACCGGCGTCATCCACACGGCCCCGATCCCCAAGTCGCGGAGGTAGTCCAATTTGCTGGTCACGCCTTGGAGGTCGCCCCCGTGACGGGCGTACATTTCGGTGCGGTCCACGCCTCGCTCGAGCATGCCGGCCACATCGTCGTTGCCCGCGTCACCATTCGCAAATCGGTCCGGCATGATGAGGTACATCGTCGGCGATTCATGCCAGGCGTCCAAGCGATTTTGGGGCAGGGAAGGGGTCACTCCAAACGGCACCCGAACCGCTTTGCCGCGATTCCGGAACACCTGCAATTCCACCTCGCGTGGCGAAGTCACGCCATGGACGTCCAACGCCACCCAAACGTGTCCCGGCAACGCGGCCTCGCGCCATCCTTCCAAGACCACCTCTTCATCTTGACAGCGCACCTCGGTGATGTCCGCCCAATCGGGGTTGGAGATCAAGACTTCCACTCGGCCTTCCTCGAGGTCGCCCCACCAGTTGGGTGGATCGATGGTCGTTTGCGCCAAACCGATGAAGGGGCTGAAGATCAAGGCTGTTGAAGCCACAAATGACGTCGACCACGAAGAGGTCTGAATCCACAATTTTGACAGAGGCATGTGCATGAATCGCAGTTTTTTGGTGTCCGAGGCGCGCCCAATTTCGGCCTGATTGCCATTAGTTTTGCCGAAAGTGTCTTTTTTACACCAATCAATCAACCGATTCTCGATGAAACATTTGTTCTCTTTCCTCGCTGCGGCCATGTTGGCTTCTGCAGCGTGGGCCCAAACCACGGTGACCCTCACGGTGGACATGACCAATGAAATGGTCAGCATGGACGGCGTTCATGTCGCCGGCAACTTCCAAGGCTGGGATCCGGCGGCCACGCCCATGACCGACAACGGCGACGGCACCTGGTCCTACACCTTCACTTCGGACACGGCTGCATCCTACCAGTACAAGTTTGTGAATGGCAATGTGTGGGGCACCGATGAAGGCGTTCCCGGCGCGTGTGCTGTGGACGGCAACCGTGGTATCACCGTCGACGGCATGATGGGCGAAGTGTCTGCCGAAGCATGCTTTGGCAACTGCGCTGCGTGCGGCATGACGACGGTTCGTTTCCGCGTGGACATGGCCAACGAAGAAGTTTCTGAGTTTGGCGTTCACGTTGCAGGCAGCTTCCAAGGTTGGGACCCCGCGGCCACTGAATTGACCGACCCAGATGGAGACATGGTGTACGAAACCATCCAGTCTTTTGATGCCGACTCTGCCGATCAGGTGGTGTTCAAGTTCATCAACGGCAACGATTGGTCTGACATCAATGAGCTCATCGACGTGGCTTGTGGCGATGATCAAGGCAACCGCGTGTTGGCTCTGGACGCAGCAGACATCGTGCTTTCTGCGAACGAGTCTGGCAGCCCGTACTGCTTCAACTCTTGTGGTTCTTGCGTCGCGCCTTTGGCCGTGACGTTCAACATCGACATGAGCGTTGTGGCATCTGTGTCTGAAAACGGCGTTCATCTCGCGGGCTCGTTCCAAGGCTGGGATCCAGCAGGTACACCGATGATGGACAATGGCGATGGCACGTGGAGTGTGACGGTTGAAATGGAGCCAGGCACCTACACGTTTAAGGTGATCAACAGCAATGCTTGGGATGGAAACGAAGAACAAATGGAAGGCACTGGTTGCAATCAAGGAGGTGACCGTGTGGCTACGTTTGACGCGGATGACAATTTGTACGAAGCTTGCTTTAACACCTGTCCTGGGGAGTCTTGCGTTGCAGATCCCGATCCGGCAGACGTGACGTTCCGCGTGAATACCGCCAACCAAGAATTGATGGACGGTGACACGTTGTTTGTGTGGGGCAGCTTCACGGGTTGGCAAGGCGGCGCCATTGCCATGACTGACGCTGACGCCGACGGCATTTGGGAGCACACCGAAACCATCTCTGGAAGTGCAAACGTCGACTACAAGTACAGCATTGGACACCCCGACAGTGAGGGCATGATTGAAGAGGACGGTGTGTTCATCTTGGATGGAGACACGACCAACTTTGAGGCTGCAGGTTGCGGTGCGGGCAACGGTTTCGGCGGATTCAACCGTCGCCACGTTCGTTCTGGTGTGGCCGAAGTGCTCGACGTGGTCTGCTTCAATGAGTGCAGCGATTGTGAAGGCAGCGACGCCAGCGTCTACGATGCGACTGTGACCTTCGGTTTGTTCCCCAACCCTGCGAGCGACCGCGTGGTGTTGACGGGTGCACAGGGCAACGCCGACGTCTTCGTGTTGGATGTGCAGGGCCGTGAAGTCATGAGCCTGAACAACGCCGCATTGAATGGCCGTTTTGAATTGAACGTGGCTGGCCTCGAGGCCGGTGCGTACACCGTGGTGATTCGCCAAGGGTTGAAGCAAGGTGCACAACGCATCTTGGTTCAGTAAGCGACGACTTGCGAGCCTTTTGCAAGAGGGGCCGAATGGAAAGCCTGGGCAACCTGCCCGGGCTTTCTGCGTTTTATACGTGCAGCAGGTTTGTTTGGTCGTGTGCAAGACTCGCGAGGAATTGATGAAAACTTCACTCGCGACCCTTCCCACGCCGATTATATTTGCGGCAAACTGATTCACAACCTAAACCTTCTCCATGAAGCGATTGTACTCTTTCGCAATGGCCATGGGAACAGCCGTTCTCGCCACTGCACAGCTCACAGGAGTGAGCATCGAGTCTGTCTTGACTCACGACGACTCCATTGACCCTTCCTTGGATGGCTATACCACGTACCGCATTTACGCGGACGTCACCTCGAGCACAGACTTTGTGTCTGCCGTGTTCGGGGATGCATCGACCCCCCTTGTGCTCGGATGCACAGGCAACATCTACCAAAGCATTGGTGTCAACTTCAACTACGCCACCGAAGTGAACCCTTTGTTCTTTGGGACCTTCCCCACAGGTGAGTATGATTCTTGGTTCACCATTGGTTCTGAAGACGCCAATGGCGGAGTCAATGTGCAAGCCACCGCAGACACCATGGAACCTGCACTCGCCCTTTTCAATGCGGGTGAAGGCTTCACCATCAACGATCCCATCGGTGCATCATGGTTCAACGTGTTCCCTTGCACCTCGCAGCAAACCATCGAGGAATGCGCCGCGACAAGCTTGGCTTTCGGGGGAGATGAGAACCGTGTGTTGATTGGCCAAATCACCGCCACAGGTGATGTCTACGGCATCTTCAACCTCCAAATTTTCCCGAGCGGTGTCCAATCGGATCAACAGCAAGCGACAGCCACGTTCAGCACCAATGCCGATGACGTGTTTGGTTGCACCAACCCTGCCGCCACCAACTACGACATGATGGCAACGCTCGACGATTTGTCTTGCGTGTTGCCATGCACCGTGTCGTTGAGTGTGGACAACGTGACGGCCCCTTCTTGCAACGGCGAGAACGACGCGTTGATTCAGGTTTTGGCTTCTGGCGCTCAGGGTTCAGACGATTACTACCTCGATGCCATCGAAGGCACAGCTCAGAACTTTGGCAACTTCGGTTCACTTGTCGCAGGCATGTACACGGTTTACGTGGTGGACGCCGCAGGATGCACGGACTCTCTCGACGTGGAGGTTCCGGTTACTGAAGTGGTTGAAGTGAATGCCGTTTTGACTTCCGGGGTTTCTTGCTACGACACTGAGGATGCGGTGTTGACCATCATGGAGACCACGGGTGGTTCTGGGATGTACGAATACTACATCTCCAACAACCCGACAGTGTTCACCACCCAGACGGAGTGGACGGGCTTGGCAGGCAACCAAACCCTGAGCATTTACGCCGTGGACAGCAACGGATGTTTCGGTCAATCTGAGCCCGTGCCCATCTCCATTCCAACGGAAATCAACGTTGGCTTCCAATCCAACGCCAGTGTGGTGGATGCGACGTGTGCCAATACGCCTGATGGCGAGATTTACTTGCAGGCATTTGGTGGGGCTGCGCCTTCCACCATCCAGTACTCTGTGGATGGTGAGAACTACGCACCCAGCCCTTTGATGGTGGCAGGCGGCACGTACACCGTGACGGCCCAGGACATCAACGGTTGCACGGCCACGATGGAGCAAGAAGTGGTGGTTGGTCCTGCGGCCATCGACGTGAACGCCATGTCCATGCCTGAAGCGTGCTTTGGCAGTGCTGACGGTCAAGTGTCTTGGGCTCCTGAAGGAGGTGAAGGCATGTACACTTACGCATTTGACGGAGAAGCCACCACGGAGACCGCAGTGTCGGACCTCGCACCAGGCACGTATGAAGTGACGGTGACAGACGAAGACGGTTGTTCTGAAACCGTCAGTGTGGAGGTGGCATCCGGTGTGGAAATCACTGCAATCGCAGCGAGCACGGATGCTTCCTGCTTCGGTGACGACGATGGCGAGGTGGAACTCTCTGCCGAGGGTGGAACCGGTACCTTCCAATACAGCGACGACGGCAACAGCTTTGGTCAGGACAACGGGTTTGACGATTTGTTGGCGGGCACGTACACCTTCTTCGTCCAGGACGAGAACGGGTGCGTGGAAACCGTGGAGGCCACCATTGGCGAGCCTGAAGCGATCGTGGTGACTGGCATTGTCTCAGAAGGTTCTGTCACGGGCGAGGGAACCATTGACGTGACGGTCACGGGGGGCAGCTTGCCATACACTTACGAGTGGATTGGTCCAGGCGTGTCCGGTCAAGATGGCCAAGACCTCGAAGGCATTTCCACAGGCTCTTACACGGTGGACGTGACGGACGACAACGGCTGCACGACTCAGGAGACGTTCAACATCACCACGGACATTCGCGAGTTGGGTGCCGGTGTCACGGCAACGGTGTTCCCGAACCCTTCACAAGGCGAATTTGTGGTCGACGTGCAGGGTGGATTCCAGGGCGCGATGGACTTCCTGATTCTCGATGCCCAGGGCCGCACCATTCAAGCTGGCCAATGGACAGCGATTTCAGGCGCATTCCGCACCACACTCGATTTGAGTGGGGCAGAGGCTGGCGTGTACCGCTTGGTGTTGATGGCGAATGGCCGTCCAAACTCCTTGCAGCTCGTCAAGACGCACTGATTCCGACAGACAAACAATCGAGAAAGGAGGCCCATCGGCCTCCTTTTTTTTGTCCAGACGTCCGAACCCGTTCAGGTGGAGGGAGGGAGGTTGTATAAAATTCATTTGGATATATGTAAATTTATATGCAACTTTATATGAGATTAACGCGTACTCGTCTTGAGGAATTCGAGATTTGTCTACGATGCATCGACTAAATGATTCGCACATGATTGCTCCTTTGAACGGTTTGATCAAGCGCCTTTCTTCCATGAAGAAAACGCTTTCCGCACTGGTGTTGCTTGGGTTGACAACCACATTGGTTCATGCCCAAACGCCGTACTACCTGACTGTCGAGTCTGCACCCGCTGTGGGTTCTGGGGGAACGGTGTACCGCTTCTACGTCCAGGCCAACGATGAGACAGACCTCATGTCTGCGGTGTATGGCACAGACGTGGACAACCTCGTCATTGAAACGCCTGCGGGCATTTTCAACAGTCCTTTCAACGCTTCTTGGAATGCTTCGGGCCTCAACCCGCTGTTTCTTCCTTCCTTCCCAGAGCTGGCAGACGACAGCTACGCGACCATCGGTTTGGAAGGTCCTGCCGCGGCTTCTGGCATCGTAGGGGCTGCAGACCCGAGCATTGTGGAGGATGAATCGTTGTCTCCAACCATCTCTGGTTTTTTCACAGCGGGTGGAACATCCCTCAATGTCAACACCTTGACAGGGGGCTCTTGGTACGTGTTGAACACGGCAGCAAACGCCTCTCCTGTGGATGGACGTTGGTTGATCATGCAGGTCACGACAGCAGGGACGATTTCTGGCCAACTCAACTATCAGGTTTTCCCACTTGGCGTGGGAACGGACCAGGAGAAGATTTCCTTGGCTTTTGATGGCACAGGAACCTTTGGCCAAACCGCCGCGGAAGGTTGCACCGATGCAAGTGCATGCAACTACGATTCTGACGCGGGCATCGACGACGGAAGTTGTGAATTTGAAAGTTGCGCGGGATGCACCGATGCGTTGGCATGCAACTACGACGAGAGTGCCACCATTGCAGACGACGAATCTTGCATTTTTTGCAACTGTGGTGCTTCGGGTTCAGGATATTCGCTCGTGGTGGAATCTGCGCCTGCGGCAGGTGTGGCTGGGGCGACCCGCTACCGTTTGAAAGTCCGCATGGCCAGTGCGCAGGATCAGATGAGTGCGGTGTTTGGCTTGCAAGGAACACCCCTTCAGATCAATGCGCCATTGGGTGTGTTCAACAGCACGTTCAATGCGAGCTGGAATGCTTCGGGCGTCAACCCGGCATTCTTCGGTTTTGTTCCAGATCTGGCAGACGACAGCTACGCGACCATTGGACTCGAAGGGCCGGCGTCGACTTCGGGCATTGCGGATGCAGCAGACGCAAGTTTGGCCGAGGACACGAACCAACCCCTTTCGCCGTTCTTCATCAACAATGGCACCACTGAGCTTTTGATCAATTCGATCACGGGAAGCTCATGGTTTGCCTTGAATACCGCAGCAAACACTTTCCCCGACGCCAACAATGAGGTGCTCATTGCACAGTTGACTTCCATCGGCGAGGTTTCAGGGACCATCAATGTCCAAGTGTTGCCTCAAGGTTCCGAAGGCATTGGCAGCGACGTGCAGAAAACGTTTCAGTTTGCCGGAGCCGGCGTCTACGCTGCCGTGGGCGAGGGCAATGCCTGTGGTTGCACGGACGCGACGGCCTGCAATTACGACGCGAATGCGAACTACGACGATGGTTCTTGCCTCCAAGCGGATGAATGCGGCGTATGTGGCGGCGATGGCATTGCCGACGGGGCGTGCGATTGCGACGGAAACGTTCTCGATGAGTGCGGCGTGTGTGGAGGTGAGGGCATTGCCGAAGGGGCATGCGATTGCGCGGGCAACGTGCTCGATGAGTGTGGCGTGTGCGGCGGAAATGGCATTGCTGACGGGGCGTGCGATTGCGCGGGCAACGTGCTTGACGAGTGTGGCGTGTGCGGCGGTGAAGGCATCGCTGACGGCGCTTGTGATTGCGCGGGCAACGTGCTTGACGAATGCGGCGTGTGCGGAGGCAACGGCATTCCAGAAGGAGCTTGTGACTGCAACGGCAACGTGACCGACGCCCTTGGCGTTTGTGGAGGCGGTTGCTTGGCGGACATCGATGGGGATGGCATTTGCGATTCAGTGGATGAATGCGCCGATTTGGATGCATGCAATTATGCAGATGTCGCGGCCACGGCTTGCGACTACTGTTCTTGTGCAGGAGGTCAGCCATCTCCGGTGGGCATGATCTTGGAAACCCATGCCACAGGTTTGGCCAATGGCATGACCACGTACCGTCTTTACATCACCTTTGACGACCCACAGGATGGGCTGACAGCGGTCATGGGAAAGGAGGGTGAAGCGCTCCGAATCGAAACAACGACCTCGTTCTTGCAGGCAGACGGAGAAGTCTTTGATTCTTACGTCGCCCTGGACCAAAGCAACATTGTGGTTCAAGGTGACCAGGCCGGCCTGACAGCGTTTGAGGCGGGGCAGAATCTCGTGTGGGACACCCCTGTGGGTGGCGGATGGATGGCTTCAGATTTGGAAGGCATTCAAGCGGGGGAGGACCTCCGTGTGTTGGTGGCCCAGTTGACCACAGATGGAGAGGTCAGTGCCACGCTTCAAGCCCAAATTCTAGACCAATCTCTCGCCTCCACGTCTGAGGTGGTGACGTTGATGGTGCAAGGCGTGGGCGACGACAACCCGACCAACAATGTGTGCGGTTGCACTGACGACACCGCCTTGAACTACGATGAGAATGCAGAGTACGACGACGGATCCTGCGTGGACGTGGTGGAAGGCTGCACCGATGTTGAAGCGTGCAATTATGATGCCTCAGCCAACGTGGACAATGGTTCCTGTGAGTACACGGACGAATGTGGTGTGTGCGGAGGCAGCGGCATCCCCGCTGGCGATTGTGATTGCGATGGCAACCAGCTCGATGCGCTCGGCGTATGCGGTGGCGACTGCCTTGCGGATGAAGATGCCGACGGCATTTGCGACAACGTGGACGAATGTGTCGGCGAACTCGACGCCTGCAACGTGTGCAATGGTCTGGGCGATGTGTACACCTGTGGATGCACCAACATCCCAGAAGGGGATTGTGACTGCAACGGAAACCAATTCGACGCCCTTGGTGTTTGCGGTGGATCGTGCGCAGCAGACGCAGACATGGATGGCATTTGCGACGACGTCGACGAATGTGTCGGTGCACTCGACGCATGCAACGTGTGCAACGGCCCAGGCGAAATCTTCGAGTGTGGCTGTTCCGACATCCCCGCCGGAGATTGCGATTGTGATGGAAACCAACTCGATGCTTTGGGCGTGTGTGGCGGTGACTGCGATGCGGACGAGGATGCCGACGGCATTTGTGACGACGTCGACGATTGCGTCGGGGTTTTTGACGCGTGTGGCGTCTGCAACGGTCCAGGCGACATCTTCGAGTGCGGATGTTTTGACATCCCTGCCAATGACTGCGACTGCAACGGCAACCAGCTCGATGCGCTCGGCGTGTGCGGTGGCTCCTGCACGGCTGACGCCGACAGCGATGGCGTCTGCGACGACGTCGACCCCTGCGTAGGTACCCTCGACGCTTGCGGTGTGTGCAACGGTCCGGGAGCGGTCTTTGCCTGTGGATGTTCCGGCATTCCCGAAGGAGATTGTGATTGCAATGGCAACCAGCAGGACGCGTTGGGTGTATGCGGAGGCGATTGCTTGGAGGATGCCGATGCCGATGGCATCTGTGATGATGTGGATGCCTGCGTGGGCGAACTTGATGCCTGTGGCATCTGCAATGGCCCGGGCGAAGTATATGAATGTGGGTGTTCCGACGTCCCAGCAGGCGATTGCGATTGCGACGGAAATGAGCTGGACGCTTTGGGCGTGTGTGGCGGCAATTGCGCGGAAGATTTTGATGCCGATGGCATCTGTGACGATGTTGACGATTGCGTTGGTTCATTCGACGCCTGCGGAATCTGCAATGGCCCTGGAGAGATCTACGAGTGCGGATGTTCTGACATTCCTGCCGGTGACTGTGATTGTGACGGAAACCAATTGGACGCACTTGGCGTGTGCGCGGGCGATTGTGCCGAAGATGCGGATGCGGATGGGGTGTGTGACACGGAGGAGATTTTTGGATGCACCGATGCAACGGCTTGCAACTTCGACAGTGCGGCCACGGAGGAAGATGGTTCTTGCTCTTACGTTACGGAGCCCTGTGAGACCTGCGAAATGGGTGTGATTTTGGCCAACGACGCTGACGGCGATGGCATTTGCGATGAAGATGAAGTGCCAGGGTGTACCGACGCTTTGGCGTGCAACTTCAACGAGGCTGCCACGGATGAGGACGAATCGTGCACGTTTGTGAACGGCTTCTGCGAGACGTGTGTGGAAGGCATCATCTTTGCCAACGATGCAGATGGAGACGGAATTTGTGATGCCGATGAGACCGCAGGGTGTACAGATCCAACGGCCTGCAACGGAGGCCTCTTTACAGACACCGACAACACACTTTGTGTCTATGCCGATGCGGATTGTGAAGGGTGTTTGGGCGGGGCTGTGGTGTTGTTCGACCTCGATGGCGATGGCGTCTGCAACGCGGACGAGATTGCGGGCTGCACCGATGTTGCGGCGTGCAACTACAATCCTGAAGCCACGGATGAAGACGGTTCGTGCCTTGCGTTGGATGAGTGTGGCGTGTGCGGAGGCGCGGGCATTGCGGAGGGAGAGTGCGACTGCGCCGGCAACGAGCTTGATGAATGCGGAGTGTGTGGAGGCAACGGCATCCCAGTTGGCGACTGCGACTGCGATGGCAACCAGCTCGACGCATTGAATGACTGTGGAGGTGATTGCTTGGAGGATGTCGATGCCGATGGCATCTGCGACGATGTGGATGACTGCGTGGGTGCCTTGGACGATTGCGGTGTGTGCAACGGTCCAGGTGAGATTTATGAATGCGGCTGTGCAGGCATCCCGACGGGCGATTGCGATTGCGATGGCAACGCATTGGATGCACTCGGTGAATGCGGCGGAGATTGCGCCGCAGACAACGACATGGATGGCATTTGTGACGATGTCGACGAATGTGTGGGAGAACTGGACGCTTGCGGCGTGTGCAACGGTCCGGGCGCGGTGTTTACATGCGGTTGTGCCGGCATCCCGGAAGGCGATTGCGACTGCGAGGGCAACCAACTTGACGCCTTGGGCATTTGCGGCGGGTCCTGTGCAGCCGATGTGGATGGAGATGGCATTTGTGACGACGTCGATGCCTGTGTCGGTGAATTGGACGCATGCGGTGCATGCAACGGCCCCGGCGACATCTACGAGTGTGGATGCGCTGACATCCCTGAAGGTGACTGCGACTGCAACGGCAACCAGCTCGACGCCCTCGGTGTCTGCGGTGGTGATTGCGCGGAGGACGCCGACGCCGATGGCATTTGTGACGATGTCGACGAGTGTGTGGGAGAACTGGATGCGTGTGGCGTGTGCAACGGTCCTGGTGACATCTATGAATGTGGTTGTTCTGAGATCCCCGCTGGCGATTGCGATTGCGAGGGCAACGAGCTCGATGCGTTCGGGGTGTGCGGCGGGGGCTGTGAGGCGGACGCCGACGGTGATGGCATCTGTGACGATGTCGATGATTGCGTAGGAACGCTTGATGCCTGTGGCGTGTGCAACGGTCCGGGTGCGGTCTTCACGTGCGGATGCGATGGCATTCCCGCCGGCGATTGCGACTGCGATGGCAACCAGTTGGATGCGTTGGGCATTTGTGGCGGAAGTTGCGCAGAGGACCTTGATGCGGATGGCATTTGTGACGACGTCGATGCTTGTGTTGGTCAACTCGATGAATGTGGGGTGTGCAATGGCCCCGGTGCGATCTTCGAATGCGGATGTGCGGACATTCCTGAAGGGGATTGCGATTGCGACGGCAACCAGTTGGATGCCCTTGGCGAGTGTGGTGGTGACTGCACCGCCGACGCCGATGCGGATGGCATTTGTGACGACGTCGACGACTGTGTCGGCGAACTCGATGAGTGCGGCATCTGCAACGGCCCCGGTGCGATCTACGAATGCGGATGTGCAGACATTCCAGAAGGCGATTGCGACTGCAACGGAAATCAGATTGATGCGCTGGGCGAATGCGGTGGAAACTGTGAAGCCGACGCCGACGCCGATGGCGTTTGTGACGATGTCGATGATTGTGTCGGAATGCTTGACGACTGTGGCGTGTGCAACGGTCCGGGTGCAGTCTTTACTTGCGGTTGTTCAGGAATTCCTGAAGGCGATTGCGACTGTGCCGGCAACCAATTGGATGCCCTTGGCGTGTGTGGTGGTGGCTGTGAAGCGGACGCCGATGCGGATGGCATCTGTGACGACATCGACGATTGCGTGGGCGAGCTTGACGCGTGTGGGGTGTGCAATGGCCCCGGCGCGATTTACGAATGCGGATGCACAGACATTCCAGAAGGCGATTGCGATTGCGAGGGCAATCAGCCCTCGGAGTTCCAAGATTGTGTGGGCAACTGTCTTCAGGATTTGGACAGCGACGGCATTTGCGATGACGAAGACGACTGTGTGGACCTCGAAGCCCCAGTGTGGACGTATTTCCCACCAAACGACACCATCGCGTGTGATGAAATGATGCCCACCGTGGAGGAGACTGCGCCTTTGGCTGCAGACGATTGCGGGCCTGTGGAGGTCATTTGGGTCGGAGACGGTCCTTTTGATTACCCGTTTGGGTGCTTGCAGAGCTACACGTGTCCACGTGTGTACCAGGCGATTGATGCGGCGGGCAACGCCATCATGGATACGTTGATCATCACGGTGTTGGATACGGTGGCCCCTGTGTTGGCGTACCCCACGGAAGAGGTTGTGCTGGTCAATGAACTCCTTGGAGAGGTTGTGCCTGCGATCGAAGCATTTGTGATTGACAACTGCGACACCAACGCCGACTACGAGGTGGCTGAGACCATCTTGGGGGAAGAGGACGGTGTCCAGACGTTGGAGCGGATCTACACCGCATCCGATGCCTGTGGCAACACCACGGTGTTCAACCAGCTCATCACCGTGACCTTGGCCTTTGAAGGTTGCACGGGCATGGAGGCGTGCAACTATGACGCCTCCGCCAACTTGGACGACGGAAGCTGTGTGTTCGCCGACATGTTCTACGACTGCAACGGGTTGTGCCTCAACGATGCCGATGGGGATGACGTGTGCGACGAAAACGAGATTGAAGGCTGCATGGATCCCGTGGCATGCGATTACAATGCTGATGCCACAGACGAGGTTGGATGCGATTACTGTTCTTGTGCTGGCGAAGGCGAGGGGGCCTATGGCATCTTGCTGGAGGTTCATGCCGAGCACGATGAAGGGGAGCTTGCGGGACTGACAACGTACCGGATGTACGTGACCACGCCCAACGACAACGACATCATCAGTGCGGTGTACGGAGATGACGAAACGCCTTTGTCCATTGCGACGACGACGTCCTTCTACCAACATCCGTTTGGGTCATCCTTGGGCAGCAACAACAATCCACTGTTGTACACCGGATTCCCAGAGCTGGAGTTTGACAGTTGGCTCACCATGGGACTCGATGGTCCTGCGGGAGACAACGAAGTGGCGCCGAGCACGATTGGCGACCTGAACAACGGCTGGATCAGCAACTTCGAAGCGGGAATGAACATCCTCATCGAGGACAGCATCGGAGGTGCGATGTTCGTGACGAACGATTCCGGAACGACCAACATTGTGTCTGGTGCGGAACAGCGCATTCTCATCGGTCAATTCACCACGGACGGTGTGATGTCTGGTGTGGTGAATGTGCAGATGTTCACGGCGGGCGTCGTGGACCCTGCAGATCGTTTGGCCTTGCCTTTCGACGGAGTGGGACTCCACACCGAAGGCGGAGACGTGGTCTGCGGTTGCATGGACGAATCGGCCTGCAACTACGACGTCAACGTCACCAATGACGATGGCAGCTGTGAATACGAATCCTGTCTCGGTTGCACGGACGAATCGGCATGCAACTACAGTGAAGACGCCACCCTCGACGATGGGTCATGCACGTACCCAGAATTTGGATGCTTCGACTGCGAAGGCAACTGCTTGTCAGACCAAGATGGGGACGGGGTGTGTGACTGCATCGAATTCCCTGGATGTACGGATCCTGAGGCGTGCAACTACGACCCGATTTACACGGACGACGCAGGCAACTGCTACTACGCTGAAGAGTACTACGACTGTCAAGGCAACTGTTTGCAGGACACCGACGGAGATGGCACATGCGATGAGCTCGAAGTTTTGGGCTGCACGGATGAGGAATTCTGCAACTACAACCCTGAAGCGACAGAAGATGACGGAAGCTGTGGGCAGGATGATCAGGCCAACGATTTCTGCGAGGGTGCGTTGACGCTGACCTGTGGTGAGACCTTGCTCGTGAACAACGAGGAATGTGCCACGGTCGATGAGGTGGAGTCTTGCGCTGGGTCCTTTGACAACCCCACAGCAGGCCTGTGGTTCTCCTTCATTGGAACCGGACTCGATGTCACGGTGACGACGTGTTACCCTGGGACCACCATCGACACGTACATCAACGTGTACGAGGGCAACTGCAACGCGTTGACCTGCATTGCGGGCAACGACGACCAGAGCGAACCCAACTACGACGACTTGTGTCCTGTGACCTTGGTGGCAAGCACCGTGGAAATCAGCACGGTGGAAGGGCAAGAGTACTTCGTCTTGGCCATGGGCGTCTATGGAGACGAGGGCGACTTTGAAATTGGCCTGGAGTGTGTGCTCGAGGGCTGCACCGATGCCACGGCGTGCAACTTTGATGCTTCGGCCAACCTGGACGATGGATCCTGCACATACCCGGAATCGGAATACCTCGATTGTGAAGGCAACTGCCTGAACGATGTGGACGCCGATGGAGTGTGTGACGAGGAGGAAGTTTTGGGATGCACCGATGAGGGAGCTTCCAACTACAACGACCTCGCCACGGAGGAAGACGGTTCTTGTCAGTACTGCGACCTCGAACTCTCTGTGGACGTGTTGCAGGCGCTGACGTGTGCGGGCGACAACAATGCCTCGGCTGAACTGACGCTTCTCGGCGTGACGGCTCCTGACAGCATTGAGATTTACCTCGACGATGTTCTCCAAGACACGACGTTGTTCGAAGGGCTTTCTGCCGGCACCTACACCGTGGAGGTGTTGCAAGGACAGGATTGTTCGGCACTCATCAACTTCACAGTGGAGGACGGCATCACCTTGGATGTCATGGCCGAAGTCACGGATGTGGCTTGCGCCGGTGAACTCAATGGCCAAATCATCGCAGTCATGATGACTGGCGAGGCGCCTTACGAATTTGTGTTGGATGGCCCTGAAGTCGTCATCAACAGCACAGGCGTGTTCGACGATTTGCCGCCAGGAGACTACGTGTTGTTCGCTTCGGACGCCCAGGGCTGCTCAGGAAGTCTCGAGGTGTCTGTGAACGAGCCTGAGGCGCTGTCCTTGAGTGCGGTGGTGACCGATGCCACAGTTCAGGGCACAGGTGCCATCAACTTGACGGTCACTGGGGGCACTGCGCCTTACAACTTTGAATGGACTTCGGACGGGGTCTTCCTGTCCGACGAAGAAGATGTGGATGGACTCGAAGCTCCGGACGAATACACGGTCTTGGTGACGGATGCCAATGGCTGCGAGATCGCAGGCGGCCCCTACGAGGTGGACGATGTGTACAGCGTCATCCACATGGAGGGCGTGCCGTTCTCGGTGTACCCGAACCCCGCAAGGGACGTGGTGCAACTCGACATGAACGAGATGACCCTGGACGCTGTGATGTCCATCTACGATGCTTCTGGCCGATTGATGTGGTCTCGGACCGCAGAACGTTGGACAGGAACGTTCACCGTGGATGTGTCGAACTGGTCCGCTGGAACGTACCACGTTCAAGTGGCGACTGCGCAAGGCGTGGGGCATGCACCACTTGTGGTTCAGCATTGATGCTTACGATGGCGGAACGCATTCTGCCTGATTCAACCAAAACAAGACCCCGGCCGAGAGGCTGGGGTTTTTCTTTGGAGAGGGGGGCGAGGTTGTTAGGCCTTGAACGCCGCAATGGCGTTTCGCGTGAAATCGCTGAGCACGAGTTTGCCTGAAATGGCTGCCCGTTCCGTGAGAAGTTCATCCCAATGCTCGGTGCCTTGCCAAAGCACACGCTTGAGGTTGGTCATGGCTTCAGGATTGCTTGACGCCAATTCACCGGCAAGGCGGTCCACGGCTTCATCCATCTCTTCCGCGGAGTCGAACACCTCGGCGTACAATCCGTGATCGGCAGCCCATTGGGCCGACTTGAAGGTGCGCGCATCGACGGCAAGCGTGCCCATGCCGGACACCCCCAATTTCCGTTCCACTGCAGGCCCGACCACAAAGGGGCCAATGCCCACAGCGAGCTCCGAGAGTTTGACGGCGGCAAACTTGGTGGCAAAGCAATGGTCCACGGCAGCCGCGAGTCCGACACCTCCGCCCACGGTTTTGCCCTGCACGCGGCCAATGACAAACTTGGGACAGGTGCGAATGGCGTTGATGACCAGGGCAAATCCGCTGAAGAAGGCCAGGCCTTCGTCTTCATTGGAGATGGCCACGAGTTCGTCGAAACTCGCGCCCGCGCAAAAGGCCCTGTCGCCGCCTGAGCGCATGACAATCACACGGATGTCGTCGCGTTCACCTGCTTCAGTAATGTGTTCCGCCAATTGACGGAGGATGGCACCCGGCAAACTGTTGGACGCCGGGTGAAAGAACGTGATGGTGCCGACGCCACGGTCGTCCACCTCCGTCCGAACGAAGGCCTCCATGGCTTACTTGCGGTCGTTCAAACCGACAAATCCGCGGTGGGTGGCTCCCGTGTACACTTGACGGGGGCGGCCGATGGGCTCGCGGTTCTCGGTCATCTCTTTCCACTGGCCAATCCAGCCTGGCAGACGTCCAAGGGCAAACATCACCGTGAACATGTCGGTCGGGATGCCGAGCGCGCGGTAAATGATGCCGCTGTAGAAATCCACGTTGGGGTAGAGGCCGCGCTGCACGAAGTATTCGTCGTTGAGGGCCACTTCTTCCAACTGCTTGGCAATGTCGAGCACCGGGTCGTCGATGCCCAACTGGCCGAGCACTTCGTCAGCCGCCTTCTTGATGATGCGGGCACGTGGGTCGAAGTTCTTGTAGACACGGTGGCCAAAGCCCATCAAGCGGAAGCTGTCAGTTTTGTCCTTCGCACGGTCAATCCACGACTGCAAGGGGCTGCCCTCGGCGCGGATGGCTTCGAGCATCTCAATCACCGCCTGGTTGGCACCGCCGTGCAGAGGTCCCCAAAGGGCAGACACGCCGGCAGACACGCTGCTGTAGAGGTTGGCTTGCGAAGAGCCCACCACGCGCACGGTGGACGTGGAGCAGTTTTGCTCGTGGTCGGCGTGCAAGATGAAGAGCTTGTTCAACGCAGATTCAATGATGGGATCCACCTCATACTCTTCGGCAGGAACGCCCCACATCATGTGCATGAAGTTGCCGACGTAACTCAAGTTGTTCTTGGGGTACATCGTCGGCAAGCCCACGTTGTGCTTGTACGCCTGTGCTGCGAGGGTTGGAAGCTTGGCAATCAAGCGGTGAATGGTCAAATCGATGTCCGTGATGTCGCGGTTGGGGTTCTGCGACTCAGGGTAGAACGTCGACAACGACGCCACCATGGAGCTGAGCATGCCCATGGGGTGGGCGCCAAGGGGAAACGCGTCAAAAAAGCGCTTCATGTTCTCGTGCACGAGGGTGTGGTGCGTGATGCTGTCGTTGAAGTAATCCAGCTCCTTGGCGTTGGGAAGGTCGCCGTAGATGAGGAGGTAGGCCACTTCCATGAAGGAGGCTTTCTCGGCGAGTTCTTCAATGGAGTACCCGCGGTAGCGCAAAATGCCGTTTTCGCCGTCGAGGTAAGTGATGCCGCTCTGCGTTGATCCGGTGTTCTTGAAGCCGGGATCCATGGTGATGTATCCCGTGGTGCCACGAAGCTTCGAGATGTCGATGGCTTTTTCGTTTTCGGCACCCGTCAAAACGGGGAATTCGTACTCCTGTCCTTCCAGGATGAGGCGTGCAGTGTCACTCATGTTGAGACGCGATTGGTGAGCAGTTTAGGTGTGTCTATCCCCACGAGGAACATCCAATCCAAAAGAAAGGGCTCCGCACGGGGAGCCCAAAGATAGGGGAAGCGCCGCCGTTGCGCGGTGCTTTCAACAAGGTCAATGCAAGGAGGCCGAACTCAGCGCCAAGTGTAGTTGAAGGCGTCGCGGTAGCTCTCCCATTGGGTCTGGTCTACGCCGTCGGTGTACGCCTCGTTGAAGAACTTCAAGTACAGTTCCATCTGCGAGGGCTGCTTGTAGCCGCTGATGGGGGCAATCACGTTGGCGTTTTCGTCAAGGTAGACGATGGTGGGGTAGGCGTTCACCTTCATCGCCCGAGAGAGCTGGTGAACCCCGTTGCGGCCACGACGGTTGGGGTCGTAGTCGGGGTTGGTGAATTCCGTGCCTTGGAACGTCACGGGATCTGGGGACTCCGCGTCGAACTTGACCGCATAGTAATTCTCGTTGACGTACTCGATGACGTTGGCGTTGGTGAAGGTGTTGGCCATCATCATTTTGCACGGGCCGCACCACTTGGTGTACACGTCCATCATGATTTTTCGTGGCTCCTTTTGTTGGGCCGCCACAGCCTCTTCAAGAGAAATCCAATTGATGCTCGCCGCCTGGCCAAACGCCAAGCTGCCCACCACCATCATCGCCAAGGTCAAGAATGTTGTCCGCATGCCTGCAATATCGCAACAAAAAAGGCGCCCGAAGGCGCCTTTTGAGATTCTTGTGCCGGGAAGGATCACTTCACGCCGTGCATCAACTTGTTGAGCGGCTTGTTCAACAAGGCAATCAAGACGGCGATGCCCACGCAGGTCCAGCCAATGGTGGCGAACACGTCCGTGTACTTCACGAGGCCAGCCGCGGCAGTCACTTCTTCGCCAGAGTCGCCGTGGCCACCCGTCAACGAGGCGATCAAACCGCCCGCATAGTTGGCGATCGCGAAAGAGAGGAACCAGCCGCCCATGGCCGTTCCAGCCATGCTTTTGGGCGAGAGTTTGGTCACCATGGACAAGCCGATGGGAGAGAGGAAGAGTTCCCCGGTGGTGTGCAAGAGGTACAAGAACACCAAAGTGAGGAGAGGCACCATCGCTTCTTCGTTCGCGAATTGGAGTCCCAACAAGGTGATGAGGAAGCCGGCGCCGAGTTGGAGGATGCCAAGGGCAAACTTCAAGGGGATGCTGGGGTTCTTTCCGATTTGGTCCAGCTTCACCCACATCACTGAGAAGATGGAGCCGAAGATGATGATGAACGCAGGGTTGAAGAATTGCGTCATGGAGGCAGGCATCGTCCATCCGAAGATCTCACGGCTCACATTGCGGTCTGCAAAGAGGGTGAGGGAGGTGCCGGCCTGCTCGAAGCATGCCCAGAATACGATGTTGATGACCATGAAAATCACCAAGGCAATCATGCGGTCGCGCCACATGGGGCCTTCCTTGATGCCCGCGCGAACAAGCGAAGCAGCCACGAGCACAAAGAGGCCCGTGAGGAGGTAGGTCATCCAGTCGTTTTGGCTGATGAGGAAGTAGCACGCGGGGATGAGGGCGAGGGATCCCACGGAAATCCACTGGTAAATCTTCAACGGTCCAGCCTTCTTGTGGCCTTCCTCAGTGATGTCGAGTCCGGGGGCCGCGGCGTAGTTCTCACGACCGCTCCAGAAGATGAAGAGGCCGGCCATCATGCCGATGCCCGCAAGGCCAAAGCCGTATTCAAAGCCGTAGGTCTCTCCCACGAAAGCCACCACCGTGGTGGCGAGGAGGGCGCCGATGTTGATGCCGATGTAGAAAATGGTGAAGCCCGAGTCGCGGCGAGGGTCGTTGTCCTCGTAGAGCTTCCCGACGATGGTCGAGATGTTGGCTTTGAAGAAGCCGTTGCCGACGATGAGCGCACCCATGCCAAAGAGCATGAGCATCTCGCTTGTGGCGATGGCGTCGGGGCCGCCAATGGCGCCTCCCACCATGAGGAATTCGCCGATGGCCATGAGCACGGCACCCAAGAGGATGGCGTAGCGGTAGCCGAGGTATTGGTCGGCCATTTTGCCACCGAGTACAGGGGCGGCGTAGATGAGGGCCGTGTAGGCACCGTAAATGAGGGCGGCGTCAGAGTCGCCTTTCAAAAGGGATTTGACAAGGAACAACGTCAAGAGCACGCGCATGCCATAGTAGCAGAAACGCTCCCACATCTCCGAAAAGAAGAGGGTCATCAAGCCTTGAGGATGCCCTGCGGCAAGTTTCAATTGGGCCATGAGATCAGGTATTTTGAGGGTTTTGTTTGTTCAGGTGTGGGGCGGCTCAGAAGTTCTCCTTCACGAAGTCCATCATCATGTTGAAGAGGTGCAACCGGGTGTTGCCGCCGTAAATGCCGTGGTTGCGGTCGGGGTAGACAAAGAAGTCAAAATCCTTGTTGGCCGCGACGAGGGCATTGATCATTTCCATTGAGTTCTGGTAATGGACGTTGTCGTCCCCGGAGCCGTGGACGAGCAGGAGGGCGCCTTCAAGCTTGTCGGCGTGGTTCACGGGGCTGTTGTCGTCGTACCCGCTTTCGTTCTCCTGCGGCGTTCGCATGAAGCGCTCCGTGTAGATGGTGTCGTAGTAGCGCCAATTGGTCACGGGCGCGACGCTGATGCCGGCGTTGTAGACGTCGGCGCCTTTGGTCATGCAGAGCAAGGTCATGAACCCGCCGTAGCTCCAGCCTTGGATGCCAATGCGGTCGGCGTCCACGTATTCCCACGTGCCGAGGTGCTCGGCGAGGTCGATGAAGTCCTCGGTCTCGAGCTTGCCCAACTCCTTGTAGGTACTGTGCTCAAACTCGCGGCCTCGGAACTGGGTGCCACGCGGGTCGCACGACACCACGATGTAGCCCTCTTGTGCGAGGTATTGTTGCCACAAGAAGGTGGAGCCACCCCAGCTGTCGTTCACAGTGTTGGCACCAGGGCCGCCGTAGATCGCCACGTACACGGGGTACTTCTTGGCGGGATCAAAGTCCTGCGGAAGCATCTTCCAGCAGTTGAGCTCCACGCCGGCGTCGTTCGTGAAGGTGAAGAATTCCTTGTCCACGGCGCCGTGCTCGGCGAGGGTTTCGCGCAACGAGGCGTTGTCCTTCAAGGTGCGAATGACCTTGCCGTTGCGGTCGCGAAGCGTGTACAACGGCGGCGTGTTGGCTGTGCTGTGCTGGTGGATGCTGTAGTCGAAGCTGTTGGAGAAGTCGTCGCTGTGGGTGCCGGGGGTGGCGTCCAAGGTGGTCACGCGGCCGCGCATGTCGACGTAACTGGTGTGCTTTTGGGTGGCGCCTTCTTTGGAAGAGGTGAAGTACACGCGCTTCCGCTTGGCGTCGAACCCGAGCACGTCCACCACGTCCCATTTGCCTTGGGTCAGCTGCTGGGCATTGCCTTCGAAGTCAAACTTGTAGATGTGGTTGAATTCATCGCGCTCGGACGTCATCACAAACGAAGAACCGTCTGCGAGGAACGTGAGGTTGTCGTTGATGTCGATGTAGGTGTCGCACGATTCTTTGAACACTTCTTTGGTGCCCAAGCGGTCGTTGGGGAACTCGCCCTCCGTGAGCAACAAGCGCAAGTCGTTTTGATGGCGGTTCATGGTGAAAATGCACAGCGTCGCCGGATCCTTGGTCCACTTGATGCGCGGGATGTAGTGCGCCGACTTGGGCACGGCGACTGCACGGCTCTTGTCCTCGGCAAGCGTGTAGATGTGCACGCTGACGTCGCTGTTGTCTTCCCCCGCCTTGGGGTACTTGAACGTGTAGGGGTCGGGGTAGAGCGAGCCGTACACGGGCATGTGGAATTCCCGCACGTTGCTTTCGTCAAACTTGAGGTAGGCCAAACGCGAACCATCTCCGTTCCAAAACAGCCCCTGGTCGTCTCCAAATTCCTCCTCATACACCCAGTCCGTCGCGCCGTTGATGATGGCGTTGGTCACGCCGTCGTCGGTCACCTGGACCTCGTCGCCGGTGGCGAGGTCGGAGATGAAGATGTTGTTTTCACGGACAAAGGCCACTTTGTCTCCGGCAGGGGAGAGCTGCGCCAACCGCTGCTTGCCGAGGCTGAAGTCGGTGATGGGGCGTGCGTCTTCGCCGGATTCAAAATCGTACACGTAAAAGTTGGCGTAGAAGGAGTGGCGGTACAGACCTTCGCTCGTGGTTGTCAACACCACAAATCGCTCGTCGCTGCTGAACTCGTAGCCACCGAAGGTTTCCCGTGCGTCCCCAAAGGCCATGTTGGAAGTCAACAAAGTGTCGATCACTTTGCCCGTTTTGTAGGACCACTTGACGATGCACGACCCTTCGTTTTCATCGTATTCCTGCGTGGTGTAATGCTTGCCGTCGGCCATGGAGCGAATGCCCCACACGTATTCTGTGCGGAAGGTTCCACTGGCCCAAATGGCCTCGTTGCTGAAATCGGCTTCTTGGCCCTGGCCGTGGTTTGGGCTCAGGAAGAACGCGGCCATCATGGCCCCCGTGGCGATTCGTTTGATAAGTTCCATTCTCAGGTGAAAGAGGGTGTTCGAACGTCAGGTTACTTTTGACAAGCGCCCAAGATAACGCATCGTCCATGGAACCTGCTTCGACCCCAACCACGACCTTGACGGAGGACGTCCACCAAGCCGCCCTTCGTGATTTGCCGGGACTGGTGGGGGAAGGACGCATCCATTGGGGAGACGACCAACGGGCGCAACACGGCGCGGACGAGACGGAAGATTTGGTCTTCCTGCCCGACGTGGTCCTGGAACCCGAATCCACGGCCGAGGTCTCGGCCATTCTGTCTTGGGCGCACGGTCATGGCGTGCCCGTCACGGCCGGCGGTGCGCGCACCGGTCTCAGCGGCGGCGCCTTGCCGATTCGCGGGGGCATCGCGCTTTCCCTGCGTCGGATGAACCGAATTCTGGCCATCGACACGCTCAACCACCAAGCCGTGGTGGAGCCCGGGGTCATCACTGAAGAACTGTCCAACGCCGCCGCAGAGCACGGATTGATGTACGCCGTGGACCCGGCCTCTCGTGGCACGTGTACCCTGGGCGGCAACCTCGCCGAGAACAGCGGCGGGCCACGTGCCGTCAAATACGGCGTCACCAAGGACTGGGTCCTCAACCTCGAGGTGGTGCTGGCCGACGGCACCGTCATCGCGACGGGCGCCAACACCCTGAAGAACTCAACCGGCTACAACCTCACGCAGCTCATGGTGGGCAGCGAAGGGACGTTGGGTGTGATCACCCGCGCCACGCTGAAGCTGTTGCCGTTGCCACGTCACCAAGCCCTGATGCTCGTGCCCTTCGCCTCGGCGGAGTCCGCCTGCGCGGCCGTGGCGGCCATATTCCAAGCGGGGGCGATGCCCAGCGCGCTCGAGTTCATGGAGCGGGATGCGGTCCTGTTGGCCCAAGATTTCACGGGGAACCACGAACCTGCACTTGGCCCCGACGACGCGGCCCATTTGCTCATTGAAGTGGACGGGTTTGCGCCTGACGATCTCATGCCGCAGTGCGAGCGCATTTTGCCTGTGCTCGAAGCTCACGGCGCGGGAGAGGTCTTGTTTGCGGAGTCGGCGGCGGAAAAGGACGCGCTCTGGTTTTTGCGACGCAGGGTGGGAGAAGCCGTGAAAGCGGCAAGCACGTACAAAGAAGAAGACACGGTGGTGCCCCGAGGCGAGCTGCCCCGATTGCTCCACAAAGTCAAGGCCCTCGGCGCCAAATATGGCTTCCGCTCGATCTGCTATGGCCACGCCGGCGATGGCAACCTGCACATCAACATCCTCCGAGATGACCTTGACGAGGCGACATGGAACGACACGTTGACGTTGGCGATCCGAGAGCTGTTTGCCGAAGTGGTCGCCCTCGGGGGCACCTTGAGTGGAGAGCACGGCATCGGGTACGTTCAAAAAAATTACATGGACCTCGCCTGCAGCCCGGCCCAATTGGCGGTCATGCAGGGCATCAAGTCTGTGCTGGACCCCAAGGGCATTCTGAACCCAGGAAAGATCTTCCCGGACCCCTCGTGAAAGGCGATTTTGACTTGGGTCAACAGCCGGCATGGCAATGCGCCGTATCTTGCCGTGAGGCGCGAACGCTGCGTCCGATTTTCCAATCCCTGAACATGAAGCATCTTTTTCTCACCCTTGGTGTCATGGCCCCCTTGTTGGCCTCAGCCCAAACCGACTGCGGTTACCAACCGGATGTCGATCCGGATTGGAGCATTGGCGTGACCGATGTGTTGAGCATCCTCGGATTGTTTGGCGAAGTGGACACGGACCAAGACTACATCTGGGACAGCAGCGATGAGTGCACGGATGTGGAGGCCTGCAACTACGACGCCAACCCCACCGAGCCTTGCGAATACCTCGACGCATTTGGGGTGTGTGGCGGAACAGGCTTCTTGCCCGAACTCCTCATTGGGTCGTGGCGAATGAGCACGATTGCAGGTGCGGTGAGCGTGGGACCCGCGCCGTACAGTTCGGAATGGTTTTCAAGTGGGGCCAACGGCCTGCAGGCTGCCCAGTACGACGACGTGTACACCTTCAACGAGGATGGCACGCTGACCACGGCATACAACGGGAGCATCATTGACGCCTTTTTGGACTACAGCGAACAGGGATACGGCTGTTCCTCGGCCAACCTGGCGTTCAACCCAGGTGGTGGTACTTCGGGTGAGGATACGTTCACCTTGTCCGGCACCGGAGGCGCGTGCGGTTGTCCGTTCATCGGGACCAACGACGGCGGTTTGACCTACGACATCGTCGAATTGACGCCCACCACCTTGCGCTTGCACACCTACACGGACAACGCGGCTTGCCAACAAACCGGCGGCTACTTCACCTACATCTTGACACGCATCAACGACGGGACAGGGGGCAACGGCGACAACGGCGACGGGTATGAGGGTGCGGACAGCTACCCTGGCATGACGCTCGTGTGGTCGGACGAATTCGACGGCACCACGATCAACTCAAACAACTGGACGTATGACCTCGGCGCGAGCGGCTGGGGCAACAACGAGTGGCAGAACTACACGAGCTCGCCCAGCAACAGCTCGGTGGCCGATGGCTTCTTGACCATCACGGCACGCCAAGAGGGCGGGGGCTACACCTCCGCGCGCATGAAGTCGGTGGATTTGCAGGAGTTCCAGTTTGGCCGGATTGACATTCGTGCCAAGATGCCAGAGGGGCAGGGCATTTGGCCCGCGCTTTGGATGCTCGGCGCCAACTTTCCAGAGGGCGGCTGGCCGCAGTGCGGCGAGATTGACATCATGGAGATCGTGGGCCACCAGCCGGGCACCAACCACGGTACAGCCCACTGGGGCGCCAACTTCGGCGTGCACCAATACAATGGAAGCAGCATCACGTTGCCTGGCGGGGAGAAATTCAGCGAGGCCTTCCACCTGTTCTCCATCCAATGGCAGCAGAACAGCATCACGTGGTACATGGACGACCAGCCGTACTACAGCATCAACAGTTCTCAAATGAATGGGCAGCCATACCCGTTCAATGCGCCGTTCTTCTTCATCATGAACATTGCGGTGGGAGGGAACTGGCCTGGGTACCCCGACGCATCGACGCAGTTCCCGCAGACCATGATGGTCGACTACGTGCGTGTTTTTCAGTGATTTGAGCGCGAGGTAGGGGGGTGTGATTGAATGATTATGTTGTATAATAGGGAGATGAATCGAATTCTACTTTCCTCAGCACTTGCGTGGATGATGACCTTCCTTCCCGGGCTGTCTCGTGCCCAGTCGTGTTTGGTGACCGACGATTTGCGACGGGCGGCAGGCATGTTTGTCTCATGCGGTGATCCTGTGATGCATCAGGGGCATGAATATGCGACGGTGGAAATTGGGGGGCAGTGTTGGTTCGCCGAAAATGTGCGCTATTTGCAGTCTGTCACCCCGCAAGAAGACTTGGGCATCGAGGCTAGAGCCTATGTCTATGGGTATTCTGGCACGGACGTGGATGAAGCCATGGCACTCTCTGCTTACCAAGAGTACGGGGTGCTGTACAACCACAATGCTGCTGTGCAGTGGGATGTTTGTCCTTCGGGATGGCACCTTTCGCATCACACGGAATTCTATGCCATGGGTGAATTCCTCGCATCCAACGAGGGCGGAAAACTCAAGGCAACGGGGACCTTGGAGGGAGGCGACGGACTTTGGAGTTCACCCAACACCGGCGCCACGAACGAAACGGGATTCTCCGCCAAGCCGGGGGGCTACATTCACACGAGCAACGGCTCCTTTGGAGTGGGCTTGCACGCGCACTTTTGGACACCTGCCAACGCGCCAGGCGCTTCCAAACAAGGCTTTGCGCTGCGCCACAATTCGGGGTCATTGCATTTGCAACTCGATCATCAGAACAGTGGCAAGTCAGTGCGTTGTGTGCTTGACTGAGGTTTGGCGCTGGATTTCGCCCACGCAGGGTTGTGAAGAACTGATGTGCTGAAAGGTGGAGGATGTCGAAGGGGGGTGGTAGTTTGGCCGTTCAAACCAAAACGACATTCGAGCCATGGCGCACGATCTTCTGAAAGGAAAAAAGGGCATTGTTTTTGGAGCCCTCAACGACATGTCCATCGCCTGGAAAGTGGCGTTGGAAGCCCACGCGCAAGGCGCGGAAATTGTGTTGACCAACGCTCCCGTGGCCATGCGCATGGGGGAGATTCACAACCTCGCAAAGCTTTGCGGTGACGCCCCTGTCATCCCCGCAGATGCCACCAGCGAAGAAGACCTCCAGAACCTCTTTGAAGGCGCCATGGACCACTTCGGAGGCAAAGTGGACTTCGTGTTGCACAGCATTGGAATGAGCCCAAACGTGCGCAAAGGCAAGCACTACACCGACATCAACTACAAGTTTTTGCAGACGACGCTGGACGTGAGTGCCATTTCGCTGCACAAGACGTTGGCCACGGCCAAGAAGTTGGACGCCCTGAACGAATGGGGCAGCGTCGTGTCTCTGTCTTACATCGCCGCCCAGCGCATTTTCCCAGACTACGGGGACATGGCCGACGCCAAGTCGCTTTTGGAAAGCATCACCCGCAGCTTTGGTTACCACTACGGGGTGGCCAAGAAGATCCGTGTCAACACCGTCAGCCAGTCGCCGACCGTAACGACTGCAGGCAGTGGCGTGAAGGGCTTCGACGAGTTCATCAGCTACAGCGAGGCGATGTCGCCGCTTGGCAATGCGGACGCGCAGTCGTGCGCCGAGTACTGCATCACGCTGTTCAGCGATTTGACGCGTTACGTGACGATGCAGACGCTGTTCCACGACGGCGGGTTCTCCAACACCGGGGTCTCCATGGAGGTGATCTCGAAGTTTGGACCGGCTGAAGGGTAAGCAAGGCACACAACTCGCCAGGCAATGTTCCGTGGCGTGTGGCAAGGCCATGTCGCGTTTGTTCCGTAAATTCAAGGGACACACCTGACTGAACCATCCTGACACACCATGGAAGTCATCAAATTTGGAGGAAGTTCGTTGGTCGATGCGTCTGCCATGACGCAGGTGGCCAACGTGTTGGAGGCACGGAAGAAGGTGCCCAAATTCGTCGTGCTCTCTGCCATGGGCGGAGCCACGGACGCCTTGCTTCAAGCAGGGCGCTCGGCGCGAGACGGGAACCCGGCATGGCACACGATTGTGTCTGACCTCCGCACCCGACACCTCACGGCCGCCTCGGCCTTGCTCGAGGGGGCTGCGAAGGAGGCTGTGGTCGCCGAAATTGAAGAAGGTTTGTCTTACGTGAGGTCCATTTGTGAGGGGCTGCAGCTGCTTCACGAATTCAGCGACCACACCAAGGATGCCTTGGTCAGCATGGGAGAACGGTTGAGTGTGCCGTTGATGCACGCCATGCTCAAGCAGCGCGGGTTCAAATCGGGCCGGCTTTCGGCCCTGGAAATCGTCGTCACTGACAGCCAATACGGCGCGGCGGTGGTGGATCGGGCGCGCACCGCCGATCACCTTCGGCAAGGCATGGAAGCCTTGGGCGAATGCGACGTGGTGGTGATGGAAGGTTTTGTGGGACGGGACGACCAGGGCGAGGTCACCACGCTTGGACGCGGGGGCAGCGATTTGACCGCGTCGCTCGTGGCCAGCATGCTCGGCGCCTCCCACATGGAAAAAAGCACCGATGTGCCGGGCATGTTGACGGCGGATCCTCGGGTGGTGCCCTCGGCCAAAATCATTGACAGCATGAGCTACGAGGAGGCCATGGAACTGTGCCACTTTGGGGCCAAAGTCATCTACCCTCCGACGTTGATTCCCCTGCGCGAGGCGGGCATTCCGCTTGTCATTCGAAGCACGTTTGACACGAGCTCGCCTGGAACGACCATCAGTGCCAACCCGGATCCCGGAACGGGCGTGCGTGGCGTATCGTCCATTGACGGCATGGCACTTGTGACCTTGGTGGGGGGCGGCATGGTGGGCATTCCAGGATACTCCCGACGGATGTTCATGGCGTTGTCCATGCGGCAGGTCAACGTGGTGTTGATCACCCAGGGCTCGTCGGAGCACAGCATCACAGTTGCGGTTCAGGAAGCTGAGGTTGACAAGGCGTTGGAAGCCTTGAACGAAGAATTTGAAAGCGACGTCAAGGTGGGCAAGGTCGAGCCGTTCCGCGTGGAGCGTGGCCTCAGCATTCTCGCCCTGGTGGGAGACGCCATGCACCATCACACGGGGCTTTCTGGCCGGGCCTTCGATGCCCTGGGAAAGAACGGCATCAACATTTACGCCATTGCCCAAGGCTCGACCGAGCGAAACATCAGCATCGTCATTCAGAAGAACGACGTGGCCAAGGCACTTCGGGCGCTTCACAGCACGCTGTTCGAGCGTGAGGTGTGCCGCGTGAACCTGTTTTGTGCCGGCGTGGGCAATGTGGGGGGAACCCTGTTGGCCCAAATCAAAAAGGCCCACGACGACCTGCTCTCAGAGCGGGCCATCGACCTGCGCGTGGTGGGTTTGGCGAACTCGAGGCAGTTTGTGCTTGACGCAGAGGGCGTGGCGCTTGATCAGTGGCAAAATGTCTTAGATGAAAACTCCATTCAGGGAGGTTTAAGTAATTTTATATCAGGAATTAAGGGTTTGAATCTGGAGAACGCCTTGTTCGTGGACAACACCGCCAGCGAATCGGTGGCGGGGGTCTACGAGGAGGTCTTGAAAGCGTCCATTGGCGTGGTGGCCTCCAACAAAATTGCGGCTGCGGACACGCAAGCGCGCTACGAAGGATTGAAGCGGATCGCACGTGCCAAGAACACCCAATACCGGTTTGAAACGAATGTGGGGGCAGGGTTGCCGGTCATCGACACCATTGAGCATCTCGTTCAAAGTGGAGACCGAATCCACCGCATCGATGCCGTGTTGTCTGGAACCCTGAATTACCTGTTCAGTACGTTTGGTCCAGAGTGCGGCTTTGTCGAAAGTGTGAAAGGGGCCATGGACGCAGGATTCACGGAGCCGGATCCGCGCATTGATTTGAGTGGGGTCGACGTACAGCGCAAGATTTTGATCCTGGCCCGCGAGGCGGGCTACACCATGGAAATGGCCGATGTGGAGAATCCAGGATTCTTGCCCCCGGCCTTGATGGAGGGCAGTGTGGCCGATTTCTTGGACAAGTTGCCCACGGCCGAAGAAGACATGCAATCTCGGTTGGCCCAAGCGGCTTCAGAGGGCTTGCAGCTTCGGTATGTGGCCACCTTTGAATTGAGCGCCTCAGGCGAGCCCTCGGCCCGTGTGGGGTTGCAGGCCTTGCCACCGACCCATGCGTTCTGTCAGCTTCAGGGCTCCGACAACGTGGTCATGTTGCACACAGACCGGTATGTAGACCGTCCTCTCGTGATCCAGGGCGCCGGGGCCGGTGCCGACGTGACGGCGATGGGCGTCTTTGCTGACATCATGAGATTTGTCGCGACACGATGAACCACGCACCGACGTTTTGCCGCGTTTGGGCCCCAGCCACGGTGGCCAACCTCAATGTGGGGTTTGACGCCTTGGGATGTGCCTTGAAGGCCCCCGGAGAATTCATGGAATTTCGCAGGGTCTCCCAGCCGGGCGTTCATTTGGTCAACGGCCCCAACACCGCATTGCCGCTGGAGGTCGAAGCCAACGTCGCCGGAAAGGCAGCCGCGTCGCTGTTGGGCGCCTTGGGCCATCCCTTCGGCGTGGAAGTGACGGTGACCAAGTCCATCTTGCCAGGAAGCGGCATTGGATCCAGCGCGGCTTCGGCTGTTGCGGCTGTGGTGGGCATCGATGCGTTGGCCGAGGCAGGCATGCGCCGCGACGAGCTGTTGCCCTTCGCCTTGGATGGCGAAGCAGTGGCGAGTGGGGCGCGTCATGCGGACAATGTGGCGCCCGCCTTGATGGGGGGCATGACGTTGATCGATCCGCAGGGCAAAGTGTGTCCCTTGCCAGTGCCCACATCTTGGCACCTTCTGGTCTTGCACCCGCAGGTGGTCATCAAGACCGCCGAATCCCGGGCTGTTCTGCCCGGGGAAGTGCCTCTGTCCGATGCCGTGAATCAGGCGGCGTGGTTGGGGCGCTTCGTGCACGATCTGCATGCCGGAAATGAGCTGGAGGCCATGTACGCCTTGGAAGACCTGCTTGTCGGGCCCCACCGCGGGGCGTTGATGCCGCATTGGGACGCATGCCAAACCGCAGCCAAGGACGCCGGAGCGCGCGCCGGAGGCATCAGCGGAAGCGGCCCGTCCAGCTTTTGGGTGTGCCGTTCGGCAGAAGAAGCTTCCGAAGTGGGGGCAGCCCTTCAACGTGTCATGTCTGCCCAAGGCATGGACCATCACCTTCACGTGACCACCATTTCAACCCAAGGAGCCCATGTTGTATCACAGTCTCACTGACCGTCAGCTGACCCGCAGCTTCGCCCAAGCGGTGGTGGAGGGATTGGCGCCTGACAAGGGGTTGTACTATCCCGAGCGGATTCCATCCTTGCCTCAGGAGCTGTGGCTTTCGGAGGAGGATTTGAATCCCTGGGACCTTGGTTCTGCCATGATGGCACCGCTGGCCGAGGGAGACCTCCAGCATGAGGACCTGCTTGACATTTTGAAGGACGTGCTGAACTTTCCTTTGGAGTTGCACGAAGTTGAGGACAACGTCTACGCGCTGGAGTTGTTCCATGGACCCACTCACGCCTTCAAGGATGTGGGCGCGCGTTTCCTGTCGCGTGTGCTGCGTCGGGTCAGCGACAAGCGATTGACCATTTTGGTGGCGACAAGCGGGGACACGGGAAGTGCCGTGGCGCAGGGGTTCTTGAATGTCCCCAACATCGATGTGGTCATTCTCTATCCCCAAGGCCGAATCAGCAAGATCCAAGAGCAACAGCTGACCACAGCGGGGGCCAACATCAAGGCCTTGGAAGTGGAGGGTGCGTTTGACGATTGTCAGGCCATGGTCAAGGCGGCGTTCCTCGACGACGCCTTGCAAGCCGAGCGGCCGTTGACGTCGGCCAACAGCATCAACATCGCACGCTGGATGCCGCAGAGCATCTACTACGCGTGGGCCACCTATTTGCTGGGTCAGCCCGCACAATTCTGCGTGCCTTCGGGCAACGTGGGGAATTTGGCTGCCGGCGTGCTCGCGGCCCAAATGGGCATGCCCCATGCCGGATTCATCGCCGCCACGAATGCCAACGATGGCCTGGCCTCGTTCCTGCAAGGGGCGTCCTTCAACGCGCGCCCCTCGGTGGCCACATTGAGCAATGCGATGGATGTGGGGGACCCGTCCAACCGTCCGAGGTTGGAAGCCCTCTACGGGGGCGATTTGTCCGCCATGCGGGCCGAAGTCAAAGGGGCCACCCTGGACGATGCAGGAACCATGCAGGTGATGAAGGACGTGCTGGACCGCACGGGCTACGTCATGTGCCCCCACACCGCCGTGGGGTATGCAGGCCTGATGGCCCACCGCAATCCCAGCGTGCCAGGCGTGGTGTTGGCCACGGCCCATCCCGCAAAGTTTGGGGAGGTGGTGGAACGCTCCACTGGCCACATGCCCGACCTGCCGGACCACCTTGCCGAGTGCTTGAACAAGACCAAGGAGGCCACGGTTATCCCGCCCACGTACGAGGCGCTCAAGCGTTACTTGCTCGCGTAATCCGAAGCCTTTTTCCAAAGGCTCTTCCGTCCAATGCGGGCGGAGATGTAATCCTTTTCCAACGACCATCCCCGTGCCGGGCTGTATTCGCGGCCGTAGAAGATGATTTGGAGGTGGAGCTTGTTCCAGCGATCTTCAGGGAAGAGCCGCTTGGCGTCGCGCTCGGTTTGTTCCACCGACTTGCCGTTGGTGAAGTTCCAGCGGTGCATCAAGCGGTGGATGTGGGTGTCGACGGGGAACGCCGGCACGCCAAACGCTTGGCTCATCACGACCGCCGCGGTTTTGTGGCCCACGCCGGGCAAGGCTTCGAGGGCGTCAAAATCCTGCGGGACGTCGCCGCCGTGCTGCTCGACGAGGATGCGGCTCAGTTCGGAGATGGCGGCACTCTTGCGGGGTGACAATCCGCAGGGACGGATGATTTGACGAATGTCCTCGACCGATTGCCGCATCATGTCGCGCGGGTTGTCCGCGAGTTCAAACAGGGCAGGGGTGACGGTGTTGACCCGCGCGTCGGTGCACTGCGCCGACAGCAGCACGGCCACAAGCAAGGTGTACGCATCAGTGTGGTCCAGCGGCACGGGCGTTTCTGGGTACAAGGACTCCAGTTCGTCCATGACCCACTGGACGCGGTCCGCTTTGGTCTTCAGTTCAATCATCGGTCGCGTCTGCTTCAGGGTTCACACTTTCCCAAACCAGCGTGGGCAGCTCCCAGTTCAACATTTCGCGCTTTTCTGCGGCAAGGCCGGTCGTGTCGATGCCTTGGAGATACACTTCGTTGACTTGGTCGGCGAACTCGTGAAAGAACACGCGGTTGGTCACGTGCCATGTCGCGCCGCGGCCCGGGACCGAGGCGGATTCGAGGTAGAGGTAACTGACGTCGAGTTCGATTTCCTTGCCCACCCACGTCCAGGCGAGGGTGGAGTCACCTAGTTGGAGGGTCAAGTTGGCGTCGAGCCACGTGGCAATCGCCTCATCGACGGCGGACCATTCCTCGTCGTCCCCGAGCCAAATCTTCACTTCCTTGCCCAATCCGTAATGGTTTCGAAGCGCCAACTCGAGGTCGTCCGTGAACACGCGAAGGGTGGTTTGGACGGTTTGCGTTTGGGGATTCCAACGCATGTCGGTGCGCGAGAAGTGAAAGTCGTGAAAGCCCACAAAGCCTGCCAGCGTCATCAGAACGATCCACGCACCCACGGCCAACCCCAACCTTTTCACACGACTGTGCCATGGCGTTGTGGATGCTTTCATGTTTGGGGTCGGGTTTGCGGGCATGGTGCAAATGTATCTTTCAGGCATGGAAGATGTGTTTGCTCGCGCAGAGGTGGCGGCGTTGAAGGCGCAGGTGAAGTCTGCCAAATCGGTGGTGGTGACCTCCCACCGTTCCCCCGACGGGGACGCCATTGGGTCTTCATTGGCACTCAAGCACATGCTCTCTGCGATGGGCGTGTCTTCCACGGTGGTCATGCCCGACGCCTATGCCAAATTCCTGCATTGGATGCCTGGCCAAGCCACAGTGCGCTTTCACGATGCCGAGCCGGAGGCGGTCAGCACCTTGGTCGCGGAGGCGGACATGTTGTTCTGCCTCGATTACAACGCGCCCTCACGCGCGGGTGGACTGGCTGAATCCGTCCAACAGGCCTGCGACAACGAGGGCAGCACCGTGGTCATGATCGACCACCACCAAGAGCCCGAGCCGTTCGCGGACGTCATGCTTTCCGACCCCGCCACGGGCAGCACCTGCGAATTGATTTACCGGTTGCTCCAAGCTTGGGGCATGGAAGAGGCGTTGGACGCCGATTTGGCCTCATGCTTGTACTGCGGCCTCATCACCGACACGGGAAGCTTCCGATTCTCGTCCGTACAGCCCTCCAGCCACGACATGGCCTCGGCCTTGCTCGCGACGGGCATGGACCACAGTCGGATTCACAGTTTGATCTACGACGCCTGCCGCTTGGACCAGGTCCAACTCACGGCCTACGCCTTGAGCCAGAAGCTTCAAGTCTTTCCGGAGCACCGCAGCGCCATCGTCAGCCTGAGCCTCGAAGAGCTCAAGCGATACAACGCCCAAAAAGGCGACACCGAGGGCCTCGTCAACCGCGCCTTGGCCATCGAGGGCATCAACTTCGCCGCCTTCATCAAAGAGGATGTCGACCGCGTCAAGATGAGCCTCCGCTCCCGCGGAGCGTTCAGCGTTCGGGACGTGGCAGCCGCCCATTTTAACGGGGGTGGCCACCACAACGCCGCGGGCGGCGCGTGCGAGGGAGAATCGCTGCAGTCGGTCGTGGACCGAATGGTGGCGTTGATTCCGACGTGGTCGGACGATCTGCAATACGACGACTGAATGGGTTTGAAGCGCGTGTCAGCCGCTGTCTTGGGAGCCGTGCTCGTGGCCAGCTGTGTTGAGCCGCAACCCCAAACCCTGACGCTGCCTACGGCGGCCGACCAGAACAAGAAGGTGCGGCAGGCCATGGTGGAGTTCAACGAGGCCCGCTTTGCAGAAGAATGCGCTGCCATCGATTCCGCAATCGCCAGGACCAGTTTGCCGGCCGACACCTTGCCCGGCGGCGTGTTGCTGCAACACGACACCGCATCTCCAGCGACGCAGGAAGGGTTGAAGGGGTGGCAGGCGTCACCAGGCGACCGGGTGCAATGGTCGTGGGAAGCGTACACCCTCGGTGGGTTGCTGTTGACCTCTGGGGCAGACGAGTTTGAAGTGGAGCGCGGCGCCGTTCCCCGAGCGTTTCATGAAGCGGCCAAATCCCTGGGCCATGACGTGGAAGCCGACGTATGGTCGCCCTCAGTATCAGCCTTTGGAGTACGGGGCGTGCCGGGAGAAATCCCTCCGTTCACACCTGTTCGACTTCACGTACGCCAAATGCGCTCGGTCCAAGACACTGCGTGGTGGGGAGGGGTGCAGCGTGGCGTGTTGAATGAAGCCTTTTGGCTGAAGAATGCCGTCCAATCGATGGAAGGGCAGGGGCAGCCTGTCGAAGTGACGGAGGAGGTATGGGCACAGGTGCATTCAGGGCACAGCAAGCCACGTGAAGTCGATCAAACGGTCCTCCTCAGAATCCGTACCGCCACCCTCGATGCGTCCATGGAACGCGAGACCCAAATGGAATGGAAGGTGGGCACCCAAGACCAACTCGTCCCGGCGCTCGAGCAGGCATTGTCAAGTCAGCCAACCGCCCAAACCTTGACGGTGTGGTGCACTTCGGCCCAGGCTTTCGGTCGCGATGGATCCCAGGAAGCCGGCATTGCCCCTCACACGCCAATTCGTTTCGAGGTCGAGGTGGTGTTGTGACCCGATTCACCACTTGATCTTCGAAATGTCCAGGGGTTCGACTCCCCTCTGCTCCACGAAGTGACCAGTTAGCTCGAGAACTGCTTAGCAGTTCAGCCTCTTTGCCGAGCGCTGGTTTCAAGCTTGCTTGGGAACAAGCGATCGAAGAGGGGCAAGCGCGTCAGCGCTCGAGCCTGGTTCCCTCTGAGTGAAAGGGGGGAACAATGACCGCAGGTCAGAAACTCCCCCCGGCTCCACCCAGAGGGATATTTTCTCATGATTTCCCTTTTTTCTTGGCAACACGTCATCGCCCACAAGAATGACAGATTCAAATCACTGACCTCACAATTCCAATTGCATTCTTGTGTTGGCGCGGTCATACACACAATCTGCAGGCATGGGAATCGCCTTGAAGCCAAATTTGTGGTAGAGGTGAATTGCACTTGCCAGTGAGGTGTGGGAATACAGCTCCAAGGTTTGGACGTTCCGCAGTCTACAAATGTCCAAGACGCGGTTCATCATGAGGTGGCCAATTCCCTTGCCGCGATGGTTCTGGTGCACGGCCATTTTGTTCAATTCCATCACGCCTTTGTGCCGGGGTGTCAAGGCAAAGGTGGCAATGGCCTCCTCCCCCAAAAGCCCGAAATGAATCTCTCCGCCCGCATCCAACACCTCGCGCTCTGGGTTGGATAGAACCTCGATGTCATAGGGTTCAAGAAGGAAATGTGCCTCCAGCCAAACTTTGTTCAAGTCAAAAAAGGCCTTGCGGTAGGCAGGGTCAAAATAGACAAAAGTGAAGGCCTTCAATTCACGTTTGACCGTTCGAATTGCGCCTTAGCTTTCGCGTCATGCGTTTATACTCTGCACTTTTCGCGGGCCTTCTCTTGTTGGCCTCTTGCAATCCTGGAGGGGAGTCTCCAGAGGGCGCATCTGCCACACCTTGTGCAAATGGGTTTGCCCCAACTGGAAATCCAGTGAGCATGGGATCTGAAGCTTCGGTTGAATTGGTCAAAGCCATTGACTTGGAATGGGCCAAAATGGACTTGGAGGCCATGCGAAAGTTTTACTCTGATACCTGTGTGTTTGAATGGAACGATGGCGATCAGTTTCAAGGTTTTGAGGCATTTGCTGAAAAGCTTTCAAAAGACACCCTCGACTACTCTTGGAAGATGATGTGGGCTTTCAGCGTGGATGACGATGCCAACGCACCTGCGGAGTGGGTTCATGCTGGGTTTGATGAAGTTGGAATCTTGGACGGAGACACCGTGGAAAAGGCGATGATTGAAGAGTGGTACATGGTTCAAGACAACCAAGTTCAGTACTACTCCAACTCCAAGCGTTTGAAGCCATGAGAGACATTCTCGTTGTTGGAAACCTCAAAGAAGGACAATTCCCAATATTCATGAGCTTCATGAAATCGGATGAAGGAATTACCGAGCGAAGAAAGATTGCTGACTTGAGCAAAACCATTGGAACAGTGACCCCAGACCAACGTAAAGTCATGTTCAAAATCGCAGTTCACAACATGGATGCATTGCATGCATTTTTGAACGGTTCGAATCCAGTGTCAAAGCCTGTTTTTGATGCCGTGATGGAGAGCTACGAAATCTATGAGCTAAACCAACTTTAAGCTCTCACCGGAAGTCGACTACATGAAAAAAGGCGAGCTCAGCTCGCCTTTTCTGTTCGTTGTGTCCGGGATGCCGAGTGAGCGCCCATTGGAAAGTTGGATTTACATCCTGAGCGACTTTGTAAAGCCTACTTGACCAAATCGGGGTTGAGGGTGTTCGGCTTCTGTCCTGCTGGGTCCACCTAAAGGTGTAATTATCTCGTTTTGAATTGGTTAAGGTGAGCGAATGAAAAAGACAAATCCCAGTGTTTACTGAAGTTTTAGGCTTTCACAGCAAATCAAAGGAGGCTCCTGAAGGGGCTCCTGATTGCATCACAGGGGGCTCCTGTTGTTGAGTCTCCGTTGCACCAATGCTGGAGCATCCCCTTCATGCTTAGCTGCTAAGGCCAGCATTTTGGTTTTGAGGCTTCGGCAGTCTTGGGCCCGGATTGAATGATCGTCTTTCGGTGCGTTTTGCCCCAGTGCACCAGCTCCACAATGATGGGAGCGAGGGAATAGCCGTAGTCAGACAGTTTGTAGCTCACTTTAATCGGGGAGGTGGAGTGAACCGTGCGTTCGATGAGTTCATACGATTCCAGTTCCTTCAAGTGCTTCGAAAGCATGCGCGGGGTGATCTTGGGAATGCCCGTTTTCAATTCGGAGAATCGAAATTCTCCTGCGCAGAGCAAACAGATGATGGGCATCTTCCATCGTCCGGACAGGCAATCCATGGCGTCGCCAATTGCGCGCAATTCGCCTCGGTACTGCTCAATGGCCTGAATCGGGTGGTCAGCTTTGGGTGCAGATTTGAATTCTTGAATGATCGATTCTCTGTGATGCATGTGACTGCGTGATTCGGTATACATTGAGATACTGGTATCAAAAGTATACCTAAAGCTTCAGACCTTTGCTCAAAGCAAAAGCATGAAGAAAATTGCAGTTTTTGGAGCGGCAGGAGGAGTAGGGCAACATTTCGTTCGTCAGGCGTTGGACAAAGGGTTTGCCGTTCGGGCCTTCGTTCGCAGTCCGGAGAAATTCCCGTTCGGAGAAGAAGAGAAGCTTGAGGTGGTTCAAGGAGATGCCACGTTGCCGAAAGACGTTGAAAAGGCTGTGGATGGTGTCGATGTGGTGGTCAGTTTGTTGGGCAATCCCGGCAAGCCGAGGAAGTTTGTCCTCATCATGGACCGCGCAGCTCGGAACATTGTGAACGCAGTTTCGGTCATGCCTCAGCCTCCTCGGTGTTTGATGATCAGCAGTGTGGGAGTGGGCGGGACATCCTGGTTTATCAAAACCATGCTGACCCTCATTGGGGGGCGCAAGGGGTTCCAGAATTACGAGCACGCGGAACGCATTTTGAGGGAAGCGGCATCGAGGCTGGAGAATCCACTTCCTCTTGCCATCATTCGGCCTTATGCCTTGAATGACAATCCACCTTCAGGGAACCCGAAGGTCTTGGGGCAAACGGTACATTTTGCGAAGCCCATATCGCGCCAAGACGTTGCCGCCTTCTTTCTGAAATGCGTCACTGAGAACGAGTGGGACGGTCCGAGTGGCGTCAACATAGGTGGGTGATCAGCAACAAGGTGCAGGCGGGGTGAGATGCAACAATCCCAATTGGGCGTCGTTGTGTTGAAAGAAACACCAAGACTCATGACCAAAGCCACTTCAATTGCATTCTTGGGACCGCTTTTTTGGGTTGCTGTTACGTTGGTCTGGACGGCTTGCAACAAAGAACCTGAAGGGCGAACAGCCTTGGAATACGCTTATGAGTGTGAGTCTGTGTTGGGCCCTCTGCCTGAATTCCGATACGACCAGGCCATGCCCATTCCCATGTCGAAGAATGGAGTGCCGTTGACTCAGGGCAGCGACAACCCAGGCGATTGCGACAACCCATTCGCCTTCAATCAACCTTGCGACGTCGGAAACAGGCTGGGCCGCTACGTGGGGTTGCACCCCGATGGAACGGAAAACCCTGACGTGGTGTTCATCGCATTTTTCCGGGGAAGCGGCATGGGGGTCATCGGGCACAAATTGTCGACGGGCGAAACGTGCTTTTTCGAAGTGGATGAACTCCAGGACCCCAACAACATCCCGGTGCCAGGTGACGCCGATTACAATCAACTTTGGGCTTCACCAACAACCATGGCGGCAGAGAGCAACTGTGTGAATTGCCACATGGCCAGTGCATTCTTGCACACGCCGGCCGTGGATCAAATGAGTAACCCTGCCGACACCTCACAACTCATGGTTCCACTCCAAGGAGCGGGGCCTTACGTGGTAATTGGGGAAGAGTGGCAACAACCGCACACGACGAACATCCAAAACAGTTGCACGTCGTGCCATCGTCCGCAGTGCACCGACCATTTTCAGAATTACCCGCTGGACGAGCTTCAAATGCCTGCGCCGTTTGCCAACGCGACGGAATTTGACCACAGCACAATTTCCAACGCCGACCGCCAAGCCATCCGCGATTGGTGCGCCACGTTGAACCTCATGGACTGAAGCAAGCCCATGGGTCATGCCTTCTCGAAGGGAATTACTTCACCAAATCGGGGTTGAGGGTGTTCGGCTTCTGTCCTGCTGGGTCCACCAAGCGCAACAGAATTAGCGCTGCCTTAACGGATTGAAATCGCAGAGGTGCACTTCAGGCAACAAGCCCCTCGCACCTTGCGCGATGACTCTCCAAGAACCACCCTTGTTGAAGCGGCCCGTCGAAGTGGCTGTGATTTCCGACCTGCATCTGGGCATGCGCGGATGCCGAGCCGCCGAAGTGCTGCGCTACTTGAAGTCCATTGATCCTGAAATCCTCGTGCTGAACGGGGACATCATCGACGTTTGGCAGTTCAAGAAGAAGTACTTCCCGGCGGCCCACATGCAAGTGGTGCGCGAGCTTCTGGGCATGATTGCCCGCCAAAAAACCATTTACTACATCACCGGCAACCACGACGAGGTGTTCCGCCGATTCAAGGGCTTCGAAACGAGCAACTTCAAAATCGTCAACAAGGTGGTCCTTCCGTTGGACGGGAAGAAGGCGTGGTTTTTTCACGGCGACGTGTTCGACGTGACCATGCAGCATTCCAAGTGGCTCGCCATGCTCGGTGGGAAGGGGTACGACGCCTTGATTTGGTTCAACCACCTGATCAACCAGGTGTCGCTTGCCTTGGGCAAGGGGCGCATCTCCCTGTCCAAAAAAGTTAAGGAGAGCGTCAAAAGCGCGGTCAAGTTCATCAACCATTTCGAAGAAACGGCGGCAGAGATTGCCATCCGCAACGGATTCGATTACGTTGTTTGCGGCCACATTCACCAGCCCGCCAACCGCACCATTGCCATGAACGAGGGCGAAGTGACCTACCTCAACAGCGGAGATTGGGTGGAGAATTGCACGGCGCTGGAATACAACCAGGGAAAGTGGCGCATTCACTGGCAAGAGGAAGTTGCTGCGCGCAACACCAACAAGGGAGAAAAAGCGCGGAGCACCAAGGACCTGTTTCAGGAGTTGCTGGCGGAATTTTCCATGATTTGACATGAAAGTGCTGTATGCTTTCCAGGGCACGGGGAACGGCCACCACACCCGCGCTGTTGAGTTGTTGCCCCTTCTTCGGCGCATGGCCGATGTCGACGTTTGGGTCAGTGGCGGCGGGATGAATCGCTCGTACGACGTGGACGTCGATCGACGGTTTCACGGGGTGGGGTTCACGTTTGGGACGAAGGGCGGCATCGACTGGGGAGCTTCCCTCCGGGCGCTGAAGCCTTTGCAATGGGTGCGGGACGTGAGGTTGTTGGATTTGGGGGACTACGATGTGGTCCTGAACGATTTTGAGCCTGTGACCGCATGGGCGGCGCGACGGCAAGGAGTTCCCGTGGTGGGGCTGTCGCACCAAGTTGCGGTCAAGCATCCGAGCAGCCCCAAGCCCGCCCAACCTGACCGGGTGGCGATGCGCATCTTGAAGAAGTACGCGCCTGCCGACTCGGAAATCGGGTTCCACTTTCAGCGTTACGCTCCCGAGATCCGAACCCCCATCATTCGCCGTCAAGTGCGTGAGGCGTCGGTCACATGCGAGGGGCACATCACGGTTTACCTGCCTGCCTACGGCGCGCAAGCGTTGCTCGCCGTACTCGGCCAAATCCCCGAGGTGCGTTGGGAAGTCTTTTCGCGGCATTGGGACATGCCCACGAGCAAGGGCAACGTGCGGTTTCTGCCGGCCTCTTCAGATGGGTTTCTCACGAGCATGGCCTCGAGCAATGGGGTGCTTTGCGGCGCGGGCTTTGAAACCCCCTCGGAGGCTTTGTTCTTGGACAAGCCGTTGCTCGTGGTGCCGATGAAGGGGCAGTTTGAGCAGCAATGCAACGCGGCGGCGTTGGCCCAAATGGGTGTCACAACCATGCCTGAATTCGGACCCCAATCGGTGGATATGCTTCGGACGTGGTTGCATGCATCCAAGACCGTCGCCGTCGATTACCCTGACGAGAGCCTTGAGGTGATTGAACAGGCCTTGAACGTTTCTCAGGCATGGAGTTCTCGCAACAGGAGCGCTGTTGCAACTTAACCTTGGCGCAACATCAAGAAACGACATTTGCGGCGTGAACGTCAAAACATTTGTCACCTGCATGGGAGCTGCCCTACTGGCCATGGCCAGTCCGCGTTGGTCAACAGCACAGGTCCACCTTGTGGGGATGATGCCAACTGTGGATGTGGGCATGCCGCTAGGGGAGCACTGGTTCATTGAGAATTACTCGTTTGCATGCATTCTCCCGGTGGAGCAAACACGACCCTCACTGTCGAATGCAGCGGTGATGGAGCGTTACGGGCCAGGTGTGGAACCTGGCGAAAGCCGAGCCATTCGAAGCCTTGTGTTCGCGTACACCGAATTTGATGTCACCCGTACGTTGAATGATCGATGGTCCTTGACGGGCAGTTACACCCATGAATGGGTGCCAATGAATTCGGGCGTTTGGGGCGGCGGAGAGCGCTACGTGCGCGATGAACATCGCCTTTGGCTTCAATCGAAGTACCAATCCCCACAAACCTCGGCCATGTCTTGGTGGTGGCGGATGAGGTGGGACCAGAGGTGGATCGAAAACAGTCCTTTTGGCGAGAAATCGTGGTCGGTGCGTCCGAGGCTGCGTCAGCAGCTTGGAGGCGTTCTTCAGATGGGCGATGGATCTCTTGTGGTGAGTTCGGAAGTGTTCCTCGAAGCATGGGATGGCGCTGAAGCAACGACGCCGAGCGATCGGTTTCGTGAGGCTTGGACCGCTTTCCAGTACGGAGCTTCAATCAACGAATCGGTGCGCTGGGAAGCGGGGCCTCTCGTGGTAAGCTGGAAGCAGTTGGACGAGACGGGAAGTCTTGGTTGGACCCACTTTTGGTACCTGCAGGCCACGGCATTCGTCAAGATTTTGCGGTGATGGAAAGGCGATTGGGTTTTCTCGACCGCCATTTGACATGGTGGATTTTGGCGGCCATGGCGTTGGGTTTGGCCCTTGGAACTTGGGTGCCAAGCATGCCGCAAGCCCTAGGCCGCATGCAAGTGGGGACGACCAACCTGCCCATTGCCCTGGGATTGATTTGCATGATGTACCCGCCTCTGGCCAAGGCCAATTACCGTTTGATGCCCAAGGTGTTTCGCAACACGCGCCTCGTGGCCTTGAGCATCGTCCTCAATTGGGTGGTGGGGCCGCTGTTGATGTTTGGGTTGGCGGCGTTGTTTCTCCGGGAAGAACCGGGGTACCTGAGTGGGTTGATTTTGATTGGGCTGGCCCGCTGCATCGCCATGGTGTTGGTGTGGAACGATTTGGCGGGCGGAAACAAGGAGTTGGGTGCGGGATTGGTGGCGATCAACAGCCTGTTTCAAGTGGTGGCGTACAGCTTCTACGCGTGGCTTTTCATGACGGAGTTGCCGTTGTGGGTGGGGCTGCCGTCGCTCGCGGTCGAGGTGCCCATGTCCTTGGTGGCGGAGAGTGTGGCCATTTACCTCGGCATTCCCTTCGTTGCGGGGGTGGTCAGCCGTGAAGTGTTGGTTCGTGCCAAAGGTGAGGCGTGGTTCCAAGAGTCCTTCGTTCCGCGGATCTCACCCATGACCCTTGTGGCGTTGCTGTTCACCATCGTGGCGATGTTCTGCCTGAAGGGAGACCAAATCAAAGCGCTCCCCCTCGACGTCTTGCGCGTTGCCCTGCCTCTTGCGGTGTACTTCGTCGGGATGTTCTTGCTCAGCATGCTCCTTGGCCGTCGTTTGGGTGCCAGCCACAGCGACAACACGGCCGTCGCGTTCACGGCGGCCGGCAACAACTTCGAACTGGCCATCGCGGTGGCGGTGGCGGTGTTTGGTTTGCAAAGCGACCAGGCGTTTGTGGGCGTCATCGGTCCCCTCATTGAAGTCCCCGCGCTCCTTTTGCTCGTCCGCGTGGCCAAGCGTATGGCTTGACCGCTAGACTGAGCTTCAGTTCAAACACAACAACCTCAATGCACCAAATCCGGGTTGAGGGTGTTCGGCTTCTGTCCTGCTGGGTCCACCTATTGATCGAATCAACTGGCCTGAGGCTTTAACGAACGATTAGCAACCTTTCTGCCCATCCGATGGAAGAGCGTAGGATGTACATGCCCTCAGCAAGTGCGGCAACGTCAATGCGCAGCAGGTGTTGGTCATTTGCTAGGGCTTCGAATACCACTTGGCCACTTGCGTTGACAAGCGAGACGTTCGAACCCTGAGGGAGGCCCTCGATGATCACTCCATTTTGTGCCGGATTGGGGAAGGCGTGAAGCGACGATGCAAGCGTTTCGAGGTCAGACACGGTTTGGCATTCCAATTGGGAGGCGACGTACGCTGAGCGATTGGTCACAAAGGACTTCAAGCCGTAGGTCGTGCCTCCCATGGGACCACCGCCGCCGCCAGAAAGGTTGGACACGAGGTTGACCTCAAAATCGGCATTGGAGTACATCTTGTTGTCGTCGGCATAGACGGACGACGCAATGAGCTCCGTCACAACGTCGATGCGCTCGTGCAGGTGGGTTTCGTTGAAGATGGTTTCGGTCAGCTCGCAGACGTGGTCGAGGTAGCGCGAATACAACTCGTCGTGGTCAAACATCCGCTCGAGCAATGGCCGAGTTGGATTGGCGTAATTCAGCGCCAAGGTTTCCATGTTGCCCGCACCGTTGGTGTAGGAGCCAAACGCTTCGTTGCCGTCCCATTTGATCCATTCCCAAAGGTTGGAGTCTTGGTTGTGGTAGAGGTAATAGTTGCGGGCTGACCCGGTGTAACTGTCCAAATTGCTGAACAACATGTCCAACGCGGCCGACCTCAAAAATCCATCCACATCCATCCGGAAATCAATGCCTTCCGCGAAGACGTCCAAATTTGTGTTGTTGATGAAGTCGATGAAGGAAATCAAATCGCTCCAGTCGTTGACGTCTTCGTTGGTCTTGAGCTCGTAGCGATCTGCATACACCCCGGGATCGGTGCCGTAATCGGCCAAGTCGGCGGCCGTGTCGTTGCCACCGCCACCACCGCCAGGTCCGCCGCCTCCAAAATTGTCGCCGGCTTTGAACAGGTTGCCGCTGTCTTCTTCAATGGCCCAATCGAGGAATTGGTCGTCGATTTGTTCCACAACCGCGTAAAAACCCCAGGCTTCCCCATTGAAGGTGACATTGGCAAAGCTGGCGCGAGGTGCGGGTACTCCAGCCTCCCGGCACACGTCGAAAAACAGTTTTTCGCGCATGCAGGTGGGGTCCTTGAATCCGTTGCTGAAGTTGAGTTTCTTGAGGCCGTCGTAGTTCTGGCCCGAGATGTACTTGTTGAAGTCAATCTTGAACGACTTCTTGACACCCGGGTGCGAGTAGCTCGAGTTTCCTTTGAGCCGCACGCCCACGCTGTCCATGACGTGGGTCCCACTCACGTCAGTGAGGGTCAGCATGGCTGGGATGTACTCGTTTTCGTCCGCCGCGTAATGGGTTTGCAAATCCCCCCAAAAGTCGTCTTGAGGAAAGGCCAAGTCAATCGAGATGACTTGGTCCACAGAGAAGATGTTGTCGCCATCGATTTGAGCATTGACAACACAGAAAGGAATCATCACATACACGGCCATGATTATGGAGTGCACAATGCGCGTTCGAGATATCGGAAGGTTCATGGAAGTAAGACGCATGAATTCCTGAAAAGTTGATTGCCGTGCAAGTCACTTTCAATGAAACCGACTTCACCAAATCCGGGTTGAGGATGTTCGGCTTCTGTCCTGCGTGGTCACGCTTTGCGCACAAACTCGGATTTGAGCCCCATGGCCCCAAAGCCATCAATTTTGCAGGAGATGTTGTGGTCCCCGTTCACCAACCGAATGTTTTTGACTTTGGTGCCGGCCTTGACCGGTTTGGGTGCGCCCTTGACAGAAAGGTCTTTCACCACCACCACGTTGTCCCCGTCGTGCAAAGGGTTTCCGTGGGCATCAATGACAGCTTGTTCCTCAGCCTGTTCTTGGGCCAGCGTCTCTTCGTCCCAGGCGTGGCCGCATTCCGGACAATTCATCCGTGTGCCGTCAGAGTAAGAAAAAGGGGAGCGGCATTGGGGGCATGGCGAATCGGCATCCATGTGCAGGGATTTGGGCTTGAAGATAAGGTTCGCTGCAGGAGATGGATGTGAGGCGAAGAGGGGTGTGACCTGGTTGACAATGTGCTGGCGATGGTGAAGTCGGCCAAGCTCAGTGCATCGCAAGACGAAGGCTACAGCAGCTGCCCGCTCGTCACGGGATACGGCAAAATGGTGTTGGCCGAATTCAAATACGACAACGTTCGCGACAGCGATCCGTTCGTGAGCAAGTTTGTGGACACCGCCAGGGAGACCTGGAGCATGTGGCTCTTGAAGAAGTACGGTTTGCCGGTCCTCTACTGGAATCGAATGATGAAGGGCAAGATGCAAAGGCAGAGGGTGCGTCCCATTGGTGGATTACGCCGTGCGCCATTCATCCGTCCAGGCGTCTGCGGCTGCGTTCACGAGATCGTAAACATGCGTGAAGCCGTCGGCGCCGCCGTAGTAGGGGTCCGGCACATTCCCTTCGGCCAAGAACATCTTGACTTTGCTTCGCCATTCCGCTCGGTCTCCTGCAAGGGCGGTCACATCGTGGAAGTTGCTCGAGTCCATGACCAGGATGAGGTCGTATTTCTCGAAATCCTTTTTCTTGATTTGCCGAGACTCTTGGGCCGCAATTTCAATGCCGTGGCGACGCATTTCCGCTTGCGCACGCGAGTCGGGCGCTTCGCCGTTGTGGTAGCCGTTGGTGCCCGCCGAGTCGATCTTGATGCGGAGGCCTTTGGTTTGGACGTGGTGACGCAACAAGCCCTCGGCCATGGGAGAGCGGCAGATGTTTCCGAGGCACACGGCGAGGACGCGGGTAGGGGCAGTGGTGGACATGGGCAATGCGTTTGTGCAAACATCGCGCCCCCGTTCATACTCCCGGAAGTCTGGATACAAAAAAAGACCTCCCGCAGGAGGCCTCTTTTCGTTGCGTTGTGAATCGCGTTGGCTCAGTGGATGGCCAACTTCTTTTCCAAGTCTTCCAAGTACTTGCGGAAGTGCTTGTCGGTTTCGCTGAGGTTGTTCACCGTGCGACAGGCGTGCAGCACCGTCGCGTGGTCCTTGCCGCCGCAGTGCAATCCGATGTTGGCGAGAGACGACTTGGTCATCTTTTTGGCAAAGTACATGGAAATCTGGCGGGCCTGAACGATTTCGCGCTTGCGGGTCTTGCTTTTGAGAAGCTCGATGGGCAAGTCGAAGTAATCGCACACCACCTTTTGGATGTAGTCGATGCTGACCTCGCGGGCGGTGTTCTTCACAAACTTGTCGATCATGTGCTTGGCCAAATCCAAGGTGATCGCCTTGCGGTTCAAGCTTGCCTGAGCCACGAGAGAAATCAACGCGCCTTCCAATTCACGCACGTTGGTCGTGATGCTGTAAGCGAGGTACTCGATGACCTCACGCGGCAACTCGATGCCGTCGGCGTACATCTTCTTTTCCAAGATGGCCATGCGCGTTTCCAGCGAGGGAACCTGGAGGTCGGCGCTGAGTCCCCATTTGAAGCGAGAGAGCAAGCGCTGCTCCATGCCCTGCATCTCCACGGGTGGCTTGTCAGACGTCAACACAATTTGCTTTCCTGTCTGGTGCAGGTGGTTGAAGATGTGGAAGAACACGTCCTGCGTCTTCTCCTTGCCGCTGAAGAACTGCACATCGTCGATGATGAGCACATCCATCATTTGGTAGAAGTGGCTGAAGTCGTTGACCGTGTTGTTGCGCACTGCGTCAATGAACTGGTGCGTGAAGCGCTCGGAGCTCACGTACAACACCGTCTTGTCCGGTTGACGGTTTTTGATTTCCAAGCCAATGGCGTGTGCGAGGTGGGTCTTACCCAATCCAACACCGCCATAGATCAAGAGGGGGTTGAACGCCGTACCCCCGGGCTTGTTGGCCACGGCAAAACCTGCACTTCTGGCAAGCCGGTTGCACTCGCCTTCAATGAAATTCTCGAAGGCGTAGTTGGGGTTGAGGTTGGAATCAATGTTGAGTTTGCGCAACCCAGGAATCACGAAGGGATTCTTGATGGGGGCGGGTTCGCCGACAATGGGCATGGCCACTTCCGCATTGCGGGTGGCGCGCACTTCAGTCGTGGGCATGTTGACGGTGTACGGGCTGCTTGAGGCACTGCCATGGACGTGCTCCATGATGATGCTGTACTCCAACCGCGCGTCCGCACCCAGTTCTTTTCTTACCGTTTTACGCAGCAAGGACACGTAGTGCTCTTCGAGCCATTCGTAAAAGAACTGAGAGGGGACCTGGATCGTCAAAACCTGTCCATCGAGCTTCACAGGCTTGATGGGGGCGAACCACGTTTTGAACGCTTGGGCACTGATGTTGTCTTTGATGACATCAAGGCATTGCGCCCAGACACTGACGTGGTCTTGGTTCATGTGGGTTCGGGTGAGAGGGTTCTGGTAAGAGGTCTGTTTGATGGTTTTTCAAACGCCTTGAACAAGCGATTTTCAACCGTCACAGCAGAATGCGAATGTTTGGAGAAACTTTCTTAAAAAAAAATTTCTGACCCCTTGATTTTTGACGAATTCTGACAAGTCGAGCACGCCAAATAGTGGGTGTAAATTTTATGTTGCAACACGCATGCAATGGACTGTCAATGTAACTTGAGTTGCATCATCTCAAAATCAACACTTTAGTGGCTATTGATGAGGTTAGGTGGCTCAATTATATGCGATTAAACAGGCAAATCCCCAAATGCACCAACTTTGTACCATGGCAGGAATTCAAAATTTTCATGAAGGTGTTCGACATGTTCATCAGCTGCGCGTGAGATATGCGGATACAGACCGCATGGACATGGTGTATCACGGAACGTATGCTGCGTATCTCGAGGCGGCAAGGGTGGAGATGCTGCGGGATGCGGGCTGGGTGTATGCGGAACTGGAAAAGTCCGGGGTGTTGTTGCCGGTCGTGCAGTTGAACCTCACCTACAAGAAACCGGCCCGGTACGATCAAGTGCTCGACATCCGCACGCATGTGGTTGCTGTACCAACCACCAAATTGAGTTTGCGTTGTGAGGTCTACCATCAAGGTGATTTGCTCGTCATTGGAGATGTGGTCCTCGTTTTTGTCGACGCCGAAACGGGCCGTCCACGTCGCCCACCTGAGGGGTTGGCTGACAAAATGCATGAGCTGGGTTTGATTGCGCCTTAAGTGACGCCTGACAGGACCCGATTCAATTCCTCTAATATGTTGGGTGTGCGCTGGGCCCAATCGAATTGCAAGGCGTGCTGGCGACATGCTTGCTTGATGCGCGCGCTTCGCTTCCAGACACCTTCTTCCAACGCTTGAATCCAAGCTTCGCTCGGAAGAAAAGGAAGGTCACTTGGGGTGGTCTCAGGATATGCATGGTCGTCTGGGACCCAAGGCATGACTTCACAGCACATGGCCTCAACCACACTCAGCCCAAAGTATTCTTGGTGCGGCGCCACGGGCACCACATCGCATTGCCACAGCCAGGAGATGTAGTCTGTTTTTGATTTGGCGAACCCCCATTGAAGACAGCGCTCGCCCAGTTCGTCTCGGAGGGAAGCCCAGCCTTGGGGCATGCGAGAATAAGATTGTCCAAGAATGACAAATTGAGCGGGGAGATTTCGCTGGATGATTTCTCTTGCAAAGGCCATGAACGCATCTGTGCCTTTGTCCCATGCCCAGCGGTGGTTCCACAAGATGGTGGGGACGTCTTCACGACCGACGCCATGGCGAATGTCTTTGTGGCGTTCCCAACCCTGAAGGTCCAACCCCAAATGCATCACGCGGGACTTGGAGCGAAGTTGTGAGAAGAGGTGGGGCACATGCGGTTTGGGCATGGCCTTCATCCACGTTACTCCGGCTTCCATGAAGACCTCCATGTGGTGCTTGGAATTGAACCACACCGCGTCGGAAGCGAGGGCCGAGCTGAGGTTGACGTACGCGTAGGTGTTGTCGCGGCCGTTTTCCCGGTCAGGGTCGTCGGGCGACCAGGGAAAGGTCAACTGATTTTCGTGGAACATTGTGACCACCTTGACGGAAGCCCACGAGCGGGGCATCAGCCCCCGAAGCTGTGCCACATCGCACATGTCGGTGGTGATGAGAACATCGGGAGGATTGGCATCTCGCATCAGCGGGGCCCACGTTGCCGCTGCACCATGCATGCGCCATTTCCAATGGCGCCCGGGCAAGGTGTGGAGAACGACGGTGTGTCCCGCGCCTTCCAACACACGAGCGATGCCAAGGGACCATGCCGCGTGAGACCCCGTGTGAAAGGGGTCACAGATCCAGATGGTCAAGGGCGTGGTCATGGTTTGGAAGAATTGCGCAGGAGCCAGTCGGCCCACCGTTGAGGAAGGTACAATGCAAGTTGTTCTCGCCATGACGCCCTTGGGCGTCTCGGCGCCCTCGGCGCACCTGCCTCCGTCCATGCACTGTGCCATGCGGCGGCAATGCGCTGTGACGCCAGGCAATACCTTGGCCAGGTGTGCCCATGTGTGAGGCTGTCCCACACGTCCAATGACTCTGGGGTGGGGGCGAGCTGCATGGTTCGCCCGCGTCGGCGAAACCCTTGGCCGTTGCGGTTGCACATTGACTGCCAAGTGCGCTCAGCCTCCAGCACTTCGGGTACCAGGGCGTGGCTCTCCAGAATGATCTCCCAAGGCGTCCACACGGGATCGTAATTCGCCACGGCAGCGTCGCACGGGGGGCACGCTGGAAGGTCGGGTCTCGAAAGAAGCCACTCCACGGCATGGGTTTCCCACAAGGCGTGGATGCCACGTTGTCCAGTGCGTTGCCCGTCGTAGTTGCCCGACGTATGAAGGGGGACATGGGCGTCTCCGAGGTAGTGGCCCAAGTCGGCTGCAGCCCGCACAATCTTGTCCAAGTCAGGCTCAGAACTGTCCGAAGGTGCCCATGCCTTGACCAGTCTCCAGTAGCTCCATTCCAATTGCCACGGCAAGATGCCCAGGCGGCGCACAGATGATGAGGAGTCTGCCTCTTCAAGGAGCTGTTGCGCACCTGACCAAGGCAAACCCCACAAATCAAGTCCTTCGGCATGGGCGTCGTCAAGGTCGAGGTAGTGCCGTGGCGCTTCGAGGCTGTCCGTGTGCTTGCGCGAATCGGCGTCGGTGGCGCGGGAAACCAACGGGGTGGGATCGTTGCCCAAGGCCGATCGAAGTTCAAGGGGCAGGGAAGCCCACGCTTTGGCGTGGAGGTGTCGGTGGGGGACAAATCCCCAAGACGACATCACAAGTGCGATGCCTGCAATGGCAACGACCTTGCAAAGGGGGTCAGACAGAAGCGCTCTTGACGGTTTCATGGTTCAATCGAACCAAGGAACCGTTTTTCAGAATGGGAATCGCTGTGCAATTGTTGGGCGTCAAGCAGTACTTCACGTCGTCGTTCAAATTGAGCTTGCGGAGCCTGCGACGGTGAGAGGATGCCTTGAGGAAGGCAAACATGTTGTCCCGCGACGAGCGGAAAATGAACTTGGCAGCCACCGTGCTGTCCTCGTCCGCAAAGAAGCGACCTGATTCGAGACACTTGTCGGCGATGGCGCCTGCGCAAATGGTGTCTTCGAGGTTGAATTTGTCCTTCCACCCCGATCCGAGCACGAGGATGTCCCGTTCCAGTTCAATCAACCAAGCGCACAGGGCGTCGAGGTTGTTGAGGGAGCCGATGACCACCGTGTCCTTGTCCTTGGCCATGTTGATGGCCTTGGTGCCGTTGGTGGTGGTGAGGACGACCGTTTGGCCTTTCATCTCGGGCTTCATGTAGCTGTAAGGCGAATTGCCCAAATCGAATCCATCCACAATTTGTCCGCCGCGTTCCGCCGCCGCGAGGAGTCCCTGCGCTTGAAGGGTGCGCGCTTCTTCCACGGTGGCCACAGGAATGATTTCCTTGACGCCGTGCTCCATGGCTGTGCAGATGGCCGAGGTGGCCCGAAGCACATCCAAGACGACGACAAGCTGAAAATCAGCTTCGTACAAGTGATACTCTCCGGGAGAGAAGCAAACTTCGATTCGATTCATGGTTCCATTCCTGTTCTCTGGCGGGACATTGACCGCCTCGGGTGCCTCTCCGCTCAGCCTTTGTAGAAGGGGAAGCGAACCGCGTGACAGGCGACAGATTTGTTTCGAATCTGGACTTGAAGGGCAGTGTCCGCTTGCGCGTAAGACGCCTCAATGTACGCCATCCCAATTCCATGGCCTAATGAGGGCGACATCGTGCCACTTGTGACCCGACCCACGACTTGGCCTTCCAGGTTGGTGACCTCATAGCCTTGACGTGGAATGCCGCGCTCATCCATCACCAGTCCCACCAGCCGCGAGGGACTTCCAGCCGCCTTTTCAGACTCGAGAACCTCACGGTCCACAAAATCTTTGGTGAATTTGGTGATCCAGCCCAAGCCTGCTGAGATCGGGGACGTGTTGTCGTCAATGTCATTCCCGTAAAGACAGAAGCCCATTTCCATGCGCAGGGTGTCACGTGCGCCGAGGCCACATGGTTGAACGCCGGCATTCAGAAAAGCTTCCCAAATGGACTGGGCCGCGTCAAGCGGCATGTAAATCTCGACACCTCCTGCGCCTGTGTAACCCGTGGCGGAGATGAGCACGTCGTGACCCAGCAATTGGGCTTCTGTGAACGTGTAATAGGTGAGGGTGCTCCATCCGGCTCCGTCCTTGCGCTGGGGTGCGAGTTGCGCCACCACGTGGTCGGCTTCCGGTCCTTGCACGGCCAGCAACGCGAAATGGTCGCTTTGGTCTTCGATGGACACGTCGAAGGACTTGGCTGCGATTTGGTCTTGAATCCATTGCCAGTCCTTGGCGCGGTTGCTCGCATTGACCACGAGCATGTAGCGGTCGGCGGCATGGCGGTACACGAGCATGTCGTCCACGATGCCCCCGCAGCCATTGGGCAGGCACGCGTATTGCACCTTGCCGTCCACCAGCTTGGCCGCGTCGTTGGAGCTGATCCATTGAATCAAGGCGAGCGCGTCTGGGCCCTCCACCAAAAACTCACCCATGTGACTGACGTCAAACATGCCACATCGGATGCGAACGGCTTCGTGCTCGGCTTTCAAACCTTCGTATTGCACGGGCATGTCGTATCCCGCAAAGGGGACCATTTTGGCCCCAGCCTGGAGGTGGGCTTCGTGCAGGGAGGTTCTACGCAGGGTCGTGGTTTCCATGCCGCGAAGGTAGGGTGGCGGCCTCCGGTCCGAGGTGGAAAAGCACGTCCAAAATGGACCGTCCTTCCACAAAGCCCAGCCGGTCCTCAAAGACTTGGGGATACCGCTCGGAGGTGACGCTTTTCCAGCGCGCCTTGTCGCGCCAATCGTCCCATGCGTCTCCCTGCTCAAATAGCGTGGAGGCCACAGGGTGGGACAAGCCCATCATCTCGCAGCCCCACGCCGTGGACGCAAGTGCAGCCTCCAGCCAAGAGCTTCCGGGATGCAGGTGGTCTTCTGCCCAAACTTCGATGTCCTGGAAATAGTGGTCGAAGAACGGGGCGCGTCCGCAGTTGGTGCGCAGCACCTTCAACAGCATCCCGGGGCTTACGGCGTCGGTGAACACGATGTCTTTGACGGAGCGGGTCGCGGCCCCCCTGCGGTGCACGGGCAGGGACACGTCGATGGGGCCTTGGGTGTTGACCAAGGCCACGCGGTTGCGAAGGCTTTGCTTGACAAAGTGCTCATGCACGCACACCGTGGCACCTTCCTTCTGCGCCACATGAAACCACATCAACGGAGGGAAGGTGGCGGCAGGCAACAGGGGAGGTGCGGGCATGGCGTGCACTCATTCCACGGGCCGCATCACGCGGTTCCAACGGATTTTGGACTCCCCGTGTTGGGCTTCGTTTTGCTTGCTGAACCACGTGAAGGTCGCACACCCCACGATGTGGTCCTCGGGCACAAATCCCCACATGCGGCTGTCGGCCGAGCGGTGACGGTTGTCGCCCATCATCCAGTAGCCATCCATGCCAAACGTGTACTCCGTCGCCAATTCGCCGTCAATGCGAATCTCTCCGTTGGGCAATTCTTCGAGGGTGTGGTCCTCGTAGGCCGTGATCCAGCGCCGATACAGGTTCAAGTTGCGCGGCGTCAATTCAACCGTCGTGCCTTCTTTGGGAAGCATCACAGGGCCAAAATTGTCAGGGTCCCACTGGTTGAATTCTTCGTCCCACACATTGGGGAACATTTCCAAACGGCCTCTGCGGTGCGCGTTGCTCATGGGCTCCACCGACGCCGCCAGCGTGTTCATGGCGTTCACTTCACGCTCGGTCAAGGCCATCACGGCGGCAATGCCTTCGGGAATGGCGCTGACGGGGCCGAGGTCGAGCTTGGTCAATCCGAGCTTGCGGAAGGCGTTTTGGGCTGCGGCTTGGTTGGTGAACACCACGCGGTATTCCATCTGCAAGCCCTCGGGATTCTCCACCGCTTCGCCGTCGATGTGCAATTGTCCTTCCACCACACTCACCGTCTCGCCTGGCAGACCGACACAGCGCTTGACGTAGTTCTCCATCTTGTCTACCGGACGGGCGCGAAGGCCTGGGCTTTTGGCGGCCTTGGCACGCGCCTCTTCGAGGTAGCGCTCGGGATTCAGGGCAAACGTCTGAACGTCGCCACCCGCGCGGCGGATTCCGTCTCGGCGCAACAACGCGTAGTAATCGTGCCCGACGAGGTTGGGGTCTACATACACGGTGTCTCCGTGCGGGAAGCTGAACACCACGGCATCGTAACGCTCCACGTCACGGAACCCGGGCAAGCGAAGGTTGGGAAGGGAGAACCAACTCGTGTAGCTCGGCGTCAGGCCGCCTGGCAGGGCGTTGTGCACGAACGGCATGGTGAACGGCGTCCGCGGCAATTTGGGGCCGTAAGTCATCTTGGAGACAATCAGGTAATCGCCCACGAGCATGCTGCCCTCCATGGAAGGGGTGGGGATCGTGAAAGGTTCGACGATGAGCATGCGCAAGGACCCGGCCACGACGGTCGCCCAAATGAGGGCTTCACTCCATTCGCGCGCGGTGGATTTGCGCGTTTTGGACCAATCCCGCTTGCCGACCCAGTTGTCGTTGCCTTGGCGCAGCTCCCAAAGTCCCCACCACGGCAAAGCGCCCATGATCCACTGATCTTTCATGCTTCTTCGGCCAAAGGCCAACCCGAGTTCCACGTGCATCACGGTCAAGAGCAGCAGGTTGATGCCAGGCACAAAGAGAAAGAAGATCCAGTACCATGGTCGTTGGATCAATTCCAACCACGACAGAAAGTGCAGTCCAGGGATGGCGCCTTTCCAGGAAGCAGCCTCAGGGTCTTTGCGACGCAGAAGGACAGGCAACGTGACAAGCTGAAGTGCCACGGCGAGGAGGAGGAGGATCCAGGGAATCAAAGTCATGTTTGAAAGAGATCAGTCATCGTATAAAGTCCAAATCCGCGCTCCACATGGCGTTGCCAGGTCCAACAAAGGGCCCACACGGCCCCCTCGGCGAATCCAGCACGGGATTTGGCTTCGTGCTGCAAAACAACGGCATCGTGCGCAGAGTCCCACGCCAAAGCATGCAAACCCACGACTTCGCCCTCGCGCACGCTTTCGATGGGCAGGTGCTGAGTCCATCCGCCTTCCTTCACGTGCTCGGCCAAGGTCAAGGCCGTGCCGCTCGGGGCGTCCTTTTTGTGAACGTGATGCACTTCTCGGATGTGCGGCGCGTATCCCGGGATTTGATTGAACACACCTGCCGCATGCTTGGCAATGGCATTCAAGGCGTGAACCCCGGGGCTGAAGTTGGTGCTGTAAAACGCCGTGCTTTCCTCACGAAGGGCCAAATCACGCACCTCGTCGAGGTGTCCAAGCCACCCCGTGGTTCCTGTGACGACGGGAACCTGCGCCTCGATGCACCGCGTGAGGTTGTCCACCGCGGCGTCAGGCGCCGTGGCTTCGAAAACCAACCCCCGGGGTACCCAGGTGTCGGCAGCCGTCACCCGTGCAGCGACAGCGCCGCCTTGTTGTTCCCAGGCTTCGGCCACGGCCGTGCCCAATTTGCCCGCACCGACAAAGGTGACGGGAGGCAAGGCGGAGGGAAGGGGGAGTTCAGCGGTCATGGCGATTGAAATTCCATGTGAGGTGAACGGTAGGAACCCCCCACATCGTACCCCCACGGAGCGTGAGTTCGTCCGAGGTGTCGAGGTTGCGGAGCATGGCACCGGTGTTGGCGTCGAGCACTTGAAGACCGTGGGCAATCAAAAAACTCAAGATGCTCAAATCCCGGTTGCGTCGGTAAAAGAACGCGCGGTCTTCCAATTGGCCTTCAGAGAATGCGTTGCCGTTCTCGTCGGTGAGCACGGTTTGGGTGTTGGGGTCGTCGTCTGTCAAAGCAATGAGGTCGTCGATGCTGGCACGCATCTCACGCGCATTGTCCCATGTGGCCCATGCCGCATAGCCCATGCCACCCCAGACCACCGGGACCTTCCAAATTTGGCGGTTGCGGATTTGTCCCGCCCCAGGAAGGCAGGCAGCCCATACAGTGGTGCGCTTGACGTGCAGGGCAGTGCTGTCCTGTGCGGACATGGGCGCCTTGTCAGTCTGGGCCGTGAGGGCGGTGGTGACCATGGTCAGCACCCACATGACACAGAACCTCAACATGGGAGACTCAGGCCAGGCCCAATTTGACCAACACAGCTTCCAATTCCTCCGCGGTGCGGTAGGTCAAGGTCAGTTGACCGCCTCCCTGTGTGCGGCGTTTAAGTGCCAGTTTGGCGTTCGTGCTGCTGAGCTTGGTGCGAAGGATGTCGAGGGCTTGCTCTTCATCCGCGGACAACGGGGACAATGAGGGTTTGGCCGCGGCAGGCGTTTTCCATCCTCCTTGCTTGACCCAGCGTTCCAATTCACGAACGCTGACGCCTTCGGCAGAGGCCTTCTCAGCCAGGACAATTTGGGTGTACTTGGCGTCGGCACCTTTCACGCCGGACAGCGTCTTGGCATGCCCAAAGCCAAGCGTGCCTGACCGAAGCATGGTTTGGATTTGCTCCGGCAAATCGAGCATGCGCAGGTAATTCGCCACGGACGATCGGCCCATGCCAACCCGCTTGGCAAGCGTCTCCTGCGTGAGCGCACATTCTTCCATCAGGTGCCGAAATGACATGCCCACTTCCAAGGGATTCAAGTCTTCGCGCTGGATGTTTTCGACCAGGGCCATCTCCAGAAGACTTTGGTCGTCGGCCTCGCGAACGTAGGCAGGCAGCTCTGTCAATCCCGCAGCTTGGGAAGCCCGGAATCGACGCTCTCCTGAAATGATTTGGTATTTCGACGCCCGGATTTTTCGAAGGGTGATGGGCTGGATGATCCCGTGGGCCTCAATGCTGTCTGCCAGCTCCTTGAGCCCTGCTTCGTCAAACACCCGGCGAGGCTGGTTGGGGTTCGCTTCAATGTCTTGGATGCGAATCAATTCAACCGCGTTCACGCGTTCACCTGCCGTTCTCGGAAAGTCACGGACATCGTCGGGATGAGACGCGTTGCTGCTGCCCGCAGGAGGGGCGCCCAGCAAGGCATCCAGTCCACGTCCCAGTCCGCGAGGCTTGGTCATGAAGCGAGGTATTTGTCTTCCGTCCGGATGTGCGTCATGTTGTTCTTTTGGAGCAACTCACGCGCAAGGTTCAGGTAGTTCACAGAGCCTTTGCAGGTGGCGTCGTGCAGGATGATGCTCTCACCGTGGCTTGGCGCCTCTCCCAGACGGGTGTTCCGGTGAATGACCGTTTGCAAGACCAAATCCTGAAAGTGTGTCCGCACTTCTTCCACCACTTGATTCGCGAGCCTCAACCGCGTGTCGTACATCGTGAGCAAGATGCCCTCCACTTCGAGGGACGGGTTGAGCTGGTTCTGCACGATTTTGACGGTGTTGAGCAGCTTGCCCAACCCCTCGAGCGCGAAGTATTCGCACTGCACAGGCACCATGACGCTGTCGGCCGCCGTCAAGGCGTTCAAGGTCAACAAGCCCAGGCTTGGGGAGCAGTCCAAAACGATGAAGTCGTAGTCGTCCCGCACGCTTTCGAGCGCCGCGCGCAATTTGCGCTCGCGTTGGTCCGCGTGCACCAACTCAATTTCGGCGCCCACCAAGTCAAGGTTGGTCGGAAGGATGTCGAGGTTGGGGGAGGACGAAGGGACAATGGCTTGGCGAACGTCGAGGTCGCCAGAGAGCACCTCGTAGCTGCCTTGGGTCACCAGTCGAGGGTCGATGCCCACGCCACTTGATGCGTTGGCCTGCGGGTCGAGGTCGACGAGAAGGGTTTTGAATTCAAGCACCCCAAGACAGGCGCCCAAATTGATGGCTGTGGTGGTCTTTCCGACGCCACCCTTTTGGTTGGCAATGGCAATGATTTTTCCCATGTCTGCTGCAGCTTAACGCGTTTGAGCGAAGGTACAAGCAGCAGGGGGTGGGTGTGGAGTGAGTTTTGCACACTCGCACGGTCCTTTATCAAGGAATCAGAGGTCGTCGAACGCAATGTCGTCTTCGCCCGAAGTCGTTTCCTCGGCGGATTCGCCGTCGGTTTCAGGTTGCGATTCTTGGGCGGCGCGCTCCGCAATCGGGTCGCGGAATTCCCCCGTTTCCATCAGTTCCTTGATCTTGTCGACGGCGTCCAAAAAGCCATCCTCGAACTTGTCAAAGTCTTCGCGGTACAGGAAGATTTTGTGCTTGGTGTAGCTCGGATTGCCGTGGTCGTCAAAGCGACGCTTGCTCTCTGTGATGGTCATGTACAGGTCCTTTCCACGCGTGGCTTTCACGTCAAAGAAATACGTGCGCTTTCCTGCCCGAACGGGGCGGCTGTACAATTCGTCTTGGTTCTCGTAGCTCGACATGATGTAAGGGCTTCGTGGACGTCAAGGTATGCAAAAACAGACCAATCCGCGTCAACGCGCCACGTGGAGATGCCCTTCCGCCACCCGCGGATAACCGATTTGGTCGGTGTAGGTGGCCCGATACAAATACATGCCGTTGGGCACGTAGTGTTGGCCTTCAGCGCCCATTTGGCCCAACCACGGCTCTTCGGGGTCGCTGGTTTCAAACACCAACTGCCCCCAGCGGTTGGTGACCCGCAAGGCATACGAAGACACCCCACGCACCACGGGGAGCCACACGTCGTTCAGGCCATCGCCGTCCGGGGTGAACGCGGTGGGGGCGTAGAAGACCGAGCCGCTGACACTTACTTGGCCCTCGGCTGTGTTGGCACAGCCGAATTCATTCACCACTGTTTGGGTGATCGTGAAGGTGCCGCCGTCGCTGTAGATGTACTGCCCTTGACATCCTTCGAGGCCGCCACCGTCCCCAAAGCTGTAGTAACAGTCGACGTTTTGGTCGCCCAAGTATTCCACCCAAACCAAAGGATTCAAGATGTCCACCTGGTTGGGGGTGACGTCAATCGCGGCCACGGGGATGGGCAGGATTTCCACGTTCTGGGCCGATTGCAACTCCAAGGTCCGTTGGCAGAATCCCCCGGTTTCCATTTCCAGGGTGATGGGGTAGCTGCCTGGCGACACGTAGGTGTGGCTGGTGCTCACGCCACTCGACGAGGTTCCGTCGCCAAAGTGCCAAGTGTACGTCGTGGCGGTTTCCGTGGTGCTGAGGTTGTCAAAACTCACCGCGTGGGGCGGGCAGCCCGTCCAAGGGCCTGCCGCAAAGTCGATCGTCGGTTCTTCAATGGCCGTCACCTCTGCCGTGAACGACTGAATGCATCCGGTCAGTCCAGGCACGCTGGCCGTCAACGTCACGTCGTACGATCCCGGCTCGGCATACATCAATCCCAACACGTCGGCTTCTTCCACGTTGCTGTAGGCTGTGGCTCCCCCAAAATCCCATTCGTAAACCGTGTTTTCATCGGAAGAAGCGGTGCCACTGAACGTGAAGAAGTGGTCGTCAAAACAGTTGGGATCAGGCGTTTCAAATTCGGGTTCGAGCAGGAACTGAATCTCCACTTGGGCCGTGGCCACATCGGGGCATGTGAAATCGGCCGCGGCGGTCAAGCTGATCTCGTAGATGCCCGTGTCGGGAAAGGTGTAGGTGGGATTGGGGTCGGTGCTCGTCCCAGAAGGAATGCCTCCCAGCCCATCTCCAAAGTCCCAAAAGAAGGCATCGGCGTCGGTCGACAGGTTGTTGAAGTCAAAGGAAAGTCCAGTGCAAAACTGGTACTGGTCTTCCACCAAGGCTTGGGGCTCAGGGGGTGCGGTCCACGTGAACGCAGCATCTGAGGTGCAACCGTGGTTGTTGACACTGACGGTGACGTCCCATGTGTTCTCGTTGCCAAAGGAAATGCCTCCTGGGTTGGGGATGTCCGCCAGGTTGGGGGTTCCCGTCCCAAAATCCCAAAGCATGGAGGCGTTCCCATCGATGTTGCCTTCCACGGCAAAATCAAACACCTCCACGTCGTCCTCGCAGGTGAATCCATCCACCACAATGGCAGGCTCCAACGGCTGCCAGACTTGGTACAACGCCTCCGAAGTATCTGCGCACGGCCATCCAGGATTCACCACAAGCGACACCCAGTAATCCCCGGGCTCCGGCCACGTGTACGTGGGCTCGTATTCCGTGCTCACGTCCGTGCTGACGCCGGGCACCCCAAAATCCCATTCGTAGCTCGATCCATTGACCGAGTTGTTGTCGAGGGTGATGGTCTCACCGATGCACAATTGCGCCGGCACCTGCTCCGAAACCACGGACTGGATGTTGGGGTCGCACAACGTCACGTTGAACTGAAAATCTCGCATGGTCGTGCTGAGCAGCACGCCGTCACGAAATTCCGACACACAGATGCCGATGGCGTATTGACCGGGCGCCGTTGGAAAGCCAGTGATGACTCCTGTGACAGGGTCAATGCTCATGGCAGGATCAGAGGTGATGGGGTAGGTTCCACTGAACCCGCCAATGTATTCCACCTCGAAATAAGGTGGAGCTGCGGGTGGGTTGGGCACGGGGCTGTCGATTCCGTTGCCGCCACCCGTGCCGCCGCCGTCAAACGGGGCGCAGAAGGAATACGACAATTCGTCACCGTCGGGGTCGATGGCGCTGTGGTTCCAGCTGAAATCGAAGTTGGCACAAACGGCCACCGGTGGCAATTCCTGAAACACGGGCGAGCTGTTCTGCGGCGCAGTGGCTCCTGCCGTGGTCCCCGGGACGTGTGTGACAAACGTGGCACCCGGATTGTCTGTGCCTCCGAAATTTTGCAGGTTGCTGATCGAAGGGTTTCGGCAGCACCGCTGCCACACCAAATCCCAGCCATAAGGGTTGGCCGGCAGGGTCACTTGGGTGGAGTAAATCGCTTCCTCGATGCACAAATCTGGAGGTGGCGTTCCGCACGGGTTGCCCAGCACGACCGGGACACTCGAAATGTTGCTGAACGACAAAGGAATGGTCAGCACGTCGTTGAAGCCGATGTTCCCATTGCCATCCCACATTCCAATGTAGACTTGGTCGTCAAACCCCGTCCCCAAGGTGTTGGCGGGACCACAATCCCGGTAGACCTTGAGCGTGATGAGATAGTTGTTGCCTCCCAAGTGGGTGTAAAAAATCTCTCCGCCCACGAGGTGGGTGGCATGGGCAGACCACGACCAAAGACAAAGCATAACCAATGCACCCGCCCGAAGCAGGTTTTGCAACACTTTCTGATGAGCTGTCCGAGTCATGTCGATGGCCATGCGTTTACGCATGCATCACGTGTAACGTTGGAAAGCGCCAAAAGGTTGACCTCATCGTGCGCGAAAGACATGCAGGCTGCCGTGGTCACGGACGCCATCCGCACGGATGAGCACCCATTGGTAGTGCCCGTCCGGCACGTCGTCTCCATTCATGTACCGGCCATCCCACACCAACTCAGAATCCTCGTCTTGCGCGGTTTCATCGTGCCAAACCTCGACGCCGTATCGGTTGAAGATGAGGAGTTTGGAACCCATCATCCCGTTCAATCCCCGCACCCTGAAGAGGTTGTTTCCCGTGACATTGTCTGGGGTAAACACGTTGGGGATGATGCAATCCCTGACGCGGATCAGACTCTCGGTGGCATGGCCACAGGTGTCGATGAGGGTCAGAATTTCCTCCCACGCCACAGGCGTATCCAGCGCCTCAAGGTCGGTCAATCGCCAGTGTCCGTTCTCTGGGACTGCGGATGCGCTTAAAGGCATGCCGCTTTCGGTGGTGTTCAAAATGGAAACGCCGCCATACAGCACGTCGGAGACTGGGATGCCTTCGTTGTGCATGGGGAACTCGATGGTCTCGAGCGGACAAAGCTCGTCGTCAAAGGCCACGGGGTGAAAGACCTCGATGGGGTGGGTGACGGTTTCGCCGCATTGGTCTTCAATCACCAGCTCCACGAGGGTGGCCGGTGGCAATTGTCCCTGAGCGTCGAGCATGTTGAACAAGGAATCGAATTGCACCGTCCAATCCGCCATTGGCTGTGCTGCATTGTTCCACGTTCGGCCGTCCCAAGTGTACTCGAAAGGGCCGTAACCGGTGACGTTGCTGTAGCCCAGGGTTTGGGTTCCATCGGGGTCAATGCAACCCAACGCCGCCGGCGTCGCCACAATCGGGATGGGATCGACGATGACGACGTTGGCCAGGGTCGTGGAGACTTGGTCACAGGCGTTCACATACTCGCATTCAATGACGAGGTGTTCCACGCCTTCGTCAAAACCGTCATCAATCAAGCCCAATTCGATGGTGCTTGTCGTGGAGTCCGCAAGCATGATGACTTGGGAGAAGTATTGGTCGTAGTCCAGCCCTTCAATGGCAGTGCCTGTCAAGGTCAAATAGGAGGTGTCGAGCAACTCGGCTTCCGATTCTGGGCGCTCGATGGTGAATCGGGCGTCGTTGCAGCCTTCCATCACCACGGCATCCACCACCATGGACATCCCATCCACATCGATCAAGATGTCGTTGTCGGCCAACCACGCTGCCATGGGGAAAGACTCCCCGTTGTCGTAGGTCAGCACATCGGGAAGTCCAACCGCCTCTTGATACGGCACGAGAACCTCGATGCCAGCAGAGGCAAAGGGGACGGCGTCGGCTTCCAATTCGAACTCCGTGGGCTCACACAACGTCACGTTGAATTGAAAGTCCCTGGTGACGGTGCTCAGGAGCACCCCATCGCGGTATTCCTGCACACAAATGCCAATGGCGTATTGTCCGACCGCCGTGGGTGTGCAAGTCAATTCTCCCGTGACGGGATCGATGGCCAGTTGTGGATCGGCCGTCATGGGATTGTCCCAAGAAAAACCCGCCAAATAGGGGACGTCGAGGTAAGGTGGGGTAGAAGGTGGGTTGGGTTGAAAATTGACCGGGTCACCTCCTTGCTTTGGAGGGCACAAAGAATACACCAATTCATCCCCATCGGGGTCCAAAGCAGCATGATCCCAAACAAACGGCAGGTCGGTGCACAAGGCCACAGGAGGCAATTCTTGAAACTCGGGACTGCTGTTGCTCTCCGTCGTGGCATCCGTGCCGGGGATGTGCACTTGCAAGGTCATCCCCGCATTTTCCACGCCCCCTAAATTCTCGAGATTGACAATGGTGGGGTTGCGGCAGCACCGCTGATACACCAAATCCCAGCCATATGCATTTGGAGGCAACGTGACCACGGTGGTGTAGAGCGCCTGCTCAATGCAAAGTTCTGGGGGAGGCGTGCCGCAAGGGTTGCCCATTTCCACGGGAACTTCCGTAATGTTGGCGGCAAGCAGTGGAATCAAAATCACGTCGCCGAATTCAATGTTCCCTGTGCCGTCCCACAATCCAATGGCCACGTTGTCGTCAAAGAGGGTGCCATTGGTGTTGGCGGGGCTGCAATCACGGTAAATCTTCAGGGTGATTTCATATTGGTCTCCCCCCAAGTGCACGTAGTTGAAATCCCCTCCAACGAGGTGCGTTCCTTGGACCTGAAACGCCACCAATGCCGCACAAAAGGCGAACGCAGCTCTCAAAAAATGGGGGGCAAGCGAAAAGGGGTTCATGGCGGTCTTTGGTGTGTCGTGGATAACAAACATAGGTGAGGGGGGCCTGATTCGCCGTACTTTCGAGACGTGGAAGAACAACACGCCGAGAACGCAGGCGAATCCAAGCCTGCGGAAGCGCGAGTCCGGTTTGAGGACCTCGACTTGCACCCAGACATTGAAGACGGACTTTGGTCCATGGGGTTTGAAACCGCCACGCCCATTCAAGGGCAGGCCATTCCCCATGCCATCAAGGGCAAGGACATTTTGGGCATTGCCCAAACAGGAACCGGCAAGACGGCCGCGTTCTTGCTGCCGACCATGGATCGCATCATGGACACCCCCAACGATGGAAAGGTCAAGGCCTTGATCGTGGTGCCCACGCGAGAGCTGGCCATCCAAATCGACCAAGCAGCCCAAGGCTTCGCCTATTACACGGGAATCACGTCACTGGCCATCTACGGCGGTGGCACAGGCAAAGAATTTGCCCAAGAAAAGAAGGCGCTGACGGAAGGGGCCGACATCATCATTGTGACCCCAGGTCGCATGTTGTCCCACCTTACGTTGGGCTACGTCGACTTGTCGTCCCTCGAGGTGTTGATCTTGGACGAGGCGGACCGCATGTTGGACATGGGGTTCCACCAGGACATCATGCGCATTGCCACGCACTGTCGGAGTGAACGCCAAACGCTTTTGTTCTCTGCCACCATGCCGGACCGCATGCGCACCCTGGCGCACGACCTCTTGAACGATCCGGTGACGGTTCAGCTGGCATTGAGCAAGCCTGCCGCCAAGGTCAAGCAGGGGGCTTACATCTTGTTTGACCACCAAAAGGATGCGGTCCTTGTCGATGTGCTGAAGGAGCGCAATGTAAAGAGCGGCATCGTGTTCACCTCCCGCAAGCGAACGGTGGGGCAGGTGGTCCGCGCGTTGCGAAAAGCCGGCATCAAGTGCGGCCGCATGTCCAGCGACCTTGAACAATCGGAACGCGAGGAGGTGATGTTGGCGTTCCGCCAGCAGAAGCTTCCCATCCTTGTGGCCACGGACGTGGTGTCGCGAGGCATTGACATCGACAGCATTGAGTTGGTGGTGAACTACGATGTGCCGCCCAACGAGGAGGACTACGTGCACCGCATCGGCCGGACCGCCCGTGCAGAGCGAAAGGGCGAAGGCATCACGCTTGTGACGCCCGACGACATGCGGCGGTTTGGGAAGATTGAAAAGCTCATCGAGAAGGAAGTCCCCAAGCTCGAGGTGCCCAAAGCCCTTGGAGACACGCCCACCTACGACCCCAAGTCGTCAGGCTCCCGCGGCGGCGGTCGTGGTGGAAACCGGGGTGGCGAAGGCCGTCACGGCGGTGGACGTCGTCATGGCGGCGGTCACTCAGGTGGTGGTCGTGGAAAAGGCGGTCAGGGCAAAGGAGGTCAAGGAGGAGGGAAGAACTTCCGCAGAAAAGGGAAGCCCGGAGGCGACCGACGCGGCGGCTCGGGCGGCCAGTCTCAAGGCGCATGAACTTGACGACAGAAGAGTGGAAGGCCAAGCTCTCTGAAGAAGAGCACCGCGTGATGCGCGAAAATGGAACCGAACGTCCGCACACCAGCGAATTCAATGCGGAGTGGCGAGAAGGCACGTACCACTGCAAAGGGTGTGGCACTGCGCTGTTTGAAAGCCCCTCGAAGTTCAATGCCGGATGCGGTTGGCCGAGTTTTGACCGGGAAGCGCCGGAGGCCAACATCACCAAAGTGGTGGACCGTTCCCATGGCATGGTGCGCGTGGAGGTCCGCTGTTCAGGATGCGACAGCCACCTCGGCCATGTCTTTCCCGACGGACCCACCGAGACCGGCACCCGTTATTGCATCAACGGCGTGTGCCTCACGTTCCAGACGTCTCACAACTGATCTGCTGGGCTCAATTCAAGCGATTGCGTCGGGTCGGCCTTGCCGATTGTCCTTGACGCGGTCCTGAAGGACCTTTGCGGCCTGCCCCCATGCGCTCCCGAATTCTGCGCGCCAGCTCTCGCTGCATGTCCGGCAACATCAGTGCGCGGTCTGCGCCGAGCACAGCGGCGACCTCCAACAAATACTTAGATTCGAGATCCACCATGTCTTTGCGCTGCTGGGCCAGCGCATCGACAAAATCACGCAGTTCGGCGTCCGACACCTCTGTGGCATCAAAGGCATCTTTTTTCGCGTTCAGGGCGTCACGTTGTGCCTCCATTTGTGTTTCAAAGGCCTCGTGAATGGGCCAAAAAACCTTGCTTTCCTCGGCCGTCAAGGACAGGCGTTCTGTCATGAACGCAATGCGCAAGGATTCCATGCGCTGGGAGGATGCCCGCGGTGAACCGGGCTGGGACAAGGCTGTGGACACCATGCAAAGGCAAAACGTGCCAAGGAGAGCAAGAGATTTCATCAGAAGGAAGTTGAGTCAAACAAAAGGTCGTCGTATCCGGATTCCCACTCCTCAAGCATGTCAAGCTCATCCTCGGTCCACGGGATGTCGGCTTGTGCTTCCCAAAGGCACGCAAACGTGACACACGCGTCGTGTTGGCGTTGCGCCCCCCAAGTTCCAATCAGCATTCCGCCCACCACGCAAGCGGCGGCAAGGGCTGCCCAAGGCCGCATGACAAAGCGACGTTTGGAGGAGGGCAACGCAGCGCGGACGGAGGCCTCTTCCGACTGTGCCCAAAACGATTCAGGCACGTCAAGGTGCTGGTCCCATTGCGACTTGAGGTCAGGGTGGGCCTGCGGCTCTCGAGTATGTTGTGAAGGGGTCATTCTTGAGGTTTGGACGATGAGAAGTTGGAAAGGTTGAAAGAGGTCACGTTGAGGTGAGTGCGTCGCGCAGTTTGGCCTTGGCGTGATGGCAAAGTGCTTTGACGGTGCTTTCCGTCACCCCCATGGTTTGAGCCAACTGCTTGTAAGGCATGGCTTCGAAGTATCGAAGGACAAAGACCGCGCGCTGTCGGTCGGGCAAGGATTCTACAGCCACCATCAATCTTCGAAGAGCCGACGCTTCGTTCCATGCATCGTGCCCGTGCCATTCATTCCAAGCTTGTTCGTCCGCGGGCTCGAGCGTCTCGCCCATGGCCGATGGTCCTGTTTCCTCCTTGCTCAGTGCCACGTCTCCCCACCTCAACCTTTCTCGCTGCCTTTTCCGAAGGGCGTCCAGTGCTGTGCGGTTGGCTATCGACATGAGCCACGTGTAAAGGGCGCTGTCACCCCGAAATTCATGAATGTTCTTCACCCATTTGACCCACGTGTCCTGCAGCACATCAGACGCATCTTCATGGTTGCCGAGCATTCGCCTCAAGTGGCCGTAGAGGGGGCGTTGCCAGATGTGGATGGCGTCGCGAAATGCGCGCTCCCTTGTGGTGGATTTGCGAAGGGCGTCGACCAATTCGCGTTCAGAACTGTACTGAGAAGGAAGGTGCATGTTGGGGTTTGGACGAATCTGCAACCCAAACGTTGAATGCATCAGCGCGTTTCCTTTCGCCGGGTGGCCCAAGCCCACAAGGCGATGCCTGACAGGAACGTGCAGACGGAGATGAGTTCCGCCTGCGTCATGGTCATGCCCAGGAAGTCGAAGGTGGTGTTGACTCGGATTTTCTCCACCCAGAACCGTTCGAAGCCGTTGAACATCAGGTACGCGGCGAAGATTTTGCCTGGCACATCCGTCCAACGCTTGCGCATGCCCCAGAGGAATGCAAATCCGATCACCGCGGCGGTGGTCTCGTAAATCGGGGTGGGGAACACGGCGGGGTCGAGGTACGTTCCGTAGCCCTCAAACGCGGGCCATGGCTGTGTGGCCGGATCGATGAGTTTCCCCGTGTAGCCCGCGGCACGAGGTCCATACACCGCGTTGACGTTGTTGGGGTAGGCGTAGGCCCAAACCCAATCCGGCGCCCATGACAACCATCCCGGTTTGGGGAACGGGTTGGGAATGCCCCAGTCGCCGTCGCCGCTGATTTGGCAGCCCATCCGGCCAATGCCGTAGCCAAGCAGGAGCACCGGAGCGGTGGCATCTGCGAGCCTGAGGAAGTTCATCTTGTGGCGTCGTGCAAACACGTACACCGACAGTCCGCCCACAATCAAGCCTCCATAAATGGTGAGGCCGCCCAAGAAGGCGTTGAGGCTTGGCTGCTTGAGGAATGCGATGAATTCATCGGGGTACTCGAGCAGGTGAAACAACTTGGCCCCCACAATGCCTCCGACGGCGGCGGTGGCGGTGATGCCTCCCACCAAGTCTTCTGGACGGATGACCTGTTCGACGGTTTTGGGCTCAGGCAGCCGTTCGCGCTGGACTTCCCAATAACGCCAGGCCGTCATCCCAATGGCCCCCAACACGCCCCAGACCACGTTGCCTTCGGTGCTGAACAGGTGGGCCTGCGGCAAGCCGCCGCCTTGAAAGATCTCACCTGCGTTGAACACGAGGTAGAGCACCTTCCATCCCAGAACAAAACCCATGACCGCCTGCAACCCCAAATCCAAGGGGTGAGGCGCTTGGCCGACGACTGCGGTGGTGGTTTGGGATTGGAAGTGGCCCAAGTCCGCCTGACGCTTCAATTCCTTCCGCAAAAGCGCGTGCGCCACGAGGAAGGCCAGCGCCACGAAGAACCCAAAGCTGTTGATCAATTTCAGCGCGGGGAGATCCCAGCCGAGCAAGTCGAGTAAGGCGAAGTACAGGTTGGGGTACATGTGGCGAAGCTACGTCAGTCAGACCAACGTTCCGTGCACCCATCCGAGGGGGTCAATGCGGTCCAGCTTGACGGCATGGATGTCGTTGCCTTGCACCTTGTCCGAGGGAACCGCGACGCGGATGTAGTTGGGGGAGTAGCCCATCCGCAGGCCGTCTTCTTCGGCTTCCTCAAACAGCACATCCATCTCTTGGCCGAGGAACGCCTCGTAGTGCGCGCGCTGGGCTTTGAGGCTCACGTTGCGCAGCGTTTTGTTGCGCTCTTTGCGTTCAGGCACAGGCACGACTTCGTCGATGCGCAGGGCAGTGGTGTTGGGACGCTCACTGTAAGTGAATACGTGCAGGTAGCTGATTTCGAGCGACTTGATGAAGTCGACAGAAGCCAGAAATTTCTCCTTGGATTCTCCGGGGAAGCCCACGATGACATCCACGCCAATGCTCGCGTGTGGCATGCGCGCTCGGATGCGCTCGATGCGGGAACGGTAGAGGTCGGTGCGGTAGCGCCTGCGCATGGCAGATAGCACCTCGTCATGGCCGGACTGCAGTGGAATGTGGAAGTGCGGTTGAAATTTCTGCGATGCGGCCACGAAGTCGATGAGGTCGTCCGTCAACAGGTTGGGCTCAATCGACGAGATGCGGAAGCGTTCCACGCCCGCGAGTCGGTCAAGTTCGCGCACCAAGTCGAGGAGCGTTTCGCCATGGGCAGTGCCAAAGTCCCCAATGTTGACCCCGGTCAGGACGATTTCCTTCGCACCTGCGGCGACGGCCTTTTGGGCCTCTGCCACGGTCTTGGCCACATTGGCGCTGCGCGAACGGCCCCGGGCCAACGGAATGGTGCAGAAGGCACAGAAGTAGTTGCAGCCGTCCTGCACTTTCAAAAACGTGCGGGTGCGGTCGCCGCTTGAGAAGCCCGGAACAAAAGCCCGAACCTCCTTGATCTCTCCGGCGATGGCGCGGGCTTCTTCGCTTTTCTGTGCGCCCTCAAGGTGGGCCGCCAAGTTGAATTTTTCGCCTGCGCCCAAGACAAGGTCGACGCCTTCGATTTGGGCAATTTCTGCGGGCTTGAGTTGGGCGTAACAGCCCACCACCACCACAAACGCCTCAGGGTTGCTTTGCATGGCGCGACGCACGGCGTTTCGGCACTTGGCATCGGCGTGATCGGTCACGCTGCACGTGTTGATGACCACCACATCAGGCGCGTCGTCCAAGTGCACACGGGCGTACCCGGCGTCGCCCAATTGCCGGGCGAGGGTGGAGGTTTCGCTGAAATTCAGCTTGCACCCCAGGGTGTGAAAGGCTGCTTTGAGGCCGGATGCCATGCCCGCAAAGGTACGTTTGACCAACGCATGCAACTTCACGGTCGTATGCTGTGTTACCTTGCAGAGCCTCAAGCCTGCTTGAGCACCAACCAAGAATCTGAAACCATGAACGCATTGTATCGCGCAGGGCTGTTGACCACAGCATGCGTCGCCTTCGCAGCGACCACCCAAGCCCAAACCTTCACCAACGCAAGCAACCTGCTTCCCGACACTTACAACAGCGGAGGCTGTGTGGGTTTCGCGGATTTGGACGGCGACGGCTACGACGACTTGATTGTCCTTGACCAAAGCAACACCCTTCATACGCTCTACCAAACGCCTGAAGGCACCTTCACCGATTACAACCTCGGTCAGGTGAGTGGCGCAAGCCAATGGGGCATGTGTGTCGCGGACTTCGACAATGACGGTCACAAGGACGTGTTCTCCGGCGGTTCCTACGACGGGGTGTTCGTGCAGAAAATCACGGCACCTGGCGTGCACACCTCCATGGAGTTGGCCAACGGCAGCATGTTCATGCAGGCGTGCAACTGGGTGGACATCGACAACGACGGTGTGCTCGACGTGTTTGGATGCCACGACGATGCCTTGAGCCGCATGTGGAAAGGCGCTGAGGATGGTTCTCTCGAGCCCGAATTGTTCATGGACCTGACGGACTACGACTTGCAGGACTACCCCGGCAACGACCACAGCGGCAACTACGGCACCGTGTGGACGGACTTTGACAGCGATGGCGACATCGACTTGTTCATCGCCAAGTGCCGTCAGTTTGTGAACGATCCCAACGATCCTCGCCGCATCAACCAATTGTGGGTGAACGACGGCAACGGCGGATGGACTGAGGAGGCCCTTGAGCGAGGGCTCGTCTTGTATGAGCAGAGCTGGACGACGGATTTCGCAGACATCGACAACGACGGCGACTTCGACTGTTTGGCCACCAACCACAGCTCGACCATCAAACTCCTCGAAAACGACGGCACAGGCTACTTCACCGACATCACGGAAGGCAGCGGCCTCGAAATTTCAGGGTTCTTCCTTCAGGCGAAGATGGACGACTTTGACAACGACGGTTTTGTGGACCTCATCTACACGGGTGGGGCCGACGGCTTCTTCCGCAACAACGGAGACCAAACCTTCACCGAAGTGCCCAACTTGTTCCCCTGGAACGACACCATGCACAGCTTTGCCTCGGGCGACGTCAACCGCGACGGCCAACTCGACGTGTATGCGAGCTACGGAAACAGCTACGTGAGCCCTGACAACGGGAACCCCGACATTTTGTGGGTCAACGACGGCAACGACAACCACTGGATTGCCTTTGACCTCGAAGGCTTTGAGAGCAACGTCGACGCCGTGGGGGCGAAGGTGGAATTGACCGGGGACTTCGGAACAATGGTTCGCGAGGTCCGCGGCGGCGAGAGCTACGGCATCACGTGCACGTTCATGTGCCGGTTTGGCCTTGGAGACCACGAGGTGGTGGACCAGGCCGTGGTCAAATGGCCCAGCGGTTTGGAAACGGTGATTGACAACCCCGCCATTGACCAGTACCACAACGTGCTGGAGGTTCCTTGTTTGGTGGACGTGACGGCGACGGCGAGCGCGGACGCGTTTTGTCCTGGGGAATCCGTGACATTGACCGCCCCTGAGGGCTTTGCGTCGTACGAATGGTCCAACGGCGGCGTGGAAGCCACCACGGAAGTCAATGCAGGCGGAGCGTACTCTGTGTTGGTGTACGATGACGCGGGATGTGCAGGGTTCTCCAACCTGTTGACCATCACCGAAATTGTGGGCAATGCGCCCACGATCGCCTTCGACGGCAGCACCGACTTGTGCGACGGATCGGTGTTGACGTTGACGGCCTCAGATGCGGACAACTACACGTGGTCGACGGGTGACGAAACCCAAAGCATTGACGTGACCACGTCCGGTTCTTATGCGGTGTACAGCGTAGATATCTGTGGCAACGCGGGAACCTCCGACACGTTGGTGGTGGAAGTGTTCGGCGCACCCTTGGGCAACCCCGAGGTCAGCGAGGACATCATGTTGGACGCACCTGCGACTGTGGACTTGACCGCGACAGGAGAGAACATTCGCTGGTACGACTGGTCCACAGGTGGCAACTTGCTCGCAGAAGGCAACGCGTTCTCGCCGCAGGTCGACGTGACGACCACATTCTGGGCCGAGGATGTCCGCACGACGTCAGGCGACCAAGAGGTGGGAGGTGAGTTGACCAACCAAAACAGCGGTGCCTACCACTCCAACAGTGCGCGTTGGTTGGAATTCGACGTCTACGAGAGCACACGCCTCAACAGCGTGACGTTGTTTGCCAACGGCACGTACGAGCGGGAGTTTGAGCTGATTGATGAATTCGGCATTGTGCTCGAGTCGACGGCTGTGGAAGTCCAGGCGGGAACGTTTGTCTTGGAATTGAATTGGGACATCGAGCCCGGCCTGAACTACGGTTTGCGATGCACCACGGAGGATCCCCAACTGTGGCGCGAGGGCAACAATTCTCAGTTGAGCTACCCGTACGAGGTGGGTGATTTGTTGACCATCACCAACAGCACGGCCGGGCCGAGCTTGGATTACTACTACTTCTTCTACGAATGGAAGGCCGAGCCCAAGCCCATCGAGTGCGTGTCTGACCGCGTGGGTGTAACGGTCACCGTGGCGGGCACCGTGGGTGTGCAGGAAGGTGCTGAAGCGATGTGGTCCGTGACCCCCAACCCTGCAGCACACGGCACCGAACTTCGCATGCCAGGACTCGACTTGGGTACGTTCATTCAAGTTGTGGATGCCCAAGGTCGGAAGGTGCACGAAGGCACGTGGGAAGGGAGCTTGACCCTCGGTTGGCCGGCCGGTTGGTACGCGGTGCGTGCGCAAACTGCGCAAGGCATGCAACACAAGGCCTTGGTCATCGAGTAAGCGCCTGAAATTTGACGAAGCATTCAAGGCGGGGCCCAAGGGTCCCGCCTTATTTTTAGGGCATGGGATTGGTCAGCATCTTGACGAGGTGGGTGCCTCGCACCGTGCTTCAGCGTGGAGCACATTTGGCATTGCAGAGCGTGGCGTGGTCGTATGCGGGGGACACGCTGGAAGATCCCATCGTGGGAAAGTCCTACCGAAAGATGTTGCCGTACGGACGTGTCCGAAGTCGCCCCAATGCGTTGGCTCCACACAGCTTGAGCTTGGAGCGTCACCGTGCCGTGTGGGCCTTTTTGCAACGCAAGACGTCCTTCTTTGAGGCGCCCCTGCGCATGCTGCACCTCGCGCCCGAATACTGCTACTTGACCCGGTTCAAGAAGCAGGACAACCTGGACTATGTGACGGCCGATTTGAACAGCCCCTGGGCAGACCACCATTTCGATTGTCACGACATTCCTTTTGAGGACGAGAGTTTCGATGTGGTCATGGCGAACCATCTGCTGGAACACGTGGAAGACGACCGCAAGGTGTTGCGCGAGTTTCACCGCGTCATGAAGCGCGGTGGATGGGGTGTGCTCCAGGTGCCCATCAATTACAACGAAGAAAACACCGCGGAGGATCCCAACGTGACCGACCCCATGGAACGGGAAAGGCTCTACTGGCAACAGGACCACGTTCGGTTGTACGGGCACAAGGACTATCCAGCGCGGTTGCGCGAGGCCGGTTTCCACGTCGAGGAAGTCGACATGATGGAGATGTTGGGGGAGGCGCGCTACAAGCGCTACAGCCTGGGCGAAGAACGTTGGGTGTACTGGGTGTCGAAGCCCTGAGCCTCAGAGTGTCTTGATCTCTGCAACCCGCGTGTCTTGCACGGCTTGCATGAAACCTTGCATTTGTCCTAAGCGAACGTCTACTTCCAACGCACAGGAAATCTGAAAGTCGGTGGAGGCAGGTTCCAATTCCCACCGTTTGATGAGTCCCATGATGACGCCCATGTGCTCGTAGGCGAAAGCAATGCGAAGGCGTTGGGTGCGAATGCGCTCGACAACTTGACCTGCCCTTAGCGCCTCGGCCGCACCTTCGCGGTACGCTTCGATGAGTCCACCAACCCCGAGTTTGGTGCCCCCGAAGTAGCGCACCACAGCGAACAACACATGGGTCAGGTCGTGGGCCCGAATGACCCCGAGGATGGGAGGCCCGGCACTGTTGCTGGGTTCGCCATCGTCACTTGAGCGGTGGTGGGTTCCGTCGAATCCAAGCATCCATGCATAGGCGACGTGGCGGGCGGCATGGTGTTGTTTTTTGAGGGCCTCGAGATGGACTTTGACCTCCGATTCGGAGGCGATGGGAAAGCCGTACCCAAAGTGCTTGGAGCCTTTGGCTTTGAAAAGCCCCTCACAAGGACCGGCTAGCGTCCGGTAGGTGTCCTCCATGTCCGAGGCCATCATCCTTCAAAGCAGAAGGACAGCACAAAGCTTCGGGTCCTCAGGAAATCCAATGGTGATGCGTAAATGCTGTCGTCGGGAATCAAGACGTTGCGAAGGCCGTGCTCGGTTTTGACCTGAATGGCGAGCTTGAAGAAGGGGAGGAAAATGTCGATGCCCGCCCCGATGTCCGCGGCAATGTTCCCAGACTTCAGACGCAAGATGTTGTCGGATTGCAGTTGCTGGTTGACGTTCTCCTGCGATTGGAAGTCGCGCGCATATTTCACCCCGAACAACGCATACGCCGCGAAATTGTCCACCCGGTCTGTGCGCCACTTGAGCAAGAGCGGAATGTCAAGGTTGACAGCCTCCGTGCGTTTGATCACATTGTTGGATCCTTCAATCGTGTAGTCCAAACCGCGGTCCTGGAAACTCAATCCCGGCACAAACCGCAGACGCCAGTGCCGTGAGAGCGTGTAGGACGCCATCAAGTGCATGTTGAATCCGGCCTGTGGCACGTTGTTCACACCCCGGAAAGAGTCAGACGCACTGTCGGCGACAGCGAAGTTGAAATCACTCGAGTTGGCGGACAAAATGAAGCCAAAGTGGTACAACCGCGAATCGAAGTTGGGCAAGTTCTTTCTGCCTCGTTGCGCTTGAGTCGCTGTGCTCAGCATCATCAACGCCAGTCCGATCAAAAGGGGAATACGCTTCATGCTCGACCAAATTACATCATCACAACGAGGCAATGCCCCAAATCTGATGCAACAGCACCGT